>NZ_CP087599.1 GCF_020990385.1 Paracoccus sp. MA
AGGAAGCCATCGCGGTGGCCAACGACACCGAATACGGGCTCGCCGCCTCGATCTTCTCGGCCAACGGCAAGCGGGCCTTGCGCGGCGCGCGGATGCTGCGGGCCGGCACGGTGACGGTGAACAGCTTCGGCGAGGGCGACGTGACCACCCCCTTCGGCGGCTACAAGCAATCGGGCTTCGGCGGGCGCGACAACAGCGTCCACGCCCATGACCAGTATACCCAGCTCAAGACCATCTGGCTGGACCTGACCGACAACGCTGATACGGCGCTCGACTGACATGGCCCGGCATCAGGCCGTCCGCACCCCGGTCTTCAACGGCCCGGCCGGGTGGAGCGTCATCCTGCCCCCGGTCGCGCCCCGCGCGCGGCTGGAAGGCAGCACGGGCTGCGACGTCGCCATCGTCGGCGGCGGCTTCGCCGGGCTCTCGGCCGCCCGGCGCCTGCACCAGATCGACCCCGGCCTGGATGTCCTGATCCTGGACGCCGCGCGGATTTCCGAAGGCGGCACCGGGCGCAATTCCGGCTTCATGATCGACCTGCCGCATGAGCTGACCTCGTCGGATTATGCCGGCTCGGGCGACAGCCACGACCGGCAGCTGACGCGGCTGAACCGCCATGCCATCGATTTCGCGGCGCAGGCGGTGGCGGAATACGCCATCCCCGAGGGCTGGTTCCAGCGCAGCGGCAAGATCAATGCCGCCGCCTCGGCCGCCGGGCTGGCCGCGAACGAAAGCTATGCCAGGCACCTGCGCGACCTGGGCGAGGCGCATGAGATGCTGGACGCCCGCGCCATGCGCGAAATCACCGGCACCGGCTATTACAAGGGCGGGCTCTATACCCCCGGCACGGCGATGATCCAGCCGGCGGGCTATGTGCAGGGCCTTGCCGCCGGGCTGGAGCGCGGCGGCGTGCGCATCCATGAAAACGCGCCGGTGCTGACCATCGAGACCGCGCCGCAGGGCTGGCGGCTGGCGACGGCGCAGGGCGAGGTCCGGGCGCAACGGGTCTACATGGCCGAATAACGGCCCATCTGGGAAAGCTTCGGCTTCAACGCGGCCGGCTGATGCACATCATGCTGAACGCCTGCATGACCGAGGAGCTGTCGCCCGAGGCGATATCCAGCGCGGCTTGGCGGCCAGGAATGCTGGGGCGCACCCCCTCGGCCCGATGGGCACCACGGTGCGACCGGATCGGGCCCGGCGCAGGGCGGCAACCGCATCGTCATCCGCAGGGCGGATATTACCGGCCGCAGTGCGCACCCAGCGCCCGCGACCTTCGACCGGCTGGTCCGGCAGATGCGGCGGGAAATTCGACGCTGGGGCCCCGCTTTCCCGATGCTGAAGGGGCTGCGCTTCGAATATTGCTGGTCGGGGCATCTGTGCCTGTCGAAGAACGGCGTTTCGGTCATGCGCGAGCTGGAGCCGGGCCTGTTCGCGGCCTGCGTGGACAACGGGCTGGGCACCACCCGCAGCACCCTGACCGGCATCGGCGCGGCCGAGATGCTGTGCGGGCGGTCGAGCATGATCACCGAGTTCTTCACCGCCGAGGCCGAGCCGGGCCGCCTGCCGCCGCATCCTTTCGACACCATCGGCGCCAATGCCTATATGCGCTGGAAAGAGTGGCAATCGCGGCTAGAATGATGCCCTGTCCAAGGGGAAGCATCGCCGCCATGCCGCCGATCAAGCGCCGTTACCTGCCCTCGCTGGGGGCCTTTGCCACTTTCGAGGTCGCGGCCAAGCATCTGAGCTTCACCCTGGCGGCGAAGGAACTGAACGTGACCCAGGGCGCGGTCAGCCAGCAGATCCGCCTGCTGGAGCGCGCGCTGGAGGTGCCGCTGTCATCCGCAAGCACAACGCGCTGGAACTGACCCCGAAGGCGCGGGCCTGTTCCATGCCGTGACGGCGGGGCTGGACACGATCAGCGCCGCGGTCGCGGTTCTGGCGGGGGACGAGGGGCCGCAGACCGTGACCGTCTCGGCCACCGACGGCATGTCGCTGTTCTGGCTGCAGCCGCTGATCGACAGCTTCCGCAGCCAGCATCCGGATATCGGCTTCGTGGTGCTGGCCTCGGATGCCGACGACACGCTGCGCAACTATTCCGAGGTGGACATCGCCATCCTCTGCGGCAACGAACGCTGCGAGGTCGGCGAGGAGCTGCATTTCCTGTTCCAGGAGATCGCGCAGCCGGTCTGCTCGCCCGGTTTCCTGGCCGAGCACGGCCCCTTCGACACCGCCGACGCATTCAACCGGGGTGAACCTTCTGCACCTGCACGACCGGCATTGGAGCGCGGACGCCATCGGCTGGCAGCCGCTGGGCTGGGCGGAATGGTTCCGCGCGCAGGGCGCCGAATGGGCCAAGGCGCCGTCGAGCCTGTCCACGAACAAGGTCAGCCTGCTGATGAACCGCCGCGCCTGCGGGGCGAGGGGGTGATGCTGGGCTGGCACCATATGGTCCGCGCGCCGATCGCCGAGGGGCGGATGGTCTTCGCCCATCCCGCGCCGATCACCGCCGGGCGCGGCAATTTCCTGAACTGCAAGAAGAAATCCCTGAAGCGTCCCGGGTGTCGCGGCCTTTGTCGAGCATCTGCTGGCGGCGACGCGGGCGCAGGCGCAGGGCTGACGGCGGCGGTCTTCGGCGACGCCGGCCGGCCCGCAGCCCGGCTGATGCGTTCCGGCGCCTGCCGGAGATTTTCTAATGCCCCACTGCAGGAAAATCTCGTTTGCCTGCGCAGCGGCCCTGGGGGATAAATCCCCCCATTCCGGGCGTGGAGGACGCCCAGGAGGAAACGGCCGACGATCCCCGGCAAACGCCGCCCGGCCCGGTAACGGAGAGATCCGGCAAGTCCCGCCGCGACAGGCTGCGCGGCGAATGACGGCCCCTGTCCGATGGCAGGGCCGGCGAACCAACCCGATCAGTGGAGGAATAGATGCGCAGAATTTTCAAAGCCGTCCTTGCCGGTGCCGTGGCGCTGGGGCTTGCCTCGCCGGTGCTGGCGCAGGACAAGGTGATCAAGATGGGCACCATGGCCTGGGAGGACCTGGCCCCGATCTCGGGCATCACCAAGAAGGTGCTGGAGGACAAGGGCTTCACCGTCGAGCTGACCGAATTCTCGGAATGGGGCATCGCCTATGCGGCGCTGGCCAAGGGCGACGTGCAGATCCTGACCTCGCAGGTCGATTACGTCGCCCATGACTACTGGAAGCGCAACCTGAACCGGCTGGAAAAGCTGTCGCCGGTCTCGCACGGGCTGTATCAGGGTATGGCAGTGCCGAAATACGTGCCCGTCGACTCGGTCGAGGAGCTGAACGAGAATGCCGACAAGTTCGGCGGCAAGATCATCGGCATCGAGCCGGGCGCCGGCCTGATGCGCGAGACGGCCGACGCGGTTTCGGCCTATGACCTGAAGCTGCAGCTGGTCGAGGGCTCGACCGCCGGCATGACCGCGGCGCTGAAATCCGCCGTGGACCGCCAGGACTGGATCGCCGTCACCCTGTGGGAGCCGACCTGGATGGCGCTGAAGTTCGACACCAAGTTCCTGGCCGATCCGAAGGGCATCTTCGCGCCGCCGCAAACCTATTACTGGATCGCGCAGAAGGGCTTTGCCGAAGCCAATCCCGAGGCGCGCGAGGTCATCGCCAGCGTCTATGTGCCGATCGAGGAAATCGCCCAGATCAACGCCGCCGTGAACGACGGCCAGAGCATGGACGAGGCGATCGCCGGCTGGATCAGCGAGCATGGCGACCGGCTGAGCCGCTGGGAAACCATCAAGTCCTACTGAGCCCACCGCACGGGCGGCCCGGCCGCGGGCCGTCCGCATGGCACGAGAGAAGGCGCACAGGGAAATGGAAATGACGCAAGCAGACACCAGCGACGTTCTGATCGACTGCCGGTCGGTGTGGAAGGTCTTCGGGGACCGCAATGCCGAGGCGATCCGCGCGATCACCGAACGCGGCCTGACCAAGACAGAGATCCTGCAGGAATACAACTGCGTGGTGGGCGTTTCGGACGCCACGCTGCAGGTGCGGCGCGGCGAGATCTTCTGCATCATGGGCCTGTCCGGCTCGGGCAAGTCGACGCTGATCCGGCTCTTGAACCGGCTGATCGAGCCGAGCCTGGGCCAGGTCAAGGTCAAGGGCCGCGACGTCGCTGCCATGGACGCCGCCACCCTGCGCGAGACCCGCGCCCGCCATATCGGCATGGTGTTCCAGTCCGTCGCCCTGCTGCCGCAGCGCACCGTGCTGGAGAACGCCGCCTTCGGGCTGGAGGTGCAGGGCGTGCCCCGCGACGAACGCAACCGTGCCGCCGAAGCCGCGCTGGCCAAGGTCGGCCTGTCGGACTGGACCGCGCGCTATCCGTCGGAACTGTCGGGCGGCATGCAGCAGCGCGTCGGCCTGGCGCGCGCGCTGACCTCGGACCCCGAGATCATCCTGATGGACGAGCCGTTTTCCGCGCTCGACCCGCTGATCCGCCGGCAATTGCAGGACGAGTTCCGCCAGCTGACCAAGGATCTCGGCAAGTCCGCCGTCTTCATCACCCACGACCTCGACGAGGCGATCCGCATCGGCGACCGCATCGCCATCATGAAGGACGGCGTCATCATCCAGACCGGCACCGCCGAGGAGATCGTGATGAACCCCGCCGACCAGTATGTCGCGGATTTCGTCGCCGGCATCTCGCGGCTGCACCTGATCACGGCGCATTCGGTGATGATCCCGCCCGAGCAATGGCAGGGCAGTGTCGACGGCCTGCCGCGCTGCTCGCCCGAGGCCGATATCGACGCGCTGATCGGCCAGATCACCGAGACCGGCAGCGATGCCATCGCCGTCGAGGACGCCGGCAAGCTGGTCGGCATCGTCACCATCCGCAACCTGCTGCTGGGCGTGCGCGGCGATGCCGACGCCACCCCCGCCGCGGCGGCCTGAGGGGCGGGCCGATGGAGATCTCCGCCCTCATCGCCCGTTTCGACGAGATGGTCGACAACGCGCTGTTCTGGCTTGGCGATCACGCCGCCTTCCTCTTCGACTTCTTCCGCGTGGTGCTCGAGGGGCTTTACGACGGCGCGCTGTGGCTGCTGGAGCTGCCGCCCTTCTACGTCGTGGCGCTGGCCGCGGGGCTCCTCGGCTGGCGGGTCGTCGGCCGGGGCTTCGGTCTGGGCATCGCCGTGGCGCTGCTGGCCTGCGCCGCCATGGGGCTGTGGCCCGAGACGATGAGCACGCTGGCGCTGGTCATCGCCGCCAGCATCATCGCGCTGGCGGTCAGCCTGCCCTTGGGGGTGCTGGCCGGGCTGATGCAGCGGCTCGACCGGGCGCTGACCCCGGTGCTGGACCTGATCCAGACCCTGCCGCCCTATATCTACCTGCTGCCCTCCATCGCGCTTCTGGGCTACGGGCCGGCGACGGCGCTGGTCGCGACGGTGATCGTGGCGATGCCGCCGGCGATCCGCCTGACCAGCCTCGGCATCCGCCAGACGCCGCACGAATTCATCGAGCTGGGCCGCGCCACCGGCGTGACGCCGGCGCAGATGTTCTTCAAGATCCGGCTGCCCTTCGCCGTGCCCTCGATCATGGCCGGCATCAACCAGAGCCTGATGATGGCCTTCGGCATGGTGGTGATCGCCGGCATCGTCGGCTCGGGCGGGCTGGGCGAAACGATCTACGGCGCCATCCGCACGCTGGACATCGCCACCTCGATCGACGCCTCGATCGCCATCGTCATCCTGACCATGATGCTGGACCGCCTGACCCAGGGCGCCGCCCGGCCCCGCAAAGGAGCGCGGAAATGACCCTGCCGACCGCATTTTCCCCCGGCGCCTTCCTCGCGCCCGCCATCGACTGGCTGAACGCCAATTTCCACCCGTTCTTCGCCCTGGTTACCCGCGTGATCGAAGCGGTGCTGGGCGCCTTCGAGGGCGCGCTGCTGGCCTTGCCGCCCTGGGCGCTGATCGCGGTGGTCGCGGTGGCGGCCTTCCTGGCCATCAACCTGCGCGCCGCGATCCTGGCCGGCTGCTGCCTGGGCTTTTGCTGGCTGACCGGGCTGTGGACCGGCTCGATGCAGACCATCGCGCTGGTGGCGGTCGCGGTGGCGATCTCGGTCGCCATCGCCTTTCCGCTGGGCATCCTGGCCGCGCGCCGCCCCGCCATCGAGGCGGCGCTGCGCCCGGTGCTGGACATCATGCAGACCGTGCCGCCCTGGGTCTATCTGATCCCGGCGGTGATGATCTTCAGCCTGGGCCGGGTGCCGGCGATCATCGCCACCATCGTCTACGGCATCCCGCCGATGCTGCGGCTGACGACGCTGGCCTTTCGCGGCGTGCCCAAGGACCTGAAGGAACTGGGCGAGGCCATCGGCGCGAAGCCCGGCACCATCCTGTGGAAGATCGAGTTCCCGGCCGCGACGCCCACGCTGCTGGTCGGGCTGAACCAGTGCATCCTGCTGTCGCTGGCCATGGTGGTGCTGGCGGGCCTGGTCGGCGCCGGCGGCCTGGGCGCCGAGGTGACGCGCGGCCTGACGCGGATGGAGATGGGCCTCGGCCTGCGCGCCGGCCTCGCCATCGTCGCGGTGGCGCTGCTCATGGACCGGCTGTCAAGGGGCGCGCTGCAGCAGGGCCGGCGCTGGCGCCGCCCCGGCGCCGCCGGCTGAACGCGCGCGTTCCGCGGCCCGCCGATCCACCGCCTTGCGGCGGGTCGGCCAAAGGCCGGTCCGCATGGCGGCCGAGCGCGGTCCCCGGCAAGCTCGGATGCGACGTGCCGCGCGGGCTTGCAACTTCCGCGCCGATGCTTTCCCCTTTGGCCGAAGCTGCAAGAGGAGAAAGCCGATGAGCCCCTTCGCCCGCTGCCTTGCCGCCGGCACCGCGATCTCGCTGCTGGCCGCCGGCGCCATCGCCGAGCCCGCGCCCGGCAGCATCTTCTCGCCGGCCAATATCGCCGCGGGGCTGGTGCGCGGCGCGCTGTCCTATGGCAGGATGCTGGCCGATATCCGCTATGGCGGGCTGGAGATCGACGCGGCGCGCGGCGGGCTTGTGCTGCGCGACCTGCAGGTCGCCGGGCTGGGCAGGCACGAGAACTGCCGCATTTCGCTGGGCCGGCTGCAGGTCTCGGGGCTCAGCCTCTGGACCGAGGAGACGTCGCGGTTGCGCTTCGACGCCTCTGACCTGCGCATCGCCAACAATTGCTTCGGCCCGAATGCGGTGATGATCGGCGTGGTGACGGGCGGCGACAGCATCCCCCTGTCCACCCTGTCGGTCGATCTGCACCAGTCGGCGGGCAGCGGCGCGCTGCTGGCCGATATCGAGGCGATCAGCCCCGGCATCGCCCGGCTCGAAAGCAGTGCAGATTTCGACTATATTTCCTTGTTTTCACCGGATTTCTTCGCGAAACTGGCGGAAAGGGGCGCGGGCGGCACCCCTCCGGACGCTGAGGCGGCGCCCGACGACTTGCCCGCGGACGAGGCGCCGCGGATCGGTCTGCGCGGCACGCTGCGGGCGGCACATCTGTCGGCCGAGAACCTCGGGGTCTGGGAACGGCTGAAGCCGCTGCTGCCGCCCGAGGCAAGCAGCCCCGAGGCGCTGCAGGCGCTGCTGACCGCCGAGCCGGGCAGCGCCCTGCACGAGACGCAGCAGGGGCTGGTCCGTGCCTTGCGGGCCTTCCTGGCCGAGCCGGGCCGCGTCACGGCCGAGCTGCGCCCGGCCGAGCCCGTGGCCTTTGACAGCACGCTTTGGACCGGTCCCGAGGACGCGGCGGCGCTGTTCCGGCCGCGCTTTTCCAACGCGCCGCCCACGCCCCCCGTGGCGCTGATCGCCGATCCCCAGGCGGGGCAGGACGACCGCGCGCTGGGTCTGGCGCTGGCCGAGGGGCGCGGGGTGCCGCAGAACGCCCGCCGCGCCATCACGCTGCTGACGCCGCTGCAGGAAGATGCCGAGGTGGCGCTGACGCTGGCGCGGCTGACGGCAGAGGGCGATCCGGCCGCCGCCTATGGCCATGCGCTCCGGGCCGCGGCGCAGGGGGCGGAAGGCGCGGCGGCGGCGCTGGACCGGATCGAGGCGCTGCTGGCAACGGCGGATCTGCTGGCGGCGCAGGACCCCGCCGGGACCGAGCCGCCCGGCGACGCTTTCGCCTCGGCCGTGGCGCTGCGCGATGCGGCGCTGGCGCATGAGCAGGGCGATGGCGTGCCGCGCAGCTATGCGCTGGCCTGGCGGCTTGCCGCCTCGGCCGCGGCGGCGGGCGACGGTCCGGCGCGGGCGCTGATGGCGCGGCTCGACGCACGTTTCGGCGCCGATCCGGCCTGGATCGAGGCGCGCGACCAGGCCGCGGATCTGGCGCTGGCGGACTGGACCCGGCAGGATCTGGCGCGCCGCCTGTCCGGGGGCCGGCCATGAGAGGGCTGGCCTTTCCGCTGATCCTGGCCCTGACCGCGCTGCCGGCGCAGGCCCAGCCGCAGCAGGCCCAGCCGCAACCCGTCAAGCCCTCGGCCCTGTCGCGGGACATCGCGGAAAAGGGTATCGCGCCTGTGCTGGCGCGGTTGCAGGCGCTGCCCGCGCCAACCCCCGAAGAGCGTTTCGCCATCGCCGGGCTGGAGTTCCTCGGCGCGGTCGAGTCTGCCTGGCGCTGGCGGGTGCGCCATGGGATCACCCCTTTCGGCGCCGCGCTCTTCGGCTTTTCCACCGAATTGCCGCAGACCGTCACGCCGCAGCCGATGCCGCCCGAGGCGCTGGCCGAGCAGACCGAAGCCACGCTGGCCGCCATGGCGCGCAGCCGCGCCGCGCTGGAGGGATTGGCCGGGGGCGAGGATTTCGGGCTGGCGATCTCGCTGGGCGATCTGTGGTTCGACCTCGACGGGGACGGCCGGCGCGCGCCGGGCGAGGGGGCGGCCGAGCTGCTGGAGGGCGTCGTCTGGTCCGGCAGCTCCGCCCCGGATCCCGACACGGGCAAGCCGGTGCCGCCCGCGCTGCCGGTGATCCGCTTCGACCGCGCCGATGCCGCCTGGCTTGCGGCCTATACGCATCTGGTCTCGGGCGGGGCCGAGCTGCTGCTGGCCTTCGACCCGACGCCCAGCCTGCAAAAGGTCTTTGCCACGCGGGCGCGGATCGACGAAAGCCGCCGCGCGGGCGGCGAAGGCGTGCTGCCGCCGATGATGGACGATGCCATCGACCCGCTGGCCATCGCCATCGACATGCTTCGCCATCAGCCCGACGCCGGGCGCACCCGCGCCGCCCGCGCGCATTGGCGGCAGACCATCGCCGAGAACCGGCGCTTCTGGACGCTGGTCGGGCAGGAAACCGACAATGCCGGCGAATGGATTCCGAACGACCGGCAGGTCTCGGCCACCGGCATCGCCTTTCCGCCCGGCACCGGCATCGCCTGGCAGGCGGTTCTGGCCGATGGCGAGGCGCTGCTGGCGGGCGACAGGACCGTCCCGTTCTGGCGCGGGCCGCTGGGCATCGATCTGGCCGCCTGGCTGGACAACCCGGCGCCGCTGCCGGTCGACGGGGTGATCCAGGGCTGGGCGCTGGCCGACTATTTCTCGGAGGCGCCGCCGGTCAGCCCCGAGAATTTCCGGCGCTTCTCGGACATGCTGTTCGAGACCGGGCCGTTCCTGGCCATGGTGATGCTGAACTGAAGGGGCCGCCGGGCCGCCATCCCCTAGCCGGCCCGGCGATAGACCCAGTGCTTGGAGACCAGGAAGATCATCGCCGAGATGATCGCCGTCACCAGGATCTGCGCCGGAAACAACGGCGCCCCCAGCCCGTCGACCAGCGCCGCCATCATGAGCGAGTTCAGCGCCATCGCGGTCAGGTGCATCGCCAGGAAGCGCAGCATGCTGCGCAGGTTCGGCGGCCCGGCCCGGAAGGTCAGCCAGCTTTGCAGCGCGTAATTGTAGACCATGCTGACCGCATAGCAGAACGAGGTCAGCAGGATGATGCTTTCCACCTGGTCCCGGAACAGCCAGAGCAGCAGGAAGTAGAGCCCGGTCGAGGAGGCCCCGACCAGCACGAAGCGCAGGACCTGCCGCAGATCGGTCCGGCCCCGGCTCAATCCGCCGCTCTCCTGAACAGCGTGCCGAATTCGCCCTGCATGGCCACCGCGTAATCGTCGCCCATATGGGACAGGAGGGTGGCCAGCACCGGCTGGCCCGCCTCGCGGGGCCGCAGTCCGGCCGGGCTCTGCTGGAAGGGCGCCCCGACGATCAGGACGAAGCGCGGCCGGTGCCGGTCGAGGCCGGTCCGGACCTCCTCCAGCCAGGCATCGTAAAGCACGAAATCCGGCGCCATCAGCTCGATCGCCGGGGTGATGAAGCGATAGGCGGGCAGGCGCTGCGCCAGATAGGGGATCTGGTAGGCGGTGCCATACAGCACCATCCGCTCCTCGGGGCCGGTCTGGCTGCGGATCATCTCGACCAGCCGGGCCTGATCGTCGGCGGGGATGTCGTAATTCCCCGTCACCGGCACGATGCCGTTGGCCCCGACATCCTTCAGCAGCCAGGCATCGCTGGCCAGCTTGGCGCCGGTGCCGGCGACCGCCAGGGCGGCCATCGCCAGCAGCGCGGCGCCGAAGGCCCTTTGCCGCAGGGGATCCGCCGCCGCGCGCCAGCGTTCGGCGGTCTGGTCCAGCGCCACCGCGCAGAGCATCACCAGCAGCGGCAGGAAGCCCGCGATGTGATAGCCGAAGCCCTTGCGCTGCGCCGCGTAGGACAGCAGGATCGCCGCCGCAAGGCCCAGCAGCAGCCAGAGCGGATAGCGCAGACCGCGATCCCGCAGCACCCACAGCAGCAGGCCGATCCCGGCGCACAGCGTCAGCCAGTGCCACCAGCGGGTGAACAGCACGACCAGGGTCTGCACCATATCCATCGGCGGCTCGGCCACATAGACCTGCGCGGTGAACAGCACCGATTGCTGATACCAGTCGTCCAGGTTCCCCATAGCCAGCGCCCAGGCCAGCACCGCAAGCACCACCAGCCCGAAACCGGCCAGGATCGCGGCCATGCGGGCCGCCGGCCCGTGGCGGCGGGGCTGGCCTAGCCAGGCGCGCGGCAATCCTTCCAGGATCAGCAGGCCCGCCAGCACCGACAGATAGGTGGGCCGGATCAGCACCGCGCAGGCGACCAGCATGCCGGCGCAGAACAGGGCGCGCCGCTCGGCCGGCGGGGGCGCGAGCATGGCGCAGCAGGCCATGACCAAAAGGCCCATCGCCACGATGTCGCGCTGGCCGGCCATCCAGCCCCCGGCCGTCACATAGATCGGCGGATAGAGCAGCAGGGCGACCGCCGGCGCCAGCCGGAAGCCCGCCCGTTTCAGGAACAGCGCCGCCGCAATGGCCGCCGCCTGCACCAGCAGGAAATCCGCCAGGTGCCAGGCCCAGGGGGCGGGACCGAACAGCCGCACCGCGGCCAGGTGCAGCAGCATGCCGCCCGGCCAGTTCATGTCGAAGCTGCCCGCATAGAACGGGTGGCCCTGCGTGGCCATCCAGGCCATGTAGTCGAACTGCGCCTGATCCGGCGAGGGCTCGATCTTCAGGTAGAGCAGGCACAGCACAGGGGCCGAGACCAGCCACAGCAGCACCAGCCCGCGCCGCAAAAGCGCCGGCCCGCCCGTCGTGGCAGCATATGCGGGGAAAGGCACGGACATCGGGGCTCCTTTCAGGCAATGCCGCTGCGGGCCATGGTGGCGATCCGGGAAATCCCGGCGACCAGCGGGGTCGCATGCCAGTCCCGGGGCAGGGCGGAGGGCAGGAAGCTCATGTCCCGGACATTCGAGGGATGCGGGTCGAATTGCAGCAGAAGCGGCCTTTCCACCCGTTCCCGCACCCGTTCGATGACCTCGAAGACCGAGGCGGAGCGCCCGCGGGCCAGCAGGAAGGTCCGCTCTCCGGGGGGCTCGTCGGGGGCTGCGGCCTTGCCGGCGATGTAATGGCCGATGTCGTCGGACAGGACGTAGTCGCGCAGCGTGTTCGGATTGCCGAAGATGCGCGTCGTCCGGCCGGTCAGCGCATTGGTGACCAGTGCCGTCACCAGCCCGACGCGCTTCGAGCGGGTGGCCCCGTAGACCGAGCTCGGCCGATAGACATAGCGCCGGTCCAGCCCCTCGGCCCGGGCCAGCGCCTGCTCTTGCCGCAGCTTGCCCAGGCCATAGGGGCGCAGCGGCCGGGGGCGGCTTTCGGCCGAGCAATGGGTCCGGCTTTCGAACAGCCCGCCGGCCGAGCTGATCATGTGGAAATCGACCTGACGGCCCCGCCGCAGGGTCTCGGCCATGCCGATCACCTCGGCCAGCAGGGCGGTTTCCCGGCCCATGTCCGCCTCGGTCGAGCCGAAGCCGCTCTGGCCGCTGGTCCAGACCACCGCGATCCTGTCCCCATCCCGCAGCGCCAGCCGGATCGCCGCCGCCTGTGCCCGGCGCAGATCCGCATCGTGCCAGTCATAGGGCCGGTCGCATCCCTGCGCCCGGAATCGCAGGCGCAGGGCGCGGTCCACGGCGCTGCCGATCAATCCCAGGCCGAACAGCAGAACCGAAGCGCCCTCGACCTGCAGGATCCTCATGGCCGCGGGTCCCGCGCATCGTCGAACCATTGCGCCGCCGCCGCGTCGCCGGAGCGGTCGATGGTGAAGAAGGTGGGCTTGCCATGCACCTTGAGCACGAGCGAGGAAAGATATTGCAGCACGATCCCCAGCATGAAGGCGGAAAGCCCGCCGAAAAACATGATCGCCAGAAACAGCGAGGTCCAGCCCTGCACCTGAATATCCGCCGGGAAGAACAGCTTGACCGTCAGGAAATACAGCGCCGCCAGAACGGAAACGGCCATGGCCAGCAATCCCAGCCCCGCGCCGATGCGCAGCAGTTTTATCTGGCTGGAAAAGATCATCCTCCAGGCATGGGAGAAAAGCGATTTCAGGCTATAGCCGCTGCGTCCGGTGCGGATATATCGCTCGTCCTTCATTTCGACCCGGATGGCGCGGATGCTTTGCGTGAACCAGCTCAGCGTGATGTCCAGATAGGTGTCGTGCGAGCAGACGCTGGCCGCGGCCCGCGCCACCGGGCCGCGGATCAGCCGGAAGCTGTTGAAACTGGTCAGGCTGGGATTGTCGGTCAGCCATTGCATCAGCCGCTTGAAGCTGCGCGAGGTCAGGTCGCGGATCGCCGCGTTATGGACCGCCGAGGCGGGATTGGCATAGACGATGTCGGCATGTTCGGTCACGGCCTTGCGCAGCATGGCGGCGATCACCTCGGGCCGGTGCTGCATGTCCTCGTCCATGGTGACCACCCAGTCGCCGGAACTGTGCAGGATGCCGACGATGGTGGCCGGATGCTGGCCGAAATTGCGCGACAGGTGCAACGGCACGATCCAGTCGTGCTGAAGGGCCAGCCGGTCGATCTTGGCGCCGGAATCGTCGATGGCCGCGTCGTCCACGAAAATCGCCTCGGCCAGCAGGAACGGCGCTTCCTGTTCCTGCCAGTCGCGGCGCAGATCGCTTAGCGCGCCGGCCAGGGATTCCAGATAATCGCTGCCGGAATAGACCGGCACGACGACGCTGACCATAATGCCTTGCGACCAAGAGATATCCGACATGTCCACATCGCCCAGAGTTTAGCAGCCTCATCACAGCAGATATTCAAAAACTGACCAGATAACCCGCTGAGATATTGGCCTTCTCAAAGGTTATTGTGTGGCAAAAATTGCAAGTTCCCCTGCGCGCCGGCGATGCCGGGGCGACCGGTGCCGATATGCCTTTCCGATTCCTCGATACAATTCGACAAGATAGGGCAAAGCCTGCCCGCATCTCCGCATAAAGACAAGCAATTTCTGGCTTGTATTTCCTGCCTGTTTCGACAACTTTTGCGGGTTTTTCCCGCCGTTTTCCTTCGGGTCCGCCGCATTGACGAAGGCTTGCCGGAACGGCTACAGAATAGCCCGTGGCCGCGCCGTTTCCGGCAGGCCAAAAGCAAGCGCAAATCGCCGTGAAGGCCAGGGCGCCCGACGGGCTGGACAGGAAAGGAAACCATGCTGACCCCGCTTCGTCCCCTTGCCGCCGCCGCGCTGCTGGCGCTTGCGGCCGGCCTGCCCGCGCGGGCGGATTTCAACGATACGCCGCCGAATACCCCGGACCAGAGCCCGGCCTTCGACGGCCAGACCCGCGCCCCGGTCATCGCCGGGGCGCTGCGGCTGAGCCGGACCACGCTGGTCGAGGATCTGCGCCATCCCTGGGGCATGGCGCTGCTGCCCGATGGCGCGCTGCTGCTGACGGAACGGGCAGGGGCCCTGCGGCTTTATCGCGACGGGCAGCTGTCGCCGCCGATCCAGGGCCTGCCCGAGGTCGATGCCCAGATCCAGGGCGGCCTGCTGGACGTGGCCGTCGCCGCCGATTTCGCCAGCACGCGGCAGGTCTGGCTCAGCTTCTCGGAACCGCGCGGCGAGCGGCAGAGCGCCACGGCGGTCGCGACCGGCAGGCTGTCGCAGGACGGCAGCAGGCTGGAAGACGTGCGGGTGATCTTTCGCCAAGAGCCCGCGGTGGAATCGCCGCTGCATTTCGGCTCGCGCCTGGTCTTCGGCGCCGACGGCTATCTGTTCGTGACCACCGGCGAGCGCGCCATCCCGCCCGAGGAGCCGGTGGCGCAGGACCTGCAGAACCATCTGGGCAAGGTCCTGCGGCTGGACCCGGCGACCGGCGAGCCGGCACCGGGCAATCCCTTCTCGGCGCCCGAGGCCCAGCCCGAGATCTGGAGCTACGGCCACCGCAACATCCAGGCCGCGGCGCTGGACCCGCAGGGCCGGCTGTGGACGGTCGAGCACGGGCCGATGGGCGGGGACGAGCTGAACCGCCCCGAAGCCGGGCGCAATTACGGCTGGCCCGTCATCAGCTATGGGCTGACCTATGACGGCGGGCCCATCGGCGCCGGCCTGACCGCGCAGGACGGAATGGAGCAGCCGGTCTATTACTGGGACCCGGTGATCGCCCCCAGCGGCATGGTGTTCTATGATGGGCCGATGTTCCCCGAATGGCAGGGCGACGCGCTGATCGGCGGCTTGCGGGCCGAGGCGGTGGTGCGGCTGAAGATCGAGGGCGACCGCGTCACCGGAGAGCAGCGGCTGGCCGCGGGCCTGGGCCGCATCCGCGACATCGAGGTCGCCCCCGACGGCGCCCTGCTGGTGCTGATCGACGACGATCCGGGGGCGCTGATCCACCTTGCGCGGCGCGGGGCGCTGCCGGACTAGCCAGGGCGCCGCGTCAGTCCCGCTTGCCTGCCGGCCCGTCGGTCGGGCCCCGGCGCAGCAATTCGGCCAGGGCCGGGGCCAGCTCCAGCGCGCCGCGCCGGGACAGGTGATTGTCGTCCCAATAGGCGGGCAGGCCGTCCCGGGTGGTGATCCGGCACATCGCGCCCTCGCAGAACAGCTGTTCCAGCGGCAAGAGCGCGATGTCCTTTCGCGCGGCATAGGGGGCGAAGATCGCCCGGGTCGAGTGCTGAAAGGCCTGGTATTCCTCGCGGCTGGTGCGCAGGTCCAGCTTTCTGTGGGTGCGGGCGGTCATCACCGTGGCGATCGAGACGTGATAGCCCACGTCCGGCACCTGGTTCACCACCACGATTTCCAGCCCCCGGCGCCGGAATTCCGCGATGGTGCGGTCAAGCGCCCGGCGAAAGGCGCGCGGGTTCTCGGGAAGGCTGGGCCCCGGGCTTTCGGGATCGACGATCAGGCTCTGGCGGGCGGTGGGCGCATGCTTGAAGCGCATGCCCTGCGCATAGACCGACCAGCGGCTGACCAGATAGACCGTGCGGATGTCCGGCCGCTCGTCCAGCAGCGACAGCACGTGATCCCCCAGCGGGTAGCACAGCCGGGGAAAGGGCTCGCTGGTCCGGGTCAGGCCAAGCAGGGAAACGCAGCCGGGAATGCCGACGAACAGCCCCCGCCTGTCCAGCGACCTCATCGCCTCGTGCAGCCCCGGCAGCAGCGAAAACCCGTGCGAATCGCCCCAGACCAGAAAGCTTTCCGGCCCGTCCGGCGCGCCGACCGGGCAATGCGCGATTTCGCGCCAGTTCCTGAAGCCGTCGCAGGGCAGGCTGCCGTCCTTCACCTCCTCGACCAGCAGCATCCGCTCCTCGGCGGTGAAGCGGCCCGGCAGGCCCCGGCCCTGGACGATCAGGCCGGAGAGGGCGCAGACCGCCAGGATGCAGCCCGCCCCGGCCCAGAGCGCCGGGTGACGCAGCCGTCCGGGCCCGCGGCGGGGGCGGCGGAACGGCTGCTCGACATATTTCCAGGACAGGACGGACAGGGCGACCGACGCCGCCACCGCCAGCGTCCTTTGCAGGGGTGTCGGCGGATCGATGGTCCAGAACCGCAACAGCACCATCACCGGCCAGTGCCACAGGTAAAGGGAATACGAGATCAGCCCCAGGCCGCGCATCGGCGGGGTGGACAGCAGCCGGGTCGCCGCCCCGCCGCCCCGCCCACCCGCCAGGATCAGCGCCGCCGCGCCCAGCACCGGCAGCGCCGCCGCCCAGCCGGGAAAGGCCGTGTCGGCGGTGATGCCGATCCCCGCCGCCAGGATCAGGCCCAGCCCGGCGGCGCCCAGCAGCGGCGCGATCCAGTCCCGCCCCGCCGGCAGGGCGCGCGGCGCGTGCATCGCCAGCAGGCTGCCGGCCAGCAGTTCCCAGGCGCGGGTGGGGGCGAGGTAGAAGGCCATGGTCGGCCGCAGCCCGGTCAGCACCACGCAGGCCGCAAAGCTGAGCAGCGCCGCCAGCCACAGCGCCGGTTTCACGCCGCGCGGATACCAGCGCAGCAGCGCGATGAGGGCCAGGGGGAAGACGATGTAGAACTGCTCCTCGACCGCCAGCGACCAGGTATGCAGCAGCGGCTGGGTTTCCGCGTCCGGCGCGAAATAGTTCGAGGTCATGCCCAGATGGAAATTCGCCACGAAGAGCATGGTGGCCATCATGCTCTTGCCATAGGCGGCCAGCTGTTCGGGGGTGAGGATCTGGAACCCGGCGAGCGTGGTCGCGGCAAGGACGACGACCAGCGCCGGAAAGATCCGCCTGATCCGCCGCTCGTAGAAGCGGGCCAGGGAATAGCTGCCGTCGCGCGCCTCGCGCAGCAGGATCGAGGTGATCAGATAGCCCGAGATGACGAAGAAGACGTCGACGCCGACGAAGCCCCCGTCAAGCCCGGGAACCCCGGCGTGGAACAGGACCACAAGGCCGACGGCGACAGCGCGCAATCCATCGATATCGGGGCGGTAAAGGGAACTGGGAACCATGCTTTGACTTGCTGACGGGTCTGTTTCGCGCCGGCGCGGCCGGTCGGAAAAATTTACGCACAGGACCATTCGCAGGGTCAACGTATCTTTGCGGCAGGTTTCCGGCCGTAGCCGGGCAGGGAAAAGGGCACGGCGGGCGCCTCCGCAGGAAGGACCCGCCCGGCATCCCGGCCGCGGACCGGCGCCGCGACGCCCGCCCGGAGGCGGGGACCAGAAGAGGGGGAACCGCCCGTTCCCCTCTTGGACGCCGAATGGCCGGGACCGCTACCGTCCGGCGCGTGGCGCGCGCCCCGAGGCGATCTTTCACATGACGGCCGGCCGCCGCCGCATCCCGTTATCCCGCGACCCGAAGCGAGCGGGGGTCGTAAAGCGGCTTCAGGCTCGCCTCGGCCTCGACCAGCCGGCCCGCCACCTCGATCCGCCAGGCCGAGGCCAGCAGGTCCTCGGCCGTCTCCTCCGGCCGGCAAGGCGCATAGCCCAGCCCGATGGCGCCGCCCAGCGTGTGGCCATAGGCGCCCGAAGTCAGCTGCCCGACGATGCGCCCGTCGCGCAGGATCGGCTCGTTATGGAACAAGAGCGGCTCGGGGTCGCGCAGGCGGAACTGCAGCAGCCGGCGTGTCAGGCCCTGCTCGCGCTTGCGCAGCACCGCCTCGCGGCCGATGAAATCGCCCTTGCCGGTCCTGACCGCGAAGCCCAGCCCGGCCTCCAGCACGTGATCCTCGTCGGTGATGTCATGGCCGAAATGCCGATAGGCCTTTTCGATGCGGCAGCTGTCCATCGCGTGCAGGCCGCAAAGCCGCAGGCCCAGATCCTCGCCCGCCTCGGCCAGGACCTCGAAGACATGCGCGGCCTGGTCAGAGCTGACGTAAAGCTCCCAGCCCAGTTCGCCCACGTAAGAGATGCGATGCGCGCGGGCCAGGCCCAGGCCGATCTCGATCTCGCGCGCCGTGCCGAAGGGATGCGCCGCCTCCGAGAAATCGTCGGGCGAGACGCGGGACAGAAGCGCGCGCGAGCGCGGCCCCATGACCGGGATCACCGCCTCGGCGGCGCTCATGTCGGTGATGGTGACGAAGGCGTCGCCCAGATGCCGGCGCAGCCAGGCCAGGTCGCGCTGCAGCGTCGCGCCGGGCACCACCAGCAGGAAGGCGGTCTCGGACAGCCGCGTCGCCGTCAGGTCGGACTCGACGCCGCCGCGCGCGTTCAGCATCTGCGTATAGACGATGCGTCCCGGCGCCACGTCCATGTCGTTGCCGCAGAGCCGCTGCAGGAAGGCCAGCGCATCCCGCCCCTCGACCCGGATCTTGCCGAAGCTCGACATGTCCAGCAGCCCGACGCCCTCGCGCAGCGCCCGGTGTTCCCCGGCGCTGTTTGCGAACCAGTTCTGCCGGCCCCAGGAATAGCGGTATTCGCGCGGCTCGCCGGGACCGGCGAACCAGTTGGCGCGCTCCCAGCCCGCGACCTCGCCGAAGACCGCACCGCGCGCCTTCAGGTGCTCGTGCAGGGGCGAACGGCGCAGCCCGCGCGCCGTCGCCATCTGGCGGTAAGGGTAATGATCGGCATAAAGCAGCCCCAGCGTTTCCGTCACGCGCTCGCGCAGATAGCGGCGGTTGCGCTGGAAGGGCTGGGCGCGGCGGATATCCACCTCCCACAGGTCGAAAGGCGGCTCGCCCTTGTCCATCCAGGCCGCCAGTACCATGCCCGCCCCGCCGGACGAGACGATGCCGATGGAATTGTAGCCCGCCGCCAGCCAGTAGCCGGCCAGCTCGGGCGCCTCGCCCAGGTAATAGCGGTCGTCGGGGGTGAAGCTTTCCGGACCGTTGAAGAAGGTATGGATGCCGGTCTCGGCCAGGATCGGCATGCGGGCGATGGCCTTTTCCAGGATCGGCTCGAAATGGTCCACGTCCTCGGGCAGCTGGTCGAAGCAGAAATCCTCGCGGATGCCGGCCATGCCCCAGGGCTTGGCGACCGGTTCGAAGGCACCGAGCAGGATCTTGCCGGCATCCTCCTTGTAATAGGCGCATTCGTCGGGGACGCGCAGCACCGGAAGCTGCGACAGGCCCGGCACCGCCTCGGTGACGATGTAGAAATGCTCGCAGGCATGCAACGGCAGGGTGACGCCGTTCTGCGCCGCAAGGTCGCGGCCCCATATGCCGCCGCAATTGACCACATGGGCGGCGGCGATATGGCCGCGCTCGTCGCCCGCCTGCCAGTCCACGCCGGTGACGCGGCCGCGGTCGGCACTGACGCGGATGACCTTGACGCCTTCGTGGATGCGGGCCCCGCGCATCCGCGCGCCCTTGGCCAGCGCCAACGCGATATTGGCCGGATCGGCCTGCCCGTCGCCCGGCAGATGCACGCCAGACACCACATCCGAAATCTCAAGATTGGGATACAGCCCCTTGATATCTCTGGGGGAAAGCTCGCTCACCTCGATGCCGAAGGCGCGCGCCATCGAGGCTTGCCGCAAGAGTTCCTCGCGCCGGGCCTCGGTCAGCGCCACCGTCATCGAACCGCGCTGCGAAAAGCCGGTGGCCAGCCCGGTCTCGGCCTCCAGCCGGGTGTAGAGGTCGGTCGAATATTTCGCCAGCCGGGTCATGTTCTGGCTGGCGCGCAACTGCCCGACCAGCCCCGCCGCATGCCATGTCGTGCCGCAGGTCAGCTGCCTGCGTTCCAGCAGCACGATGTCGGTCCAGCCCCGCTCGGCCAGGTGATAGGCGACCGAGCAGCCCGAGATGCCGCCGCCGATGATGACGACGCGGGCGGAGCGGGGAAGGTCGGGCATGGGCGCATTCCTGGCTGGAGAATCCTGCCCGCCACCCTGTCACGTTTGAATGAAATTTCAAGCATTGTTTTTCATTATGGTGATGCGGTGGGGTGTCATCATCATTTCTCTGGCCAAGGCGATGCCGTTCCTCTAGCACGGGGCCATGGACAGGATCGGTCAGGACATCAGGGCGCTGCGCAAGGCGCGCGGCATGACCATCGCGGAATGCGCCGGGCGGCTGGACCGCTCGGTCGGCTGGCTCAGCCAGGTCGAGCGCGGCGTGACCGCGCCCTCGGTCCAGGACCTGGGCCGGATCGCGCTGCTTTTCGACTTGAACATTAGCTTCTTCTTCCGCTCGGCCGCCCGCCAGCCCGAGGAGCAGGGGCTGATCGTGCGCGCCGCCGACCGCAGCCGCATTGGCTCGGCCGATACCGGGCTTTCCGAAGAGCTGCTCTCGCCCGGGCTGACCGGGGGCTTCGAGATGATCCGCTCGGTCTTCGCGCCCGGTTCGAAAAGCGAAGGCATCCGCCCCGCGCGCGAGAAAGAGGACGGCGGCGTGGTGATCTCGGGACGGCTGGTGCTGCAGATCGGTGGGCGGCGCTTTGCGCTTGGCCCCGGCGACAGCTTCCAGTTCAGGGGCGCGGCCTATGCCTGGGAAAATCCCGGCGACGAGCCCGCCGAGGTGATCTGGATCGTCTCGCCGCCGATCTACTGACCGGCCATTCGGCGATCCGTCGCCGAAGCCGCGGACCCTCGCGGCCATGTGTCCGGTCCCGGACTTGTGAGGCTGCGGGCGGGCCGCTAACCGGGAACGATACCGCCCCTGCGGCATTATGAGGGCATTGCCGATGAAGGAGAAAGCCATGCGCCACCTGTCGCTTCTTCTGGCCGCGCTGGTCGCGGCGGGACCGGCCCTGGCCGAAAATCGCGGCGTGGTGATCGCCAATGCCCGCTACCGGCACGCGCCGGAACTGGCCGATGCCGATGCCGGCGCCGCCTCGGACGCGATGAAGGCGGCGGGGTTCCGCACCGTGGCCGGCGCCGACCTGACGGTCAAGGACGTGCGGCAGGCGTTGGCCGATCTGCTGCGGCCCGACGACGACCCGGGGGCGCGGATCGTGCTGCTGAACGGCCATTTCCTGCATGGCGGCAGCGACAGCTGGTATATGGGCACCGATGCCGAGAAGCCCGATCTGGTCGGCGCCGGCGGGCAGGGCGTGCCGCTGTCCATGGTGCTGGACCTGATGAAGCAGGCGCGGCCGGGGGCGGTGCTGCTGCTCGGCCTGGACGAAAAGGGCATGGAACATGCCGCCGGGCTGGAAAACGGCATCGGCCCGCTGACCCCCCCGGAAGGGGTGACGGTGCTGTCGGGTCCGCCCGCCGCGACCAGCGCGGCTGCGGCGGCGCTGCTGCAGCCCGGCACTTCGGTCGCGGATCTGCTGCGCGCCGACGACCGGCTGGTCATGGCCGAGGGCGGCGATGCGGAGCTGGTGCTGGTGGCCGCCGAAGCCGGTGCCGGGACCGCCGAGGCCCCGGCCGATCCGCTGGAGGCCGACCGCGATCTGTGGGCCAAGGCGGCGGCCGAGGACACGGCGTCGGCCTATCGCGGCTATCTCGACCGCTATCCTAGCGGGATCTATTCGGCGGCCGCCAAGGCGCGGCTGGATGCGCTGGGGACGGCGCAGGCCGACCGCGACCTCTGGGCCGAGGCGGCGGCGGCCAATACCGCTGCGGCCTATGAGGACTATCTGGCGCGCTATCCCCGGGGGGAATTCGCCGAGGCGGCGCAGAACCGGCTGACCGAGCTGCGGCCGGCGCCTGTCCCCGCGCCCGCTCCGGTCCAGCCGCGCGAGCCCGAGATCCAGCAGCCGCGCCAGGCGGCGCCCGCGCGCCAGCCGTCGCAGGCCGAACTGGCCGAAAGCCGGCTGAACCTGTCGCGCGCCGACCGGGTGACGATCCAGCGCCGGCTGAACACGCTGGGCTATTCGACCGGCGGGGCGGACGGGGTCTTCGGCTCGCGCACCCGTTCGGCCATCCGCGGCTGGCAGCAGCGCAACGGCTATGCGGTGACGGGCTACCTGACCTCGGCGCAGCTGGGCACGCTGCGGAGCCAGGCCAATGCGGCGGCGCCCAGCCGCGAGCAGCAGGACCGCGCCTATTGGCAGCAGACCGGCGCCAAGGGCGGGGTGCGCAACCTGCGCGCCTATCTGGACCGCTATCCGAACGGCATCTATGCCCAGAACGCGCGGCAGCGCCTGGCCGCGGCCGCGGCGAGGGGCGACGACGCGCCGCGCGGCGACCGCGAGGACCGCGCCTGGGCCCGGGCGCGGCAGCTCGATACCGTGCAGGGCTATACGCAATATCTGCAGAACTGGCCGCGCGGCGAACATGCCGAGCAGGCCCGCCAGCGCCGCAACCGCCTGATCAACCAGGGCCAGCTGGGCAATGGCGTGATCGGGCTGGACACGATCCTCCGCGAGCTGGTGAAATAGCTCGCTGCTTCTTTGCCCGCCGGGAAGCGCATGACCCGGCGGGACCGCCCGGGTTCTTTGCGCCGGGCACGATTTTCGTCCCGGTCCGGGGAACCGCAGCGGCGGGCAGAGGTTGCGTGGCGAAACAGTTCCTTGCGGAAACCGGATGGTGATGAGTCCCGAGACCCTGCTGCAACCCGGGCGGAACTGCTGGCGCATCGCGCCGGCAGAGCGTTTCGCCTTTATCGTCGATGCCGCCGACTATTTCCTGACCGCCCGCCGGGCCATGCTCAAGGCGCGGCGCTCGATCATGCTGATCGGCTGGGATTTCGACGCAAGGATCGAGATGGGACAAGCCGGGGACGGCGGCCCCGCGCGGCTGGGCGACTTCATCCTCTGGCTGGCTGATCGCAGCCCGGCGCTGGAAATCCGCCTGCTGCGCTGGGATACCGGCGCCGTCAAGGCGATGTTCCGCGGCAATACGCTCTGGACGATCCTGCGCTGGAAGGCGCATCCGCGCATCACCCTGCGGCTGGACGGCGCCCATCCGCCGGCCGGCTCGCATCACCAGAAGATCGTGGTGATCGACGATTGCCTGGCCTTTTGCGGCGGCATCGACATGACCGTCGAACGCTGGGACCGGCGCGAGCACCTGGATGACGACCCGCGCCGCATCGGGCCGGGCGGCCGCCCGCACGACCCCTGGCACGACGCCACCAGCGCCTTCGACGGAGAGGCGGCGCGCGCGATGGGGGATCTGGCCCGCGCGCGCTGGCGGGCCGCGACCGGCGAGACGCTGCCGGCCTGCGAGGATTGCCACGATTGCTGGCCGGAAGGATTGCGGCCGACCTTCACCGACATCCGCCTGGGCATCGCCCGCAGCATCCCGGCGATGGACGGGGTCGAGCCGGTGCACGAGATCGAGGCCGCCTATCTGGACCTGATCGCCGGGGCCGAGCGGATGATCTATGCCGAAAGCCAGTATTTCGCCTCGCGCCGGATCGCCCATGCCATCGCCCGCCGGCTGGCCGGCGAGAACCCGCCCGAGATCGTCATCGTCAACCCCCATACCGCCAACGGCTGGCTGGAGCCGCTGGCGATGGACACCGCCCGGGCGCGGCTGGTCGAGGCCCTGCGCCGGATCGACTGCCGGGGCCGCCTGCGCATCTATCATCCGCAGACCCGGGGCGGGGCGGGGATCTATGTCCATGCCAAGGTCATGGTGGTGGACGACCGGGTGCTGCGGGTCGGCTCGTCGAATTTCAACAACCGCTCGATGCGGCTGGATACCGAATGCGACGTGATCCTGTCGGCCGACGAGCCGGGCAATGCCCATGCCGCTTCCCGGATCGCGGCGCTGCGCGACGACCTGCTGGCCGAGCATCTGGGTGTGACCGCGGAGCAGGTGGCGGCGAAGCTTGCCGAGACCGGCTCGCTGATCGCCACGGTCGAGGCGCTGCGCGGGCCGGGCCGCAGCCTGGTTCCCTATCGCGTCCCCGAACTGACCGGCATCGAGGAATGGCTGGCCGAGAACGAGATCCTCGACCCGAACGGCCCCGAGGAGATCTTCGAGAGCACCGCGAAACGCGGGCTGTTCAAGGGCTGGGGCCGGCTGCGCCGCCGGGCATAGCGGCGGTGCCGGTCGGGCGGGGCGGTCCCGGACCCTATGTCAGGCGGCTCCGGCCGCGCCGCTGATCCGGAAGGCGCCGGCCAGGTCGGCGGCCAGCTGCCGCCGGGCCTGCGCCTGCCGGGCGGGATCGGGCAGGCGCAGGATATGGGCGGGATGCCAGGTGACCAGCACCGGCCCGCCATGCAGGCCCGTCTCGACCCCGCCCCGCCGGGCGGCGAGCGCGCCGTCCCGTTTCGTCAGCGCATAGGCCGCCGAGGCGCCGAGGGCCAGCACCGCGCCGGGGCGGATCAGGCCCAGCTCCTGACCCAGCCACCAGCGGCAAAGCCGGATCTCCTGCCGGTCGGGATTGCGGTGCAGCCGCCGCTTGCCGCGCGGCGCGAACTTGAAATGCTTCACCGCATTGGTCAGCCAGACCTGCGCCGGGTCCACCCCGGCCTCGGCCATGACCGCGCGCAAGAGCTGGCCCGCAGGCCCGACGAAGGGGCGGCCCTCCAGATCCTCGCGGTCACCGGGCTGCTCGCCCACGATCATCAGCCGGGCATCGGGCGCGCCCTCGCCCCAGACAGTCTGCGTCGCCGCCTCGCACAGCCCGCAGCGGCGGCATTGCCGCGCGCCGGCGCGGGCCTCGTCCAGCGTTTCGGGCAGCATTTCGGGCAGCATTTCGGGCTGGTCGGGCAGCCGGGGCAGGCCGGCGCGGTAGCGGGCGGAAACGGCGGCGGCGCCGGGTCGGGGCAAGGTGGCCCCGGCCTGACGCATCCGCTCGACCCGCGCGCCGGCATCCTTCAGCATGGCGGGGATCAGCCGGGTCTCGGGCAGGTTCTTCCAGTATTTCCTGGGCATATGCGACCGCATCGCGTCCTGCTTGACCCGCGCCGGGTTGAAGATATTCGCGAAATAGGTCGCCCAAAGCGCCTCGGCGCCATCCTCGGGCAGGTCGGGCCTGGTGCCGCCGGGGCCGAAGCCGAGCCGTCCGTCGCGGAAACGGGCGGTCAGGCGCGGTGTGGCGATCATCCAGTCCATGTCGGCGAAACGCTCGGCAAAGAAGCGGCTGCCGGGCTCCAGCGTGTTGTGCCCGGGTTCGAACCATGCGGCGAAGCGGCGGCGCGGACCCTCGGCCGGGATCTCGCGGAAACGCAGGAAGGCATGCATCTTGTGGATGTCGCGCTCGACCGATTTCGCCATCAGAGCCAGCCGCCGGCCCAGGGGATCGGCCTGCGACAGCGGATCGCCCTGCCGGCGGTCGATGCGCCACAGCGCCTGATAGAGCAGCCCGAAGCGCGCCGGCGCGGAATGCCAGATCACCGACCGGGCCAGCGCCATGAAGGCCGGCGGCACCCGGGCGCGATGGCTGCCCGGGGCCGGGGGCAGGGGACCGGCCGCGAAAAGCCCGGCGGCTGCCTCCCAGTCGATGGCTTCGGGCGGGATGCGATGCGAGATCGCGACGCGCGCGGCGTCGTGCCAGGCCTCGAAGGTGCCGCATTCGGGCAGGGGGGCGGCGTAGTTCACAGCAGGCGCAGCTGCTTGGCCGGCGGGGCGAAGCGGGCGCGCAGGCCGGCGCTGTCGGTCAGCTTGCCGGGCGACCAGCCGGGCAGGGTGATGAAGGGCTGCGCCTTCTTCATCGCCGCGCCCATGCGGGCCAGGTCCTCGTATCGCAGCGCGCGGTTTGCGCGCGCGGCGATGATCCGCTCGACGGTGCGGCTGCCGAAGCCCGGAACCCGCAGCAGCATGTCCCGGCTGGCGCGGTTCACCTCCAGCGGGAACAGCCCGCGATGGCGCAGCGCCCAGGCGAGCTTCGGGTCTAGGTCCAGATCCAGATGGCCGGCCGTCGCGCCCGCCGCGATCTCTTCGGCGGTGAAGCCGTAGAAGCGCAGAAGCCAGTCCGCCTGATAAAGCCGATGCTCGCGCAGAAGCGGCGGCCGGACCAGCGGCAGCGCCGCCGAGGCGTCGGGGATCGGCGAGAAGGCCGAGTAATAGACCCGCCGCAGCCCGTAGCCCGCATAAAGCCGGCTGGCGCTGTTCAGGATCGTCACGTCGTCCGCGCCGTCCGCGCCGACGATCATCTGCGTGCTCTGCCCGGCCGGGGCAAAGGCCGGGGCCGGGCGGCCGCTGTGGCTTTTCTCCTGCGCGGCCTCGCTTTCCAGCCGCACCTGCGCCATGGCGTTGCGGATGGTTTCGGGGCGCTTCTCGGGGGCGAGCTTGCGCAGGCTGACATCCTGCGGCAGTTCGACATTGATCGACAGCCGGTCGGCCCAGAGCCCGGCCTCGCGGATCAGGTCGGGCGCGGCGTCGGGAATGGTCTTCAGGTGGATATAGCCGCGAAAGCCGTGCCCCTCGCGCAGGGTCCGGGCGATGCGCACCATCTCGGCCATGGTCTGGTCGGGCGAGCGGATGATCCCCGAGGAGAGAAACAGCCCCTCGATATGGTTGCGCCGATAGAATTCCAGCGTCAGCGTGACGACCTCTTCGACGGAAAAGCGCGCCCGCTCGACATTCGACGACACGCGGTTGACGCAATAGGCGCAGTCGAAGATGCAGAAATTGGTCATCAGGATCTTCAGCAGCGAGATGCAGCGCCCGTCCGGCGTATAGGCGTGGCAGATTCCCGAAGACCCGTCCCGGCCGCCGCCCGACGCGCAGGAGGCGTCGTATTTCGCCGCATCCGCAAGGATGGCGAGCTTGTCCTGAAGAGTCGTCCTTGCCATGCGGGCAAGTTAGATGTTCACGGAATGTTCGTCAATTCGCCAAGCCGCCCCCGTCGCCCCGGCCTCAGCGCAGCACTCTGCGCAGCCCCTCCTGCACCTTCAGGAGCGCGGGCAGGTAAAGCGCCGCCAGCTCACCGGCCGAGGATTGCACCGCCGCCACCCCGGTGTTCAGGGCCGCCACCACCCGGCCATGCGCGTTGCAAAGCGGCACGGCAAGCGAGCGCAGGCCCAGCTCGACCTCCTGGTCGATCACCGCATGGCCCTCGGCGCGGGCCTGCCGGATGCGCGCCATGATCTCCTCCGGCGCCGTCAGGCTGTGCGGGGTGCGCGGCGTCAGGTCGGACCGCTCGACGATGGCGCGCGCCTCGGGCTCGGGCAGGGCGGCCAGCAGCACCCGGCCCATCGAGGTGCAATGCGCCGGCAGCCGCGAACCCGGCATCAGCCCGATGGACATCACCCGCCTTTGCGCCGCCCGCGCCAGATAGACGATCTCGGTCCCGTCGAGGATCGAGACCGAGGTGGATTGCCCGATCTGCTCGGACAGCTGGTCCAGCCAGGGCTGCACCAGCTGCGCCAGCGGCAGCGCCGCCAGCGCCCCCATGCCCAGCCGCAGGATGCGCGGCGTCAGGGTGAAGAACTTGCCGTCGTAATCGGCATAGCCCAGCTCGTGCAGGGTCAGCAGGCAGCGCCGCGCCGTCGCCCGGTCCAGCCCCGTCGCCTCGGCCACCTCGGCGATGGAAAGCCGCGGGCGTTCCGCCCGGAACGCCTCGATCACGCCAAGCCCCTTGGCCAGCGAGGCGATAAAATCGGTCTTGTTCACCATGCGCACAGCATTTTACGCAGTTTGAACAAATGTCAACATCCGCACGAAATCTCTGGCATCACGACGGCCATGCGCGCATGACATCCCCGGAACCCGCAGGAGGAGTTCATGGACAAACGCATCCCCAACTTGGCCGAGGCGGTCGCCGGCATCCCGGACGGCGCGACGGTGATGATCGGCGGCTTCGGCGGCTCGGGCGCGCCGATCGAGCTGATCCACGCGCTGATCGACCGCTATCTGGCCACCGGCAGCCCCGGAAACCTGACCGTCATCAACAACAACGCCGGCAACGGCCATGTCGGCATCGCCGCGATGATCGAGCAGGGGATGGTCCGCAAGATGGTCTGTTCCTTCCCGCGCTCGGCCGATCCGCGGGTCTTCACCGAGAGATATCTGGCCGGAAAGATCGAGCTTGATCTGGTCCCGCAGGGCACGCTGGCCGAGCGTATCCGCGCCGGCGGGGCGGGCATCCCGGCCTTCTACACGCCCACGAGCTTCGGCACCGATCTGGCGCGGGGCAAGCCGGTCGCCGAGTTCGACGGGCGGTCCTATGTGCAGGAACGCTGGCTCAAGGCCGATTTCGCGCTGATCAAGGCCGAGCTGGGCGATCATTACGGCAACCTGACCTATCGTATGGCGGCGCGGAACTTCTCGCCCCTGATGGCGATGGCGGCGGCGCGCACCGTCGCGCAGGTGACGCGGGCGGTCGCGCCGGGCGGCATCGACCCGGAAGCCGTCGTGACGCCGGGCATCTTCGTCTCCGGCATCGTCGAGGTCGCGAACCCGGCGCAGGAAGAGGCGCTGAACCGTGCCGAGGCGGCCCATCCCCCCGCCCGTTCCCAGGAGGTGCAGGCATGACCACGAAGCTTTCCAACGCCCAGATCGCCTGGCGCGCGGCGCAGGACATCGCCGACGGCGCCTATGTGAACCTGGGCATCGGCTTTCCCGAGATGGTGGCCAAGTTCCAGCCCCCCGGCCGTCAGGCGGTGTTCCATACCGAGAACGGCGTGCTGGGCTTTGGCGAGGCCCCGCCGGCGGGCGAGGAGGACTGGGACCTGATCAATGCCGGCAAGAAGGCGATCACGCTGAAGCCGGGCGCGGCCTTCTTCCACCATGCCGACAGCTTTGCCATGGTGCGCGGCGGGCATCTGGACGTGGCGATCCTCGGCGCCTATCAGGTGGCGCAGAATGGCGATCTTGCGAACTGGTCCACCGGGCCGAAAGGCGTGCCGGCAGTGGGCGGCGCCATGGATCTGGTGCATGGCGCCAAGCGCGTCGCCGTCATCACCGATCACGTCACCAAGGACGGCAAGCCGAAGCTTCTGGAGGCCTGCACCCTGCCGCTGACCGGCGTGGGCTGCGTGACCCGGGTCTATACCTCGCTCGCCGTGGTGGACATCGAAGGCGGCCGTTTCGTGCTGCGCGAGAAGCTGGCCACGATTTCCCTTGACGACCTGCAAGCCGTGACCGGCGCGCGGCTGCATCTGGACGGTGCGGTCGGCGATCTGGTCGTGCCGGAGCTGTGACATGACCGAAGTTTTCATCTGCGACTATATCCGCACGCCCATCGGCCGGTTTGGCGGCGCGCTGTCCCCGGTCCGGGCCGACGACTTGGGCGCCATCCCGCTGCGCGCGCTGATGGCCCGCCATGCCGGGCTCGACTGGCAGGCGGTCGACGACGTGATCTATGGCTGCGCCAACCAGGCCGGCGAGGACAACCGCAACGTCGCCCGCATGTCCTTGCTGCTCGCCGGCCTGCCGGTCGAGGTGCCGGGCACCACCATCAACCGGCTTTGCGGCTCGGGCATGGACGCGGTTCTGGTCGCCGCCCGCCAGATCGCGACGGGCGAGGCCGGGCTGATGATCGCCGGCGGCGTCGAGTCGATGTCGCGCGCGCCCTTCGTGCTGCCCAAGGCCGAGACCGCCTTCAGCCGCCATGCCGAGATCCACGACACCACCATCGGCTGGCGCTTCGTGAATCCGGCGATGGATCGGGCCTATGGCACCGACTCGATGCCGCAGACCGGCCAGAACGTCGCCGACGATTACGGCATCGCGCGCGAGGCGCAGGACGCGATGGCGCTGGCCTCGCAGCAGAAGGCGGCGGCGGCCATCGCCAGCGGCCGGCTGGCGCAGGAAATCACCCCGGTGACGATCCCGCAGCGCAAGGGCGAGCCGCTGGTGGTCGATACCGACGAGCATCCCCGCGCCACGACACCCGAGGCGCTGGCGAAGCTGCGGCCGCTGTTCCCGAACGGCTCGGTCACGGCGGGCAATGCCTCGGGGGTGAACGACGGGGCGGCGGCGCTGATCCTCGCCTCCGAGGCGGCGGCGAAGAAGCACGGGCTGACGCCCATCGCCCGGGTGCTGGGCGGGGCGACGGCGGGCGTGCCGCCGCGCATCATGGGCATCGGCCCGGCGCCCGCGTCGCAGAAGCTGATGGCGCGGCTGGGCCTGACCCAAGCGGATTTCGACGTGATCGAGCTGAACGAAGCCTTCGCCGCGCAGGGTATCGCCACGCTGCGCCAGCTGGGCATCGCCGAGGACGATCCGCGCGTGAACCCGAACGGCGGCGCCATCGCGCTGGGGCATCCCCTAGGCATGTCCGGTGCCCGCATCACCGGCACCGCGGCGCTGGAACTGGCCCGGACCAGCGGGCGGCGCTCGCTCTCGACCATGTGCATCGGCGTCGGCCAGGGAATCGCCATCGCGCTGGAGAGGGTCTAGGCGCGCTCCCTCCGAAACCGTCGGATGCCGCGAAAGCCCAAGGGTCCCGTGGCGCGCCGATGCGGGCTGCATGGAACCCGCGCCCTGCCGTGACGTTGGCCCCCCGAGCCCGCGGCGGGCGGCCCCAGCCTTCCCGCCGCCCCCACCTCGGAAGAAGGCAGGAAAGATGGCACGCTCTTACCAGACGGAACGCGGCAACGCCGGCGAAACGCAGCAGCGCGGCGGCGAGACGCTGACCACCAATCACGGTATCCCGATCTCGGACAACCAGAACAGCCTGCGCGCGGGCCATCGCGGCCCGACGCTGCTGGAGGATTTCCTGCTGCGGGAAAAGATCTTCCACTTCGACCACGAGCGCATCCCCGAGCGCATCGTGCATGCCCGCGGCTCGGCGGCGCATGGCTATTTCGAATGCACCGACCCGATCCCCGAGCTGACCCGCGCCGGCCTCTTCGCCGAGAAGGGCAAGAAGACCCCGGTCTTCGTCCGCTTCTCGACCGTCGCGGGCGGGGCGGGCTCGGTCGATACGCCGCGCGACGTGCGCGGCTTTGCGGTGAAGTTCTATACCGAAGCCGGCAACTGGGATCTGGTCGGCAACAACATCCCGGTTTTCTTCATCCAGGACGCGATCAAGTTCCCGGACCTGGTGCATGCGGTCAAGATGGAGGCCGACCGCGGCTATCCGCAGGCCGCGACTGCGCATGCCACCTTCTGGGATTTCGTCTCGCTGATGCCGGAAAGCCTGCATATGGTGATGTGGGCGATGTCCGACCGCGCCATCCCGCGCAGCTACCGGATGATGCAGGGCTTCGGCGTGCACAGCTTCAAGCTGGTCAACGAAAAGGGCGAGGAGCATTTCGTCAAGTTCCACTGGCTTCCGCGGCTGGGCATGCAGTCGCTGGTCTGGGACGAAAGCGCCAAGCTGCAGGGCGCCGACAACGATTATCACCGCCGCGACCTCTACGAGGCGATCGCCGCGGGCGATCACCCCGAATGGGATCTGGGCCTGCAGATCTTCGACCAGGCGCTGGCCGACAGCCTGCCCTATGACGTGCTGGACGCCACCAAGATCATCCCCGAAGAGATCGTGCCGCTGCGGGTGGTCGGCCGGCTGGTGCTGGACCGCAACCCGGACAATTTCTTCGCCGAGACCGAGCAGGTCGCCTTCCTGCCCTCGAACATCGTGCCGGGCATCGAGTTCAGCGACGATCCGCTGCTGCAGGGCCGGCTGTTTTCCTATCTCGACACGCAGAAATCCCGGCTGGGCACGACGAATTTCCACCAGATCCCGGTGAATGCGCCGAAATGCCCCTATGCCAACATGATGCGCGACGGGATGATGCAGACCCAGGTGCCCAGCGGCCGCGCCAATTACGAGCCGAACAGCCTGGACGAGGCCGGCGAGGATCCCGGCCCCCGCGCCAGCGCCGAGGGCTTCGCCACCGCCCCGGCCGGGGTGCAGGGCGACAAGCTGCGCATCCGGGCCGAGAGCTTCGGCGACCATTACAGCCAGCCGCGGCTGTTCTGGCGCTCGCAGACCGAGAACGAGCAGGCGCATATCGCCTCGGCCCTGGTCTTCGAGCTGTCCAAGGTGGAGCTGGAGCATGTGCGGCGGCGCGTCGTCAGCCAGCTGCGCAACATCGACGAGGTGCTGGCGGAACGGGTGGCCAAGGGGCTGGGAATGGCGCTGCCGGAGGCCGCCAAGCCCTTCCGCGTGCCGCTGGACCTCGACCCCTCGGATGCGCTGTCGATCCAGAAGAACTGGAACGAGACCCTCAAGGGCCGCAAGGTCGGCCTGCTTTTCGACGAAGGCTCGGACAAGGACGGGATCGACGGGCTGATCGCCGCGATCCGGGCCGAGGGCGGCAGCGTCTTCACCATCGCCCCCAAGCTGGGCCCGCTGAAGCTGCAGGGCGGCGAGATGCAGGCGGACGGCCAGCTCGCCGGCTCGCCCTCGGTGCTGTTCGATGCCGTTGGGATGATCCTGGCGCCCGAGGCGGCGCAGAAGCTGGCCCGCGATGCCGCGGCCATCGGCTTCGTCATGGACGCCTATGCCCATCTGAAGGCCATCGGGCATTGCAAGGGATCGCAGGTCATCCTGGACCGCGCCGGAATCGCGCCGGACGAGGGCGTCGTGCCCTATGACCGGCTGCCCGAGACCGCGAAGCGCCGCTATTGGGCGCGCGAGGCGACGCTGCGCGACCTGGCCTGACCTTGCCGGTGCCCGCCCCCTCTACCAGAAGGGCGAGGGGGCGGGGGCGACCCGCCACCGCCCGCCGCCGGAACAGGTGCGGCCGGGGCAGGGGGTGGTCACGCCGGGCCGGGGCTCCGGCACCCGCGCCTTGGCGGGGGCAGGCGCCGGGGCCGGTCAGGGATGGTCCTTGATGCCGCCGGTATGGGGGTCGATTTCCTCGAAATGGCCATGGACCTCGATATCGTCCAGCAGCCCCTTCCACAGCGAGGCGCAAAGCCCCACCATCACCACCAGGAACGGCGCCGCCGCGATGATCGAGGCGGTCTGCAGCCCGTTCAGCCCGCCCATCACCAAAAGCACCGAGGCCGAGGCGCCCGCCAGCAGGCCCCAGAGCACCACCACGCCCGCACGCGGATGCGTCGTGCCGTAGGAGGACAGCATCCCCATCACCACCGAGGCCGCATCCGCCCCCGAGACGAAGAAGATCGCCACCAGGAACATCGCCACGGTCGAGGTCAGCCCCGCCAGCGGATATTGTTCGAGCAGCGCGAACAGCGACACCGCCTCGCCCTGCCGCGCGACGGCCTCGACCAGCCCGCCGGCGCCGGCAAGCTCGGAAAACAGCGCGCTGCCGCCCATGACCGAGAACCAGATGAAGGTCACGGCGCTGGGGATCATCAGCACGCCCACGACGAATTCCCGGATGGTGCGCCCGCGCGAGATGCGGGCGATGAACACGCCGACGAAAGGCGCCCAGGAAATCCACCAGGCCCAGTAGAAGATCGTCCAGCTGGCCAGCCATTTGCTGTCGCTGAAGGCCGAGGTGCGGAAGGACATCGACACCAGGTCGCCGAAGTAATAGCCCATCGCCTCGATCAGCGTGTCGAGGATGAAGACGGTCGGGCCCAGCAGCGCCAGGAACAGCAGCAGCAGCACGGCGACGACCATGTTGATGTTGCTGAGGAACTGGATGCCCCGGCCCACGCCCGACACTGCCGACAGGATGAACAGCACCGAGAGCGCGGAGATGATGGTCAGCGCGATGGTCGCCGATTCCCCGGTCTGCCACAGGTAGTTCAGGCCGCTGTTGATCTGCTGCGCACCCAGTCCCAGCGAGGTCGCGGTGCCGAACAGCGTGGCGATGATCGCCAGCACGTCGATGGTGCGCCCGATGGGTCCGTGAACGCGGTCGCCCAAGAGCGGGTGGAAGGCGCTTGAGACCAGCATCGGCAGGTCGCGGCGATAGCTGAAATAGGCCATCGCCAGCCCGGCCATGGCATAGATCGCCCAGGGATGCAGCGCCCAGTGGAAATAGGCGTATTGCATCGCCAGCAGCGCCGCGTCGCGCGACCCGGGCTCGGCCAGGCCGTGCGGCGGGGTGCCGTAATGGCTGATCGGTTCGGCCACGCCCCAGAACATCAGCCCGATCCCCATGCCGACGCTGAACATCATGCAGATCCAGGACCGGGTCGAGAATTCCGGGCTTTCGTCGTCATGGCCCAGCTTGATCCTGCCGAAGCGGCTGAAGGCCAGAAACAGGGCGAATGCCAGGAAGAACGCCGTCGAGATGACGAAGCTCCATCCGAAGACCCGGATGATCCAGTTCAGCGCGGCGGTGGCGCGGGCGGCCAGGCTGTCCGGCGCCAGGACGCCCCACATCACGAAGCCCCCCGCAATGGCGATGGCGGGCCAGAAGACGCCGGGGTTGATGCCCCTTTCGGGCCTTGTCTGCATATGCGATCTCCTCCGCAGTCTCCTCCAGGACGCGCCGGGGCTGCGGCCGTTTCGGCCGCTGTCCCGGGGCGATGGGCCCGCGCGTCACGGGCCGCAGGGCGATGCCCGCGGCCGCCGGCCGGATGCGGCCCCATGCTTGCCGGTCGCCGGCGCCCGCGCATCGGCATCCCGCACGGCTTGCCGGCCGGGGCGCGTGCCTTCGGACCCGAGGATGGGACATCCGCCCCCGGGCAAAGCGCACTCAACCGACATGTTGCGCGGCAAAAGCGTCCTCGGGCCGCGTGGCTGCGCGCCGCCCCCCGGCCAGCCTTGCGCCGGGCAGGCGAGGCGGGGGTCGCCGCCCCTCCGGTCGGATCGCCCCTGTCGCGGCCCATGCCTGCCAGCCGCGAATCATGGCGCGTGCCGGAGCAGGACTGGGGGCCGCTTCCTTGCCCCCGGCTACAACTTCGGATTGATCCCCGCGCCGGTTCGATGCGCGTCCGGGGGTTTGCCGGCCGCCGGAATTGCGGCATTGGCCCGCATCCCGCCGCCCCGGCAACAACTTCATACAAAAATCCGCGTGCGCCGGGCCGAATGTGAGGCATCCTGTTTTCAGGACGGACAGGACGCGACCATGACCAGCACGACCCTTGCCGCGGACGGGCGGCACAGAACGCCCTGCGCGCCGCGGGCCGGGGCGGCCGATCCCGGCACCGGCCGGCCGGCCGCGGCGGCGGCATGTCGGGAGGGGCGGCCCGGATGACGCTGGATCACGATCGCGACTGGCTGACGAGGCTGCTGGGCGGGCTGATCTGGTTCGTCATGTCGCTGGCGCTCGGCATCGAGATCGGCGCGCTGGTCGGCTGGGTCTTCGGCCAGGCCGAGCGGGGCGCCTGCATCGGCGCGGTGCTGCACGGCCTGTTCTGGCTATGGGTGCTCTGGGACGGCGCGAGCGCCCGCAAATGAAGCCGGGCACCCGCAGCACGGCCGGCCGGCTATGCCGGCAGCCGCGCGGCGGTTCACCGGCTTCACCGGCCGGCTGGGCCTGATCGGTGCTGCCCGGCCGCCCGACCCGGCCGGCGGCGCGGCGGTCATCCCGGATAAGCCGCGGCGGGAAACCCGGAACGGCCGCCCGCGCCAGGCGCTAGGCCGCGGCCTTCATCGCGGCGCGCAAGTCGAAGCCATGCGCCTCGAGCTGCGCGAGGGGGCAGCCGATCATCCGGCGCGCGGCCATGTGGATGCCTGCTGCGTTCACCGTCTCGACCGCCGCCAGATGGCCGCCGCGAAACAGCAGCACCACGGGCGCGGCCTCGGGCTGCGGCAGGACGACGGTGCGGTCGGCACCCGTCAGCAGGCCGGCGATCTGCAGCTTGGCCTTGCCCTGGTCGGACCAGAACCACGGGACCGCCGCATAGGGGGCGCTGGCCCCGCCGACCAGCCGGCGCGCGATGTGGCGGGCATGGTCGACCGCCGCCTGCACCGATTCCAGCCGCAGAGGCCGGCCCAGCGGTCCGGGAAAGGCCGCGACGTCGCCCAGGGCCGAGATCGCCGGATCCGCGGTCGCCAGCGTGGCATCGACAAGGATGCCATTGGCGCAGGCCAGCCCCGCCGCCTCGGCCAGTTCGCTGTTGGGCCGCACGCCGGTCGCCATCAGCACCAGATCGCCGGAAACCTCGCGCCCGTCGGCCAGCACGACACCCGAGGCCCGGCCGTCCGCGCCCGCCAGCACGCCGGCAACGGGCGCGTCCAGCAGAACCTGGCTGCCCATCTCGCGGTGCAGCGTCAGGAACCAGTCCGCCATCTCGGGCGAAAGCGCGCGCGACATCAGCCGCGGCGCCGCCTCGACCACGGTGACAGCCACGCCGGCGGCGCGGGCCATGGCGGCGAATTCCAGCCCGATGAAGCCGCCGCCCACCACCACGGCGTGACGGGTCGCGGCCAGACGGCGGCGGATGCGTTCGGCATCGGCCAGACTGCGCAGCTCGACCACGCCCGGCGCATCGAGGCCCGGGATCGGCGGCGGGGCGTTCCGTGCCCCGGTGGCGATGACCAGATGGTCGTAGGGGTGGCGCGCGCCGTCCCCGGTCACCACCTCGCGCGCCGCGCGGTCGATCGCCGTCGCGCGGACCCCGTCCCGCAGCACGATGGCCGAGCGTTCGTAGAAGCTCGCCGGTTTCAGCAGCAGCGCCGCGGCATTGCCGTTCGCCATATAGGCCTTGGAAAGCGGCGGGCGCTGATAGGGCAGGCCGGGTTCCTCGCCCAGCATCAGGATTTCGCCCTGGAACCCCTCCTGGCGCAGGCTGGCGGCCATCTGCTGGCCGCCCTGTCCGGTGCCGATGATGACGATGCGCTGCATGGCCTCTCCTTAAAGCTGCGATTCCGGCAGGTGGATGACGACGCCGTCCAACTCGGCCCGCATGCGGATCTGGCAGGACAGCCGGCTGCTCGCCCTGACCTCGGAGGCGGCGCAATCGAGCAGGTCGCTCTCGCCGTCCTGCTGCCCGCCGACGGCCTCGGTCCAGCCGTCGTCGACATAGCAATGGCAGGTCGCGCACATCATCGAGCCGCCGCATTCGCCGATGATGCCGTCCACGTCGTTCTGCACGGCGGCCTGCATGACGCTGTCGCCTTCGGCGGCATCGACCCGGGTTTCGCTGCCGTCCGCGGCGATAAAGGTGATCTTCATGGTGATTTCTCCTTGCGATTTGCGGGGGTCAGGCCAGCGCCACGGGCAGGTTGATCGGCCCGCGGAAGCCGAAGCCCCGCCACATGACGATTTCGGGATCGGGCAGCGCCATGTTCGGGAAACGCTCGAACAGCGCCTCGAGCATGATCGCGCCCACGGTGCGCCGCGCGACATGGGCGCCGCCGCAATGATGCGGCCCCGAGCCGAAGGCTTGGTGCGGATTCCTGGCGCGGAACGCGTCGAAACGCTCGGGGTGGTCGAAAAGCTCCTCGTCGTGATTGGCCGAGGCCTGGATCGTCATCACCGTGTCGCCCCTGGGGATGTGGAAGCCGCGGATCTCGACATCCTCCAGCACCAGCCGGGACGAGGCCTGGATCGGCGCGACCCAGCGCACCCCTTCTTCGAAGGCAGCGCCCCATTTGCCGGTGCGCCGCACCTCCTCCAGCTGTCCCGGCTCGGTCAGCAGCCCGTAGACGATGGTCGAGAGCGCGTCGCGCGGCTCGTTGATGCCGCCGCCGATGGCGATCTTGATATTGGCGACGATCTGGCTCATCGGGATCGGGTTTTCGGCGTTCACCATCACCGACAGCGCCGAGCGGTCGGGTTCGGCGCGCACCCGCTCGACCGCCCTGGCCAGCAGCGCGTCCATTTCCAGATTGGCATGGTCCGAGATCATGAAGGGCTCGGGCAGCCAGCCGAAATTGCCCGCCCCGTCGATCAGCGCCTGCGACCAGAAGATCATCTGCTCGTCCGTGGCCTCGGGAATGCCCAGGATATGGGCCAGGATGCGGGCGGCGATGGGGGCCGACAGCGCCTTGTGCAGATCGACCACCTCGCCGCGCGGCAGCCGGTCGAGATAGTCGTCGGCCAGCTTGCGGTAAAGCGGCGCCCAGACCTCCTGGATGGTCTTGGGCATCAGCGCGGGGGCCATGGCCATGCGCTCGGCCATGTGCTCGGGCCCGTCCTTGCGCATCAGCGTATGCGCCTGGAAGGCGCGTTTCATCGGCGTGTTCGGATCGTCCGAGGAAAAGATCGCGGGCGTGTCCTTGACGAACTTGCAGTCGGCCGCCTTGGTCAGGAACGTGCGGCCTACGGATTTCACCCGCAGCACCGGCGCTTCGGCGCGCAGGCGCTTGTAGATCGGATAGGGCGCGAGGGTGAGCTGGTCGATGGTGATGGTCTCGTCCAGCGGCGCGATGGGCAGGTCAAGCATGGCAACCTCTCAGCGGATGCGCAGCGGCAGGCGTGCCAGCCCGCGCAGCGTGTTGTTGTAGGACCGGACCGGGGGTCCGGCGATCTCGATGGCGTCGGCGTGGCGGGCCAGGGCCTCCAGCACCACCTCGCCCTCCAGCCGGGCGACAAGCTGGCCCACGCACATGTGGATGCCCGAGCCGAAGCCGACATGGCCCGAGGTCTTGCGGGCGATGTCGTATTGGTCGGGCCGGTCCCAGCGGCGCGGGTCGCGATTGGCCGAGGCCAGGAACATCAGCACCTTTGATCCTTCGGGGATGGTGGCGCCGCCCAGCTCGACCGCGCGGGTGGTGGTGCGGAAGAAGGTCTGCACCGGGCTTTCGAAGCGCACCGCCTCCTCGAAGGCGTTGCGCGCCCGCTTCGGATCGGCGCGCAGGGCCTGGAACTGGTCGGGAAAGCGCGCAAGGCAGTAAAGCGCCGCGCCGATGCCGTTCACCGTGGTGTCGATCCCGGCCGTCAGCAGCGAGCGGACAAGCAACACCGCCTCGTCCGGCGTCACCTCGCCGCTGTCGGCGGCGGCATGGATGCGGGCGCCCAGTCCGTCGGGCGACAGGTTTTCGCGCCGGCACTGTTCGGTCACCCAGGCGACATGGGGGGCGGCGCGCGCCATCGCCTCGCGGCGCAGCGCGTTGTCCGGGCCGAAGGCGTTGAAGGCAAGCCCGGCATAGGGCAGCAGATGTTCGCGCCCTTCGCGGGCAAGACCGATGCGGTCGGGAAAGACCGATAGCGGGAAGGCCTCGGCCAGATCGCCGATGCCGTCGATCTCGCGCCCCGCGAGGCCGGCGACCAGCGCGTCGGCGGCCTCGGCGAAGCCGTCGCGCAGCTCGCGCATGGTCAGCGGCGACAACACCCGGGCCAGCACCTTGCGGGCGCGGTCATGTTCGGGCGGGTCGGTTTCCAGCACCAGGCTGGGCGGGCGCCAGGGCGTTTCGCGGCTGAAATCCTGCAGCCCGACCCCGCGGGAAGAGCAGAAGGTGGCCCAGTCGTTCAGGACCCGATGCACTTCGGCATAGCGGGCGATGCCATGGACGCCATAGCGTTCCAGCCAGACCACGGGCCCGGCCTCGCGCAGCTTCTCGTGCTCGGGATAGGGGTCGTCGAAGAAATCGATGCCGAACGGATCGAGCCCGGAACGGGGCAGGACCGGCGTGTCGAGGCTCATGCTGCGGCTCCTTTCGCGATGACGCCCAGATGGCTTTCCAGAGGCGTCGGGTCGGCCAGCAGCGCGGCGCTGGCGGCCTGGTGGACGATTTCCCCGCGGTCGAGGATCACTGCGCGATCGGTGACCTTCAGGATCTTGCGGGCGTGCTGTTCGACGATGATCGTGGCCACGCCCTCGTCGCGGATGATGCGGCGGATCGAGGCCAGCAGCTGCTCGACGATGATCGGGGCCAGCCCCTCGGTCGGCTCGTCCAGCAGCAGCACGCGGGGATTCAGCATCAGCGCCCGGCCGACTGCCAGCATCTGCTGCTCGCCGCCCGAAAGCTGGTTGCCCATGTTCGCGCGCCGCTCTTGCAGCCGGGGAAACATCTCGTAGATGCGGGCGAGGTTCCATTTGCCGGGCCGCGCCGTGGCGGTCAGGTTCTCCTCGACCGTCAGCGAGCGGAAGATGTTGCGCTCTTGCGGGACCCAGCCGATGCCGGCCTGGGCGCGCGCCTCGGGCGACAGCGCCGAGATGTCGCGCCCGGCCAGGACCACCCGGCCGCCGAAGCGGCGGGTGACGCCGATGATGCTGTCCAGAAGCGTGGTCTTGCCCACGCCGTTGCGGCCCAGCACGGCCAGCGCCTCGCCCTCGGCCAGCCGCAGGTCCAGCGCCGGGATCACCACGGCCTCGCCATGGCCGGCGCGCAGCTTCTCGATGGTCAGGATGTCAGGCATGCTCCTCGCTCCCCAGATAGACTTCCTGGACGCGGCGATCCGCCATGATCTCGGCCACGCTGCCCTCGGCGAACAGCGCGCCGTTCACCAGAACGGTGATCCGGTCGGCGAAGGCAAAGACCAGGTCCATGTCGTGCTCGATCAGCAGGATCGACACGTCGCGCGGCAATTCGCCCAGCGTTTCCAGCAGCTCGGCGCGCTCGGCTTCGGGGACGCCCGCCGCCGGCTCGTCCAGCAGCAGCACGCGCGGGTTGGAGGCCAGCGCCAGGGCGATCTCCAGCAGGCGCTGCTTGCCATAGGGCAAAAGCCGCGTCGGCTGGTCCATCACCTCGGTCAGGCGGAAGCGTTCGACCAGCTCGGCGATCTCGTTCAGGATGTCGCTGCGGGTGCCGACGCGCCGCCAGAAATCGCTGCCGCCACCCATGCGCTCGGACACCGCGAGGCCGATGGATTCCACCGGCGTCATGGCGCCGAAAAGCTGGTTGATCTGGAAGGTGCGGCCCATGCCCAGCCGGGCCCGCTCGATCTGGCCCTTGCGGGTGACGTCCTGCCCGTCAAGCAGGATCTGCCCGCCATTCGCCGGCAGCACCCCGGTCAGCAGGTTGACGAAGGTGGTCTTGCCGGCGCCGTTCGGCCCGATCAGCGCATGGCGCGCGCCGTGCCGCAACGTCAGCGAGACCTTGTCGGTGGCCGTCAGCCCGCCGAAGCGTTTCTCCAGCGCGATGGTCTGCAAGGCGGCGCTCATACCCGGCCCTCCTTGCGGATGCGGCGCAGGATGGCGCGGGGCAGGGCGTCGATGCGGTCGCGGCCGATCAGCACGATGACCAGCAGGACCAGCCCCATCCAGAACATCCAGTATTGCGGGGTGAGGGCCGAGAACCAATCCTGCAGCAGCTTGAAGGCGATGGCGCCGATCAGCCCGCCGTAAAGATAGCCGACCCCGCCCAGCACCAGCACCAGCAGCACGTCGGCCGAGCGGTGGAAGGCCAGCACGTCCAGCGACACGAACATGGTCGTCTGCGTCAGCAGCGCCCCGGCGATGCCGGCGATCACCGCCGAGAAGGCATAGATCGCCAGGAGGCGCGGCCCGACCGGGATGCCCATGCTGCGGGCGCGCAACGCATTGTCGCGGATCGCCCGCAGCGACAGCCCATAGGGCGAGGTCACCACGCGCCGGGCGATCAGGAACAGCACGAAGGTGACGATCAGGCAATAGGCGTAGGCGGTGGTGCCGAACAGGTCGAATTCGAAGCGCCCGAGCAGCGGGTCGATCATCACCCCCTGCAGCCCGTCGGCGCCGCCGGTCAGCCAGGCGGCGCGGTTCGCGGCCTCGTAAAGCAGCATGGCGACGCCCAGCGTCACCATCAGCCGCGTCAGGTCCGAGGCGCGCAGCAGCAGCAGGGGCCCGGTCAGCAGCCCCAGCAGCCCGGCGGCCAGCGCGGCCAGGGCAAGCCCTCCCAGCGGCGCTCCGGTCAGGTGGATCGAGGTCAGCCCGGCGACATAGGCGCCCAGCCCGAAGAAGGCGCCGTGCCCCAGCGAGACCACGCCCGCATAGCCGATGATCAGGTCCAGCGAGAGCGCGAAGAGCCCCAGGATGGCGATCTCGGACAGAAGCAGGTGGCGGTCGGGCAGCAGGAAGAAGCTGGCGGCGGCGGCGAGCCAGAACAGGATCTCGGCCGGCTTGCAGCGGCTGCGGCGCAGCAGGTCGCGGGCGGCGCGCCGCTCGATTCCGGCCGGCTCGGCACGGAGCGGGGTGGCGAAGGTGGTGTCGGTCATCGGGGTCGTCCTTTAGCGGGCCGGGGCGATCAGGCCCTGCGGGCGCAGGATCAGAAGCACGATCATCAGCAGGTAGATCAGGAAGGCGCCAAGCTCGGGGATGTAGTATTTCCCGGCCACATCGGCGGTGCCGATGATCAGCGCGGCGAGGAAGGGGCCGGTCAGGCTGGCGGTGCCGCCGATGGTGACCACGATCAGCACATAGACCATGATCTTCAGCGGGAAGGTCGGGTCCAGCCCCATGATCTCGATCCCCAGCGCGCCGCCAAGCCCGGCAAGGCCCGATCCCACGGCGAAGGTCGCGGCGAAGATGCCGCCGACATTGATGCCAAGCCCGCGCGCGGCGCGCTGGTCGTCCACCGCCGCGCGCAGCCTGGCGCCGAAGCGGGTGCGGGCAAGCACCAGTTGCAGCGCCACGACCAGCACGGCGCAGAGGACGATCAGGAAGGCGCGGTAGCGGCCGACGCCGATGCCGGCGATCTCGAACCGGCCCTGCAACCATCCGGGCAGGGTGATGAGCATCTGGCTGGAGCCCAGAAGCCAGTCCGCCGCCGTCATCGCCATGAACACCAGCGCGATCGAGAACAGCACCTGGTCCAGATGGCTGCGCCGGTAGAGCCGGGCATAGAGCGTGCGCTCGGCCACCGCCCCGATCAGCGCCGGCACCAGGAAGGCCAGGGGCAGCGTCAGCAGGAACGGCACACCCAGCCGGTTCATGGCAAGCGCGGTGACATAGCCGCCGATCATGGCGAAGGCGCCATGGGCAAGGTTCACGAAATTCATCAGCCCCAGCGTGACGGCCAGTCCCGAGGCCATGACGAAGAGCAGCATTCCGTAGGCGATCCCGTCTATCAGGATGGTTGACATGGCGCGTTTCCTTGGCATGCGGATCCCCGGGCCGCGCCGAGGGCCGGCGCGGCGGAAACGGGTCCGCGAAAGGGGAGGTCTGCGTCAGGGCGCGGCTTTGGCCGGGTCCTTCACCGCCTCGAAGGTCTCGAACTCGACGTTCCAGAGCTGGCCGTCCCGGCGCTCGACGCGGCGCAGATAGACGTTCTGGACGATGTCGCGGGTCTCGGGGTCGATGCTGACCGGGCCGCGCGGGCTTTCCCAGGACAGGCCCTTCATCGCTTCGATCATGGCGTCGCCGGAACCCTCGCCGCCGGTCTTTTCCAGCGCCGCATAGATCGCGTGCATGCCGTCATAGCCGCCGACCGCCATGAAATTCGGCCGCATGCCGTTATTGGCCTTCTGGAACGCCTCGACAAAGGCACTGTTCGCCGGGCTGTCATGCGCGGCCGAATAGTGAAAGCCGGTTATCGCGACCAGGGCCGGATCGCCCATCCCGTCCAGGATGTCGTCGTCGGTGATGCCGCCATCGGCCAGCAGCCGGATGCCGGACTTGTCCAGCCCGCGCTCGACGAACTGCTTCATGAACTGCGCGCCCACGCCCGAAGGCGCGAAGGCGAAGATCGCGTCGGGCTTGCTTTCGGCGACCTTCTGCAGGAAGGGCGAGAAATCCGGGTTCTGCAGCGGCACGCGCAGGTTCTCGACCGTGCCGCCGGCGGCGGTGAAGACCTCGGTGAAGGTCTTTTCGGCATCGATGCCCGGGCCATAGTCCGAGACCACGGTGACGACGCGTTTCATCCCCTCCGTGGCGGCCCATTCCGCGATCTTCGAGGTGACTTGCGGCGTGGTGTAGCTGGTGCGCACCACATAGGGCGAGGTTTCGGTGATCGACGAGGTCGCCGCCGCCATCACCACGGTCGGCACCTTGGCGCGGGTGGACAGCGGCGCGGTCGCCATGGCCAGCGGCGTCAGGCCGAACCCGGCCAGCGCGCCGACCTTGTCGCGCACGATCAGCTCTTGCGCGAGCCGCTTGGTGGTGTCCGCGACCGAGGCATCGTCCTTGACGATCAGCTCGATCCTGCGGCCCGCGACCTCGTCGCCATGCTCGGCGATATACAGCTTTGCCGCCGCCTCGATCTGCCGCCCGGTCGAGGCGAAGGGCCCGGTCATGGGCAGGATCAGCCCCACCTTGAACGGCTCGGCCTGGGCCGGCAGACCGGCAAGCGCGGTCGAGGCCGCCAGGACAGCGCCCAGCAGCAGGCTTCGTCTTTGCATATGGTTTTCCTCCCTTTCTGGCTTGCGGCAGTTCCTCTGCTGCCGTTGACTCGTTTGGCGGGTCAGCCTGTCGCCTCGTCCGGCTGACGGATCAGCGCGGCGCCCCGGATCTGGTCCAGCGTGCCGCTGGTCGCCATGGCGCGGGACAGGTTGTGCTGCGACAGGCGGGCATGCTCGCGCATAATCGCCTCGGCGCGCGCGCCCTGGCGCTGGCGGATCGCCTCGACCACGATGCGGTGGTGGTCCTGGCCGATCAGCAGATGCTGCCTTGCCGCGCGGTCGCTTTCATACATCCCGACCAGCGCGCTGGCCGAGGCGAAGGGCCGGCCGTTGGCGCGCGCCGCCTCCTGGATCAGCAGGCTGCTTTCAGTGGCGTTGACCAGCCCCTGATGAAATTCGGCGTTCAGCCGCTCATAGATCGGCAGGTTGGTGCGGGCGAAGTCCTCCTTGGCCAGCAGGGCGGCGATGCGGTCCGAGATGCCGGCGATGCGGTCGATGGCGTCGGCAGCGGTGCCGCGCTCGGCCAGCAGTCGCACGCAGAAGCCCTCGATCATGCCGCGCAGCTCGATCGCCTCCGAGATCTCGCTGGGCAGGAACTGGCGCACCATGTAGCCGCCCGCGGCGATCGGGCTGAGCAGGCCTTCGTCGGTCAGGCGCTGCAGCGCGGCGCGGATGGGCGTGCGCGACATCGACAGCATCTCGGCCAGCTGGGTCTCGGTATAGCGCTGATCGGGCTCCAGCCGGCCGCCGATGATCATGTCGCGCAGCGTCATGGCGGCGCGCACCGTCTGCGTGGTGCCGGTCCTGAGCGGTTCTCTGCTGTTCATTGCGCGTTCTCCCTGCATGTTTGTATACATCAAAAACTGCATCCGGCAAATATTCTTGGCATATATGCCACTAAAGTCGTATTATTTTGCTTAAAAGCGATAATGATGTATACATATCAACATGCGGAGGGACGCGATGTATACATCGATGCGCTCCGGAACCTCTCCTGCCATGCCGTTCCGCAGCCGGACTGCGCGCTTCCCGCGCGCATGATTCCCGATGCGGCAGCGCATGGATGGGCACATGGGCAGGCGGGCATTTCTAATCGGCAAGCGGCTTTGACTGTTCGCACCGGCTCGGCAGGCGAAGCGGCGGCAAGGGTGGCTGCATCATGGCGAGTCGAGGCGCGAACGGGTCAGCACTCAAGATCCGCGCGCTGGTCGTTTCTGCGGGGAAACGGCGCAGCAGCAGACGCGGCATCCAGTGCAAACGATCCGCGACAGGTTGCGCGGTGCGGATGAAAATTAGGTTACATAAGTCGGATTATCCTGATCTGATCCTCTTCACGCATGTGCATCAGGCAAGACACGCGCCAAGCCGGCCCGGCGCGCAAGGGGATTGCCGGCAATCATGCCAGGACCAGAACTACGGAAGGCTCAGTTTCGCCATCCGGCCGCCATCGACGGTGTAGACCTGGCCGGTGCAGAAGCCCGCCTCTTCAGCAGCCAGGAAGGCGACCAGCGCGGCGACCTCTTCCGGCTTTCCGGTGCGCGCCACCGGATGAATTCGGCCGATGTCGCGACGGAAAGCTGCCGGGTCGGGCATGCTCTCGATGAAATCCACGTTCAGCTCCGTGTCGATCCAGCCGGGCGCCACGGCATTGCAGCGGATGCCCTCGGCCCCGTGATCCACTGCCACCGCCCGCGTCAGCCCGTGCAGCCCCGCCTTCGAGGCGCAATAGGCGGCATGCGACGGGTTCGATCCCAGCCCCTCGATCGAGCCGACATTCACGATGCTGCCCCGCGTCTGGCGCAGATGCGGCAGCGCGGCCTGGATCATCAGGAAGGGCGCGGTCAGGTTGACCATCAGGTTGCGCTGCCAATCCTCGAGGCTCATCGCCTCGATCAAGGATTCCTGCATCATCCCGGCATTGTTGACCAGGACGTCCAGCCGACCGGCGCGCGCGATCAACTCGGCCAGAACCTGCGCCGGGCTTGCCGGATCGGTGAAATCGGCCGGAAGGCTTTCGAATTCGGCGTCCTGCCTGCGCTGCGCGGTAAGGACGCGGGCCCCCTCGTCCCTCAGCCGGCGGGCGATGGCCTGGCCGATGCCCGACCGTCCGCCGGTGACCAGCGCCACCTTGTCCTTGAACCGCATCATGCCACCGGTTTCCCGCCGTTGATTTCGATCAGGGCGCCGCAGATGTAGCGCGCCGCATCCGAGGCCAGGAACAGCACCACATCCGCGATATCCTCGGGCTCGGCGATGCGGCCAAGGGGGACGGTCTTGCCCAGTTCGGCAACCGCCCGGTCGGGATCGAAACCGCGCCTGGCGAAGCCGCTGCGCAGCATCGGCGTGTTCACCTCGTTGGGGCAGACGGCGTTGATGCGATACCCTGATGAGCATGGTCCATGCCCATGCATTGGGTGAGCGATGCGATGGCCGCCTTGGTCATGCAGTAAAGCGCATGGTTCGGCCCCGGCGCCTTGCCGCCCCAGCAGGACGAGGTGTTGACGATGACGCCACCGCCCTGCCCGGCCATCAGCGGGATCGCGGCGCGGCAGATGCGGAAGGGCGCCTCGACATTGACGCCCATGGACAGGACCCAGTCCGCATCCGTGGTTTCGGTCACCGGACCGCGGGTAATCACGCCCGCGTTGTTCACGACGATGTCCAGCCGGCCAAGGGCGTCATGGGCCGCCTGCGCCAGCCCGTCGGCATAATCCTCGTCCAGCAGGTCGCCGGGCAGCCGTAGCTCTGCCTCGATCCCCGAGACGTCACGGTCGGCGACCGCAACCCGGGCGCCCTGCGCGCGCAGGCCGGCCACGATCGCGGCGCCGATCCCGCCAGCCGCCCCGGTAACCAGGGCGGTTTTTCCTGAGAAGCTCATCTCGTTCCTCGTGCTTCAGAAACTGGCGATAGGCGCGCCCAGACGCGCCGCATCGGGCGTAACGCCCAGCCCCGGCCCGGCTGGCCGCTTGATATGGCCGCCCTCGATGCGAATGCCGTGCTCGGGATCGAAATTGCCGTCGATATAGGAGGCGGCGACCCAGGCGCCCTCGCAAAGATCGGGGCGCATGGTCGCGGCGACCTGGGTGCAGGCGGCCGCGATCACATCGCCGCCCCAGGCGTCGTCGCAGGTATGCGGCAGGTTGCGGGCCTCGCAGATATCGCGGAAGGCGCGCATGTTGTGCAGCCCGCCGATGCGCGTGACCTTCATGCCGAAGCCGTCGACCAGCCCCGTGCCTGCCGCGGTGATGACCGTGTTCAGGTCGAGGCTGTTTTCGTCCATATAGATGCCATGCGCCACCTGCGGCCGGATCTTGCGCAGATCCTCGATCGTGTTGCAGGGCTGTTCCATGATGAAGGGAATCTCGGGACATTCGCGGCTGACGCGCAGCGCGTCGCGGGTGGTCCAGCCGCGATTGGCATCGACCGCCATGCGCATGCCGCTGCCGCGGATGACCTCCCAGACCTTGCGGATGGTTTCGATGTCGATCTCGACCGGGCGCCCGCCGACCTTGACCTGGATGCGGGGATAGCCCTCGTCGCGCACCTCGGCGGCGATGCGGGCGGTCTCGTCCGGGTCGCCGACGATGGTCGAGTAATAGCTGGGCACCCGATCCGTGACCGCGCCGCCCAGCAGGTCGGCGACGCTGATGCCGAGCTTCCTGCCGATCAGGTCATGGGCCGCGATGTCGATTGCGGCCTTCGCGTAGTTGTGCCCGTTCAGAAGGCTGTTCATCTTGCGCTGCAGCGCAAGCGGCCAGAGGTCCGCCCCGATCAGGCCCGGCGCCATCGCCGTCAGCGCGGCGCGGGCACCCTGGGTATGGGCCTCGGCATAGGTCGGGCCGACCGGGCAGGTCTCGCCCCAGCCTTCGGTTCCGTCCTCGGCCACCAGGCGAACCAGGGTCGTGTCCAGCGACCAGACCTTGGCGTTCGCCATCGTATAGGGGCCGTTTTTGACCGGCAGATCATGCTGGTAGATATGGATCTCACGCAGGCGCATTTCTTGTTTTGCCTCATCCTTCAAGGGCAGGGTCGTCTTTTGCCGGGAGGAGACCTTCCGAAGCCAACAGCGCGCGCGCGGCGCGAATGGCGGTCGCGGTGGCCTTGGCGGGGCCGCGCAATCGAGCGGTCTCGGTCAGTCCTTCGTGCAGCAGGAACAGCGATTGGGCCAGTTCCCCGGTATCTCGATCCGGTGCGACATGGTGCAGTCGCTCGCGGAATGCATTTTCCAAGCGGGATTTATGGGAAAGGACCGTCTTGCGAATCGCAGGGCTTTCCGGATAGGCGGCCAGCGCATTCATGAACAGACAGCCGGTATTCGCAACCTCCTCAAGCCAGTCGCCCAATCGCTTCAGGGGATAAAGCACGTGATCGATGCCATTTCGCCGGCCCCCCGGAAATCCAGTCGAAATAAGCGGCATCGCGATATTCCAGAGCCCCCACGACCATTTCCTCACGGCTGGGAAAATACTTGTAAAGCGTTCTGAGCGACACATCCGCGCCCTCGCGCAATGCCTCCACCCCCTGGGTTGCGAAACCCATTTCGGCGAATTGCCGATCAAGATTCCTCGCGATTCTCAGTTTCGTGCTCCTCATGAAGCGAAGGTAGAGCGATCATTCTACCTCGACATCGCAAAAAGCGACGTTCTTCATGGGAACAGCGACATCTTCCGGGCTGGCCGCAAACTTGTGGCTGGCGGCTGTGTAAGGGTCCAGTGCTCGGCCCCCTACCCCAGCTTCCCTCGTTGCATCATGGGCGTTACTCCGAAAGCGGTCCGGTAGACGCGTGAGAAGTTGCCAGGGTTGTCGAAACCGCACGACAAGGCGATATCGGTGACCGACATTTCGGTCTGGAGAAGGAGATGCCTGGCCTTCTCCAGGCGCATTTCCATAAAATATTTCTTTGGCGCCGTATTCAGATATTTTCCGAACAGCCGTTCCAGCTGCCGCGTCGAAATTCCGATCTTGCGAGCGATCGCCGACGGAGGGATCGGATCATCCAGACGTTCGCGCATGATCTCGATAGCGCGAACAAGATGAGAATTTCGCATTCCGCTTCGGGATTGCAACGAGACCTTCTGGGCGGAAGATGAGCCGCGAACCGCATTATAGACCATCTGGTCGGAAACCGCGACGGAAAGGTCGTAGCCATGTTCCTGTTCTATCAGGTTCAACATCAGGTCCGCGGTGGCCGTTCCGCCGGACGCGGTGATATATTTCTCGTCGGCGACGAAGACGTTCCGCACCAGGTTGACCTCCGGAAACTCCTCCATGAAACTGTCGTGGTATTCCCAATGAATGGCGGCCTGCTTGCCGTTCAGCAATCCGGCTTTTGCCAGAACATAGGCACCGGAACACAGGGCTCCGATTTTCGTTCTTCCGCCTCGATCCAGGGTGCGAAGGCTGGCGATCAGGTTACGGAAATCCTTGTGCCGCATGTTGATGCCCGAAAGGACGAATACCCGGTCGCACGGGGGAATGCTTTCGAACCTGTGCTGAACGACAATTGCGGTGCCGTCCGAGCTGATGGCGGTTTCCCCGTCCAGGGAAGCATAGGACCAGCGATACAGTTCCTTGCCGCTGATCAGATTGGCGATCCGGAGGGGATCGACGGCGCATGCAAAGGCAAGATGCGTATAGTCCTCGACAAGCGCGAAGACAAAATGTTGCGGTTTTGACATCTTCTATGCGCATCTCCAAGAAAGGGCCCGCGGCCCTGCCGGCGCAATTCCTGCTGCGAGACCTTGTTTATATTCCGGGCTTCGATCCAGCGCCGGCGGTCTCATGTGATCCTCCGCCAAGAGGAAAAAGCACAGATTTCCATTGTAGACAACATGCCTTTCTTCTCGCTACAGTGCTTGAGAAGCCTTGGCTTGCCCTGAATACGGGTCGTGCTCAGGGTGGGAGGCACGCAGTGAGCGAAGGACAGACCAGCAAGAAGGTGAAATGCCTGGAGGATCTGCGCCGGCGCATCCTGACCCAGGAGCTGGAGCCCGGTGCCTATCTGGATGAGGTGCAGCTCTCTGAAAGATACGAGATTTCTCGCCCGCCCCTGAGGGAGGTCCTGAACCAGCTGGCCGGAGAGGAATATGTGGTCCTGCACAAGAATCGCGGGGCGCAGGTGGCCCCCATGTCTCACAAGACGCTGCGGAATTTCTTCGTGGCAGCGCCGATGATCTACGCGGCGGTGAGCCGGCTTGCCGCGGAATATGCCAGGCCTGCCCAGATCATGCGGCTGAAGGATACGCAGCTTCTGTTCCGTGCGGCGATTCGCAATCGCGATGTGGCCGGGCGCGCGCTGATGAACCAGCGGTTTCATGCGATCATCGGCGAGATGGCCGACAATGAATATCTCATGCCCAGCCTGCGGCGGCTGCTGATCGATCACACGCGCATCGCGATGACCTTCTACAGTCCGCGCGCCGAAGCTCTGGCCGAGCAGCGCCGGGTCGCTGCCGACCAGCATGACCAATTCATCGCACTCATCGAGCGTGGCGATGCCGATGCCGCCGCAGAGCTTGCCGTTGCGCATTGGGAGCTGTCCCGGGCCGAGATCGAAAGCTTCGTCACCCCTTCCGGCATGCGGATCCCGCTCGGTCGCGTCCCCGCCGTCCTGAATGGGGATGAAGCCACATGACATTCGGGGGCGGGGCGCCGATGCAGATGTTTCCCCGTGCGGTCATGCGGCAATGGGACGACGGCCTTTTCGGCACCAAGGGCCGACCGACCCGGCTGCCGCCGCAGGCGGTCCAGCAGATCGGCGCGAATACCGCCATGCGCTGAAGGGCGTTCCGGGCTGCCGCCGCTGCCGTTAAGGCGATGCCGGAGTCTGCCATCGATCAGGAGCCGGCTGCCGGCAGGCCGAAGCCTGCGAAAACCGGGGCGCGATCCTGGATGCGGGACCGGCTTCCGGTCCCGCCGGGATTGGTCCGCCGAAACCGACGTCAGACCTCGACCTCGACATGGCCGATCGGCTTCGAGCAGCAGGCCAGGATATAGCCTTCCTCGATATCGTCGTCCGAGATGCCGCCGCTATGCACCATATGCACCTGACCCGAGAGCTTGCGGATCTTGCAGGTGCCGCAAACGCCGAAGGTGCAGCCCGAGGGAATGTTCAGGCCAGACCGCTTGGCCACGGCCAGAACGGTGTCGGTTTCGGTGCAGAGGGCGTCCACGCTGGAGGCCGCGAAGGTGATCTTGGCCGCGGCGTGGTCGTCCGGGACCACATCGTCATGTTCTTCGATATCCTCGACGGTCTCGATGGGCTTGGCGAAGCTTTCCTGATGATAGTGCTCCATGTCGTAGCCAAGCGCGATGAGCATTTCGCGCACGGCATCCATGAAGGGCTCGGGCCCGCAGCAGTAAACCTCGCGCTCCATGTAGTCGCCGGCGATCAGGCCCAGCATGATCTGGTTCAGCCGGCCGCGGAAGCCGGTCCAGACCTGATACGGATCGTCCTCCTCGACGATGAAATAGAGCTTGATGGATGGCACCCGCGCGGCCATGTGCTCGAATTGCTTGCGCGCGATGATCTCGGAGGGCCGCCGGGCGCAGTTCACCAGGGTCACGTCGATATCGGTCGCCCGGTCGAACAGATAGGTGGTCATCGCCAGCGAGGGCGTGATCCCCGAACCCGCCGAGATGAACAGATATTTCTTCTTTTCGTTCCTCGGCATGGTGAAAACGCCCAGCGGACCCGTCGCCTTGATCCGCATCCCCGGGCGCAGGTGGTCCAGCATCCAGCGCGTGCCGATGCTGCCCGCCTGCGCCTTGACCGTCACCGAGATCGACAAGGGCCGCGAGGGCGAGGAGGAGATGGTGTAGGTCCGCCAGACCGTCTCGCCGGGCACGGGCAGTTCCAGGGTCAGGAACTGGCCCGGCTCGAACTTGAACAGCGCGCCGCTGGGGGAGACGAAGCTGATGGTCGCGACATCGGGCGCCTCGGGCACCACCGAGCAGCAAACCAGCTCCTCGGTGTCGCGCCAGATGTCATTGCTGTCGGAAACGACCAGGTTGCTGTGAACCGTCATTCCTTACTCCGCCGCCATCGCCTTGGGGCCGGTGATCGCACGAACCAGCGTGCTGGCATACCAGTCGGTGAACTGGATCAGCCCGCCCTCGTGGATTTCCGAATAGGGGCCGGGCTCATAGGCCGGGGTCAGGATGCCGCGCTGGTTGTTCTCGACGACCTCGCGATCCTCGTCATTGGTGGCGATCCAGACTTCGGTCAGCCGCTTCAGGTCGTAGTCCTGGCCCTCGACCGCATCCTTGTGGACCAGCCACTTGGTGCAGACCTCGGTTTCGGTCGGGCTGATCGGCGTCACCCGGAACAGGATGCTGTGATCGGACAGGAAATGGTTCCAGGTGCCCGGATAGCGGAATTTCAGCAGCGCGCCCGCATCCCGGAACGGAATCCCCGAGTTCGGCCTGGTCGAGGCGACCTTGCCGTCCATGGTGTAGCTTTCGGCGCCCTCAAGCAGCGGGGTGCGCACGAAGCGCCATTCGCCCAGTTCCGCGATCTTGAAGGCCGAGGGCGCGCCGATGGCTTCGCAGCGCGCGACATGCTTGTCGAGATCCGAGGCCAGGATCCCGTCGTCGTTGTTGCCGATGGCGCGCGGGTCCTCGGGGAAGGTCCGGCACAGCGACGGATGGTTGCCCGCGCAGTGATAGCATTCGCGGTTGTTTTCCCAGACCAGCTTCCAGTTGCCCTTCTCGATGATGGTGCTCTCATAGGCGACCTTGGAGTTCTCCAGGTCGTGCGGCGCCAGGTAGCGCGCCGTCTCGGCCGCGAGTTCCTCGATATCCGGGGCCACGTCGGCGACGCAGATATAGACCATCCCCGACAGGTTGCGGCAATGCACCTGCTTGAGGCCATGCCGCGACGGGTCGAATTCGGGGCCCATGTCGCGCGCCCAGATCAGCCGGCCGTCCAGGTCGTAGGTCCATTGATGATAGGGGCAGACGATCTTCGGGTTGCGGCCCTTCTTGCTCTTGCACAGGACCGAGCCGCGGTGACGGCAGGCATTGTGGAAGGCGCGGATCTGGCCATCGGTGCCGCGCACGATCACCACCGAATAGACGCCCACCTCATGGACGACATAGTCGCCGGCCTTCGGGATCTCGCAGGACGGGATGGCGAAAAGCCATTCGCGATACCAGATGTTTTCCAGATCGACCTGGAAGACGCCGGGATCGCAATACAGCTCCTGCGCAAGGGAATGGGCTGGCTTGCGGCGCAGAAGCATCGACAGAACATCCGATTCGCGCAACATGACTTGGCTCCTGTACAAGGGTTCGACGGGTGCGAACCCGGGGTCGTTTTCATGGAAGCGTGGCGGATCCACCCGGCCCACCGCCCTTCTTCCTGCGATTCAGCACGAATCGAGCCCGACGCACTTCGCAATTTGCGACACGGACGGCCGGCGGTGCGACGCGCGGCCGCCTCGCGTCATGCCGGTGGCATTCGGCGCCTTGCCGCGGTCGGGCCAGCTGGAGCCGCTGATCGAGAACCCGCTTTGCCATCTGGTCGGCTTGGAACTGCTGTCCGGCCTGCTGCCGCAATGTAATACCGCCTCACCGCCTCCGCCTCCGCCTTCGCGCCGCGGACATGGCCCGGTTCCCGATGTCCGGGCCTAAACGTCCTCGGGGCGCAGGGTCAGCGTGACGCGGTCGCCGGCGAAGCAGGTGGTGCCGTATTCGACCGGCACGCCCGCACCGTCCACGTTCACCGAGACCGAGCGCAGCACCGGCGCCCCTTCGGGCAGTTCCAGCGTCAGCGCCATCACCGCCGGCGCCAGCTCGGCCGTCAGCCGGGTCGAGGCGCGGGTATAGTCCTTCAGCCCGCATTCCGCCAGCGCCGCGGTGACCGAGGGGATCTCGACCACATGCCGCAACAGGTCGGGAAAGCGCCCGGCATCGAAGACCGAGCGGAACACCGCCACAGGCTGACCATCGACCAGCGACACGCCCTCGACCACATGCACCGGGCTGCCGGCGGCAAGGCGCAGCGCCTCGGCCTCCTCGACATTGGCGGCGCGCGTCTCGGTCAGCGTCAGCCGGCGCGAGGGCGTGCGGCCCGAGGCGACGATGTTGCGATGAAACCGCACCCGGCGGCCCAGCGGATAATCGGTCGGCCGCGCCGCGACAAAGACCCCCGCACCGCGGCGCGAGCGCAGCGTCCCCGCCTCGGCCAGCGCGGCCAGTGCGTGGCGTACCGTATGGCGATTCACCCCGAAACGCGCCGCCAGCACCGCCTCGGAGGGCAGCTTGTCGCCGGGGTGGTAATGCCCGCCGGCGATCTCGGCCGCCAGCGTGTCGGCGATGGATTTCCAGATCGCGCTGCGCGCCATGCACCCCCCCTGTCACCGAAAATTCACAAGACTGCCCTTGAGCCGAATCGACGGGCGGGCTATCACTTGTCTAGTTGTATAGGAATCTAGACAAACCCGCAAGCTTGTCGAGGCCCGGAATGTCCCACTCTCCCCCTCCCGAAACCGCTGCGCGCCGCGACTGGATCTCGGCGCTGGCCAAGGCGCCGCCGGGGCGGCTGGCGGCGCTGCTGCCCGACCTGCCCGCGCATGAGCTGCTGCGCGCGCCCGAGATCGGCACCGTGATGGTGCAGGGCCGTATCGGTGGCACAGGCGCGCCCTTCAACTTGGGCGAGATGACCGTGACCCGCTGCTCGGTCCGGCTGCCGGGCGGTGCGGTGGGCCATGCCTGCGTGCAGGGCCGCGACAAGGCCCATGCCGCCCGCGCCGCCATCGCCGATGCGCTGATGCAGACCGAGGCCGCGCCGCGGATCGAGGCGAAGGTGCTGACCCCCCTTCGGGCCGAGGCCGCCGAAGCGCGCGCCAGCCGTGCCGCCAAGGCCGCCGCGACCCGGGTCGAATTCTTCACCATGCTGCGCGGAGAGGACGCATGAACGCCATCCTGACCGGGGGTTTCGCCGACCCTTCCACGCAATCCGCCCATGCCTTTCGCGCGCTGCTGGAGGCCATGGCCCGGCCCGGCCGCATCTTCGCCGTCGCCGGCGCGCAGCCGCCCGCGCCGATCTCGGTCGCGGCGGGGGTGGCGCTGCTGACGCTGACCGACGCCACCACGCCGCTGCATCTGGCCGGCGCCGCGGATTGCGAGGCGCTGCGCGGCTGGATCGGCTTTCACACCGGCGCGCCGCTGGTTGCGGCCGAACAGGCGCAATTCGCGCTTGGCCGCTGGGATGCGCTGCAACCCGTCAGCCGCTTCCGCATCGGCGAGCCCTCCTATCCCGACCGCTCGGCCACGCTGATCGTCGAACTGGACCGGCTGGAGCCCGAGGGCGCCCGCCTGACCGGCCCCGGCATCGAGGCCGAGGCGCGGCTTTCGCTGCCCGAGACCGCCGCCTTTCGCGCCAACCGGGCGCTGTTCCCGCTGGGCTTCGATTGCGTCCTGACCTGCGGCGACCGGCTGGCCGCCCTGCCCCGCAGCACCCATGTGGAGGACGCCTGATGTATGTCGCCGTCAAAGGGGGCGAGCGCGCCATCGACGCCGCCCATGCCTGGCTGGCCGAGGAACGCCGCGGCGATCCCGCGGTCCCCGAGCTGACCGTGGCCCAGATCCGCGAGCAGATGGCGCTGGCGGTGAACCGGGTGATGGCCGAGGGCTCGCTCTATGATCCCGACCTTGCCGCGCTGGCGATCAAGCAGGCGCGCGGCGACCTGATCGAGGCGGTGTTCCTGATCCGCGCCTATCGCACCACCTTGCCGCGCTTCGGCGTCTCGCGCCCGGTCGATACGGCGGCGATGGCGGTCGATCGCCGCGTCTCGGCCACCTTCAAGGATCTGCCGGGCGGGCAGGTGCTGGGGCCGACCTTCGACTATACCCACCGCCTGCTGGATTTCGCGCTGGCCGCCGAAGGCACGCCGCCGCCCGCCCCGATGGCGCCTGCCTCGGACGAGCCGGTGCCGCATGTCACCGGCCTGCTGGACCGCGACGGGCTGATCGAGCAGCAGCCGGCCGAGGACACGCCCGCCCCCGACCTGACGCGCCAGCCGCTGGAACTGCCGGCCTCGCGCGCGCTGCGCCTGCAGGCGCTGGCGCGGGCGGACGAGGGCTTCACCCTGTCGCTGGCCTATTCCACGCAGCGCGGCTATGGCCGCACCCATGCCTTCGTGGGCGAATTGCGCATCGGCCGCGTCGCGGTCGAGGTCGAACTGCCCGAGCTGGGCTTCGCCGTCGAGATCGGCGAGGTCGAGCTGACCGAATGCGACACGGTGAACCAGTTCAAGGGCTCGAAGACCGAGCCGCCGCAATTCACCCGCGGCTATGGGCTGGTCATGGGCCAGTCGGAACGCAAGGCGATCTCGATGAGCCTGGTCGACCGCGCCCTGCGCTGGCAGGAGCTGGGCGAGGATTTCACCGGCGCCCCCGCACAGGATGAGGAGTTCGTGCTAAGCCATTGCGACAACATCCAATCGACGGGTTTCCTCGAACATATCAAGCTGCCGCATTACGTCGATTTCCAGGCGGAACTGGAACTGGTCCGGCGCATGCGGCGCGAGGCCGTGCAGATGCAGGAGGCGGCGGAATGACCGACCAAGCCTATAACTTCGCCTATCTGGACGAACAGACCAAGCGGATGATCCGCCGCGCGCTGCTGAAGGCGCTGGCGATCCCCGGCTATCAGGTGCCCTTCGCCAGCCGCGAGATGCCCATGCCCTATGGCTGGGGCACCGGCGGCGTTCAGGTGACGGCGGCCTGCCTGACCCCGGACGACCGGCTGAAGGTCATCGACCAGGGCGCGGACGACACCACCAATGCCGTGTCGATCCGCCGCTTCTTCCAGCGCACGGCGGGGGTCGAGACCACCGAGCGCACCGCGGAGGCCACGGTGATCCAGACCCGCCACCGCATCCCCGAGCAGCCGCTGAGCGAAGGCCAGATCCTGGTCTATCAGGTGCCGATCCCCGAGCCCTTGCGCTTTCTGGAGCCGCGAGAGACCGAGACCCGCAAGATGCACGAGCTTGAGGAATACGGGCTGATGCATGTCAAGCTTTACGAGGACATCGCCCGGCATGGCGAGATCGCGACCGCCTATGCCTATCCGGTCAGGGTCGAGGGGCGCTATGTCATGGACCCCTCGCCGATCCCGAAATTCGACAATCCGAAACTGGCCGGCAACCCGGCGATCCAGCTTTTCGGCGCCGGGCGCGAGGCACGCATCTATGCCGTGCCGCCATATTCGGATGTGGTCAGCCTGGATTTCGAGGACCATCCCTTCATCGCCTCGAAGGCCGATCACGCATGCGACCTCTGCGGCTCGGCCGGCAGCTATCTGGACGAGGTGATCACCGACGACCGCGGCACGCGCATGTTCGTCTGTTCCGATACCGATTTCTGCGCCTCGCGCCAGGCGCAGGGGCATCGCGGCCGCCTGTCGCCGCAAGGAGCCACGCCATGACCCTGATGCAGAACGCCATCACCGCCGCGCCGCTGCTGTCGGTGCAGGGCTTGACGAAACGCTACGGCGCGCGGATCGGCTGCATGGGCGTCGGCTTCGACCTTTATCCCGGCGAGGTGCTGGGCATCGTCGGCGAAAGCGGCTCGGGGAAATCCACGCTGCTGTCCTGCCTCGCCGGCCACCAGCGCCCGGACGAGGGGCGGATCCTGTTCGACGGCGCCGACGTGCTGGCCTTTTCCGAGGCCGAGCGGCGCCGGCTGCTGCGCGGCGACTGGGCCTATGTCCACCAGAACCCGCGCGACGGGCTGCGCATGGGCGTCTCGGCCGGCGGCAATGTCGGCGAGCGGCTGATGGCCGTGGGCGCACGCAACTATGCCGCCATCCGCGAGACCGCCACCGACTGGCTGGGCCGGGTCGAGATCGCGGCGGACCGGATCGACGACCGCCCCTCGGCCTTTTCGGGCGGCATGCAGCAGCGGCTGCAGATCGCGCGCAACCTGGTGACGGGGCCGCGGCTGGTGTTCATGGACGAACCGACCGGCGGGCTCGACGTCAGCGTGCAGGCGCGGCTTCTGGACCTGCTGCGCGGGCTGGTGCGTGACCTTGGCCTGTCTGTGGTGATCGTGACCCATGACCTTGCCGTGGTGCGGCTGCTCGCCGACCGGCTGATGGTGATGAAATCGGGCCGGGTGGTGGAATGCGGGCTGACCGATCAGGTGCTGGACGATCCGCAGCATGCCTATACCCAGCTTCTCGTGTCCTCTGTCCTTCAGGTGTAACCCATGATCGAGATCCGGAACCTTTCGAAAAGCTTTACCCTGCACAATCAGGGCGGCGTGGCGATCCCGGTGATGGCGGGGGCGCATCTGCGCGTGGCCGGCGGCGAATGCGTCGGGCTGGTCGGTCGGTCCGGCGCCGGCAAATCGACGCTGATGCGCATGGTCTATGGCAATTACCTGGCCGGCGGCGGCTCGATCCGCATCGGCGGGGTCGATGTGGTCACGGCCGAGCCGCGGCAGATCCTGGCCTTGCGCCGCGCGGTGCTGGGCCATGTCAGCCAGTTCCTGCGCGTCGTGCCGCGCGTGCCGACGCTGGAGGTGGTGGCCGAACCGCTGCTGCGGCTGGGCACCCCTGCCCCCGAGGCCCGCGCCCGCGCCGCCGAACTGCTGGCCCGGCTGAACATCCCGGAACGGCTCTGGCGGCTGTCGCCCACCACCTTCTCGGGCGGCGAGCAGCAGCGGGTCAACATCGCCCGCGGCTTCGCCCATGACTATCCGGCGCTGCTGCTGGACGAGCCGACCGCCAGCCTCGACGCGCAGAACCGCGAGGTGGTGCTGCGCCTGATCGAGGAGGCCAAGGCCCGCGGCGCGGCGATCCTCGGCATCTTCCACGACGAGGGGGCGCGGGACCGGGTCTGCGACCGGCTGGTCGACGTGACCGGCTTCACGCCGGGGCTGGCGGCATGAGCCGGCGGCTGGTCGCCGTGGTCGGCCCCTCGGGCGCGGGCAAGGACACGCTGATGGCGCTGGCCTGCGCCGCGCGGCCCGACATCCGCGCCGCCCGCCGCGTCGTCACCCGCCCGGCCGAGGCCGGCGGCGAGGATTTCGAGCCCGTCACCGAGGCCGAATTCGCCGCGCGCGAGCGGGCCGGCGCCTTCGCCCTGCATTGGCGCGCGCATGGGCTGGGCTATGGCATCCCGGCCGACGCGCTGGCGGGCGAAGGCACGCTGCTCATCAATGCCAGCCGCGCCGTGCTGGCCGAGGCGCAGGCGCGGTTCCCGGACCTGACGGTGCTGCTGGTGACGGCGCCGCCCGAGGTGCTGGCGCGGCGGCTGGCCGGGCGGGGGCGCGAAAGCGGCGCCGATCAGGCGGCGCGGCTGGCTCGGGCGGGCTTTCCGCTGCCGCCCGGTCTCGCGCCGCGCGTGGTGATGAACGACGGCACGCCCGATCAGGGGCTTGCGCGCTTCCTCGCCGCGCTTCAGCCGGAAAGGGTATAGCGATGCAGCAGGTGAAAACGCCCGTCCCCCGCCTCGCCGAACAGGCACAGGTCCGAGACCTTGAAGGGCCGGGGCAGGACCGGGGCGAAATGCGCCTCCAGGATCCGCGCCGCCTCGGCGGCCAGCGGTTCCTCCAGCCGGTCGGTCAGGGTCAGGTGGAAGCGGAATTCCTCCATCACATAGGGATAGCCCCAGAGCTCCAGCAGCTCGCGCTGCCGCGGCGTCAGCTGCTCGGGGCGGCGGCGGGCGATCTCGGCCTCGGTCAGGGGCGCGCGAAAGCCGTCCAGCGCCGCCACCACCGTCGCGGCCAGGGTTTGCAGCGGCGCCGCGTCGCCTTCGGGCACCAAGGCCAGAAAGCCGCCCAGGCTCGCCAGCCGCAGCCCGGGCAGGACGACGGGCGAAAGCCGCGCCGCCAGAGCCTCGACCGCCCGGTGCAATGCTTCGGCATCCCGGCCCTCGGCCAGCCGGAAGGGCGGCTTCAGCGTGCCGTGAAAGCCGTATCGGCGCGGGTCGCGGGTGATCTCCTCGGCCGGCAGGCCCAGTTCCGGCGGGGTCAGCGGCTGGCCCGTGGCGGCATTCCAGCCCAGCCATGCATCGGCGCGGCGGGCGAATTCCCCCTCGGGCGGGGCGTAATAGACGGCGTAACGCTTCATGATTTCCATGCGCAGGCTCTTATCGCTGGCATGTCACAGGCTTGTGACACGGCGCTGGCATTCAGCCCGCCCATGGAGCCAGACGCAAGACAGGACAGCACGAAATGACCGAGACGATCCTTGCCAATGCCACGCTTATCCTGCCCGACGAGGTGATCCGCGGCGCGCTGCGCATGGCCGATGGCCGCATCGCCGCCATCGATCCGGGCCGGAGGGTGCCGACGGGCGCGCTGGATTGCGAGGGCGATCTGGTGCTGCCGGGCCTGATCGAACTGCATACCGACAATCTGGAGCGGCACATCCAGCCCCGCCCCCGGGTGCATTGGCCGCATCAGGCGGCGATCCTGGCCCATGACGGCGAACTGGCCAGCGTGGGCATCACCACCGTCTTCGACGCGCTGCGCGTCGGCTCGGTCGTGTCGGACGGCAAGGCGAACTATGGCGAATATGCCCGGGCGCTGGCCGACGAGATCCTGGATCTGCGGGACAGGGGCGCGCTGAAGATCAGCCATTTCCTGCACCTGCGGGCCGAGGTCTGTTCCGAAACCCTGGTGGCCGAGATGGCGAAATTCGGCCCCCGGGACCGCATCGGCATCGTCAGCCTGATGGACCACACGCCCGGAGAGCGGCAGTTCCGCGACCTCTCGAAGCTCAAGGACTATGTCTGCGGCAAGCACGGCCTGTCGGACGAGGGCTTTGCCGACCATGTCGCCAGCCAGCGCGCCCTGCGCGACCGGCTGGGCGCGCTGCACGAGGCGACCGCGGTGGCCGAGGCGCGGCGCTATGGCGCGGTGCTGGCCAGCCATGACGACACCACGGCGGCGCAGGTCGCGGTTTCGGCCGGGCACGGCGCGCATTTCGCCGAATTCCCGACCACGGCCGAGGCGGCGCGCGCCTGCCGCGACCACGGCATCCTGGTGATGATGGGGGCGCCGAACCTGATCCGCGGCGGCAGCCATTCCGGCAATGTCGCGGCGGCGGATCTGGCCGAGGCGGGGCTTCTGGACATCCTGTCCTCGGATTACGTGCCCTCGTCGCTGCTGTCGGCGGCGCTGCTTCTGGGCGATCTGTGGGGCGACATGGCGCGCGGCATCGCCACCGTGACCCAGGCCCCGGCCGAGGCGACGGGGCTCGGGGATCGCGGCCGGCTTGCGGCCGGGGCGCGCGCCGACGTGATCCGCGTCGCCCGCATCGGCGAGGCGGGGGCGCTGCGCGGCGCCTGGGTGCAGGGCAAGCGCGTGGCCTGACCGGGCGGACTGGCAGCGGCCGTGGATTTTCTTGCGGGGGGATGTCACATTTCCGGGCGCTGCCTCGTCAAGCCGGTGCAACAGAACGGAGCAACCCCATGACACCCCGCATGACCGATCATTTCGACCGCGCCAAGACCGGCTATCGCGCGCTGACAGGCTTCGAGGCCGCGCTGCAGGCCGGCCCGCTGGAGCCGAAACTGCTGCATCTGGTCAAGCTGCGCGCCTCGCAGATCAATGGCTGCGCCTTCTGCATCCAGATGCACACGGCCGAGGCGTTGCAGGACGGCGAGACCCATATGCGCCTGCACATGGTCGCCGGCTGGCGCGACAGCCCGCTGTTTTCCGACCGCGAGCGCGCGGCGCTGGCTTGGACCGAGGCGCTGACGCTGATCGCCCAGACCGGGGCGCCGGACGCGGATTGGCAGGCGGTCGAGGCGGCCTTTTCCCCGGACGAGCGCGCCTGGCTGACGCTGGCCATCGGCGCGATCAACCTGTGGAACCGCGTGCAGGTCGGCTTGCGCGCCCGGCATGCGATGGGCCTGCCGGCGGAACGGGCCGATGCGGCCTGACCGCGCCACGCAAACCTTTCAGGCGCAGCGGCCCCGGCTGCTGCGCCTGGCCTATCGCATGCTCGGCAGCCATGCCGAGGCCGAGGACATCCTGCAAGAGGCCTGGCTGCGCTGGGACCGCAGCGACCGGACGGCGATCGCCGAGCCGGCGGCATGGCTGACGCGGGTGGTCTCGCGCCTGTGCCTCGACCAGATGAAATCCGCCCGCGCCCGGCGCGAGTCCTATCCCGGCACCTGGCTGCCCGAGCCGCTGATCGAACCCCAGGACGACAGCCTGCGCGCCGACAACCTGACGCTGACCCTGATGATGGCGCTGGAGCGGCTGACGCCGCTGGAACGCGCCGCCTTCCTGCTGCACGACGTCTTTGGCGAAAGGCTGGACGAGGTCGCGGAAACCATCGGCCGCAGCCCGGCCGCGACCCGGCAGCTGGCCGCACGGGCCCGCGCGCATGTGCGCGTCGACCGGCCCCGCCATGCCGTTCCGAAAGAGACCGGCGAGGCGCTGGCCCGCGCCTTCTTCGAGGCCTGCCGGCAAGGCGATCCGGCGGTGCTGGGCCGGATCCTTGCCCGCGACGTGCGGATCTATTCCGACGGCGGCGGCAAGGTGGTGGCCTTCCTCAACGTGATCGCGGGGGCCGAGCGCGTCGCCCGGCTCTATGCCGGGCTGGCGCGCAAGCCAGGCCCCCCGCCCGAGTTCCTGGGCGCCGTCACCATCGACGGCCTGCCCGGCTTTCTCAGCCGCGTCGGCGGCCATCTGCAAACCACCGCCCTGCAGATCGAGGAAGGCCGCGTCGCCGCCATCTTCATCACCCGCAACCCCGACAAGCTGGCGGGGCTGCGGCCGGCCGCTCAGAACGGGCTGTCGGGATAGTAGAACTGCTCGGCGTTCTCGGGGGTGATGAGCTGGCTGCTGATGATGAAGCGCCCGGTCATCGGCGCATTCGACACGAAGTTCAGCGCCGTCATCTCGATGGCCGAGGAGATCAGCGCCGGCGGATAGGTCACGTTCACCGGCAGCTGCTTGTCGCCCTCCATGATGCGCTTGACGATTTCCTTCATGCCGGCGCCGCCGATCACCCACATCTCGTCCTGCCGGTTCGCGGCCGAGATCGCTTCGAGCACGCCGATGGCCATGTCGTCGTCGGCCGCCCAGACCGCGTCGATCTGCGGATATTTCGCCAGATAGTCCTGCATCACCGCAAAGGCGTCGTCGCGGTTCCAGTTGCCGTGCTGCATGTCGAGGATCTCGACCTCGGACCCCTCCAGCGCCGCCCGGAACGCATCGACGCGCTCGTTGTCCAGCGTGGTCGGGATGCCGCGCAGCACCACGACCTTGGCGCCGGGCTCAAGGTTCTCCTTGAAATATTCCCCCGCGACGCGGCCGAAAGCGGTGTTGTCGCCGGCGACGTAAAGATCCTCGATCCCCTCCTGGCTCAGCCCGCGATCCACCACGGTCACGAACTTGCCCGCATCCTTGACCGCCTTGACCGGGGCGGTCAGCGGCTCGGATTCGAAGGGCAGCACCACCAGCGCGTCGATGTTGCGCGTGGCCATCATGTCCTCGATGTCGTTGACCTGCTTGGCCGGGTCGCCGGCGGTGGAGAGCACGAATTCAAGGTTGGGATAGGCGGCGCCCAGCCGCTTGATCGTGTCCTGCGCGTGCCAGTTCAGCCCGCCCATGAACCCATGCGTGGCGGACGGGATCGACACGCCGATGATCTTCTTCTCGGCCTCCTGCGCGACGGCGGGGGCGGCGATCCCCATCGCCGCCATCAGGGCCGCGGCTTTCATCAGGCTTCTGCGTTTCATCTTTGGCTTCCTCCCCAGTCACCGCTCCTCGGCGGTGCGTTTTTCCCGCTGCAAGACGACAGCAAGAACGATGATGACCCCCTGGATCGCCCCGTTCAGATAGGGGCTGACCAGATCGGCCAGATTCAGGATGTTGTCGATCAGCGACAGGATCAGCACGCCGACCACCGTGCCCCAGACCCGGCCGCGCCCGCCCTTCAGCGCGGTGCCGCCGATGATGACGGCGGCGATGGCCTCAAGCTCCCACAGGACCCCGGTCGAGCCCGAGGCCGAGCCGAGCCGCGGCACGTAAAGCACCACCGCCAGCCCGACCAGCACGCCCAAAAGCACATAGGTCAGAAGCCGCATCCGGTTCACGTCGATGGCCGAATAGCGCGCGACCCGGTCGTTCGAGCCGATGGCCTCGACATGCCGGCCGAAGCGGGAATGGCGCATCGTCCATTCGCCAAGGACCGCGACGATGGCAAAGACGATGATCGGCCAGGTGATCCAGCCGATCCCGCTGTAATAGACCGGCCGGTAAAGCGTGCGCAGCCCGTAATCCAGCGACAGCGTGCCGCCATCGGCCAGCCACGTGACCAGCGAGCGGAAGATGCCCATGGTGCCCAGCGTGACGATGAAGGGCTCGATCCGCGCCTTGGTGACCAGCGCGCCGTTCAGGTATCCGGCGGCGATGCCGCCAAGGATCGCCACGCCCATGCCGATCAGGACCGTTCCCCAGTTCAGGCCGGTCGTCGGCAGGGCGGCGTTCATGGCGATGATGGCGATGCCGGCCAGAAAGGCGGCCATGGACCCCACCGACAGGTCCAGCCCGCCCGCGGTGATGACGAAGGTCATGCCGACCGCGATCAGCCCGATGAAGGCCGAGCGCGCCAGCACATTGGTGATGTTCGCCGGCGCCAGGAAGGCGCTGTTCAGTGCCGCGCCCAGGATCACCAGGGCGACCAAAGCGACAAGCGGGCCAAGGGTATGCAGGTCGATCTTCATGCGGCTTCTCCGGTCACGCCCATGGCAAGGCGGACGATGCGGTCCTCGGTCATGTCCTCTCCGGCCAGCTCGCCGGCCAGCCGCCCCCCGCGCATCACCAGCACGCGGTCGGCCAGGCCGATCACCTCGGTCATCTCGCTGCTGATGACGATCAGGCTGCGGCCTTCGGCGGCAAGCTTGCGGATGAAGGCATAGATCTGCCGCTTGGTGCCCACGTCGATGCCGCGCGTCGGCTCGTCGATGAGAATAATTCGAGGATCGGGAAGCATTACCTTGGCCAGCAACAGTTTCTGCTGGTTTCCCCCAGACAGCTTTCCGGCCGGCATGTCGCGGCGCGGGGCGCGGATGTCGAATTCCCGCGTCGCGCTGTCCAGCGCGGCATCCTCGGCGCGGGTGTCCAGCCGCCAGCCGCCGAAGCGTTCCAGCGTCGCCAGCGTCAGGTTCTCGCGCAGCCCCTTGTCGAGCAGCAGCCCCGCCTCCTTGCGGTCCTCGGTCAGATAGGCGAGGCCGGCGGCAAAGGCGGCGCGCAGGCTGCGGATGGCGACGGGCCGGCCCTCAACCCGGATCTCGCCGGTCGAGGGACGCAGCCCGACCAGCCCCTCGGCCAGTTCGGTGCGGCCGGACCCGACGAGGCCGGCGATGCCCAGCACCTCGCCCCGGCGCAGGGTGAAGCCGACGTCGCGGACCCGGCCCGGCACGGTCAGGCCCCGGACCTCCAGCGCCGGCTGGTCGCCCGGCTGGCCCTTGGGCGGATAGAAATCCTGCAATTCGCGGCCGACCATGGCGGTGGCCATGCCGTCCTCGGTCAGCTCGCCGCGCAAGGCCTGGCGCACGACGCGGCCGTCGCGCAGCACGGTGATGCGGTCGGCCAGATGCGCCACCTCGTCCAGCCGGTGCGAGCAGTAAAGGATCGCCACCCCCTCGGCCCGCAGCCGGTCGATCTGGGCGTAAAGCGCACCGACCTCGCGATGGGTCAAGACGGCGCTGGGTTCGTCCATGATCAGCACGCGGGCCTTGCGCGACAGGGCCTTGGCGATCTCGACCATCTGGCGGTCGGGCACGGACAGGTCGCGGATGCGCGCCTCGGGGTCGATGCGGGTGTCCAGCCGCTTGAGCAGCGCGGCGGCCGCATCCCGCATCGCGGCATGGTCCAGCCGCCAGCCGCCGATCTCGCGGCCCAGGAACACATTCGCCGCGACGGTCAGGTCGGAGGCGAGGTTGAATTCCTGGTGGATGACCACGATGCCCTGCGCCTCGGCTTCGGGCCCGCTGGCGAACCGGACGGGCTGGCCGTCCAGCAGGATCTGGCCCGATGTCGGGTCCAGGAAGCCGCCCAGGATCTTCATGATCGTGGACTTGCCGGCGCCGTTCTCGCCGATCAGGGCATGGACCTCGCCCGGTTCCAGCGCCAGATTGACGCCGTGCAGCACTTCGATCGGGCCGAAGCGTTTCGAGACGCTGTCGAGCGCCAGCACGGTCATGGCCCGACCTCGATCCAGGTGCCGCCGCGCGCCGAGGAAGCCTGGGCGGCAGCGATGAACGCCATGCCGGACAGCCCGGCCTCCAGACCCGGCACGCGATCCAGAAAGCTGGAATCTCCTCGAATAATGCTCGCTATATCACGGTAAATATTTGCAAAACATTCAAGATACCCCTCGGGATGACCGGGCGGCGTGCGATATGAGGCGCTGCGGTCCTGCGCCCGGGTCAGGATGCGGGCCGGGCCGTCCTTGGGCGACAGGATCAGCCGCTCGGGCTCGGGCAGGCGCCATTCCAGCGCCGCCTTGGTGCCGAAGACCCGCAGCGACAGCCCGTTCTCCTGCCCGACGGCGACCTGGCTGACCCAGATGCCGCCCTTGGCGCCCGAGGCATAGCGCAGCGCGATCCGCGCATCGTCATCGACCGCGCGGCCCGGCACCATGCTGGACAGATCGGCCGACAGGGAGGCGGGTGTCTGGCCGGTCACGAATTGCGCCAATTGCCAGGCATGGGTGCCGATGTCGCCGATGGCCCCGGCCCCGGCGCGGGCGGGGTCGGTGCGCCATTCGGCCTGCTTGCTGTCGGCGCGGTCGGCGAGCCAGCCTTGCAGATATTCGGCCTGCACCAGCCGGATATCCCCCAGCGCGCCCTCGGCCACCAGCGCACGGGCCTCGCGCACCATGGGCATGGCGCAATAGTTGTGGGTCAGGAAGAACCGCGCGCCGCTGGCCCGCGCTGCCTCGGCGATCTCGCGCGCCTGCTCGGGCGTCGCGGCCAGCGGCTTGTCGCAGATCACATGGATGCCCGCGCGCAGGAAGGCCGCAGCGGGGGCGGCGTGCAGGTGGTTCGGAGTGACGATGCTGACCGCCTCGATCCCGTCCTCGCGCGCCGCCTCGGCCCGCGCCATCTCGGCGAAGTCGCCATAGCCGCGGATGCCCAGTTCGGCGGCGCTGGCCGCCGCGCGCGCGGGGTCCGAGGACAGCGCCCCCGCGACCAGCACGAACCGCCCGTCCATGCGCGCCGCGATGCGATGGATGGCGCCGATGAAGGCGCCGCTGCCGCCGCCGACCATGCCCAGGCGAACCGGTCTCATAGCCCCAGCGCCCTGTCGATGGCCGCGCGATCCACGCGGCTGGCGGCGAAATCGTCGAAGGCGTGCGGCGTGACCCGGATGATGTGGTCGCGCACGAAACGCGCGCCCTCGCGCGCGCCGTCCTCGGGGTGTTTCAGCGCGCATTCCCATTCGACCACCGCCCAGCCGTCGAAACCGTATTGCGTCAGTTTCGAGAATACCGCGCCGAAATCCACCTGACCGTCGCCGGGACTGCGGAAGCGGCCCGCGCGTTCGGCCCAACCCTGATAGCCGCCATAGACGCCCTGCCGGCCGGTCGGGCGGAATTCGGCATCCTTGACGTGGAACATGCGGATGCGGTCGTGATAGATGTCGATGCTCTGAAGGTAATCAAGCTGTTGCAGGAGATAGTGCGAAGGATCGTAAAGCATGTTCGCCCGGCGGTGCCCGTCCACGCGGTCGAGGAACATCTCGAATGTCACGCCGTCGTGCAGATCCTCGCCCGGATGGATCTCATAGCAGAGATCCACCCCGTGCTCTTCGGCCAGATCCAGCAGCGGGCGCCAGCGCGCGGCCAGCGTGTCGAAGGCGGCCTCGACCAGCCCCGGCGCGCGTTGCGGCCAGGGGTAGAGGTAAGGCCAGGCCAGGGCCCCCGAAAACGTCGCCATCCGGTCCAGCCCCAGCAGCCGGCTGACGCGGATCGCGCAGGCGACCTGATCGACCGCCCATTCCTGCCGCGCGCCGGGATTGCCGCGCAGGGCGGGCGGCGCAAAGGCGTCGAAACCGGCGTCATAGGCCGGATGCACGGCGACAAGCTGGCCTTGCAGATGGGTGGAAAGCTCGGTCACCTCGACGCCGTTCTGCCGGGCGATGCCCAGGAATTCGTCGCGATAGTCCCGCGAGTCCCCGGCACGCTCCAGATCCAGGATGCGCGGGTCGCCGGTCGGCACCTGCACGCCCCGATAGCCGCAATCGGCGGCCCAGCGGGTGATGCCGTCCCAGCTGTCGAAGGGCGCCGTCTCGCCGATGAACTGCGCCAGGAACAGCGCCGGTCCCTTGATGGTCCGCATGGTTTCCCTCTCTCCCCAGGGTCAGGCTGCACTGGTCTGCAATCGATTGCAAACATTTTCTTGCGCCCGGCCGCGCGGCGCGCGTAACCTTGGGCGATGGAAAGCCGGACCCCGCCCGGACGGGCCAGATTGTCGGATGTCGCGCAGCGCGCGGGCGTGTCGGCCTCGACCGTCAGCCGGGTGCTGTCCAATCCGGGGGTGGTGGCGAAGGCCACGCGCGAGGCGGTGATGCAGGCCGTGGCCGAGACCGGCTATCGCATGAACCACGCCGCGCGGAACCTGCGCAAGCAGCGGACCGGCTGCGTCGTGGCGCTGGTGCCCAATCTGGGCAATCCGTTCTTTGCCAAGATCCTGGACGGCATGGGCCGCGAACTGGCCGGCGCGGGCTATGACCTGCTGGTCGCCGACACGCTGGAGGATAGCGGGCGGCATAGGCGGCTGGACCGGTTCCTCGACCCCTCGCGGGCGGACGGGATCATCCTGCTGGACGGGCTGGCGCCCTTTGGCGACCTGGCGGGGCGCGCGGATCTGCCGCCGGTGGTCACGGCCTGCGAATGGATCGAGGGCGCGGACCTGCCCCGGGTCATGCTGGACAATCGCGAGGGCGGGCGGCTGGCCGTGGCGCATCTGCGTGCGCTTGGCCACGCGCATATCGGCCTGATCGGCGGCCCGCCCGGCAACGTGCTGCACAAGGCCCGGCGCGAGGGCGCGATGGACGCGGCGGGCGATGCGCGGATCACCGAATTTCCCGGCGATTTCACCCTGCAATCGGGGCAGCAGGCGGCGCTGGCCTGGCAGGCCCTGCCGCCCTTGGACCGCCCGACCGGCATCTTCGCCTTTTCCGACGAGATGGCCTGCGCCTTCATGTCGGGCCTTCAGCGCGCCGGGCATCATGTGCCGCGCGATGTCTCGATCGTCGGCTTCGACGATATCGAGCTGGTGTCCCATCTGGCCCCGGCGCTGACCACGATCCGCCAGCCCAAGCGCGAGATCGGCCGCAAGGCGGCGCGGATCGTGCTGGACCGCATCGCCGGGCGCGACATCCCGGCCGTGACGCTGCTGGCGCCGCTGATGATGGCGCGCGAGACGACGGCGCCGCCGCCCTGAACGGAAAAGGGGCGCCCCTGCGGACGCCCCCTTGCTGCGATATGGGCCGGCTCAGTCGGCGCTGGCCTCGTTCAGGCGCAGCCCGGCCGGGGCGCCGTGCAGGTCGTGGATCGGCGCGGCCTCGCCCCCGGCCTCGCCGGCCAGCACGCGGTCGAACTGCCCGCGGTCCAGCGCGCCTTCCCAGCGGCTGACGACGACCGTGGCCACCGCATTGCCAATGAAGTTGGTGATCGAGCGGCATTCCGACATGAAGCGGTCCACGCCCAGGATCAGCGCCATGCCGGCGACCGGCACCGTGGGCACCACCGACAGCGTCGCGGCCAGGGTGATGAAGCCCGCCCCGGTGACGCCCGCCGCGCCCTTCGACGACAGCATGGCGACCAGCAGCAGCAGGATCTGCTGTTGCAGCGTCAGGTCGGTATTGGTGGCCTGGGCGATGAACAGCGCCGCCAGCGTCATGTAGATATTGGTGCCGTCCAGATTGAAGCTGTAGCCGGTCGGCACGACCAGCCCGACCACGGAACGCTTGCAGCCGGCCTTCTCCATCTTCTCCATCAGCGAGGGCAGCGCCGATTCCGAGGACGAGGTGCCCAGCACCAGCAGGATCTCGGCCTTGAGATAGGAGATCAGCCGGAAGATCGAGAAGCCGTTGAGCATGCAGACCGTGCCCAGGATCACGATGACGAACAGGGCCGAGGTCAGGTAGAAGGTGCCGACCAGCGTCGCCAGGTTCACCACCGAGGCGATGCCGTATTTGCCGATGGTGAAGGCGAAGGCGCCGAAGGCGCCGATGGGCGCGGCCTTCATCAGGATGTCCACCATGCGGAACACGGCATGGCTGATCGCCTCGAACAGCGCCACGACCGGCTTGCCCTTGTCGCCGATCAGGATCAGGCCGATGCCGAACAGGATGGCGATGAACAGCACCTGCAGGATGTTGCCCTCGACGAAGGCCGAGGTCATCGTGGACGGGATGATGTCCATGACAAAGCCGGTCAGCGAGGATTCATGCGCCTTGGCGGCGTAATCCGAGACCTTGCTGGCATCCAGCGTCGCCGGGTCGATGTTCATGCCGGCGCCGGGCCGGATGACATTGGCAGTGACCAGCCCGACGATCAGCGCCAGGGTCGAGAAGGTCAGGAAATAGCCGAAGGCCTTGCCGACGACCGAGCCCACGCCCTTCAGCGTGCCCATGCCGGCCAGCCCGGTGACGATGGTCAGGAAGATGACGGGCGCGATGATCATCTTGACCAGCTTGATGAAGGCATCGCCCAGGGGCTTCAGCGCCTCGCCGGTCTCGGGATAGAAATGCCCGATCAGCGCGCCGGCGACGATGGCGCAAAGAACCTGGAAATAAAGATGCCTGTAAAAGGGCCGCGCTGCGTGAGCGACCGGCTCGGCCGTGGTGTCGATGTGCATGGGGCCTCCTCCGACCTGCGTATGACGACGATGTGACGGCCATGATAAATTCCCGGGCCCGGGCGCCCAAAAACCCGGCGCATGACAGCAATGCGTTGTAATCATGGCTTTTTGTCGCGCATTACCGGTCAAATCCGTGTGGTTTTCCACACAGGGCGGATCTGCTAGTGTGGAAATCCGCACAGGCGCAGCGCAAAGGAAACCATGGCCGCCACCATCGATTCGCAAGGCGAGGGCCGCCGCCTCACTCCGGGCCGGCTGCTGGTCGCGGCTGCCGTGGCGCTGGCGCTGCTGGGACTTTTGGCGCTGACCTTCCGCATCGCGCATGAAAGCGCCGCCCGGGCCCTGACCGAGCGGCTGGCGGTCAGCGCCCAGAGCCGGGTGCAGACGCTGGAAAGCGTGCTAGCCAAGCAGCGGGCCGTGGCCACGGTGCTGTCCGACGACGCCGCCGTGCGCCAGGCGCTGGCCCAGCCGTCGCAGGCCAATGTCTCGCGCGTGTCGGAAAAGCTGGAACGGTTGCAGGAACAGACCAGCAGCGCGGTGATCTATCTGCTGAATCGCGACGGCGTGGCGATCGCCGCCTCGAACTGGCACGATCCCGACAGTTTCGTCGGTTCGGATTACAGTTTCCGCAGCTATTTCAGCGAGGCCCTGCTGCGGGGCGAGGCGACGCAATTCGCGCTTGGCACGGTCAGCAGGCGGCCGGGGCTTTATCTGTCGCATGACGTGCCCGTCGGGGACGCGCCGCTGGGCGTCATCGTGGTGAAGGTGGAATTCGACGCCATGGAGCAGGGCTGGGCCCGGGCGGCCGAGACCACGCTGGTCAGCGACGCCGCCGGGCAGGTGATCCTGGCAAGTGCCCCCGGGCTGCGCTTCGCGCCGCTGCCGCCGGCCGCGGCCGGACAGGTCTCGGCCCGGCGCGAGGTGCCGGGGGCGGGCTGGGTGCTGTGGGTCCGCGCCTCTTCGGCCGAGGCGGCGCGGGCGGCGCTGCTGGCGGCGGGGACGGTCGGCTTCCTGTTCACGCTGCTGCTGGGCGGCGGGCTCTGGGGGCTGCGTGCCCGCACCCGCGCCGTCCGCCGCGCCGAGACCGAGCGCCGCTATCGCGCCGATCTGGAACGGGCGGTCGAGGCGCGCACCCGCGACCTGTCCGACGAGATGCGCGAGCGCCGCGCCGCCGAACAGCGCCTGGCGCAGCTGCAGGGCGAAATGGTGCAGGCCAACAAGCTGGCGACGCTGGGCCAGATCACCGCCGGCGTCGCGCATGAGGTGAACACACCCCTGGCCACCATCCGCCTGCTGGCCGAGAACGGCCGCCATATGCTGCCCGAGGGCGCGCCCGATCTGGATCGCAACCTGGGCCAGATCCTGCGCATGACCGACCGCATCGCCCAGATCACCACCGAGCTGCGCGGCTTTGCCCGCAAGGCCACGGGCGAGCTGGGCCCAGTTCCGCTGAAGGACGCGCTGGACGCGGCGCTGCTTCTGACCGCCAGCCGCCGCCGGGCGCAGGACATCCGGCTGATCCTGCCCGAGATCCCGCCCGACCTGCGGGTCATGGCCGAGACGGTGCGGCTGGAGCAGATCCTCGTCAACCTGATCCAGAACGCACAGGAGGCGCTGGAGGGCCGGGCCGACCCGGAAATCCGCCTTACCCTGCAAGAGGACGGGCCGGTGCTGCGGCTCAGCGTCTCGGACAACGGTCCGGGCCTTTCGCCGGGGATCGCCGCCGGCCTTTTCACCCCCTTCGCCACCAGCAAGCCCGAGGGGCTGGGCCTTGGGCTGGTGATCTCGCAAGAGATCGCGCGGGATTTCGGCGGCAGCCTCGCGGCCGAGCCGCCGCGCGCCGGCGAAGGCGCGACCTTCCATCTCGACCTGCCGAAAGCCGCATGACCGACGCACCCGCCCCCGACGCCCGCCTTGTCCGCCTTGTCGATGACGATCCCGACCTTCTGGAGGCACAGCTGCAGGCGCTGCAACTGGCCGGGTTCCGCGCCGAAGCCTTCACCGACCCGGCCGAGGCGCTTGGCGGCCTTGGCCCCGACTGGCCGGGCGTGGTGCTGTCGGATGTGCGCATGCCGGGCATGGACGGCTTCCAGCTGTTCGAGCGCATCCATGCGCTGGATCCCGACCTGCCGGTGATCCTGCTGACCGGGCACGGCGACGTGCCGATGGCGGTCGCCGCGCTGAAGCAGGGCGTCTACGACTTCCTGACCAAGCCGGTCGGCGGCGGCACGCTGGCGGCGGCGCTGGCGCGGGCGGCCTCCAGCCGGGCGCTGGTGCTGGAAAACCGCGCGCTGCGCCGCCAGCAACAGGACAGCGCCGCGCGCGAGACCCGGCTGGTCGGGCAAAGCCCCTTCATGCAGCATCTGCGCGAGACCGTCGCCCGGATGGCCGAGACCGGCGGCGACGTGCTGATCCTCGGCCCCGGCGGCTCGGGCAAGGAAACCGTGGCGCGCGCCATCCATCGCCAAAGCCCGCGCCGCGCCCGCGCCTTCGTCCATGTCGCCTGCGCCGCGCTGGACGAGGCGCGCTTCGAGACCGAGATGCTGGGCGCCGAGCCGCAGGGCCGCGCCCTCCGCGCCCCCGGACGGCTGGAGGCCGCCCATCGCGGCACGCTGTATCTGGACGAGATCGACGCGCTGGCCCCGGCCCTGCAGGCCCGCCTGCTGGCGCTGATCGAGGCGCGCGAGATCCAGCCGCCCGGCAGTGCCGCGCCCCGGCCGCTGGACCTGCGCGTCATCGCCTCAAGCCGCGCCGACCTGGAACGGCTGATGCAGGAGGGGGCGTTTCGCAGCGACCTTTATTACCGGCTCTCGGGCGTCACCCTGACCCTGCCGCCGCTGGTCGAGCGGCGCGAGGACATTCCCGCGCTGTTTAGGCATTTCCTGCTGGCGGCGGCGGCGCGGCTGAACCTGCCGGTGGCGCCGGTCACGGGCGCGGTCAAGGCGCGGCTGGCCGGCCATGGCTGGCCCGGCAACCTGCGCGAATTGCAGCAATTCGCCGAAAGCCATGCGCTGGGGCTGACGCCCTTCGATCCGCCGCAGGAGGGCGGGGAGGCGCCGGGCCTTGCCGATCTGGTCGCGGAATACGAGGCCGGGCTGATCCGCGAGGCGCTGCGGCTGGCCCAAGGCAATGCGACCCAGGCCATGACCCGGCTGCGCCTGCCGCGCAAGACCTTCTACGACAAGCTGGCGCGCCACGGCATCAAGCCCGCCGATTTCCGCCCCGGCTAAAGCGCCTGCAACCGGTCGCGCAGATGCGGCATCCGCGCCAGCGTCGCAGCCAGCCGCGCACGCCAGGACGGGCCCTGCGCCATCGCCGTCTCATAGGCGTCGCGCAGATCATCGGGGCGTTCCTCGGCCAGCGCCTCGATCAGGAACTCGGCCTGCGCGCGGTCCTTGCGCGCCTTCAGCGCATCGGGCCCCTCGCGCCGGCGGTCGGCGACGATCAGCTTGTGGATGGCGTAACGCTCGGGACGCGGCACCTGGATCAGGAAGCCGGCGCGGTATAGCAGCGGCACCCGGATCGGCTGGGCGATCAGGAAGTTCAGGTAATGCAGGCTCTGCGCCGAGACGCCAAGCGCCGGCAGGTCGCGCAGCCCCTCGGTGCCGTCGAAACAGGGGGTCAGGAACTCGACCAGCGTCTGCTGCTCGCCCTGGCGCCAGCGCCAGACCCGCTGCCCTTCGAGCGAGGGCAAGGGGTCGAAGCGCAGGTCGCGGAACACCTCGGCCAGCGGCTCGGTCACCTGGTCCCCCAGCACCAGCGACAGCCGCTCGAAACTGGCGATGTCGATGTCGTCGGTCATTGCGCTCTGGTCGAAGCCGATGCGGATGCCCAGCTCGCCCTCGTAGCAGCGGAACGCCTGGGTGCCGACCAGCGTGCCGCCCAGGCGGAACACCCCGGCCCGCGCCATGGCCGAGATCACCTGGCCCGAGCCGCGGTCGGTCATCAGGCAGCCCTCGGCCCGCAGGATGCGCATCAGCCGCGAGCGTTCGCGCTGGCTCTGCCGCTCGGCCTCGCGCAGCGCCTCCTGCCGGGCAAGACGGGCGCGCAGTTCCTCGCCGTCCTCGCCGATATAGCGGTCGACGGTCTTGTCGCCGATGCGGAAATGGTCGTACCAATAGCCCTTCTGCCCGACCTTCTTCAGCCGCGGCGTGCCGCGCAGCTCGCTGACCGCGGCATCCTTGAGATGCCGCAGCAGATCGGTCCAGGCCGCCACCGCCACCGCGGAAAGATGCTGTGCCATACCCCTACCCCACGGATTTTTTCCTGTGGGGCAGGATAGCGGAAGCGCCGCTACCCCACAATGAAATAATTGTGGGGTAAGTTGCTCCTCCGCAGAAGCCGGGCCGCGCCGCGCCCGAACGTCGCCGCGCAAACCGTCAGGGATCGGCGCCGCCGGGCGCCGGGCACGGATGGCAAAGGTCCGGCGCGGTCGGGGGCGAGCGGCTGCCGTGCTCGGCCATCCAGGCCAGCGCCCCGGCCAGCACCGCATCGTGCACCGCGGCGCCGATCGCCTCGCCCAGGGCGGTGTGCAGCCCGGCGAAGGCCGTGCCGCCGGCATCGCAGGCCACAGCGATGCAATCGGTGCCGGTGCCGGTAGCGCGCCCGGTCGGCAGCTCGATTCCGGCGCTCAGGATGGCGGCGGTGCGGGCCTCGGCGACGATGCTCAGCGCCTCGATCATCGCGGCATCGGTCAGCCCCTCCTCGACCAGCAGGACGATGTTGATCGTGCCATGGCCGCGCGGCGGCACCATGCGGCGGCGGCCGACCCGCTCGGCATTGCCCAGCCCCACGGTGGCAAGGCAGGCCACCGGGCCGGCACAGGCCAGCCGGTGATGGCGCAGCGCGCGCGAGGTCATCATGCCCACCGCCCCGGCATGGCCGATCCGCGCCATCTCGGCCGCCAGCCAGCGGGTCGCGTCCAGTTCGGGGCCCAGTTCGGCGTCGCGGACCTGGCGCAGCAGGATATGCCGCGCCGCCTCGAAGCCGGGGCGGTGCGGGGCAAAGGACAGGACCCGCCGCTGCCGCCCCAGATCGGCCAGAAGCCAGGGCGGGGTCAGCCTGACCCGCAAAACCGTTCCTGCCGCCGTCATCCCGTCCCCCGCCGCCGGTTCCGGCCCGGTTTGCGCCATCGCGCGGCGACGATCAAGCGCGCGTAGCAAATGCCGCGGCGCGTGCTATGATCGGCCGAACCCGCCTGCCAGTCTGGGAACCATGTCATGTGTGAAGTCTTCTCGCGCCAGGACCCGCGCCGCTATCAGCCGGTGACCCGCAAGCTGCGGCTGAACGGGCAAAGCACCTCGATCCGGCTGGAACAGGCCTTCTGGGACATCATCGACGAGATCGCCGCCGGCGAGGGCATGGCCACGCCCGCCTTCCTGTCCACGCTGCAATCCGAGGTGCTGCAGCTGGGCGGCGAGCCGGTGAATTTCACCTCGCTCCTGCGCTGCGCCTGCCTGGTGCAGCTGGAGCTGCGCGGCCGCGGCGCGCAGGATTTCCGCAAGGCGGCGCAGCGGGTGGCGCAGGCGGCCTGATCCCCGCCCGGCCGGCGCCAAGGAAGAAAAGGCCCGAAAAACCGCCACGTGGTAGCATGATGCTACCCGCAGGGCCCCGGCGCTTCCGATACTGGTGCAAAGATCGGAAAAAGGGGTCCGCATGGCCAAGATGATTCACTCGATGATCCGCGTGACGGATGAGGCGCGCTCGCTGGCCTTCTACAAGGCGGCCTTCGGGCTGGAGCCGGTCGAGCGGCTGGATTTCGACAGCTTCACGCTGGTCTATCTGGCCAATGCCGAAAGCACCTTCGAGCTGGAGCTGACCATCAACAAGGGCCGCCAGCAGCCCTATGAGCTGGGCGACGGCTACGGCCATCTGGCCGTCTCGGTCGAGGATGTCGCGGCCGAGCACCGGCGGCTGACCGATCTGGGTCTGGCCCCGCGCAAGCTGGTGGATTTCGCCCCCGGCGGCGAGGTCATCGCCCGCTTCTTCTTCATCAAGGACCCGGACGGATACGAGATCGAGGTGCTGCAGCGCGCAGGCCGTTACCTCTAGGCAGGCAGCCCGCCGGGAGGGGCGGGCCAACCAACTCAGGGAGGAGTGAGATGACTGTCACCCACATATCCCCCTCTGGCAGCGATGTCAGGGGGTTGACCCGGCGCGGCCTGCTGGCGCGTGCCATGGCGGCGGGGGCGACCTTCGTGGTCGGCTCGGGCTTCGTCGCCGCCCGCGATGCGGCCTGGGCGGTCGAGACCGCGGCGCTGAAGCCCGAGACCATGGCGGTGCTGATCCAGATGGCCCGCGACATCTATCCGCATGACCGCATCGCCGACCGCTTCTATGCCATCGCCGTCAAGGCGCATGACAATCCCGAACAGGCGCAGATGATCGAGGAGGGCGTGGCCGGGCTGAACCTCGTCGCGCAGGCGCAGGGCTTCGACGGCTACCTGGCCGCGGGCTGGGAAAAGGACCGCGTCGCCATGCTGCGCCTGATCGAGCACACGCCCTTTTTCCAGACCGTGCGCGCCGGGCTGGTGACCGGGCTCTACAACCAGAAAGAGGTCTGGCCGGTCTTCGGCTACGAGGGCGAAAGCTTCTCGCAGGGCGGCTATATCGAGCGCGGCTTCAACGACATCGACTGGCTGTGAGGGGAGGCGGACATGGCTGACAATGTGGCGAAATTCGGGCATGACGACGCCTCGGTCGTGGTCGTGATCGGCACCGGCTCGGGCGGCGGCGTGCTGGCCAACGAGCTGGCGCAAAGGGGCGTCAAGGTCGTGGCGCTGGAGGCGGGCGGCCGCTACCTGCCCGAGGATTACATCAACGACGAATGGGACAGTTTCGCGCAGCTGAGCTGGGGCGACATGCGCACCACCTCGGGCGACTGGCGGGTGGCGCGGGACTTTGCCAACCTGCCGGCCTGGATCGTCAAGGCGGTCGGCGGCACCTCGATCCACTGGGCCGGGGCCTCGCTGCGCTTTCAGGAACACGAGTTCAAGGCGCTGACGACCTATGGCCCGGTCGATGGCGCGAACCTGCTGGACTGGCCGATCACCCTGGCCGAGCTGGAACCCTATTACGATCTGGCCGAGAAGAAGCTGGGCGTCACCCGCACCAACGACCTGCCCGGCCTGCCGGGGAACAACAACTACCTGGTGCTTGAAAAGGGCGCCAAGGCCGCAGGCTACAGCAAGGTCTCGACCGGGCGCATGGCGATCAATTCGGTCGAGAACGACGACCGCATGGCCTGCCAGCAGACCGGCTTCTGCTTCCAGGGCTGCAAATGGGGCGCGAAATGGTCGGCGGCCTATACCGACATCCCGCGCGGCGAGGCGACCGGCAATCTGGAAGTGCGCGACCATAGCCACGCCACCCGCATCGAGCATGACGAGGACGGCAAGGTCACCGGCGTGCGCTATATCGACAGGGACGGAACCGAGCAGTTCCAGCGCGCCCGCATCGTCGCGCTGGCCGGCAATTCCATCGAAAGCCCGCGGCTGCTGCTGGCCTCGGCCTCGGACCGCTTCCCGGACGGGCTGGCGAACAGTTCGGGCCAGGTCGGCCGCAACTACACGCGCCACACCACCGGCTCGGTCTATGCGATCTTCGAGCGCCCGGTGCGGATATGGCGCGGCACCACCATGGCCGGCATCGTGCAGGACGAGGCGCATCACGACCCCTCGCGCGGCTTCGTCGGCGGCTATGAACTGGAGACTCTGGCCCTGGGCATCCCCTTCATGGCGGCCTTCATGGACCCCGGCGGCTGGGGGCGTGAGTTCACCACGGCGCTGGACAGCTACGAGAACATGGCCGGCCTGTGGATCGTGGGCGAGGACTTGCCGCAAGAGACGAACCGCATCACCCTGAACCGCAGCGAAAAGGACCGTTTCGGCCTGCCGGTGCCGAACGTGCATTACGACGACCATCCCAACGACATCGCCATGCGCAACCATGCCTATGCCGCGGGCGAGCGGATCTATCGCGCGGCCGGGGCGACGCGCATCCTGCCGACGCCGCCCTACCCGTCCACGCATAACCTCGGCACCAACCGCATGTCGGACAATCCGCGCGACGGGGTGGTGAACAAATGGGGCCAGGCGCATGACGTCCCGAACCTGTTCGTGTCGGACGGTTCGGTCTTCACCACCTCGGCGGCCGAGAACCCGACGCTGACCATCGTCGCGCTGGCGATCCGCCAGGCCGAGCATATCGCCGCCGAGATGGAGAAAGGCGCGCTTTGACCGAGAAGCGGCCCGCCCTTGCCCGGGCGGGCCGTCCATGCCGGGACGGGCGCGGCCCTAGCTGGCCGTCCGCGCCTTCAGCTGCTTGGCATAGGGCAGCTCGATGTTGATCTCCAGGCTCGACAGATCGTCGCTGCGCTCCAGCTTGACATCCACGGCGTCGCTGTCGATCTCCATGTGCCGGCGCACCACTTCCAAGATGTCGCGCTGCAGCAGGGGCAGGAAATCCGGATTGGACCCGCCGCTGGAACGCTCATGCGCAAGCAGGATCTGCAGGCGCTCCTTGGCGGTCTGCGCCGAACTGGGCTTTCGCTGGCGGAATGAGAAACCGAACATGGTCAGGCCGTCCGTCCCAGAAGCCGCTGGAAGAAGCCGCGGCGCTGCTCGCCGGGGTTCACCCGCATCTCGATCTGCTCGCCGACCAGCCGGCCGACGGCGTCCATATAGGCCTTGCCGGCCGGCGATTTCTCATCCAGCGACACCGGCGTGCCCTCGTTCGAAGCCTTCAGCACCGAGGTGCTTTCCGGGATGATGCCCAGCAGCGGGATGGCCAGGATCTCCAGCACGTCCTGCACGCTCATCATCTCGCCGCTGGCCGAGCGGTTCTGGTCAAAGCGGGTCAGCAGCAGCTGCGCCTTGACCGCGCTGCCGTCGCCCTTTTCGGCCAGCGCCGTCTTGCTGTTCAACAGCCCCAGCACCCGGTCGCTGTCGCGGACCGAGGAAACCTCGGGGTTGGTCACCACCACCGCCTCGTCGGCGAAATACATCGCCAGATGCGCGCCGCGCTCGATCCCGGCGGGGCTGTCGCAGACGATATAGTCGAAATCCTCGCGCAGCTCGTCCAGCACCTTCTTGACGCCCTCTTGCGTCAGCGCGTCCTTGTCGCGGGTCTGCGAGGTCGGCAGGACATGCAGGTTCTCAAGCCGACGGTCCTTGATCAGCGCCTGCTTCAGCTTGGCATCGCCCTGGATGACGTTGATGAAATCGAAGACCACGCGCCGCTCGCAGCCCATGATCATGTCCAGGTTGCGCAGGCCCACGTCGAAGTCGATGACGACCGTCTTGTGGCCGCGCATGGCCAGCCCCGCGCCGATGGCCGCCGAGGAGGTGGTCTTGCCGACGCCGCCCTTGCCAGAGGTGACTACGATAACCTTGCTCACGAGCGTTTCCTTTCGATCATGGGTCATGTGAGGGACTCGATGCGCAGCACCTCGCCCTGAAGATAGACCTGCACATGCTGCCGCGGCGTGTCGGGCCCCAGATTCTCGCTGGTGCGGTAGAGGCCGGCGATGGCCAGCAGCTCGGCATCCAGCGCATGGCAGAAGATCCGCGCCGAGGCATCGCCATGCACCCCGGCCAGCGCCCGGCCGCGCAGCCGGCCGTAGATATGGATGTTGCCCGCCGCGATCACCTCGGCCCCCGAGCCGACCGAGCCCACGACGATCAGGTCGCCGCGATCGGCAAAGACCGTCTGGCCCGAGCGCACCGGCTGGGTGACCATGCGGTTCGCAGGCTCCTTCGCCGCCGGGGCCGGGGCGGGCTCGCGCACGGGTTCGGGGCGGCTGCCCTGCCGCGAGACGCGCTCCAGCGCGATGTCGCGGCCGCCGGGCAACGAGATCAGCCCGGCTTCGGCCGCCGCCCGGGCCTGCGCGGCCGTGCCGCTTTGCACACCAAAGACCGACAGCTTGCGCCGGCGCAGCTCGGCGGTCAGCTGAATCAGCTCGGCGGCGCTGTCCAGCCCCTGGGCCTGCTCCAGGTCCACCACCAGGGGCGCGTTGTCGAAGAACAGCGGCGTCTGGTTCAGCCGTGCCTCCAGCGCCTCGAAGAAGGCCCGGTCCGGCCGGCCGGACAGATGCAGCGCGATGGCCGTGAAGGTGCGGCCGCGGATCTGTAAAGGCTTCACGGTCGCGACGGTCTGGGCCGCGCTTTTGCCGGATTGCATCACTGTGCTCGGTTCTGCTCTGTTCTTGCGTGTGACGCGGGCGGGCGCGCCCGCGCTTTTGCCGGTCTTCCTAATACGTCCGGGCGCCAGCGTCCATTGGCAACTGGCGCCGCGCGCGGATTCAGCGGAACCATGCCGGCGCAAAAGGCGAATTTGCGCAGGAATCCGTCGCCCGCGCCGGCCGCCGGGCGCGGCCGGGCGCGAATCAGCCCTCGGCCCGGCGGCGGATGCCCAGCAGCTGGTAAAGCAGCAGCGCCGCAAAGGTCGAGGTGCCGATGCCCCCCAGCGCGAAGCTGCCGATGGTGACGGTGAAGTCGCCGGCGCCGAAGATCAGCGCCACGCCCACCGTGAACAGGTTGCGCGGGTCCGAGAAATCGACCCGGTTGTCCACCCAGATCCGCGCCATGGCCGAGGCGATCAGGCCGAAGACGCAGACCGCAAGCCCGGCCAGCACCGGCGCCGGGATGGTCTGCAGGATGGCGCCGAATTTCGGCGACAGGCCCAGCAGGATCGCGATGGCGGCCGCCATGGGAAAGATCAGCGTCGAATAGACCCGGGTCATCGCCATCACGCCGATATTCTCGGCATAGGTGGTGACGCCGGTGCCGCCGCCCGCGCCGGCCAGCATGGTGGCCAGCCCGTCCCCCAGAAAGCCTCGGCCGATATAGCGGTCCATGTTCTGCCCGGTGATCGCGCCCAGGGCCTTGATATGGCCCAGGTTCTCGGCCACCAGCACGATGGCGACCGGGGCGATCAGGGTGATCGCCGACCATTCGAAACGCGGCGCGGTGAAATTCGGCACGCCGAACCAGGGCGCGGCGGCGACGGCGGCGAAATCGATGCCCGGCACCAGCCCCAGCCCGTTGCCGCAAACCAGCACCAGCGCATAGCCAAACAGCAGCGCGATCAGCACCGCGATCCTGCGCGTCGCCTGCCGGCCGTAGACCGAGACCAGCGCCATGCACAGCACCGTCGCCGCGGCGATGGCCAGATGCGCGTGGCTGCCGGTCAGCTGCCGGACCGCCACCGGCGCCAGGTTCAGGCCGATGGACATGCCGATGGCCCCGGTCACCGCCGGCGGCATCAGCCGCTCGACCCAGGCCGAGCCGATGGCCATGACGATCAGGCCGATCAGCGCATAGACGAGGCCGGCGGCGACGATGCCGCCAAGCGCCACGGCGATGTTGGGGTTCGCGCCCTGCCCGGCAAAGCCGGTCGCCGCCATGATGACCGCGATGAAGGCGAAGGACGAGCCCAGATAGCTGGGCACGCGCCCGCCGGTGACCAGGAAGAACAGCAGCGTGCCGATGCCGGAAAAGAACACCGCGACATTGGGGTCGAAACCCATGATCAGCGGCGCCAGAATGGTCGAGCCGGACATCGCCAGCAGGTGCTGCAGGCTCATCGGCAGGGCCTGGGCCAGCGGCAGCTTTTCATCGGGTAGCACCGTGGCGCCGGCGGCCGGGCGCCAGTCAGGAAAATAGCCCATCACGTCCCTCGGGGATTCGGTTGCGTGCCCAGGCTAATGCGGGGCTTTGCCGGAAAAGGCCAGTGGCAACCCTGCGTGATCCCGCCGCCCCCGCGACCGCCCCGCCCAGGGCCGCGGGCCGGGCGCGGAGGAACGATCTTCTCTGCCGGCCGGCCCCCGCGACAAGCCCCGTCTCCGGCGGCGCCCGAGTTTGGAATGGCCGAGCTGGGGGCGCGGGCCTATGTTTTCACTACCAACCAAGTCGTCTTTTAGGGAAATGCCCGTGCCTGGACCCCGTTTCGTCGCCTTCGCCGGCTCCTGGAGCCGCCCCTCGAAAACCCGCCTGCTGGTGGCCGAGGCCGCAGATCGCGCCGTCGCCCGTTTCGGCGGCAGCGCGCATGTCTTCGACATCGGCGATCTGGGGGCGGATTTCGGCACGCTGCGCCAGCCGCATGGTTCCGGGCTGCGCCCGCATTTGGACGCCTTTCTGCAGGCCGATGCGCTGATCGTCGCCAGCCCGGTCCACAAGGGTAGCTATACCGGATTGTTCAAGCATTTCATCGATCTGCTGGACCCGGCCGCATTGGCCGGCAAGCCGGTTCTGCTGGCGGCGACCGGCGGCGGCGATCGTCATGCGCTGGTGATCGAACACCAGCTCCGGCCGGTCTTCGGCTTTTTCGAGGCCCATACGCTGGCGACGGGGCTCTATGTCTCGTCCTCGGATTTCGACGGCGAGGCGCTGGCTTCCGGATCCGCCTCGCAGCGGCTGGACCGGGCGGTGGCGCAGTTCGCCGCGCATCTTCCCAGCCGGCAGGCGGCGCCCCTGCGCGCAGCGGGCTGAATTGTCGGAGCGATCATGACCATTCCAGCGAAAAAGCGCATCATCCTCAACGCCTTCGACATGACCTGCGTCGGCCATCAGGCGGCGGGGACGTGGCGGCATCCCTCCAGCCAGGCCTGGCGCTACAACGATCTGGAATACTGGACCAACCTCGCCGTCGAGCTTGAGCGCGGCTGCTTCGACACGCTGTTCATCGCCGATGTGGTGGGGGTCTACGACGTCTATCGCGGCTCGGCCGAGGCGGCGCTGCGCGACGCGGCGCAGGTGCCGGTGAACGATCCGTTCGGGGCGATCTCGGCCATGGCGGCGGTGACGCGGGATCTCGGCTTCGGCATCACCGCGGCGGTGACCTTCGAGCATCCCTATCTGCTGGCGCGCCGGCTTTCGACGCTGGACCACCTGAGCAAGGGCCGGGTGGCCTGGAACGTGGTCTCCTCCTACCTGGACAGCGCCGCGAGGAATATCGGCATGGAGCGCCAGATCGCCCATGACGCCCGCTACGACCTGGCCGAGGAATACATGGAAGTCGCCTACAAGCTGTGGGAGGGCAGCTGGGAGGACGGCGCCGTCCTGCGCGACAAGGAAAGGGGCATCTTCACCGACGCGCGCAAGGTCCATCCGATCCGGCACGAGGGCGAGTATTTCAAGGTTCCCGGCTTCCATCTTTGCGAGCCCTCGCCGCAGCGCACGCCGGTGATCTTCCAGGCCGGGGCCAGTTCGCGCGGCCGGCAGTTCGCGGCGCGCCATGCCGAGGCGATGTTCGTGCTGGCGACCAGCCCCGGGACGGCGCGGAAGCTGACCGATGCCATCCGCGCCGAGGTGGCCGAGGCCGGACGCGAACCGGACAGCCTGAAGATCTTCGCCCTGCTGACCGTCGTCACCGGCCCGACCGACGAGGCCGCGCGGCGCAAGTATGAGGAATACCTGGATTATGCCAGCGCCGAGGGGGCGCTGGCGCTTTACGGCGGCTGGACCGGGCTGGACTTCTCGACGCTCGACCCCGACCAGCCGCTGGCGGCGGTAGAGAACGACAGCCTGCGCACCACGCTGGAATCGCTGGCGGCCGACGGCGAAGCCTGGACGGTGCGCGACGTGATCCGCAGGCGCTCGATCGGCGGACTCGGCCCGGTGCTGGTCGGCGGGCCGCAAACCGTGGCCGACGCGCTGGAGAAATGGGTCGACGAGGGCGGCGTGGACGGGTTCAACCTGGCCTATGCCGTCACCCCGGCCTCGACCACGGATTTCATCGACTTCGTGGTGCCCGAGCTGCGCAAGCGCGGCCGGGCGCAGACGGAATACGCGTCCGGCACGCTGCGCGAAAAGCTGCTGGGCGACCCGGGCGGCCGGGTGCGCGACAGCCATCCCGCCGCGCAATGGCGCCGGCACTACATCGGTCGCGAAAGCGTCGCCGATGCCAGCCGCCCCTCGGCATTCGAGGGAACGGACCCGCGTTACACGGAGGCTGCGGAATGACCACGCCGGAGGTTTTCTGGTTCCTGCCCAGCTCGGGCGACACGCGCTATCTGGGCATCTCGGATTTCGGCCGCGCGCCCAGCACCGCCTATCTGCGCGACATCGGCACCACGGTGGACCGGCTGGGCTATGACGGCATGCTGATCCCGACCGGGGCAAGCTGTCTCGATCCCTGGGTGGCGGCGGCGGCGCTGGCGCCCGTGACGCAGCGGGTCAAGCTGCTGGTGGCGCTGCGCACCTCGATCAGCGGCCCGACCGCCGCGGCGCGGCAGGCGGCGTCGCTGGACGAGGCGCTTAGCGGGCGGCTGCTGCTGAACGTGGTGCCGGGCGGCGACCCGCGCGAACTGGCCGCCGACGGCGCCTTCTTCAGCCATGACGGCCGCTATGAGAACGCCGAGGAGTTCCTGACGGTCTGGAAGCGGCTGATGCAGGGCGAAACGGTAGATTTCCACGGCAAGCACATCCGCGTCGAGGGGGCGAGGAACTTCCATCCCGGCCCGCAGGCACCCTATCCGCCGCTGTATTTCGGCGGCTCTTCCGAGGCGGCGCACGAGTTGGCCGGCAAGCATGTCGATGCCTATCTGACCTGGGGCGAGCCGCGCCCGGCCGTGGCCGCGAAGATCGCCGATGTGCGGGCCCGCGCCGCGAAACACGGCCGCAAGGTCCGCTTCGGCATCCGCCTGCACGCCATCGTGCGCGAGACCGAGGCCGAGGCCTGGGCCGAGGCCGAGCGCCTGATCAGCCGCCTGACCGACGACGACATCGCCCGGGCGCAGGCGAATTACGCGACCATGGATTCGGTCGGGCAGCGCCGCATGGCCGCGCTGCACGGGGGGAGCCGCGACAAGCTGGAGATCGCGCCGAATCTCTGGGCCGGGGTCGGGCTGGTGCGTGGTGGCGCCGGCACGGCCCTGGTCGGCGACCCCGAGACGGTCGCGGCGCGGATGCGCGAATACCAAGAGCTGGGCATCGAGACCTTCATCATGTCCGGCTATCCGCATCTGGAAGAATCGATCCGCTTTGCCGAGCTGGTCTTTCCGCTGCTGGGCAAGCAGGCGGTGACGCTGCGCGGCAGCAGCCAGACCGGCGGCGCCTTCGACATTCGCGCCCGCGCCGCCTCCTGAGCAATGCCATGGGCTTTCCCTTCATCGGCATGGGCCGCCGCGCCGGCCCGCGGGACAGCGGCGAACCCCTCGCCCACCCGGCCAGGCCCCAAGGCTTTCCGGACGAAATCCGGGATGCCGTCCTGCCCCGCGCCATGCAGGCAGGGTTTTTCCACGACAATGCGCCAAGGCTGCCGGTCCTTGGCGAAACCGAAGGCAGGAGGTCTCCATGACCGTGAAAACCCCGGAACGGCTTGACGCGCATGTGCGGGCCGCTATCGCCGATATCGCCGCCGGGCGGCTGGTCATCGTCACCGATGACGAGGACCGCGAGAACGAGGGCGACCTGATCGGCGCCGCCGCGGCCATGGGGCCGGCTGAGGTGGCCTTCATGGTGCGCCACACCACCGGCATCCTCTGCGCGGCCATGGACCCGGCGCGCTGCGCCGGCTTCGACCTGCCGCCCATGGTGCAGGGCAACCAGGACCCGAACGGGACCGCCTATACCGTCAGCTGCGACGCGGCGGCCTGCGGCACCGGCGTCTCGGCCCAGGACCGGCTGCTGACCCTGCGCACGCTTGCCGGGCACCCTGATCCGGCGGCCTTGCGCCGGCCCGGCCACATGTTCCCGCTGCGCGCGCAGCCCGGCGGCGTGCTGGCCCGGCCCGGCCACACCGAGGCCGCCTGGGAGCTGGCCAGCCGCGCAGGCCTGCCCGGCGTCGGCGTGCTGGCCGAACTGGTCAACGACGACGGCAGCATGATGCGCGGCCCGGCGCTGCAGGCCTTCGCCAGCCGCCACGGCCTGCGGCAGCTGGCGATCACCGAGCTGATCGCCTGGCGGCTGGCCGGCGAAGGCGCCGCGCCTCTCGCAGGCCAGGCCGTCCCGGACCCGATGATGGATGAGGTCGCATGAAGGATCTGGGCCCGAACCAGCCGGCCGCGGCCATGCCGGTCGTGGCGATCATCGGCGGCGGCTTCAGCGGCTCGACGGTCGCCTGGCATCTGGCGCGCGCGCTGTCGGCGCCCGCCGCGATCCTGGTGATCGAGCCGCGTCCCCGGCTGGGCGAGGGCCTGGCCTATTCGACCGCCGATCCCAGCCATCGCATCAATGTCCCCGCCGCGCGCATGACCATGGACTGCGCCGAGGAGGGCGGCCTCCAGCACTGGATCGAGACCAGCGGCGCCGGGCTTTCCCCCGGCAGCCGGGCCGCGAACGGGGCGCTGTTCCCGCAGCGCCGGCTGGTGGCCGATTACGTGAACGCCAACCTGCAGCCCTATCTGGCGACCGGGCGCATCCGCCATCTGCGCGCCCGCGCCATCGAGGTCGTCCGCAAGGCGGGGTTCCGCATCCGGCTGGACGATGGCGGCGAGCTGGCCGCCGACCGCGTGGTCATCGCGACCAGCCATCCGCCGCCCGGCATTCCCCGCGCCCTTGCCGCGCTGCGCGATTCGCCGCGGCTGATCGCCGATCCCTCGGGACAAGGCCGGCAGCTGGCAGCGGTGGCGCAATCGGCGCGCCGGGTGCTGGTGGTCGGCACCGGGCTGACCTCGGCCGACGTGATCGCCAGCCTCGACCGGCAGGGCTTTGCCGGCCGCATCCTGGCGCTGTCGCGGCGCGGCCTGCGCTCGCGCGAGCATGCCTTCGACTATCCGGAATCGACGGTGGATTTCGCCGAAAAGCCGGCGCGCAGCGCGCTGGAGCTGCTGCGCCGCATCCGCGAGGCGGTGCGGCGCGACAGCGATGCCGGCCTGCCCTGGCAGGCGGCGCTGGACCAGGTGCGCCGCGACGGCCAAGCGATCTGGGCCGCCCTGCCCCAGGCCGAGCGCGGCAAGCTGCTGCGCTGGCTGCGCGTCTGGTGGGACGTTCACCGCTTCCGCATCGCGCCCCAGGTCGAGGAGGTGCTGGACCGGCTGATCGCCCAGGACCGGCTGCGGATCGTCGCCGGGCGGCTGCTGGCCGCGCATGAGGCGCCGGGCGGCATCGAGGTGGACTGGCACGCCCGCCGCGTCGCGCCGCAGAGCGAGCTTTTCGACGCGGTGATCCTGACCACCGGCCCGGCGCATGGCGACATCCTGCAAAGCTCGGCCCTGCTCGACGCCATGGCCCGGGCCGGGCTGATCCGCCCCGACCCGCTGGGTCTGGGGCTGGAGGTGACCGATCATTGCCGGGCCGTCGGCGGCGACGGCCGGCCGGTGCCCGGCCTGCTGGTCGCCGGACCGCTGGCGCGCGGCCATGTCGGTGAGCTCATGGGCATCCCCGAAGTCACCGCCCATGCCGAGGCCGTCGCGGCCCGGCTGGCCGAAAGCCTGCCCGCGGCGGCGCCCGCCCGGCGGTCAGACCCCGCGTGAAAGCGCCCTGCGCAAGGCCAGACGCGCCTCGCGCAGCGCCCGGCCCGATTGTCCCGGCCATGGACCCTGCCCCAGCTGGGCCTGCAGCAGCGCCAGGTCCTGTTCGGCGGTCAGCCCCAACCAATCCGCCGGAAGCAGCAGCACCCGCAGCCGGCGCAGGCGCGCCGCATCGCCGGACCAAAGCGCAAACCAGCGCGGCCCGGCCTCGCGCACCGTCCACTCGCCGCCCGCCTCGCCGCCGACCGGCGCGGGATGCCGCCGCCTGCTGGTGGTCAGCAGGAAAACCCGGTCGAGGATGCGCTCAGCCGGGCCTGCCATCGCCCGGCCCTCTGCCGTCGCGCCGCGGGGGCTCGACCGGCTCGACATGGGTCCGCCACAGCGTCCGGTCGCGGCCGCGCAGCAATTCGGCGGCCGCATGCCGCGGCGCATGGGTCAGGAAACTCAGCGGCTTGCCGTTCACCCGGGGCACCTCTCCGGTGCGGCGGTCGATCAGCCGCACCTCGAACAGCTGGTCGCCTTCCTTCCGCGGGGCCAGCAGCCCGGCGCCGGAAAACTGGATCATGGTCATGCGGGGCCCTCCTGTCGAAGAATCGCCAAAGCCTGCCTGTCGCAAGTCAGCAGTATACACGATCTAACAGATAGACAATATCGTTTATCTTCGGCATAAGGAACGCATGAACTCTCTGCCGGCTGCACAAGGGAAGGAAACATGGCTGACCTGGACCTGATCGACCGCAAGATCGTGGCCGAACTGATGCAGGATGCGACCCTGCCCATCGCGCAGATCGCCGACAAGGTCGGCCTGTCGCAGACCCCGTGCTGGAAGCGCATCCAGAAGCTGGAGGCCAGCGGCGTGCTGACCGGCCGCGTGGCGCTGGCCGACCCGGACAAGCTGGGCTTCGGCATCATCGTCTTCGTCGAGATCGAGGCGCCCAACCATTCCGTGGAATGGCGCGAGGAATTCACCCGCGCCGTCGAGGGCCTGCCCGAGATCATGGAGGCCTATCGCATGGCCGGGCAGATGGACTACCTGCTGCGCGTCGCGGTGCCCAGCATGGAGGCCTTCGACCTGTTCTACAAGCGGCTGACCGACGCGGTGCCGATCAAGAACGTGACCTCGCATTTCTCGATGGAGCGCATCCGCTACACCACCGCCTACCCGGTGGACAGCCGCAACCGCTGACCGGCCCGCCCTCCGTGGCGCGGCGGGCGCGGTTCAATAGGTCACCGTCACCACCACCGTGTCGGAATAGCTGCCGGGCGGCGGCGTGGGCTGGGCCGGGACCCGGCCGAAAACCGTGAAGCCCTGCGCCGCCCCCGAACCCGCCGCGGTCATCGCCAGCCCGTCCGCCAGCTGGCCCCAGCCCAGCGTCCGGCCGGGGTCGCGATAAAGCTGATAGCCGATCCGGTTCCCCGCCAGATCGCGCATCTGCCGGTCGTTCACGCCATTGCCCTGCAGCCCGTAGCCCAGCCCCAGCTGATAGCTCGACCCGGCTGTGCAGGTGACGCGGATCTGGCTGGTGGCGTCGACCGGCTGGTCCAGCAGCCCGGCCGAGCCGAAATCCAGATCATCCGCCTCGACCCGGCAGTCCGGCACCACCTGCGCCCGCACGGTAAAGCTGAAGGTCGCCGTCCGGTCGGTGCAAAGCAGGATGATGTTGCAGGTCCGGTAATCCACCCGCACGTCCAGCGGGTTGCGGGAGAAAGCCGAGGCATAGCTGCCCGGCATCACCCCGCCCTGCCCGCCCGGCACGCGGGCATGGACCGGCACGTTCATGCCCGAGCCGGTCAGCAGCGTCAGCACGCTGGCGCCCGTCAGCCGCAGCGGCTGCCCGCCATGGCTGCCGTAACTGCCGCCAAAGACCACGCTGCGGGCCGCATCCTGATACAGCTGGTAGCCGAGCCCGGTCGAGGTGGTGGCGCTGGTCATGCGCCGCATCCCGCCGCCAAGCCCGCCCAGCCCCTCGCCCAGATGGATGCGCATGTCGATCGAGGACAAAAGTCCCAGGAAGGCCGAGCAGTTGATGGCGATATTGCCCGTCGCATCGGTCGGGCCGCCGCCAAGCACGTCGACCGGACCCAGCACGACATCGGTGGCGGAAAAGCTGCAGCTCTGCGCCCGGACCAGACCGGCCGAGGCCAGCAGAAGCAGCAGGGCGAACAGCATCGGGCGCAGCATCGGCGCCAGTCGCGGCGGGGTCACAGGCAGGGCACTCCTCGGATTTCGGTCAGGGTTCCGGGCTGGTCGGCATAGTCGAACTGTGCGGCGCAGCTGCGGCCGTCGGGATAGGAAACCCGGATCTCGTTGCGGTCGCGCAGTCCCAGCGCAAAGACCTCGCCGTCGAAGCCGACCAGCAATTCGCCGTCATCCGCGCCGTTCAGCACCACGCGGCCGCCCACCTCCAGCGGGCGGCCGTCACCGCCGACCAGAGCGATCAGCGCCTCGCGCGCGCTGGCCTCGACGCCGAAATCCACCCGGGCCCCGGCGCGATGGGCGGGGCGCACCGTCTGCTTCGTCACCCCCACCGCCGCATCCAGCGGCAGGCCGGCCGGGTCGATCGTGACGCTGTTCGCCTCATAGGCGCGCAGGTCCGGCACCAGGATCTTGCCCGAGCGGCCGGTCCGGCCCACGGGGCGATTCTCGGCGCTGACCTCGACGCCCGGCGCGCCGGCATCGACCACCGCGAAGGCGTCGTCGATGCGCCGCGACAGAAACACCCCGCCGCCCGCCACCACGACCGAGCCGTCCAGCCGCAGCCCCAGCCCGCGGCCGTGCTGCGACACGCGGGCGCCGACTTCCGCGCGGCCCAGCCGGCCTTCGCGCGCGGCGCTGCCCTGCAGGGCAAGGCGCTCGCCCCGGTCGGCCTGCAGGCGCCAGCTCCATCCCGGCACCCGGCTCTCGCTGCGGCCGCTGGCGGTGGCGTATTGCCGCCAGCCCTCGCGGCGATGCTCGATCATCGTCCCGATATCGCGGCGCGCGCCCAGCGGCACATGCAGCTGCGCGCCGATCACCCGGTCGTCCTGCGCGCCGCGCTGCGCCAGCGCGGTCAGGGTCAGGCTGGCATCGCCCCAGACCTGCCGGTTGTAGGAGGCGCCGATGCTGGTCTCGTCCGGCCCGTCCGCATGGCGCAGGTCGGACAGGAACAGGCTGGCCGCGCTGCCCCGTTCCTGCCCCAGGGGCATGGAAAAGGCCAGCTGCGCCAATTGCCGGGGAAACCCGGCCAGCCCCGGCTCGATCAGGTCGGGATCGGCGGTCAGCGCGGCGATATCGGCAAAGCCGCCGCTGGTCCGCATGACCCGCCCCGAGACCTGCGTCCGGCCGAAGCTCAGCCGGGTCGAAAGGTCCAGCAGGCTGCCCTGCCCCCGGTCCGAGCGGCTATGCGCCAGGCTCAGGCTGGCGGTGCCCAGATGCGCGATGCGGAAGGTCGCGCCGAGGCCGCCCATGGCCAGCCCGCCGCCGCCCTCGGCATGGGCCATCAGCATCAGCCCGTCGGTCAGGCCGTAGCGCAGCGTCGCCGCCCCGAAGACACCCTCGGCATAGCGGTCGGTGCCGGTGCCGATGCCCAGCCGCGGCCGGCCCGCGGCCAGCGCGAAATCGGCCATGCCCCGGCGCAGCAGCTCGTCCGAGACCAGGAAGGGCAGGTCGATCTGCGTCTCGCGCCCGGTGACGTCGCGCACCACGACCCGCGCCATGCCCGCGCCGCCGGCCAGCGGCAGGTCGTCGATGCGGAACGGGCCGGCCGGAACCTCGGCGGCATAGGCGCGGATGGAATCGGCAAAGACCTCGACCGTCGAGGGCAAGGCCGCGCTGCCTTCGAATCCCGGCAGCGGCAGGGTGACCAGATCGGGGCGCAGGGCGAAATTGCGCTCGACCATCAGCCCGCCCAGCCGCACCGGCCGGGACCAGCCGGGACCGCGCGTGGCGATGTCGCCCAGCTGCACCTGCACCGCACGACCGGGAAAGGAGCTGCGCCAGTAACTGTCGAGCCGGCGGTGGCGCAGCGTGCCCGCCTCGTCCTCGGCCATGGCGAAACCGTGGGTCAGCACGCCCAGCGGCATGAACAGCCGCGCGTCGAAACCGCCCGAGACGCTGCGATCCGCCAGGCCCTGCGCGCCCCGCCAGGCGTCGAGGTTCAACCCGTAGTTCAGCACCAGCCCGTAGCCGTGATCGACCGGCGGGGCCGCGGCCTCTTCCTCTTCTTCCGGCGCGGCATCGGGGGCGGCGCTCAGCACATGCGGGGCAAGCAGAGCGTCGGGAACGATGAAGCGGATGGTCTGCTCCGGCTCGACCAGCCGCCAGCCAAGGCCGGGGATCTGGTGCAGCCGCACCTCGCCCCGCACGGCCGCGGCATCGGGCAGGACGCCGCTGTTGCGCAGCTCGTCGGCATCGGCCGACAGCGCCCCGCCGCCCAGATCGGTGAACCGGGTGATCAGGTTCATCGGCCGGCCGTTGACGAAGACCTCCAGATAAAGGTCGCGCCCGGTTTCCTCCGTCTGCTGCGCGGAAAGCGGACCGGCCAGCAGGGCGCAAAGCGCAAGGGCAAGAAGTGTGCGGGTCAGCGGGTGTCCCCTGCCGGGGCTACCGCGCCGGGACCCGGGCATCCAGCGCCCCGAGATTGGTCGCCGCCCTCAGCCGGGCGCCGCCGCCCAGCCGGCCGGCCTGCGCCACCGGCCATTGCATGGTCGAACCGCCCAGCACATAGCCCACCAGACCCGGACGCGAGACCGAGGCGCCGCTGGCGCCGGTCAGGCGCAGATCGGCCAGCCGCAGCCGGGTGTCGCCGCGGTTCTGCGCCACAAGGAAGGTAGCGCCGCCGGAATTGCGCAGCGACCAGGCGACCTCGGGGCTGCGGGCGCCGCGGCCGGTGAAGAAGACGGGGATGCGCAGCTCGGTGGCGAAGGCGACCGCGCCGCTGCGGCGGCGGCTCTGGTCGGGCACCTCGTTGATGATGATGCGCCAGGCCTCCTCGCCCTTGACCGGGGATTTTGCGGTGCGCACCACGCGGATGGTCTGGGTGGCGCCGGGCGGCAGCCGGGTCGCGGGCGGGCTGACCACCACCTCGCCGCCGCGGCGCAGCTGCTCCTGCCCGCCGGATTGCGTCCAGCGGAAGGCCCGGGCCTGGACGGTGATCGTCTCGCGCCCCTCGTTGCGCAGGGTCAGCGTGGTCGCCGCCCCGGGCGCGGGCACCTCGAGCATCACGGGGGACACCCGCAGCCCCTCGGCGGCGGCAAGGCAGGGCGCAAGCGCCAGCGAGGCGGCCAGAAGGCCGCGACGAAGCAGGTCGAGCATGTTCGGCATTCCGTTCAATAGGTGACCGTCACCGTCACATTGTCGCTATAGCTGCCCGGCGCGGGCGTGGTCTGGGGGATGACCCGGCCATAGATGGTGAAGCTTTGCGCCGCGCCGGTTCCGGTCCCGGCCTGGGTATCGGTGCCCACCGTGTCGCCCCAGTTGGCGGTGCGGCCGCTGTCGCGGAACAGCTGATAGCTGATCGTGTCCAGGCTGGCCGAGCTCATCTGCCGGGTAGTGGTGGTCGCACCCGCCCCCTCGCCCGCGCCCAGGCCGATGTCATAAGGCGTCGAGCTGGTGCAGGCGACCTGCAGCGAGGCGGTGGCGTCGACATTGCCGGTCAGCACGCCCGCATTGCCGAAATCCAGCGTCTCGGTCGAGATGACTTGGCATTCCTCGGTAATGGTGATGCGGACGTCGAAACTGTCCGTGGCGGTCTGCGCCCAGGCCCCTAAGGGCACCAGCACCATGCATCCCGCAAGAGCCGCGCGCATCTTTATTCCAATCATGGCAATTATCCGTCCGGATAGAAATATTCCTGAAAACAGGCCGCACAATCTTGGACATTACGCGCTTATTGCACTAAACCTGCAGTTGTTAATACCTATTAACGCACACCATTAGCGTCAACAGAAAAATATTGCACGGGATGCGGTATTTGAACGCAGGTTTGCGATTATATCCAATTTGTCTTTAACGCCTCGCTTGCGACAATATGCATCTGTTCGAATATATTTCTTATATACCAATATGTTGCGGGAAAACCCCTGGGCAAATCCCTTCCTTTGGGCAAACCCTTGGCGGAAGCTTTGGCTCGGGACCTGCTCATGTCTTTATGTCTGTTTGGTTGTAAGGTTTTTAACTGCTCTCGCGGCATTCTCCGCGCTCTTGGCCGATATTATACCGCCTTCGGAAGATGATCGAAAAACAACATGAGACCTTCGCCCGCGCATCTGATCGAAAATAAGACACATTTGTCTGCAAATACCCCTCGCCCTCCAGTCGCAGCAGGCTGCACCCCAAGGCCAGCCCACCGCCGAGAGCCGTCATCCTCCGGACCCATCCCGCCCGGCATTATCCGTTCTGATTTTCCGAACGCAGTATCGCGCAATCCGCCGTCTGGACAGAACTGACGGCGGCAGGCATCCTTGTCGGGACCGGCCCGGACCGGCGGCCGGCTTCGCAGAGGAAGCGCCCGATGACCAAGATCGCCGTGACCAAAGAGAACGACCGCTATGTCGCCCGCCTCCCCGGCATCGCTGCCGAGGGCGAGATCACCTTCACCCGCCGCGGCCCCGGCGTGATCAGCGCCGACCATACCGGCGTTCCCGAAGCCATGGCCGGCCGCGGCGTGGCCAGCGCCCTGCTGGAGTTCATGCTCGAGGACGCGCGGCAGAACGGTTTCCGCATCATCCCGCTCTGCCGCTATGTGCGCGGCCAATATGCCCGCCATCCCGAATGGGCCGAATTGTTCACCACCGCGCCCGGCGAAGACCCCTGAGGAGGAGACCATGGCCAAGACCAGCCCGAACCGATCCAGCTCGGCTCGGGGCTGATGCGCAGGGGGCGCGCAGCGGTTCCGCAAGGTGCAGCAATGATATTTCCCGCGCCGTGCCGCGCTGATGCGCGAGGGCAGGCTCGGCTGATCCGCCTATAGTTCCGCCGCGAAGCCTGCAAGGAATTTGCGCAGCTGCTCGCGGGTCTTGTCGTCGGTCAGGTTGCCCTGATCGTCGAAGACCGATTCCGCGCGCGACACCATCAGCCGCCCGGCGGTCCACAGCTCGGTCTTGAGCGTCCGCAGCACCGGCAGCCAGTGGTTCTGCGCCAGGATGGTGCCGAAGCCGCCCGGCGAGGCGCCGATCACCGCCACCGGCTTGCCGACGAACATCGCCAGCCCCTCGCCGCGCGACATCCAGTCGATGACGTTCTTGAGCACGCCCGGCACGCCGTTGTTGTATTCCGGCGTGACCAGCAACAGCCCGTCCGCCGCCGCAAGCTGCGATTGCAGGGCACGGACCGGCCCGGGCAGGCCCGATGCGGCCTCCAGGTCGCCGTCGTAAAGCGGCACGTCGCGGATCGCGCCGATCGGGATCTCCACCCCCTCGGGCGCAAGCTCGGCCGCGGCGCGCAACAGGCCGGCATTGAACGAGGCGCGCCGCAGGCTGCCGCCGAGGCCCAGAATGGTCTTGGTCATCGCTTTTCCTTTCCCAGGTGATGCGGTCAGCCGCTCAACGCCGCCGGGCCGCGGATCGTCGCCCCGGCGGGGAATATTTTTCGGCGGCCTATATGCGGCAGCCGGCCGAGGTAAGGGCCATACCGGTCTGATCCGCGTCGCCAGCCGGTTCGGACCGGCTTCTTCAGCTGTCTCCGCCTGCGCGACATCCGCTAGCGAAGGCACGACCGACGCCATCCGCGAGCTGCGCTACGAGACCGGCTCGCCAGAGCGGCGGCAAGGCATCCTCGCCCTCGAACGGCTTGACCTGCCAAGCGCCGTTTGGAGGCCGGACAATTCGTCCCCCGTCCGGGCCATCGGGCTCGGACAAGGCCATGCAGCTCTGCCTGCTGTCGGACCTGCTGCTGCAAGCGCCGGTGGTCGAGGCGCGGCGCTAGGCGCCCCCGTCCCGGTCCTGCAGCGCCCGCGGCTTCGGCCCGCCGGTCGCCCAGTCGAGCAGCTCGGCCGTATGGACCACCGGCACCCCGGTGCCCGAGCCGATCTGCATCATGCAGCCGATATTGCCGGCGCTGATGACCTGCGGGGTCAGCGCCTCCAGCGTCTCGACCTTGCGGCGCTTCAACTCGGCCGAGATCGCCGGCTGCATCAGGTTGTAGGTGCCGGCCGAGCCGCAGCAGATATGCGCGTCCCTGGGCTCCAGCACGGTGAAGCCGGCGGCGGCCAGCAGCTCCTTCGGCGTCGCGCGGATCTGCTGGCCGTGCTGCAGCGAACAGGCGGCGTGATAGCCGACGCGCAAGGGCTCGGCATGGCCGGGCTCGCGCAGGCCCAGATCGGCCATGACCTCGGTGATGTCCCTGGCCAAGGCCGCGACCTGCGCGGCATCGGCCGCCAGCGGGTCGTGCGCGAACATATGCCCGTAATCCTTGACCGTGGTGCCGCAGCCCGAGGTGTTGATGACCACGGCGTCCAGCCCCTCGCCCGCCACCTCGGCCATCAGCGCGCGGATATTGGCGGCGGCCATGGCGCGGCTTTCGTCGGTCTTGCCCATGTGATGGGTCAGCGCGCCGCAGCAGCCCAGGCCGCGCGGGATCACCACCTCGCAGCCGTGCCGGCGCAAGAGGCGGATGGTCGCGTCGTTGATGTCGGTGTTCAGCGCCCTTTGCGCGCAGCCGATCAGCAGCGCCACCCGCTTGCGGCGCGGCCCCTCGGCGGCAAAGACCTGCGGGCGGTCGTTCAGGCTGGGCGGCGGGATGTCGCGGGGCGCCATGTCCAGCATCGCCCGCAGCCGCGCATCCGGCACCAGCCGGCGAAACGGCCGCGCGAGCTTCGCGCCCATCAGCGCCAGCCGGAAGCGGCCCGGATAGGGCAGGATGCGCGCCAGAAGCCAGCGCAGCGCCCGCTCGCCCAGGGGACGGCGATAGGTCTTCTCGATATATTCGCGGGCGTGATCGACCAGATGCATGTAATGCACGCCCGAGGGGCAGGTGGTCATGCAGGACAGACAGGACAGGCAACGGTCGATATGGCCGACGGTCTTGGCGTCGGGAACCTTGCCGTTCTCCAGCATGTCCTTGATCAGGTAGATGCGGCCGCGCGGGCTGTCCAGCTCGTCGCCCAGCACCTTGTAGGTCGGGCAGGTCGCGGTGCAAAAGCCGCAATGGACGCAGCTGCGCAGGATCTCGTTGGCGCGGGCGGTGCCGGGGTCGGCCAGTTGCTCTGCGGTGAAATTGGTCTGCATGTCACTGATCCATCAGGCCGGGATTGAGGATGCCGGCGGGGTCGAACCTCTGGCGCAGCCCGGCCGAAAGCCGGGCGACGGCCGGGGCCTCGGGCGGGAAGGCCGGGCCGGTGAGCCCGCCGCGCCGCACCAGCGTGGCATGGGGGGCGACCTGCCGCACCGCCTGCGCGCTGCCGGGCCCGCAATACCAGACCAGCCCGCCGCCCCAGTCGAGCGACGCCTCTCCGCCAAGCGCCTGCAAGGCCCGTACTGTCGCCGGTGCGTCGGTGGGCTTGACCAGCACCCGCCAGAGCGGCGCGTCCAAGCCGGCGAAATGCGCCAGATCGCGCAACCCGCGCCACAGGGCCAGAGTGGCCTCGGCATCCAGCAACTCGGTCTCGCGCGGTGCCAGCAGCGCCAGCAGCCGGTCGCGGCGATAATCCATCTGCGGCCCCAGCCCCTCGACCCGCAGCCAGGCAGTGCCGTCGCGGAAGGCCGCGCCCGAGACCTCGAAAGGGGTCGCCAGCGCGGCCGAGAAGATCGCCACCGCCTCCTCGACCGTGACGCCGTGCAAGCCCAGCGTGCAGCGGTCGGGCAGGTGCGGCAGGGTCTTCAGCGCCACTTCGGTCAGCACACCCAGCGTGCCATGCGCGCCGCAAAAGAGCTTGCCCAGATCGAGGCCGGTGACGTTCTTCATCACCCTGCCGCCGTTCTTCAGCACCCTGCCCTGCCCGTCGACGAAGCGCAGGCCCAGCAGATGGTCGCGGCAGGCCCCGGCCAGCAGCCGGCGCGGGCCGCTGGCATTGGCCGCGACCACGCCGCCGATGGTCGGCGTGCCATTGCAGCCCAGCACGCCGCGCATGTCGGCGGGCTCGAAGGCCAGCGCCTGGCCCTCGGCGGCCAGCATCGCCTCGATCTGGTCCAAGGGCGTGCCGGCGCGGGCGATCAGCGTCATCTCGCCCGGCTCATAGGTCACGACGCCCGAGATCGCGGCGGTCGAGAGGGTGTCGCCCGGCAGATGCCCGGTTTCGACCCGTGTGCCGCCGCCGGCAAGGCGCAGCGGCTGGCGGGCGGCGAAACGCTCGGCGATCAGGGCGCCAAGCTCGGCCTCGCTGGCGGGGTTCAGCCCCGCGCGGCTGGGGGTCTCGGGGATCATCGGGTGGCTGCCTCCTCGCGCCAGGGCCGGCTTGCGTCCAGCGGAAAGACCTTGGCCGGATTGAGCAGCCAGCGCGGGTCGAAAACGTCCTTGACCGCCATCTGGATCTCCAGGTCGGGGTCGTCATATTGCTTGCCCATCAGGTCGCGCTTTTCGATGCCCACGCCATGCTCGCCGGTCAGGCAGCCGCCGACATCGACGCAAAGCCGCAGGATGTCGTTGCCGAAAGCCTCGGCGCGTTCCAGATCGCCGGGCTTGTTGGCATTGAACAGGATCAGCGGGTGCATGTTGCCGTCGCCGGCATGGAAGACGTTCGCGACCTCCAGCCCGTGCTGGCGCGAGAGTTCACCGATCATCTTCAGCGTATAGGGCAGCTGCCCGACCGGCACGGTGCCGTCCAGGCAGATATAGTCGCCCAGCCGGCCCATGGCGCCAAAGGCCGATTTGCGGCCCTTCCAGATCGCCATGGCCTCGTCGGCATTGCGGCTTTCGCGGAACTCGACCGGGTTCAGGGCACCCGCGATCTCGCGGATACGGGCGATCTGGTGGTCGATCTCGGCCGGAGAGCCCTCGACCTCGACGATCAGCACCGCAGCGCAATCGGGATAGCCGGCATGGGCAAAGGCCTCGACCGCGCGCAGGCAGACATCGTCCATGTATTCGATGGCGACCGGCAGCACGCCCGAGCGGATGATCCGCGCCACGCATTCCCCCGCCACCTCGGCGCCGTCGAAGCCGATCAGCACCGGGCGCGCGCCCTCGGGGCGCGGCAGGATACGCAGGGTGGCCTCGGTCACGATGCCGAGCTGGCCTTCCGAACCACACAGAAGCCCCATCAGGTCCAGGCCCGTCGGCCCCATCTCGGGCCCGCCCAGCTCGACCACCTCGCCGGTCGGCAGCACCACCGTGGCGCCCATCAGGTTGTTGGTGGTCACGCCGTATTTCAGGCAATGCGCCCCGCCCGAGTTCATCGCGATATTGCCCGCAATGGTGCAGGCCAGCTGCGAGGACGGGTCGGGCGCATAGAAGAAGCCCTGCGGCTCCAGCTCGGCGCTGACCGACAGGTTGGTCACACCGGTCTGCACGCGGATGAAGCGGTTCGCGGTGTCGATCTCCAGCACCTCGCGCAGGCGCAGAGTGGCGATGATGACCGAATCCGCCGTGGGCAGCGCCCCCCCGGCCAGCGAGGTTCCCGCGCCGCGCGGCACCACCGGCACGCGCATCTCGTGGCAGATGCGCATGGCGGCAGCGACCTCTTCGGTCGTGCGCGGCAGCACCACCGCCAAAGGCGGACAGCGATAGGCGGTCAGCGCGTCGCATTCATAGGCGCGCGTCTCCTCGGGGTCCCAGATCACGGCATCCGCGGGCAGCACCTCGCGCAGGGCCGCGACGATCTGCGGCGCGCGCGCAATGATGCCCGCATCGGGCTGGGGCATGGCGATACCGGACAAGCTCTCCTCCCTTGGTCAGGCGGCAGGCGCGGGGCCTGCCTCTTCTTCTTGGTATAATTTTCAGACCATATTCGTCAATCGGTATTTTTCTGGACCGACAGCCTGCCCTATGCTTACATGGCGCAAGTCCGACAACCGCATGAGCGCCCATGACCGACGCTTCCGTGAAATCCCAACGCGCCGCCGAGGCCGTGGCCCAGCATATCGAATCGCTGATCCTCGAAGGGTCGCTGCGTCCCGAGGAGCGGCTCTTGCCCGAGCGCGAGCTGGCCGAGCGGCTGAACGTCTCGCGCTCGACCCTGCGCGACGGGCTGAAGATCCTGGAGGAGCGCGGGCTTCTGACCAGCGCCGGCGGGCGCGGCACCAAGGTGGCACAGCTTGGCGCGGTGGCGATCGCCGATCCGCTGATCGCCATGCTGGCCCGCCATGCCGAGACCGCCGACGATTACCTTGAGTTCCGCGGCATCGTCGAAAGCGCCGCCGCGGCACTGGCGGCAGGGCGCGCCACCGAGGTGGAGCTGGCGCGCATCCGCGACTGCCTCGACCGCATGGACCATGCCCATGCCCGCGCCGATGCCGAGGAAGAGGCCGAGGCGGATGCCGAGCTGCATCTGCTGATCTACGAGGCCAGCCACAACCTGACGCTGCTGCAGATCATGCAGGCGCTGGCGGGGGTGCTGCGTTCGGACGTGATGCAGAACCGCAGCCGGCTGTTCGCGGTGCCGGCCATCCGCGAGCTGCTGCGCCGGCAGCACCGCGCCATCGCCGAAGCCATCATCGCCCGGGATGCCGGCGCGGCGCGGCGGGCAGCCGAGGAGCATATCGGCTATCTGCGCCAGGCCAGCCGCGAGATCCGCGAGGCCGAGGCGCGGCTGGACCTGTCGCTGCGCCGGCTGCACGGCGGCGGCGCCGGCACGCGGGCGGCCGGCGCGGCGGGCGCACGGAAATCCGCACCCGCAGCGGGCAGCTAGGCCGCGCGAAAAAGGCCGGGTCGCGGCCCGGCCTTTTAATCCCCTTTTCGATGGCCCGTCAGTCCAGGCTTACATTGGCATCGCGCACCACCGGCTCCCATTTCGCCATCTCGGCCGTGACGTGCTCGGCCAGTTCCTCGGGTGTCGAGGCGACGATGGTGGCGGAAAACTCCTTCATCCGCTCGGCCACGGCCGGGTCGGCCATGGCGGCCAGCGCGGCCTTGTTCAGCGCCTCGATGGCCTCGGGCGGCGTGCCGGCAGGGGCGAAAAGCGCGTTCCAGGTATAGGTCTCGTATCCCGGCAGGGTCTCGGCAATGGCCGGGATGTCGGGGAAGCTGGGCGCGCGTTCCGCCGTGGTCACGCCAAGCGCCCGCAGCTTGCCGCTGGCGATATGGCCGGAGGCCGAGGGCAGATTGTCGAAGATGATCGGCACCTGATTGCCCAGCACGTCGGTCAGCGCCGGACCCGAGCCCTTGTAGGGGATATGCGTCAGCTCGATCCCGGCCATGGCCTTGAACAGCTCGCCCGACAGGTGCAGCGGCGTGCCGTTGCCGGACGAGGCATAGGCCAGCGGCTCGGTCTTGGACAGGTCGATCAGCTCCTGCACGGTGTTGACCGGCAGTTCGGGGTTCACCGCCAGCACGTTCGGCACCAGCACCAGCAGCGAGACCGGCGCGAAATCCGCGACCGGGTCATAGGGTTTCTGCTTCAGGATCAGCGGGTTCAGCGCATGGGTGGCGACCGTCGCCATCAGGATCGTGTAGCCGTCCGGGTCGGCCTTGGCGACCTGGGCGGCGCCCAGGCTGCCGCCGGCGCCGCCGACGTTCTGCACGATGACCTGCTGGCCCAGTTCCTGGCTCATGCGGTCGGCGACGATGCGGCCGACCACGTCGGTCGAGCCGCCGGCGGCGAAGGGGATCACCAGGGTGATCGGCCGCTCGGGGTATTCGGCGGCGGCGGCGCCTGCGAGGCCAAGCGCCATGGCGGCGCCCAGCAGCAGGCGGCGGGTGATGGATGCGGTCATGGTTTCCTCTCTGTTGAATGTCTTACGCATCGCTTTCGGTAAAGACCTCGTCCCGGCGCTTGCGGATCTGCGGCAGGAAGACCAGCACCAGCACGACCAGCGACAGGCCAAGCAGGGTGGCGCTGATCGGACGGGTCAGGAAGGTCATGGGATCGCCCCGCGACAGGATCATCGCCCGGCGCAGGTTCTCCTCCAGCAGCGGGCCCAGGACGAAGCCCAGCAGCAGGGGCGCCGGCTCGCAGCGCAGCTTGGACATGACATAGCCCAGAAGCCCGAAGAAGGCGACGGCATAGAGGTCATAGGTGTTCGAGGCCACCGAATAGACCCCGATCGAGCACATTGCCATGATGATCGGGAACAGCACATAGTAAGGCACGGTCAGCAGCCTGACCCACAGCCCGATCAGCGGCAGGTTCAGGATCACCAGCATCAGGTTGCCGATCCACATGCTGGCGATGATGCCCCAGAACAGCGCCGGCTGTTCGCTGACCACGTTCGGTCCCGGCACGATGCCCTGGATGATCATCGCGCCGATCATCAGCGCCATGACCGGGTTCGCCGGAATGCCCAGCGTCAGCAGCGGGATGAACGAGGTCTGCGCCCCGGCATTGTTGGCGCTTTCCGGGCCGGCGACGCCGGCCAGCGCGCCCTTGCCGAACTCCTGCGGGCGGGCCGAGACCTTCTTCTCGATCGTGTAGGAGGCGAAGCTGGCCAGGATCGCGCCGCCGCCCGGCAGGATGCCCAGGACCGAGCCGACACCGGTGCCGCGCAGGACCGGGCCGATCATCTGCCTGAACTCCTCGCGGGTGGGGAACAGGCGGCTGATGTTCTTGGTCATCACCTCTCGGTCATGCTCGTCCTCGAGGTTGCGCAGGATCTCGGCGATGCCGAAGACGCCCACCGCGACGGCGACGAAGTTCAGCCCGTCGGCATATTGCGTGATGCCCAGGGTGAAGCGCGGCGCGCCGGTATAGATGTCGGTGCCGACGATGCCCAGAAGCAGACCCAGCACCACCATGGCCAGCGCCTTCAGGACCGAGCCATGCGCCAGCGCCACCGACATGACCAGCCCCATGACCATCAGGCTGAAATACTCGGCCGCGCCGAATTTCAGCGCCACCGCGGTCAGCGGCGGGGCGAAGATCGCGACCAGGAAGGTCGCGACGGTCCCGGCAAAGAACGACCCCAGCGCCGCCGTGGCCAGCGCCGTGCCGGCGCGGCCCTTGCGCGCCATCTGGTAGCCGTCGATGGCGGTCACGGCGGACGAGCTTTCGCCCGGCATGTTGATCAGGATCGCCGTGGTCGAGCCGCCGTATTGCGCGCCGTAATAGATCCCCGCCAGCATGATGAGCGAGCTGACCGGCTCGAGCTGGAAGGTGATCGGCAAAAGCATGGCGATGGTCGCCGTGGCGCCGATGCCCGGCAGCACGCCGATCAGCGTGCCCAGCAGCACGCCGATCAGGCAGAAGGCCAGGTTCGCCAGCGACGAGGCGACCGAGAAGCCGAGCGCGAGATTGCTGAGAAGATCCATGCCGCCCCCTTTCTAGAACTGGACCCAGGGGCCGAAGCGCCGGAACGGCAGGCCGAGCCCGTAGCTGAAGATGAGCGTGGACAGGAGCGTCACCGCCACCGCCAGGATCAGCGCCGCCAGCGGCCGCATCCGCACCGAGGCCTGCGAGGCGATCAGCGTGGTCAGGAACAGCGCCGGCACGAAGCCCAGGCCGCGCACGGTCAGGCCGAAGAAGATCGGCGCCGGCAGGATGAACAGGATGCCGCGCCAGGCGACCTTGCCGAAGGGCTCGTCATCCTCGCGGCCGAAGGCGCGCAGAAAGACGATCAGCCCCAAGAGGAACAGGATCCCCGACAGCACCATCGGGAAATAGCCGGGTCCCATGCGCAGCGATGTGCCGATCTCCAGCCCCGTCGTCTGCCAGCCGAAGAACCCCGCCGCCGCCATCAAGAGCAGCCCGGCGGCGATGTCGGTCCCGTCCTTGGGTTTCGTGGACATGTGTTTCCCCCCTGCTTGCAGCAGGCCCCGCCGCGCATCGCGGGCGGCGGGGCGCGCACCGGTTCAGTCGGCGTAGACGCCCGCGGCCTCGATCACCGGCTTCCAGCGGGCGATCTCGGCCTCGAGCTTGGCCTGAAGCGCCGCGGGCGTCGCGTCCTCGGCCGGCGAAGGCGACGTGCCCAGGTCGGCCATGGCCTTCACGACCCCCTCGTCGGCCAGCGCCGATTGCAGCGATTGCGACAGCCGCTCGTTCACCTCGGCCGGCGTCCCCTTGGGGGTATAGATGCCGTGCCAGATCGAGACGTCGAAGCCTTCGAGCCCGCTTTCCATCGCCGTGGGCAGGTCCGGGAACAGCTCCAGCCGCTCGGGCGTGGTCACGGCATAGGCCTTGATCGTGCCGCCCTTGATCTGCTGCGTGGTGTTGGTGGTCTGGTCGCACATGATGTCGGTCTGCCCGCCCAGCAGGTCGGTCATCGCCGGGCCGGTGCCCTTGTAGGGGACCGTCACCAGCGGCGCCTCCAGCGCCGACATCAGCATCATGCCGCACAGATGCGAGGCCGAGCCGATGCCGGCATTGGCCAGCGTCAGGTTGTCGGCATTGTCCTTGACGTAAGAGATGAAGGCGGCGAAGTCGTCCGGCTCGAAATCCTTGCGGGCGACGACGACCATCGGCACCTCGGTGACAAGGCCGACATAGTCGAAGGCGTTCAGCGTGTCATAGGCCAGGTTGCGGTAAAGCGTGGCCGAGGTCGCCATGCCGATATGGTGCAGCAGCACCGTATAGCCGTCCGGATCGGCTTTGGCGACGTTGCCGGCGCCCAGCGTGCCGCCGGCGCCGCCGATATTCTCGACGATGATCTGCTGGCCCAGGTCGGCCGACATGCGCTCGGCCACCATGCGCGCCACCGTATCGGTCGGCCCGCCGGCGGCGAAAGGCACCACCATGGTGATCTGGCGCTGCGGCCAGTCCTGCGCAAAGGCCGGCGCGATCAGCATCGTCGTGGCGCAAAGCGCGCCGAGAAGCTTTGGATAAGCCATATCCCCTCCCAAGAATTCTGACTTCGGCCGACGTCCTCCTCGACGCGGCCACTGGACAAAAGGTGCGATCGCTTGCGCCTCTGGCACAAATCAAAAACGAACCGTACCCCGCGATAATCGCACGAATGGGTCAAAAATGGGTGGAAAAGGTAACATGCCGCGCGAATGATGGGTGGATTTCCACCCATATGCCCGTTCAACCGGCATCGTCCTCGGCGGCGTCCAGGATCAGGCGGCGGTCCAGCCCGTATTTCTGCATCTTCTCGTAGAGTGTCTTGCGCGAGATGCCCAGCGTCTCGTAGACCGGGCGCAGCTTGCCGCCATGGGCGGCGATGGTGCCGGCGATCAGGCTGCGCTCGAACTCGGCCACCCGGTCGGACAGGCGCGCGCCCTGCGCGGGACCGATCTCGGCCCCTTCCAGCCCCAGCACGAAACGCTCGGCCAGGTTGCGCAGCTCGCGCACATTGCCCGGCCATTCCTTGGCGGCAAGGCCCGACAGGAAGGCGGCGGGCGCCTCGCGCTCGGGGATGTTGTGGCGCGCGGCCGCCTCGCGCAGCAATTGCAGGAACAGCAGCGGAATGTCCTCGCGCCGGGCCGAAAGCGGCGGGACATGCAGCACCGCGACGTTCAGCCGCCAGAACAGGTCCTCGCGGAAACGGCCCTGCGCGACCAGCTCCTCCAGATCGACCTTGCTGACGGCGACGAAGCGCACGTCAAGGGCCACCGGGTCGTTCGAGCCGAGCCGGGTGATCGTCCGCTCCTGCAGCACGCGCAGCAGCTTGGCCTGCAGATCCGGCGGCATCGAGCCGATCTCGTCCAGCAGCACGGTGCCGCCGCGCGCATGTTCGAACTTGCCGTATCGCGGCCGCAGCGCGCCGGGAAAGGCGCCCGGCTCATGGCCGAACAGCTCGGATTCGATCAGCGCCTCGGGCAGGGCGGCGCAGTTGATGGCGATGAAGGGCCGGCCGGCGCGGGCCGAGATGTCGTGCAGCGTGCGCGCCACCACCTCTTTCCCGGCGCCGGTCGGACCGATGATCAGCGTATCGGCATCCGAGGCGCCGATGGCACGCAGCCGATAGCGCAGGTCGACCATGACCTGGGTGCGGCCCGGCAGCCGCGCCTCGACATCGTCGCGCTTGCCGGCGACGGCGCGCAGCCGGCGGTTCTCCAGCACCAGCCCGCGGTGGTCGATGGCGCGGCGGATCACCGTGGCCAGTTCCTGCACGACAAAGGGCTTTTCGATGAAGTCATAGGCGCCGCCGCGGATCGCCTCGACCGCCAGCGGCACCTCGGCATGGCCGGTGACCAGGATCACCGGGATCTCGGGATCGACCTCGTGCAGCCGGCCCAGAAGCGTCATCCCGTCCATGCCCGGCATGCGGATGTCGCTGACCACCGCGCCGGCAAAGCCCGAACCGGCCAGCGCCAGCGCCTCCTCGCCCGAGGCCAGCGCCTCGACGGTGAAGCCCGCCAGTTCCAGCGCCTGCGCGGTCGAGCTGCGCATCTGCTCGTCATCCTCGACCAGAAGCACGCGCGGGGTCATGCGGCGGCCTCGGCGGCGCCGGCGGCGGGCAGGATCACGCGGAACTCGGCGCCGGGGTCCATGTTGCGGCAGGCGATCTCGCCGCCGAAATCGCGCACGATATTGGCGGTGATCGACAGGCCGAGCCCCAGCCCCGCCCCCATGCCCTTGGTGGTATAGAACGGGTCGAAGATGCGCGCGGCGATGGCATCGGGCACGCCCGGCCCGCGGTCGCGCACCCGGATGGCGATGCGCCCGCCCTCGGCCCGCGCCGAAAGCGTGATGCGGCGATCCGCGCCGCCCTCGACCGCGTCGGCGGCATTGGTGATCAGGTTCACCAGCACCTGCTGCAAGCGCGTCGGCCCCGCCCGCAGCGGCGGCAGGTCGGCGGGCACGTCCAGTTCGAGCGTCGCGCCGCTGCTGGCCAGACGGGCGGCGACGATGGTGCGCGTCTCCTCCAGCAGCCCGGCCAGCGCCACTGCGCCCAGCACATCGTCGGGCTTTCTTGCCGCGTGCCGCAGATGCTTGCCGATGGCGGCCATCCGGTCCACCAGCAGCAGGATCTGGGCGATGTTCTCGCGCGCGCGGGCGTGTTCGCCGCGCTCGATCAGGATCGCCGCGCTGTCGGCATAGTTGCGCGCCGCCGCCAGCGGCTGGTTGATCTCATGCGAGAGCGAGGCGGACATCTGTCCCAGCGCCGCCAGCTTGCCGACCTGCACCAGGCTGGCCTGCGCGGCCCGCAGCTCGGCCTCGGTGGCGCGGCGCTCGGCGATTTCCTGTTCCAGCTGATCGTTCACCCGCGCCAGATCGGCGGTGCGCTCGACCACGCGGCGCTCCAGCTCGGCGGTGGCGAATTGCTGCATGGCCAGCCGCTCGGCCGCCTGCGCGCGGCGCTGGCGCCACATCATCAGCCCGAAGCCCGCGACCGACAAGAGCAGCGCGAGGCTCAGCACCGCCAGCCGCGCCTCGGCCCGCAGCTCGGCGCTGTCCAGCAGCACATGCACGGTCCAGCCCGCGCCCGGCATCTCTTCCGAGGCGACGATATAATCGTGGCCGCCCCCCGCCTCGTCGCCGAGCGCCGGCGGCAGGCGAAAGACCGGCACGCCGTGCAGCTCCAGCCGCTGCATCGGAAACTCGGCCAGCGGCGTGCCGGCATAGCGGCGCGAGGATTCGGTCCGCGCCAGCCGTTCCGGCGTCAGCGGCCGGATGCTGTGGTAAAGCCAGCTCGGTTCCGAGGACAGGAAAGCCGCGCCCTCGGGGTCGGTCACCAGCACGCGATACTGGTTGCCGCGCCAGGAGGCCTCGATCCGGTCCACGCCGATCTTGACCGCGACGACGGCGGTGATGCGGCCCGCATCGTCCTGCACCGGGGCCGAGAAGAAATAGCCCCGCACCCCCGAAGTGGTGCCGATGCCGTAGAACCGCCCCTGCCGGCCCGCCATGGCGTCGATGACATAGGGCCGATAGCTGAAATTCTGCCCGACAAAGCTGGCGGGACCAAGATAGCCGGAATGGGCGACGGTCTCGCCGTCCGGCAGGATCAGGTAGATGTCCGAGGCCTGCACCGCCTCGTTCTGCTCGGCCAGCCACTGGTTGGTTTCCTGCCGAAGGGCGGCGTTGCCGGGATCGGCGGCAAGCTGGTGGATCAGGTCCAGATCGCCGACCAGCTGCGGCACCACCTCGTAGCGCGCCAGATCGGCGTTGAGCGCGTTCACCGTCAGCCGCAGCGCGGTGGCAGCGCGGGCATGGCCCTCGCGGAAATAATGCTGATAGGCAAGCTGCGCGCCCAGCCACAGGACGGCCGCCACGCAGGCCAGACCGGCAGCCAGCCGCCAGCGATCCATCCCCGGCCGGTGCGCCGCCGGCTCTATCCGCATCTGGCCCCCCGCATCCCGCTGCCCCTTGCGCCATCATCTGGTGCGGAATCTGACAGCAAGGCCGGCTGCGCGCAACCGGCCCGTGCCTCCGTCAGGACAGCGCCCGGCGCGCCGCCGCCCGGCCGGCCAGCGCGCCATAGGCGGCGCCCGCGACCAGGAAGGCCGCCGGTGCGGAAAGCGAGGCCGCGGTGCCGCCGGCGAAATGCAGCGCCAGCCCCGCGCCCGAGGCCAGCAGCCAGGCCCCCAGCCCCGCCGGGTTGACCGCCCGCGCCTGCGCCGGATCGGCGTCGCCCGCGCCGCGATCCGTCGCGATATGGACCAGCGCGATGCCGACCCAGGCCACGACGAAGATGCCCTGATAGGCCAGCGCCTGCAGGATATAGGCAAAGACATCGGCCAGCATCAGCGCATAGGCGATGGCGCCGACCACGCAGGCCCAGACCCATTTCGGCAGGTGCAGGCGGAAGGCGGTCTCGGCAAAGCTCTCCATGTTCACCGCGGCGAGGTAATAATTCGCGGTGTTGATCCGGGTCTGCGAGATCCAGACGAAGGCGAGGCCCGCCACGCCCATCAGCTGCACCAGCGCGAAGACGACCGAGACCTCGGAGACCCCGCCCTCGGTCGGCAGGCTGGCAGCCAGGAAGATGCCGACAAGGCCGTTGAGCAGGAAGGCCACGGCATAGAAGGGCGCGCCGAAGTTGATAATGGCGTGGAAGCGCGCATCCTCGGGCCGGCCGAAGCGGGCATAGTCATAGGTGAACATCATCAGGATCCAGACGCCCATATAGGCGGTGAAGCAGTCCCACCAGCCGCCGGCGGGCGCGCCGCCCTCGGGGCCAAGGTTCAGCCAGGCGTCCGAATAGCCGTATTCCGCCACCGCCAGCACCACCGCGGCAACCAGCCCCAGCAGGTAGAAGGGCAGCAGCACGCCGTTGAACTTGTCCAGCCAGTTCTGGATCGAGCCGAAGATCAGCGCCACCGAATAGACCGCCACCACCAGCGCCGCCAGCGGATAGGAGATGCCGGCATATTCCCGCAGGGCGACGGCGATGACCGAGCCCTCGAACACCGCGTAATAGATGGCGGTGGCAAAGAAGATCAGCGTCGCCACCGCCGCCCCGCTGCGGCCCAGAAGGAGGCGCGAGAACAGCGAGACGCTGAGCCCGGTGCGGATCGCGTGCCGCACCAGCACCGCGTTCACCGCCGCATAGGCGAGGACCGACAGCACCAGCCCGATGATGGCGTTCCTTGCGCCATAGGCCAGCGCCAGCGAGGCGGCGATGACCAGATAGAACATGGCCGAGCAGACCGACCACCAGGCCATGGTCAGCGGCAGCCGGCCCATGCGCCGGTCGCGCGGCACCGGCCGGTCCGAGAATTCCAGTTCTTCCGAATTGTCCAAAGATCCAGCCATGGCTGAAACTCCCTGTTTGGTTCTTGTGATTGGTTGGTATGGGCGGGGCCTCGCGCGGCCCCGCCGCGGCCTTGGTCAGGCCTGGGTCAGGCCTCGGTCAGTGCCGCGGCCCTTTCGGGCGCAGCGCCGGCGGCGCTGGCCACGGTCACGACATAGACGCCGTTGCCGTCCAGTTCTGCGACCCAGCCCGGCTCGATGACGATGGTGGTCGTCACCTCCTGGATGACCGCCGGGCCGGTGACGACGTCGCCCGCGCCCAGCTTCGCGCCGTCATAGACCGGGGTCTCGTGCTTGCGGCCCGAGGCGTCGAAGATCATCTCGCGCGTGCCGGACAGTGCCGCATGGGCGCCTGCACCCTGCGCGATGCGCATCCGCGCCGGCCGCTCGACCGCGCCCGAGATGGCGCTTTCCACGTTCACCACCTCGACGGGGCTGTGCGGCTCGGCATAGGTGTAAAGCTCCTCGTGGCGGGCGTGGAAGGCAGCCTTGAGGCGTTCCAGCGCCGCCTCGTCGATCGGGAAGGGATCGACGCTGACCGTGCATTCATGCACCTGCCCGACATAGCGCATGTCCAGGCTGCGGCGGATGCCGATCCGGTCGGGCGCGAAATCGTCGGCCAGCAGGTCGGCGCGGCCCTTCTCCTCCAGCCGGGCGAAGGTCTCGTCGAGACGCCTGGCCGCCTCGGCCCCTTCCAGCCGCGCGGCGATGGGGGCCATGTAGTTGTATTTCACGTCCGAGATGATCTGCCCGAAGGCGCAAAGCCCCGAGGCGAGCTTGGAGACCAGCACCTTGCCGATGCCCATCTCGCGCGCCAGCGCCGTGATATGCGCGCCCGTGGCGCCGCCGGCGCAGTTCAGCACGAAGTCGCGCGGATCGTAGCCCCGCTCGACCGAGACGCGGCGGATCGCATTCACCATGTTGTTGTTGACGATGGTGAACATGCCGTAGGCCGCGGTCTCGACGCTGATGCCCAGGGGCTCGGCCAGGTGCTTGCGGATCGCCTCGCGCGCCTTCTCGATGCTGAGCGGCAGGCGGCCGCCGACCAGGCCCTCGGGGTTCAGGTAGCCCAGCACCAGGTTCGCGTCGGTCGTGGTCGGCCTTTCGCCGCCCTTGCCATAGCAGGCCGGACCGGGTTCCGAGCCCGCCGATTGCGGCCCCATCTGCATCAGCCCCATCGAGTCGATCCAGCCGATCGATCCGCCGCCCGCGCCCAGGGTTTCCACCTGAATCATCGGGATACCAATGCGATAGCGCAGAAAGTCGATGTTCTTTGACACATTGGCCTGCCCGTCGCGGGTCAGGGTGATGTCGAAGCTGGTCCCGCCCATGTCCACGGTGATGATGTCCGAAAGCCTGTAGGGCTCCCCCAGATAGAGCGCCGCGCGCGGCGCCGAGGCGGGGCCGGAATTGATCGCATAGACCGACTGGTCCGAGACCACCGACCCCAGCGCCAGCCCGCCGTTCGACTGGAAATAGCGCACCGGCTGACGCGCGCCGAGGCCTTGGAAATAGCCGTCCACCGCCTGCACATAGCGCGACAGGATCGGCGCCAGATAGGCGTTCACGATGGCGGTCGAGGTGCGGGTATATTCGCGCACCTGCGGATAGAGCTGGCTGCCGACGGTCAGACGCGCCTCGGGCATCATCTCGCGCACGATCTCGGCGGCGCGGAGTTCGTGATCGGGATGCAGCACCGACCAGACGAAGCTGATGGCCACCGATTCGACGCCCTCGCGCAGGAAATGCCGGCAGGCCTCGCGCACTTCGTCCTCGTTCAGCGGCGTATGGACGGCGCCGGTCGAGATCACCCGCTCGCCGATCCCGCGCCGCAGGTAGCGCGGCACCAGCATGGTCGCGGGCGGATAGTCCGGGTCGTAGCGATAGCCGTCCTCCTTGTGGCCGAGGCGGATCTCGATGCTGTCCTCGTGGCCCTTGGTGGCGATCAGGCCGGTCCTGGCGCCGCTATGGGTGATCAGCGCATTGAGTCCGACCGTGGTGCCGTTGATGCACAGGTCGGCGTTCGAGACGAGGTCGCGCGGGGCGATGCCCGTCTCCTCCTCGATCACGGCCAGGCCGTTCCTGATGGCCAGGGTCGGGTCCTGCGGGGTGGAGAGCGCCTTGAAGATGCGCAAGCCCCCCTCGCGGTCGGCGAGGATGAAATCGGTGAAGGTGCCGCCGGCGTCGATGCCAAGGCGATATTGGTGTTTCATGGCGGGTTCCATCTTTGGCTGCGGTCCGCGGGTCCGGCGCCGGGGGCTTCGCGCCCCCGGACCCCCGCGGGGTATTTGGAAAACAGAGAAGGGCTTATGCGGCGCGCAGGGCGGCGGTGGCGGCGTGATCGACGGCGAGGGTCGCGGCATCGGCGATGACGACGCCATAGTCGAGCCGCGCGCCCTCGAGGCTGACGAGGCCGTTTCGGACATCCTCGACCACCTTCTCGACCGGGCGGGCATAGGGGTCGCCGTAGCCGCCGCCGCCGGGATTGCGGTTCGCGGCGCGCTCGCCGGGCTGGATGGTCTCGATGACGTTTTCGGTGATGACCTGCGTCTCGCCGCCCCGCGTCACTTCCAGCCGGCCGACCTTGGGCGGGATCAGGGTCGAGCGGGCGCCGGCGGCGCCCATGGCCGGGATGCGGCGGCCCTCGCCGAAGGTGACGAGCGTCATCGGGCTGTCCAGCGGCTCGACCTCCCAGCAGGTGCCCGAGCCGCCGCGGAACTGGCCGGCGCCGCCCGAATCCTGCATCAGGGAATAGCGGTGGATGATGATCGGATAGCTGTGCTCCAGCATCTCGATATCGCCCGAGGTCAGCGCGCCGAAGCAGCATTCCGGCCCGCAGGCATGCCAGCCGTCCTGGCTGGCCGTGGCCCCCGCCCCCGAGATGATCGAGGCCAGCACCATGGTCACATATTCCTCGTCATGGCGCTTGTCCCAGCCGGCGATGTTGCAGCCATTGGCATGGCCCCAGCTGGCCGAGACCTTGGCCGGCGCCGCCTGCTCGAAGGCCAGCCGCACCGCGTCGGTCAGCGTCTCCATCGGCGTGGTGGTGCAGTTCATGTGCGGCGCTGGCGATTTCGCGTTGCAAAGCGTGCCCTTGGGGCCCATGTCGGTGGTCACGCAGCGATAGAGCCCCTCGTTATAGGGCGGCGGCAATTGCGCGAACATCATCAGGCCCAGATAGACGCCGGAATGGCTGTTGCCTTCGTAGCTGTTGATGAAATAGGGCACCTGCGGCGGCGAGCTGATGGCGATGTGGCAGCCGTCGCCCCGGATCGTCACCGTGGCGGTGATGTCCATGTCGCCGAAGCCGTGGCCAGCATCCTCGAGCACCGCCGTTCCGGTATAGGTGCCGTCCGGGACCTGGGCGATGAGCTTGCGCATATGCGCCTCGGCCATGTCCAGAAGCTCGGCGATGCAGTCCTGCACCACCTGCTTGCCGTATTTGTCCATCAGCCGGACCAGGTTGCGGGCGCCGACCTGGCAGGCGCCGATCAGGGCGTTGAAGTCGCCCTCCTGATCGCGGCGCGCGCGCATGTTGGTCAGCAGCAGGTTCATCACGTCGTGGCGCGGCTTGCCGCGGTCCCAGAGCTTGACCGGCGGGATGCGCAGCCCCTCGGCATAGATCTCGGTCGCGTTGGGATTGTAGCCGGCGGGGACCGGGCCGCCGACATCGGTCAGGTGGCCCTTGCAGACGGTCCAGAACACCAGCTCGCCCTGGTAGAAGACCGGGTAATACATGCAGGTGTCGATGATATGGCTGCCGCCATAGGCCGGGTCGTTGTGCAGGATCAGGTCGCCCTCGTGGATGTCGCCCTGAAAGAAGCTCGCGACCGATTTCATCGCCGGGATCAGGCTGCCGAGGTGGATGGGGATGTCCTGGCCCTGCAGGATCATCTCGGGCGTGTGGTTGAAGAGCGCGGTCGAATAATCATGCGCGAGGTTGAAGACCGAGCTGCGGGCGGTCTGTTCCAGCGTCAGCGTCATCTCGCGCTGCGTGGTCTCGAGCACGCCGCGCACCACCGAAAGCGTAATGGGGTCGGGTTTGGGTCTGGTCATGGCTCTTTCCCTGTCTGGGCCGCATGGGCGCGCGCAGCAGGGCAGCCGGGAATCGGCTGGTCATGGTCTTCTCCCTGCGGCGTGCCGCCTGGCGCGGCATCTTTTCGGTCGGAGCATGGTGCGGCGGCGACGGCGCCCGGTCTTGGCGCTGGGTGCGGAGAAACTTGTCGTTCCGTGCAGGCTTGCCGATCCGCGCGGCAGAATTGGCGCCCGCCGGCCTTCGCGCCAGTTTTCTTTTGCCCGATTGCTCGCGGCAGGCTACGAATCGCCCAAGCGATGCGGGGAGGCGCATCATGACCCTGGAAAGCTACAGCACCGCCGCGACCGCGCCGCCCGAACGCGCGGCGCATTGGTCGGCCATCATCGCGGATACCTATTTCCCGCTGCAGCTGAGCTATCGCGATCCCGCCACCTTTCAGGGCCGGCTGGAGCGGCGCAGCGCCGGGCCGGTGTCGCTGTCGCGGCTGCGTACCGAACCGGCGCGCTATGAACGGGTGCCCGGGCTGATCCGGCAGGGCGAGGCCGAGGAATACCTGGTCACCATCCCCAGCCTCGCGCCGGTGCTGTTCCGCCAGCTGGGCCGCGACATCACCTGCGCCCCCGGCGGCTTCCTCATCGAGCGCGGCGACGAGCCCTATCGCTTCGCCTATCAGGCGCGCAACGACCTGCTGGTGATGAAGATCGCCCGCAGCGCGCTGGCCGAAAGGCTGCGCCAGCCGGACCGGCTTTGCGCCACGGTCTTCGACGGGCGCGAGGGCTTGGGCGGTCTGTTCGCCGAGACGGTGCGCCGCGCCCATGCCATGCCCGCCGATTCCGCGGCGGCAGACGTGCTGGGCCGGCACCTGATCGAGTTGCTGGCGCTGGCGCTGGACCGGCAGGCGGAAACCGACGGCGGCGCCGCCACGGCGGTCCGCGCCGCGCATCTGAAGCGCGCGCAGGACGCGATCCTGCGCAGCCTGACCGATCCGGCCCTGTCGCCCGAGACGGTGGCGGCGGCCTGCGGCATCTCGAAACGCTATCTGCACGACCTGTTCGGCGATACCGGGACCACGGTGGCGCAATTCATCCGCGAGGCGCGGCTGAAGGCGGCGCGGGACATGCTGCAGATGCCAGGCGACCTGTCGCTGGCCGCCGTCGCCTATCGCTTCGGCTTCAGCGACCAGGCGCAATTCTCGCGGCTGTTCCGGGCCATGTTCGGCCAGACCCCCAGCGGCTATCGCGCCGCCTGCCGCGCGGGGCGGCAGGGCTAGGGTTCAGCCCTGAAAGCGCCAGTCGCCCTCGCCAAGCGCCGGGGCGGCGCGTTCAGTCACCAGCGGGCTGCGCGAGAAGCGCAGCGGGCTGCGCAGCCCGGCGATGCCCTCGGGCGCGATGCGCAGGCCGCGCGCCTGCACCTGCGGTTCGGCCAGGGCCTCGGCCACGTCATTGACCGGGCCCGCGGGCACCCCCGCCCCTTCCAGCGCAGCGATCAGCGCGGCGCGGGTAAAGCGGCGCGTGGCCTGCGCCAGCAGCGGCACCAGCCGCGCGCGGTTCGCCACCCGGGCGGGGTTGGTGGCAAAATCCGGCTCTGCCGCCAGCTCGGGCATTTCCAGCACCCGGCACAGCGCCGCGAATTGCCGGTCATTGCCGCAGGCGACGATCAGATGCCCGTCCGAGGCCGGGAAAAGCTGATAGGGCACGATATTCGGATGCGCATTGCCCAGCCGATGCGGCACCTGCCCGCCCAGCAGGTAATTCGTCGCCTGATTGGCCAGCACCGCCACCCCGCAATCCAGAAGCGACAGGTCCAGATGCTGGCCCAGACCCGACCGCGCCCGCTCGGCCAGCGCGGCCTGCACGGCGATCACCCCGTAAAGCCCGGTGAAGATGTCGATCCAGGCCACGCCGACCTTTTGCGGCTCGCCCTGCGGATCGCCGGTCAGGTCCATGATGCCCGACATGCCCTGAATCAGGAAATCATAGCCCGGCTGCGCCGCGCGCGGCCCGTCCTGCCCGAAGCCGGTGATCGAGGCATAGACCAGCCGCGGATTGCGCGCCGAAAGCGTCTGGTAGTCCAGCCCGAACTTGCGCAGCCCCCCCAGCTTGAAATTCTCGATCACCACATCGGCCTGGTCGATCAGCGCCCGCAGCCGCTCCAGGTCGGCGGGGTCGTTGAAGTCGCAAGTCACCGAACGCTTGCCGCGATTGGCGGCGTGGAAATAGGCCGCGACCCGTTCGGTGGTGCCGTCTGCACGCGGCCGCTCGATGAAGGGCGGGCCCCAGCGGCGGGTGTCGTCGCCCTCGGGCGCCTCGACCTTGATCACCTCGGCGCCCAGATCGGCCAGCGTCTGGCCGATCCACGGCCCGGCAAGGATGCGCGCCAGTTCGACGACGCGCAGCCCCTTCAGCGCCGGCTGATCCATCACGCGAACGCCTGGATGCCGGTCTGCGCCCGGCCGAGGATCAGCGCATGCACGTCATGCGTGCCCTCATAGGTGTTCACCGTCTCCAGGTTCTGCGCGTGCCGCATGACGTGATAGCCGATCTGGATGCCGTTGCCGCCATGCATGTCGCGGGCCTGGCGGGCGATGTCCAGCGCCTTACCGCAATTGTTGCGCTTGACGATGGAGATCATCTCGGGCGCGAACTTGCCCTCGTCGAACAGCCGCCCGACGCGCAGGCTGGCTTGCAGGCCCAGGGCGATCTCGGTCTGCATGTCGGCGAGCTTCTTCTGGTAAAGCTGCGTCGCGGCCAGCGGGCGGTTGAACTGGTGGCGATCCAGCCCGTATTGCCGGGCGCGGAACCAGCAATCCTCGGCCGCGCCCATGGCGCCCCAGCTGATGCCGTAGCGCGCGCGGTTCAGGCAGCCGAAGGGACCGCCCATGCCCTCGATGTTCGGAAGCAGCGCATCCTCGCCGACCTCGACATTCTCCATCACGATCTCGCCGGTGATCGAGGCGCGCAGGCTCAGCTTGCCCTCGATCTTGGGCGCCGAAAGGCCGGGTGTGCCCTTGTCCAGCACGAAGCCGTGCACCTTGCCGCCATGCGCCTCGGACTTGGCCCAGACCACGAAGACATCGGCGATGGGCGCGTTCGAGATCCACATCTTGGACCCGTTCAGCACATAGCCGCCCCCGGTCTTGCGGGCCACGGTGCGCATGCCGCCGGGGTCGGAGCCCGCGTCGGGCTCGGTCAGGCCGAAGCAGCCGATGAACTCACCCGAGGCCAGTTTCGGCAGGTATTTCTGCTTCTGCTCTTCGCTGCCATAAGCCTCGATCGGGAACATCACCAGCGAGCTTTGCACCGAGGCCATCGAGCGATAGCCCGAATCGATGCGCTCGATCTCGCGCGCGACCAGCCCATAGGCGACGTAAGAGGCACCGACGCCACCATAGGCCTCGTCCACGGTGACGCCCAGCAGGCCCGAGGCGCCCATTTCGCGGAATATCTCGGGATCGGTTTCCTCGTTCAGATAGGCGGCCTCGACGCGCGGCGCCAGCCGGTCGGCGGCGAAGGCCGCGGCGGTGTCGCGGATCATCCGCTCTTCCTCGGTCAGCTGATCCTCAAGCAGGAACGGGTCGGACCACGAGAAAGGGCTGCCCTTGTGCGATTTCGTCGTCACGTCATGCCTCATGCGCTGATGCTGTCGGTTCATTCATTACCGCTTTCAAACCGGGCCGGAAAATGGATAATCCTCATTACTTCATGCACGGGGTGAATGTTCTTGCGGCAAAGGCGCTTTCTTCCGAACCTCAGCCTGCTGCTGGCCTTCGACGCGGTGATGCGCACGGGTTCGGTCACCGGCGCGGCGCAGGACCTGGGGCTGACGCAAAGCACGGTCAGCCGGCTGCTGCAAAGCCTGGAGGCGCAGCTGGGGCAGGAGCTGTTCATCCGCCACAAGAAGCGCCTGACCCCGACCGAGGCGGCCGAGCGGTATTTCCGCGACATTTCCGCCGCGCTCGACCTGATCCAGCGCGGCAGCATGTCGCTGATCGCCAATCCCGACGGCGGCAGCCTGGACCTGGCCGTGCTGCCGACCTTTGCCACGCGCTGGCTGGCGCCGCGGCTGCCGGATTTCCTGTCGGCCCATCCGGGGGTGTCGATCAACCTGACCACCCGCTTCCGCCGCTTCAGCTTCGACGAGGAACCCTTTGACGCGATGATCTTTTACGGCCGGGACGACTGGCCGGGGGCCGAGCACCTGAAGCTGTTCGATGAACGCCTCACCGCCTGCGCTTCGCCCGATCTTCTGGCCCGGCGGTCTGTAACGGCGCCCGCCGATCTGGCGGGAATGGTGCTGCTGCAATTGCCGACCCGCCCGGACGCCTGGCAGGCATGGTTCCGGGGACAGGGGGCCGAGCCGCCGGCGCCGCTGGACGGGATGATGATGGACCAGTTTTCGATGATGATCCAGGCGGCGATCTCGGGGCTGGGGATCGCGCTGCTGCCCGATTACCTGGCCCGGGTCGAGATCGCCGAGGGCCGGCTGGCGCCGGTGCTGCGGCAGGGCGTGCCGGGCAGCGGCGCCTATTGGCTGGCCTGGCCGGCGCGCAAGGCCGGGCTGAAGCCGCTGGCCGCCTTTCGCGACTGGCTCGCCGCCCGCATGGCGCGGGACGGCATGGGTTAGGGGCCGCCCGCCTTCAGGCCGGGACCAGCGCCGCCTCGATGGCCGCTTCCAGAATCTCCAGCGCCTCGGACAGCTGCGCGTCGGGAATGGTCAGCGGCGGCAGCAGGCGGATGACGTTGTAGCGCGTGCCGCAGGACAGCAGGATCAGCCCGCGCGCCTCGGCCTCGGCCACGATGGCGGCGGTCAGTTGCGCGTCGGGCTGGCTGCGGTCGCCGGCCTGCACCAGCTCGAAGGCGTTCATCGCGCCAAGGCCGCGCACATCGCCGATGGCCGGGAAGCGTTCGGCCAGCTTTTGCAGGCGCGAGCGGATGGCCGAGCCGATTTCCTCGGCGCGGGCGCAAAGGTCTTCGTCCTCGATCACCTCCAGCACCGCCAGCGCGGCGGCGATGGCCAGCGGGTTGCCGGCATAGGTGCCGCCCAGCCCGCCCGGCGCGGGCGCGTCCACGATCTCGGCCCGGCCGGTGACGGCGGACAGCGGAAAGCCCCCGGCCAGCCCCTTGGCCATGGTCACCAGGTCGGGCGCGACGCCGGAATGCTGGAAACCGAACATGCGGCCGGTGCGGGCCATGCCGGCCTGGATCTCGTCGCCGATCAGCACGATGCCGTGGCTGTCGCAGATGCGGCGCAGCGCGGCCAGGAATTCGGGCGGGGCGACGTTGAAGCCGCCCTCGCCCTGCACCGGCTCGACGACGATCGCCGCCACCCGCCGGGGGTCGATGGACGAGGCCAGCAGCGTCTCCAGATGCGCAATCGCCTGCGCGACCGACACGCCGGCCATGGCGTTGGGGAAGATCGCATGGTGGATCTCGGGCGGCATGGCGCCGAAACCGGCCTTGTAGGGCGCCACCTTGCCGGTCAGCGCCATGCCCAGAAGCGTGCGGCCATGGAAAGCGCCGTTGAAGGCGATCACGCCCGAGCGCCCGGTAAAGGCCCGCGCCATCTTCACCGCATTTTCCACCGCCTCGGCGCCGGTGGTGGCGAACATGGTCTTTTTCGCGAAATCGCCCGGGGTCAGCGCGTTCAGCCGCTCGGCCAGGGCGACATAGGATTCATAGGGCGCGACATGGAAGCAGGTATGGGTGAAGTCCTGCATCTGGCGCTGGACCGCCTCGATCACCCGGGGATGGCGATGGCCGGTATTGTTCACCGCGATGCCGGCGGCGAAATCCAGCATCCGCCGGCCCTCGGCGGTCCAGAGCTCGGCATTCCCGGCCCGGACGGCATAGATGTCCCGCGTGCCGACACCCCGCGCCACCGCCGCCTTGCGCCGCTCGATCAACTGTTTCGATTCCATGTGCAGACCTCCATGCTGATGGAATCGGCTTACACGATGCTCAATATATTGAGCAATGACTTTCTTCCATTTGCGGCAGGATGCGGAACTGGTGCGCAACCCCCGGCCCTGATAACCTGTCGCGAAACGGCATCGGGGCAAGGATGAGCGATTTCGACGTGGGCGCGCGGCTGAAAGAGCTGCGCAGCGCGGCAAACATGTCGCAGCGGCAGCTGGCCGAGGCTTCGGGCGTGCCGCATGGCCAGATCTCGATGATCGAGACCGGGCGCTCCAGCCCCTCTGTCGCCTCGCTGCGCAAGATCCTTGGCGGGCTGGGCGTCACCATGTCCGAGTTCTTCGAGCCGGACCTGCCGCAAAGCCCGCAACCCTTCTTCACCCCGGCCGAGCTGCGCGACCTGACCTCGCGGCTTTATTCCGCCGCGCAGGGGCCGGTCGGGCGCATGACCCTGCGCCAGGTCGGCGACGCGCGGCTGCACAACCTGCAGATCCTGCACGAACGCTATGAGCCGGGCGCCGATACCGGCGAGACCATGCTGGCCCATCACGGCAGCGAGGGCGGCATCGTCATCGCCGGCGAGATCGAGCTGACCGTGGGCGATCAGAGCCGGGTGCTGAAGGCCGGCGACAGCTATCTTTTCGCCTCGACCCAGCCGCATCGCTTCCGCAACATCTCGGACCGCGAGGCGGTGGTGGTCTCGGCCTGCACGCCGCCCTATCTCTAGCCCCTGATTTCTAACCCCTGCGGGTGACGAAGCGGGTCTGCAGATAGGCGCCGATCGCCTCGGAGCCGCCCTCGGTCCCCATGCCGGAATCGCCGATGCCGCCGAAGGGCAATTCCGGCAGCGACAGGCCGATATGGTTGATGGTCAGCATCCCGGCCTGGATTTCATCCTGCAATCGCTGCACCCGGGCCGAGCTGCCGGTCCAGGCATAGGCGGCCAGGCCATAGGGCAGCCGGTTCGCCTCGGCAAAGGCTTCGTCGTCGCTGCGGAACCGGTTGACCACGGCGATGGGGCCGAAGGGTTCCTCGTTCATCACCGCCGCATCCGCCGGCACGTCGGTCAGCACGGTCGGGGCAAAGAACCAGCCCTCGTTGCCGATCCGCGTCCCGCCGGTCGCCAGTCGCGCGCCGCGGTCCAGCGCGTCGCGGATCAGCCGCTCGATGGCGGGGATTCGGCGCTCGTTGGCCAGCGGCCCCATGGCGCTGTCCGGGTCCATGCCCGGCCCTACCTTGGCGGCTGCCAGTGCGGCGGTGAAACCTTCGGTGAAGCGGTCCGCCACCGCCTCTTGCACCAGGAAGCGGGTGGGCGAGATGCAGACCTGCCCGGCATTGCGCAGTTTCGCGGCCGCCATGGCCGCCACCGCCGCATCGACATCGGCATCGTCGAAGACCAGCACCGGCGCATGGCCGCCCAGCTCCATGGTCGCCGGCTTCATGTGCAGCCCGGCCAGCGCCGCCAGCTGCTTGCCCACCGCCGTCGAGCCGGTGAAGGACACCTTGCGGATCACCGGATGCGGAATCAGGTAGCCCGAGATTTCGGCCGGATCGCCATAGACCAGGTTCACCACCCCCGCCGGCAGGCCGGCATCGGCAAAGCAGCGGATCAGTTCGGCCGGCGAGGCCGGGGTTTCCTCGGGCGCCTTGACGATGATGGTGCAGCCTGCCGCCAGCGCGGCGGAAACCTTGCGAACCGCCTGATTGATCGGGAAATTCCACGGGGTGAAGGCGGCGACCGGGCCCAGCGGTTCCTTGACGGTCAGCTGGGTGACGCCCGGCACGCGGGGCGGGATGACCTGGCCATAGGTGCGGCGCGCCTCTTCGGCGAACCACTCGATGATCTCGGCCCCGGCCAGGGTCTCGATCCGCGCCTGCGCCAGCGGCTTGCCCTGTTCGGCCACCATCAGCGCGGCGATGGGCTCGGCCCGCTCGCGCAGCAGCGCCGCGGCCTTGCGCATCAGGTCCGAGCGATGCAGCGGAGAGCTGCGCTTCCAATCCGCGAAGGCGCGGCCGGCGGCGGCCAGCGCCTCGTCCAGATCGGCGATACCGGCATGGGCGACACGGCCGATCTCGGCCCCGGTGGCCGGGTTCAGCACCGGCAGGCTGCGCCCGTCCCGCGCCGGGCGCCAGGTTCCGTCGATCAAAAGCTGCGTATCCGGATAGCTCATCTTGTCCCACCTGCTGGAGTTGCGCCGGTGCTGCGCCGCTGTTGCGGCCGGCCCGGAAAGCCATAGGGGAAGGCAGCGGGGTTTTCAATCGGCCTTGCTCAATATCCTGAACAAGACCTTTTGCGATTTGGCGGTCAGCGGCCCGCCGGGACAGCGCCGTCGTATTGCAGGCCGGTTTCGGTGACGATGGCCGCCAGCGGGATGTCATGGGGCTGCGGATAGATCGTCGCCAGCCGGGCGGATTGCAGGCCGGTGCCGACCGCCAGCGGCCGCCGCGCCGCCAGCGTCCGGTCGAAATAGCCGCCGCCATAGCCCAGCCGATAGCCCCGGCCGTCCCAGCCCACCAGCGGGGCCAGCACCACATCCGGCTCCACCGCTTCGGCCGAGGCGGGGACCGGAATGTTCCAATGGCCGCGGCGCATCGGCGCCCCGGGGCTCCAGCGATGAAAGGCCAGCGGGCTGGCGGGGCGCTCGACCACCGGCAGGGCCAGCACGGCGCCGCGGTCGTGCAGGCGGGCCAGCCAGGGGCGCAGATCCGGCTCGGACCGGATCGGCCAATAGCCGGCGACCACGCGGCCGCGCAGCTCCGGCAGCCGCGCGGCCAGCAGCGCGTCCAGCGCGCCGCCGATGGCCTCGGCCACTGCCTGCCGCTGGGCGACGCTCAGCGCCGCGCGGCGGCCCAGCAGCTCCTCGCGCCGCACCTTGCGCCAGCGCGCCACGTCGCGGGCCTGCTGCGGCTCGACGGCGAGCGGGTCGAAATAATCCGGCGCGATCTCGGCCGCCAGGCAGGGCGGAGAGGCCGGGCTGTCCTTGCCGCTCATACGCCGCACCCCCCGCCCTGCGCCGGGGAAGCGCCAGGCCAGACCGCAATCAGAACCGCCGCCATGATCTGCGCGAAGGCGCCCGCGGCATCGCTGCCGATGCGCCGAGGGCATCGTGCCGGGGACGCCATGGCGATCCGCCGCGCGGCCCCGACGTCCGGCAACCGCCCGGGCGCCCAGGCCCGGTGCCGTCCGATCCGCGCCGGGGGCGCCCCGGCAAGCTGCGTTTCGCTCATCTTTCTGGCCTTTCCTTGCCTCGTCCCCCGCCCCCGCCGCAGGTCCGAACGGCGCCGGCGTCGGGCCTGCCTGACAGCCTAGACCGCCCGGCGAGCCATGCCAATCCGCCGCGAGCCGTCCACCGATTGCAGCGCGCAAACGTCCATGCCCCCGGCGTCGGACAGCCGGACGCACCGCGCAAGCCCGCTCGCCGGCGCTTACGGAGGCGCAGGGCCAGGGCGGCAAGTCCGCAGCACTCTGGCCAATCGCGCACCCATTCGCCGCCGGCGCAAGAATCCGGGTGACAAGCGCCGCCGCAGCCGCTATGCAGGGCGCATGTCGCAACAGATGTTCTACACCGCCTCGTTTTATTGGTTCCGCTGCATCCAGCGGGGCCGGGTTGCCGTGTAGCGCATAGGCGCGATAGCGATCCCCGAAGCCGCTGGCCAGACCGGCGGCTTTTTTCTTGCGATGCGCGTCCGGTCCGGCCTCTTCCAGAAAGAAAAAGCCATGCTGACCCAGACCGAGAACCTGCATATCGACACGCTCCGCCCCCTGCCCGCCCCCGCCGCGCTGGCCGCCAGCCTGCCGCGCGACGAGGCCATCTCGTGCATCGTGGCGGACAGCCGCACCGCCATCCGCGCCATCCTTGCCGGCCGCGACGACCGGCTGCTGGTGATCGCCGGCCCCTGCTCGATCCACGACGCGCAGGCGGCGCTGGATTACGCCGCGCGGCTGGCCGAACTGCGCCGGAGCCTTGCCGACCGGCTGGAGATCGTCATGCGGGTCTATTTCGAAAAGCCCCGCACCACCGTGGGCTGGAAGGGGCTGATCAACGACCCGCATCTGGACGGCTCGGACCGGATCGAGGACGGGCTGCCGCTGGCCCGCCGCCTGCTTCTGGAAATCAACCGCATGGGCCTGCCGGCGGCGACCGAGTTCCTCGACCCGATCCTGCCGCAATATTTCGCCGACCTGATCGCCTGGGGCGCCATCGGGGCGCGCACCACGGAAAGCCAGATCCACCGGCAGCTGGCTTCGGGCCTGTCCTGCCCGGTCGGGTTCAAGAACGGCACCGATGGCGGGGTGCAGGTGGCGCTGGACGCCATCCGCTCGGCCGCCGGGTCGCACAGCTTCCCGGCGATCACCGCCGACGGGCGTGCGGCCATCGCCACCACGACCGGCAACGACGCCTGTCACGTGGTGCTGCGCGGCGGCCATGGCGGGCCGAACTACAGCCCCCGCCATGTCGATGCGCTGGCCGAGGCGGCGGCGCGGGCCGGCATCGATCCCGGCATCGTCATCGACGCGAGCCATGCCAATTGCGGCAAGGACCCGGCCCGCCAGCCGGCGGTCATCGCCGATATCGCGGCGCGCATCCGCGCGGGCGAGGCGCGCATCCGCGGCGTCATGCTGGAAAGCAACCTGGTCGCCGGCCGGCAGGATCTGGTTCCCGGTCGGCTGCCGACCTATGGCCAGAGCATCACCGACGGCTGCCTCGGCTGGGAGGACACCCGCACCTTGCTGCTGGACCTGGCCGAGACCGCCGCGAGCCGGCAGCGCCTCGCCGCCTGAACGCGCACCGGGCCGGGATAGGGCAACCGTCCCTGGCCCGGGGTTCGGCGGCTTTCGGAAAGGACCCGCGATTCCGCAGCCGCCGGACCCCGGCGCAAGGCGCATGGGCCGGCGGTGCCGGGCATCGCCCCCAAGCGGCCCCGCCCTGTGCGCTGCGAGAGCTTGGGGCCGGCGGGGGCGACCGCCGCCGCCATGTCCGGCCGTCTCCCGTCCCGGTCATGCAGCCCCTTCCGCCGGTCCTTCCCGCCGTCGCCCTCAGGCCGGCGGCGGCGGTCGCCGGCCCGGCCAATCCGTCGCCTCGTGCCATGCCTGCCCCAGCCGCAGGATCGCCGCATCGCCGCCGACCGGGCCGGCCAACTGCAGGCCCATCGGCAGGCCCTGCGCGCCGAAGCCGATCGGGACCGACAGGCAGGGCAGCCCGGCCAGGCTGACCGGCACCACGATCTCCATCCAGCGGTGATAGCTGTCCGCCTCGCGCCCGCCGACCTGCCGGGGCCAGCGCCATTCCGCCGGAAAGGGCCAGACCTGCGCCGAGGGCAGCGCGATGGCATCGACCTGCCGGAACAGCCGCGCCAGCCGGCGATACCATTCGCTGCGGATCACGCTGGCCTCGTAGACCTCCTGCGCCGGCAGGCCCAGGCCCTGCTCGATCTCCCAGACCGCCTCGGGCTTCAGCTGCGCACGGGCGGCGGGGTCGTCGTAAAGCCCGCGCCGCGCGCCCGCGTTCAGAAAGGCCCGCAGCACCGTCCAGGCCCGCCAGAGCCGCCCGGCCGGGAAGGGCGGCGGCAGGGGCACGATCTCGCAGCCCAGATCGGCCAGCTGCGCCAGCGCCGCCTCGGCCAGCGGCAGGATGCCCGGCTCGCAGGGATAGGCGCCGCCCCAATCGCCCAGCCAGCCGATGCGCGTGCCCGCCACCGGACCGGCAAGGCCGGCGGCGAAATCCTCGGCAGGGCGGCCGAAGGGCACGGCCGGGTCCGGACCGGCCATGACGGCCAGCAGATGCGCCAGATCCTCGGGGCAGCGCGCCATCGGTCCCAGCGTGGACAGGGTCGCCATGAAGCCGTCGCCGACCGGATCGCCCGGCACCAGTCCCCAGCTGGGGCGAAAGCCGTAGACATTGCAGAAGGCCGCCGGGTTGCGCAGGCTGCCCATCATGTCCGAGCCGTCCGCGACCGGCACCAGCCGCGCCGCCAGGGCCGCCGCCGCCCCGCCCGACGAGCCGCCGGCGCTGCGGCTGCGGTCATAGGGATTGCGGGTGACGCCGAAAACCTCGTTGAAGCTGTGCGAGCCCAGGCCCCATTCCGGCGTGTTGGTCTTGCCGATGAAGATCGCGCCCGCCGCGCGCATCCGCGCCACCACGAGGTCGTCGGCCGGGGGCACATGGTCGCGAAACAGGGGCGAGCCCCAGGTGGTGCGCAGCCCGCGCACCGCCGCCAGATCCTTGACCGCCACCGGCAGGCCGTGCAGCCAGCCCTTGCGCGGGGCGCGGTCGGCGGCGCGCGCCTCGGCCAGCAGGGCGTCGCGCGGGCGCAGGCTGACGATGGCGTTGATCGCCGGGTTCAGCGCCTCGATCCGGTCGAGATGCGCGGCCATCACCGCCTCGGCGCTGAGCCGTCCCGCGGCCATGGCCTGCGCCAGCCCCTGCGCCGTCATCGCGGTCGGATCGTTCATGCGGCCCCCTTCCCTTGTCGTCCCTGCGGTCCTCGTCCGGGGCAGAGTGCCGCATCCTCGGGCAAAGTCCAGAGCCGCCGGCGGGGGACGGCGCGGCGAACTCAGCCCCGCAGCATCAGGAACAGCCCGCTGGCGATCGAGAAGCCCAGCACCGCCAGGCGCAGCGCCGGCCCGTTGACATGGGCATGGGCAAGGCGCGACAGGCCCGTGCCGATCACCACCGCCGGCGCCAGATACAGCGCCGCCAGCATCTGCTCGACATGCAGCCGCCCCGCCACCGCCAGCAGGATCAGCGAGATCACCTCTCCGACCAGGAAGCAGGTGGCGACGGTCGCGCGCAGCACCGGGCCCGGCGCATGCTGGTAAAGCAGCGCCAGCGGCGGGCCGCCGATCCCGGTCGCCGTCTCGGTGACGCCGGTGAACAGCCCCACCCCCAGCGAGGCCGAGCGGCCCGGCGAAAAGGGCGGCGCCAGCAGCGCGATTCCCGCCGCCAGCACCGTGAACAGGCCGACCGCGATCTCAAGCTGGCGGACGGACAGCGCGATCAGCACCGCCATGCCCAGGAAGGTGCCGAAGAACCGCCCCAGCGTGATCCAGCTGGCGCCGCGGCGGTCGATGGTCTGGCGCTCGCGCCAGGCGACGTGGAAGTTCAGCGGCAGCATCAGGATCAGCAGGGTCACCGGCAGATAGGCCGCGTCCACCAGCCCGAAGATCGGCGCCATGATCAGCGCAAAGCCGATGCCGACCGCTCCCTGCACGAAGGCCGAGCCCAGCACCGCCAGCGACAGCAGAAGAAAGGCGGCGAGACTCACGCCGGCCTCATGGCAAGGGCGCTGTCCGCGGTGGCATGGATGCGCTGGATCGGCGCCGCCGCGATGGCCGGGGCGGTCAGCTCGCGGATCTCGGCCAGCAGGGCGCGGGCGTCCCAGTCGACCGGCCAGCCCTGCACCAGCCGCAGCCGGCCGTCGGTGAAGACCGCGTCGATCTGGTCGCGGTTGCCATAGCGCACCAGCTCCCAGCTGAGATCGTGCGAGGGGGTGAATTCGGGCCGGTCCAGATCGACCAGCAGGAAGTCGGCGGCCAGCCCGGGCGCGATCCGCCCGGTCAGCCGGCCCAGCCCGCTGGCCTCGGCCGCCATGCCGGTCGCCGCCTCCAGCCACAGCCAGCCGCCGCCGCAGGAACTGTCGCCCGAGGCCAGCCCGTAGCCGGCGCGCTGCAGCGATTCCGCCGCGTCCATCAGGCGGAACCCGTCCGAGCGGGTGCCGTCGGTGCCAAGGCCGAAGCGGATGCCCAGGGCCTGCATCTGCAGGGCGGGCACGATGGCGTTCCCCTTCCAGACCGAGGCGACGGGATTATAGGCCACCGCCGTGCCGGTATCGCGCAGGATCATCAGCTCTTCGGGGGTGATCAGCGTGGAATGGGCGATCAGCGCCTGCGGCCCCAGCGCCCCGATATGGGCCAGGTGCTGCAGCGGGCGCCGGCCATGCGCGACCAGCGAACGCTCGACCGCGACCAGATGCTCGTTGACATGGGTCTGGAACACCGCCCCCGCCTCGGCCGCCAGGGCCGAGATGCGCTGCAGCATCCCGTCCGTCGCCGCCTCGGGGATCGAGATGGCAAGCGAGGGATGGATCAGCGCGTCGCCCTGATAGGCCGCGAGATGCGCGGCGGCGCGGCGCAGGATCTCGTCGGCCTCGGGGACCTGGGCCGCGCCGCCCAGATCGTTGCAGATCTGCGCCACCACCAGCCGCAGTCCGGTTTCGCGGGCCGCATCGACCAGCCGGCCGATATGCCCGGCAGAGCGCGTGCCGGCATCCACCGCCGCGGTGAAGCCGCCGCGCAGGCATTCCAGCGCCGCCAGCTTCGCGGACAGATAGACCATATGCTCGTCCAGGCTGCCCTCGAGCGGCACCCAGATGCGCCGGAAGATCTCGGAGGGTTCGCCAAAGACCAGCGACTTGCCCAGCGACTGGGTCAGATGCGTATGGGTGTCGATGAAGCCGGGCATCATCAGGTGATGCGGCAGGTCGACCCGCCGCAGGCCGGGATGGCGGGCGCATAGCGCGCCCACCTCGTCGATCTCGGCAAAGCGGCCGCCCTGCAGCAGCACGGCCTTGCCCGGTTGCGGGCCGTTGCCCAGCAGCAGGCGCCCGGGGGCGACGATCAGCCGCTCGGCATCGGCGAAGGTCTGGCGCAGGTCGGTCATCAGGCATGTTCCTCTTGCGGGGTGGGTTTGGCGGCGGGGTCGGCGGGTGCGGCGCGGACCTGGAACAGGGCGTTGACCAGCGCGGCGGTGATCGTGCCCATGGCCAGCCCGTTGCCCAGGATCATCTGCGACCATTGCGGGAACTGGCTGTAGACCCCCGGCACCAGGATCGGCATCAGCCCCATCGCCAGCCCCGAGGCCAGGGTGAACATGGCGCTGTGCTGGCGCAGATCGACGCGGGAAAGCACATGGATGCCGATGACGCCGATGATGGAAAAGACGATGACCGCGGTGCCGCCCACGACCGGGCCGGGCAGGACGCTGGCCAGCCGCGACACCGGGGCGATCAGCGCGATCAGCACCAGGATCACCCCGGCCATGGCGGTGACATGGCGCGAGCGGACGCCGGTGGCGCGCACGATGCCGACATTCTCGCCCGAGGTGATGATCAGCGAGGTGCCCAGCATGCCGCCGAGCAGCGAGGCCACCGCGTCGCCGCGGATGGTGCGCGGCACGATGGGATGGGCATCGCCCTTGCGGCCGACGATCTCGGCGGTGGCGATGGTCTGGCCGGTGGCCTCGGCCATCGAGATCACCGAGAAGACGATCAGCGGCAGCGAGGCGATGAGGTCGAATTTCGGCATGCCGAAGGGAAAGGGCTGCGGCACCGCGATCAGCGGCCCGGTCATCACCCCGGTCAGGTCAAGCCGCCCCAGCGCCGCCGCCAGCGCCGTGCCAGCGATCAGACCCAGCATCACCGAGATGCGCTGCAAGGTGCCGGTGAAGATGCGCGAGAACAGCACCGTCAGCGCGATGGTCGCCAGCGCCAGCCCGACATTGACCGGATCGGCGAAATGCTCGGACCCCGGCTTGCCGGTGATGGTGCCGCCATAGATCTTGACCAGGTTGACCGCCACCAGAAGCAGCATGGTGCCGACGACGATGGGCGGGAAAAAGCGCAGCAGCCGGCTGAACACCGGCAACGCCAGGAAATAGAACACCGAGGTCAGCAGCACGGCGCCGACCGCGGTCTGCACATCGGTCTGGACGGCGATGGCCAGGAAGATGGCGATGGGCGCACCGCCCGGGACCATGATGAAGGGCAGCCGCGCCCCGAATCCGCCCGGCCCAAAGCTTTGCAGGATCGAGCCGAGCCCGCAGACCAGAAAGGTCGCGCTGATGATCGCCACGGTCAGCGCCATGTCGAAGCCCAGCGTCTGGGCGACCAGAAACACCGCGGTGATCGGCGAGGCCGCCATCACCAGCACGTGCTGCATCCCGTAAAGCACCAGGCTTTTCAGCGGCAGCACCTCGTCGACCGGATCTATCCTTGATTCTTGATGGTTCATCCTCGTGTTCCCTGTTGGTGAAAGGGGTGTTTGCTTTTATGCAAATCGTTTTGCCAGCTTCCTGAATAGCACCGATTCCGATTCTTGCAAATCGTTTTGTAACGGTGGCCGGAACGCGCTAAGCTGCCGGGGCATCCTGCATGGACGAGCAAGACCTTGGGCAGACCGACGATTTCAGACCTGGCCAAAGCCGCCGGGGTTTCCCCGACGACGGTGTCGCATGCCTTCAGCGGCCGGCGGCACGTGGACCCCGAAACGCGCGAGCGCATCCACCGGCTGGCGCGCGAGATCGGCTATCATCCCAGCAGCCTGGCCCAGGGGCTGCGCAGCGGCCGGACCGGGATCATCGCGCTGGCCTCCTCGATGCCCTTCGCGGTCGCGGCCGGTCCCTCGCGGCTGGGCTTCCTGATGGAAATCGCCGCCTCGGCCGCCATGTCGGCGCTGACCCGCGACATCGCCCTGTGCCTGATTCCGCCGCATCCCTCGGGACAGGGCCATGGCCGGGCGGGATTCGACGGCGTGATCCTGGTCGAGCCGACGCGCGACGATCCGCTGGTCGCGCATTTCGAATCGCGCAAGACGCCCATCGTCTCGATCGGGACCGTCCCGGGCCGCCCGGACATCGCCGCGGTCGACCTGCGCTCGCGCGAGACGGCCTTTCTGCTGCTGGACCATCTGGCCGCGCAGGGCAGCCGGCATATCGCGGTGCTGACCGGCGCCAGCCCGCGCACCAGCCATGCCGAGACCGGACAGGCCTATCTGGATTTCGCGGCGCGGCACGGCATGGCGCCGGTGCTGCTGCATCTGGACGAGGCCGGGGGGGAAGAGCTGGGCTATCAGGAGGCCCTGCGCCTGCTGGCGGAAAACCCCTCGATCGACGGGCTCTATGCCTCGGTCGACGCCTTCGCCAGCGGTGCGGTCCGGGCGGCGCGCGCGCTTGGCCGCGCCGTTCCCGACCGGCTGCGCATCGCCACCCGCTACGACGGCTTGCGGGCGAAGCTGTCCCAACCGCCGATGACGGCGGTGGACCTGCACCTGCCCCAGATCGCCGAGACGGCGGTCGATCTGCTGCTGGCGCTGATCGAGGGCAGGTCGGGAAGCGCGGTCGCCGCCCTGCCCGATCTGATCGCCCGGCGATCCTCGCTGTCCGGGGCCTGAGCCGCCCGGCCCGCCGCAGGGGCCGTGCCGCAAAGGCCGCCCCTCCCGGCCGTGGACGGGCGGGGGTCAGGGACGCTGGAACCGGCAACTGGGGATGAACCGCTTGAGCTTGCGGCCGGGCAGCAGCAGGCTGTCGGGCGGATCCGCCTCGATGATGTCGCAGCGATGCGCACCGTGGTTCCTGCCCCGGGCGTCCGCATGGGCGGACATGTCGGCCGCCTGCAGGGCGATCTGCACCCGGGTCATCGGGCCGTCGCAGGTCACCACCACCGCATTGCCGTCCAGCGCGACATCGGTGACGCGGGCGCCTGCCGCCTCGACGCCGTGATCGGCCAGCCCGCCATAGGCCGGATATTCGCTGTCGGGATCGAAGATCAGCGGCTTGCCGTCCTCGGTCGAGAAGGGAATGCGCAGGGTGTTGCCCTGCCAGACCGGCCTGCCGGGCAGCAGGTTGACGTTCCGGCCCTGCTCGCGCCGGGCAAAGACATAGGCGGCGATCTCGCAATGGATCAGCTGCGACGGCAGATCGGGATGCACCGCGTTGTCGAAGGTCAGCACGGGGTAAAGCGGCCCGGCAAAGATGGCGTCGAAATCCCGCACCAGATCCAGCTGCGCCAGCACCGGCCCATAGGGCCGCGCCGCGGCGGCGTTCACATAGCCGCCGGTTTGCCACAGCATCAGCGGCGGGCGGATGCCGGTCAGCGCCTCGATATCGTCCAGCGCGTCGCCATAGGCCCGGGCAGCCGCGGCGCGATAGGCCGGCGCGGACATGGCGATATTCGCCTCGCCCTGGATCATGCCATAGACCAGGGGCCGGGCGCCGGGCGCGACACGCAGCGCCTCTTGCAGCCAGCGGGCATGGTTGTCGCGGATCGTCGTGCCCAGCCGGCCATGGGCCGGGTCGCGGTCGAATTCGTGGATCGAGGTGCCGGCGATGCTGTGGCAGCCGACGAACATGCGGTGCCGCGCGATTCCCAGCCGCCTGCGCCACAGATCCAGCGCCTGGCTGAAGCTGAAGGCGGCCGGAACGTTCGCCAGCGGAACGGCGGCGGAATGGCCGGTCGCATGGCGCGCGTCATAGCCCAGCGAGCCGGGGCCGTGCAGCCGCACCGCCACCCCGTCCGGGCGGCAAAGCCCGTCCAGCTGCCGCACCGCCGCCCGGGCGTGATGGGAATGCGCGCGGCGTTCCTCGGGCGAGGCGCTGCGACCCAGCGCCAGCGACTGCCCGTCGATGATGACGATCTGCGCTCCGGCCGCAAGCCGGGCGGGGGCAAGGCCGCTCATCTGGCTCCAGAGCGATTGCAGGCGCATCCGCTACTCCACGATGACGGCGGCGGCATGCAGCACGCCAAGGCAGGCCCGGCCGATCTCGACGCGCTCCACCGCGAAGGCCGGGACCTGCAGCGGCGATTGCCGGGTTTCGCCATCCGCCTCGACGACGCTCAGCCGGCCCTCGGCCAGGTCCAGCTCGCAGCCGACGGTCTGGCGGTCGCCGAAGCCGCCGATCGGCGCCAGCAGCATCTGCAGCCCGCCCGGTCCGATCACCCGCAAGCCTCTGCGGTCATATTGCAAGAGCAGCGCACAGGCCGGCAGGTGCGGGTTGATCGCAAGCAGCGTCGCCCGCCCGGTCCCCAGAACGCCGTGGCGCGTCGCGTCGGCCAGCAGGGTGACGCGGGCCGCGGGGCCGCGGCGGCCGGTCCAGCGCAGGATATAGCCGCGCATCTCCAGCCCCTCGGCGGTCATCCGCCCCGGCGCGCCGCCGGCAAGGGCGCATTCGGCAAGCGCCGCCCGCCAGGCCCCGCGCGCCGTCAGCCCGGACAGCGGCCCGGGCGGCGCAACGCAAGGATCCAGATGGATCGAGGCCAGATCGGCCAGCGCCCCCGCTGCGGCACCGGGCTTTCCCGGTTGCGAACCCCTGTCCTGCATCATCCCCTACCCGCCTTCCCCGCCGGGTCCTGCCGCCCAGGCGCGCAGCGGCAACCGCCAGCGCCGCTGGTATAGGACGGCGGCGCGGCGCCGTCGATGCGCCTGTCCCGGCCTCATCCCGGCCCGGCCCCGAGGACCGGCCCCGCGAGTGCGGCCAGCTGCGCCCCCTCGGGATCGGCCAGATCGTCCAGCACCCGGAAATGGTCGCAGCCAGGGACGTGCAGCAGCGCCGCGGGCTCGCCCGCCCGCCGGCAGGCCGCGGCATAGTCGTCCGATTGCCGGACAAGCTCGGGCAGCTCCTCCACCCCGACCGAGACGAGCATGGGCGCGCCCCGACCGATGTTGCGCATCGGACTCAGGGCGGCGATCTCGGCCGCGGTCAGCTGCAGCTTGTCGTTCAGCTGCCCGAGGCTGATCGGCAGCAGGTCGAACAGCCCGCTGATCGCCAGCACCGAGGCCACGGCCGGGTGGCCGCGATGCATGGCCGCCAGATGCCCGCCGGCGGAATGCCCGGCCAGGCAGAGCGGCCGCCCCGCCAGTTCCGCCGCCAGATGGTCAAGCAGGCGCCCGATCTCGGCCACGATCTGCGTCATCGAGGCCTCGGGCGCCAAGGTGTATTCGGCCAGGATCACGTCATGGCCGTGCGCCATGGGACCCTGGGCGCAGAAGGCGAAATCCTCCTTGACGCAGCTTTGCCAATAGCCGCCGTGGATGAAGACGAAGACCGGAGCATCCGACCGGCCGCAAACGAACCAGTCATAGGTCTGGCGCGCGCCGGGGCCGTATCGCAGGTCGCGCCGGACCTGCCGCGCGGCGTAGAAGGCATCGCTGCGGGCACGGAAATCCCGCATCAGCCCCGGGAAATCCGCAAGCCTGCCGGTGTTGCTGTAGGCCGTGTCCAGTTCCTGCCGGGTCATCCCCCGGTAAATCGCCACCGCCATTCACACCCCCAGATAGCGGTCGGTCAGGTCGGCGGTCAGGTCGGCGATGCCGCCCTGCCAGACCGTCGCGCCGCGTTCCACGATCACGGCGCGGTCGGCGACCGAGGCGATCTCGCTGAGCGACTTGTCCACCAGCAGGATCGACAGCCCCTCGGATTTCAGCCGCCGCACGCCGGCCCAGATCTCCTGCCGCACGACCGGGGCCAGACCCTCGGTCGCCTCGTCCAGCACCAGCAGGCGCGGATTGGTCATCAGCGCCCGGCCGATGGCCAGCATCTGCTGCTCGCCCCCCGACAGGGTGCGCGCGACCTGGCCCATGCGTTCCTGCAGGCGGGGAAACAGCGCGCAGACGCGGGCCATGTCCCAGGGACCGGGGCGGGCGGCGACGGTCAGGTTCTCGGCCACGGTCAGCGGCGCGAAGCAGCGCCGCCCCTCGGGCACCAGCCCGACGCCCAGCCGCGCTACCTTGGGCGCCGAAAGCCCGGCGACATCCCGGCCGGCAAGGCGCAGGCTGCCGCCGGAATGCGGCATCAGGCGGCTGATGCAGCGGATCGTCGTGGTCTTGCCCATGCCGTTGCGGCCCATCAGCGCCACCACCTCGCCCTCATCGAGGTCGAGGGTGATGCCGAACAGCGCCTGCACCGGGCCGTAAGAGGCGGTCACGTCGCGCAGTTCCAGCAGCCGGGTCATGCCTCCTCTCCCAGATAGGAGCGCCGCACCTCGGGATTGGCGCGGATCTCGGCCACGCTGCCGGTGGCGATGATCCGGCCATAGACCAGCACCGAGATGCGGTCGGCCAGCGCAAAGACCGCGTCCATGTCGTGTTCGACCAGCAGGATCGGCGCCTCGGCGCGCAGCTCCGAGAGGATCGCGGTCAGCTGCCGCCCGCCCTCCAGCCCCATGCCGGCCATCGGCTCGTCCAGCAGGAAGGCGCGCGGGCGCAGGGCCAGTGCCATGGCGATTTCCAGCTTGCGGCGCTCGCCATGCGACAGCGTCGCAGCGGGGACGAGATGCCGCCCGGCCAGACCGGCCTGCTCGATATGGAACAGGGCGGGTTCGGTCAGCTTGCGGTCGGCCAGCGCCGGAAGGTGAAAGCGGAACACCGCGCCGCTGGCCCCGGCCACCGCCAGCATGACGTTCTGCAGCACCGTGAAATCCGGGATCACCGACGAGACCTGGAAGCTGCGCGCCAGCCCCAGCCGCGCCCGCGCCGCCGCGTCCAGCCCGTCGATCACCTGCCCCTCGAAGCGGATGGAACCGGCATCGGGTCGGATCTCGCCGACGATCTGCTTGATCAGCGTGGACTTGCCGGCGCCGTTCGGGCCGATCAGGGCGTGGATCTCGCCCGGGCGCAGGTCCAGACTGACATCGTCGGTTGCCAGCAAGGCGCCGAAGGACTTGCGCAGGCCGCGGATCTCCAGGATGGGTTCGTTGAGTTTCGGCTCAGGCATGGCGGCCCCTTCGCGTGACGATGCCGATCAGCCCGCCCGGCGCGAACAGAACGATGGCCAGCAGCAGCAGACCCAGCAGCGCCTGCCAGTAATCGCTGATGCCGCCCAGCACATGTTCCAGCAGGATGAAAATCGCCGCACCCGCGACCGGGCCGCAAAGCCGCCCCACGCCGCCCAGGATGACGAAGACCATGATCTCGCCCGACATGTGCCAGGACAGCATGGCCGGGCTGACGAAACGGTTCAGATCGGCGTAGAGCGACCCCGCCAGCCCGACGATCATCCCCGATAGCACGAAAGCCGTCAGCCGGATGGCATAGGGGCGGATGCCGACGGCGACGGTGCGCTGGCTGTTCTGCCGCGCCGCCTGCAGCGCCAGGCCAAAGCGCGACTGCGTGACCACGGCGGTAAAGGCCAGCGCCACGGCCAGCAGCACGGCGCAGACGGCGAAATACTGGATCGGGGCAAAGGTGTTCAGGCCGGGAAAGCTGTTGCGGACATAGAAGCTCAGCCCGTCCTCGCCGCCATAGCGCGGCCAGCTGATGGCGAAGTAATAAAGCATCTGCGCAAAGGCCAGCGTCACCATGATGAAATAGACGCCCGAGGTGCGCAAGGACAGCGCCCCGATGGCCAGCGCCGCCAGCCCCGCCGCCAGCATCGCCATGGGCCAGATGCCCAGCATCTCGTTGCTGCCCATGACGGTGAAGGGCAGCGTGGCGACCGGCGTGCCCGCCGCGGCATGGCTGGCCAGGATCGCGGTCACGTAGCCGCCGATGCCGAAGAAGGCGGCATGGCCGAACGAGATCAGCCCGCCATAGCCAAGCGCCAGGTTCAACCCCACCCCGGCCAGGCCGAAGATCGCCGCCTTGGTCGCCAGCGTGACGGCAAAGCCCTCGCCCAGCAGATGCGCGGCGACGGCGGCAGCGACCAGCAGGGCCAGGATCGCCAAGTTGATCGCGGTGTCGCGGTTCAGCATCTCGCGCATGGTTCAGCCCCTCGCCCCGAACAGCCCCTGCGGCCGCAGGATCAGCACCACGGCCATCAGCACATAGATCAGCACCGAGGCCAGCGAGGCGCCGACAGTATTGGCGCTGGAGGCGTCCCATACCCGCGCGAACAGCCCCGGAAGCAGCGCCTTGCCTAGCGTGTCGGTCATGCCGACCAGCAGCGCGCCGACAAAGGCGCCCTTGATCGAGCCGATGCCGCCGATCACCACCACCACGAAGGCCAGGATCAGCACCGGCTCGCCCATGCCGACCTGCACCGACTGGATGGTGCCGACCAGCGCGCCCGCCAGCCCGGCGAGCGCCGCGCCAAGCGCGAAGACGATGGTGTAGAGCCGCGCGATGTCCACCCCCAGCGCGCCGATCATCTCGCGATCCGCCTCGCCGGCGCGGATGCGGATGCCCAGCCGGGTGCGGGTGATCAGCCACCACAGACCCAGGGCCACCGCCGCGCCGAAGCCGATGATCACCAGCCGGAACAGCGGATAATGCAGCCCGCCCGGCAGCACCACCGCACCGGAAAGCGAGGGCGGCAGCTTGAGGTAAAGCGGGAACGAGCCGAAGAGCCAGCGCGTGCCCTCGGAGAACACCAGGATCAGCGCGAAGGTCGCCAGCACCTGGTCCAGGTGATCGCGGGCGTAAAGCCGGCGGATCACCGCGATCTCGACCAGCGCGCCGGCCGCGGCGGCGGCCGCGAGGCTGGCCGCCAGCCCCAGCCAGAACGAGCCGGTGGCCGCCGCCACCGCCGCGCAGGCGAAGGCCCCGGTCATGTAGAGCGAGCCATGCGCAAGGTTGATCAGCCCCATGACGCCGAAGACCAGGGTCAGCCCGGCCGCCATCAGGAACAGCATCATCCCGTATTGCAGGCCGTTCAGCGCCTGCTCGGCCAGAAGCATCACCGTTCTCTCTCCCGGTTTGCCCCGCTGCGGGCCGGCCGCAGCCGGCCCGCATCAGCGCGGCTTACATGCCGCACTGCTCGGCATAGGCGTCGCCATGGTCGGCCAGGGCCGGGCCGACGATCCTGTTGGTCAGCACGTCGCCTTCCTTGACCACCTCGCGCACGTAATAGTCCTGGATCGGGTGCTGGTTCGGACCAAAGCGGAACTTGCCGCGCACGCTGGGGAAATCCGCCTCGGCCAGCGCCGCGCGGAAGGCGTCGGCATCGCCCACCTCGGCCTTGGCGATGGCCGAGAGGAGCAGATTCGCCGTGTCATAGGCCTGCGCCGCGTAAAGCGAGGGCAGCCGGCCGTATTCGGCCTGAAAGGTTTCGACGAAGGCGGCGTTCGCATCGTTCTTAAGATCCTTGGACCATTGCGCGGTGTTCCTGACCCCCAGCGCGGCATCGCCCACGGCAGGCAGGATGTCCTGGCTGAAGCTGAAGGCCGGGCCGATCACCGGCTTGCCGACGCCGGATTCGGCATATTGCTTCATGAAGGCGATGCCCATGCCGCCCGGCAGGAAGAAGAACACCGCATCCGCATCGCTGGCGCGGATCTGGGCGATCTCGCCGGCGTAATCGGTCTGGCCGACCTGGGTATAGATCTCGCCGACCACCTCGCCCTTGTAGTAACGCTTGAAGCCCGCCAGCGAATCCTGCCCGGCGGGATAGTTCGGCGCCATGATGAAGACCTTGCCGATGCCGGCCTCGGTGGCATGGGCGCCCGCCGCCTCGTGCAGGTTGTCGTTCTGGTAGGAAACCGAGAAATATTTCGGATTGCAGCCGGCCCCGGCCAGCTGCGAGGGCGCGGCATTGGTGGACAGGTAGAACTTGTCCTGCGCCACCGCCGCCGGCACCACCGCCATGGCGAGGTTCGACCAGACGATGCCGGTCAGCACGTCGACCTTGTCGGACTGGATCATCTTGTCGGCGATCTGCACCGCCACGTCCGGTTTCTGCTGGTCGTCCTCGATCACCAGCTCGACCGCCTGGCCCGCCTCGCCCGCGTTCTTCAGCGCCAGCAGGAAGCCGTCGCGGGTATCGACGCCCAGCCCGGCCCCGCCGCCCGACAGCGTGGTGATCATCCCGACCTTGACGCCTTCGGCCTGCGCGGCCGCGGCAAGGGCAAGGCTGGCGGTGCCGGCAATCAGCAGGCTTTTCGGGTTCATGGCAAACTCCCTGTTTGAGGCGCAATCGTTCCTGCGCATGTTTTGATGATGCGCCGCCGGGCCGCAACGGCTTTCGCACATCGGGCGGCGATCCGGCTGCTGTTTTGCACGGCAAGAACTGCGGAAAGGGGGCGGAAGGGAGGCTTTGCCGCTCCTGCCGGGAAGCGGCGGGTCAGCCGGCGGGGCAGGGCCGGACTCGATGGGCAGACTCCGCCCCCCAGGCGTCCGGGGCCGGTCTGCGCCTGGCTTGCCAGTCGACAGGAGGCGGTGACGGAAATGCCTGTTCCGCGCCCGAGGCGTCAGCTCCGGGCGATTGTCGGCGGGCGCCGCCCATCGCCCTCGGGACAAGCCCGCATGTGCACCGCCGGCATCGGCAGGTCGCGGCGCATGGTTTTGTGCCGGACCGGGCGAGCTTCCGGCAGCCCGGCGCGGTCACCGCCCGAGGCTGAAGGCCGGCCTTAGCCCGGCTTGCCCCATGGCCCGTGATGACGGTCCTGTCCGTCCAGGCGGTCGAAACCATGCGCGCCGAAGAAGTCGCGCTGTGCCTGGATCATATTGGCGGTGCCGCGACCGGTGCGCATCATGTCGAACCAGCCCAGCCCCGAGGCCAGCGCCGGCAGCGCATGACCGGCCATGATCCCCTGCGCCACCACCGCCCGCAGCGCCGGCATCGCGGCCTCGAGCCTTTCGGCGAAGAAGGGCGCCAGCGCCAGGTTGCGCGACGGATCCTCGGCCAGCGCCGTGGCCATGTCGTTCAGCATGGCCGAGCGGATGATGCAGCCCGCCCGCCAGACCCGCGCGATCCCCGGCAGGTCGAGCTGCCAGCCGAAGGCGCGGCCGGCAGCCTCGATCATCGCGAAACCCTGCGCATAGCACAGGATCTTGCCGGCGATCAGCGCCTGCTCCAGCTGGCCGAGCGCCAGGTCCAGCGCCTGCGGAGCGGCGCCGAAGCGCGCCTCGCCCGCCTTGCGCTCGGCAAGCCGGGCCGAGACGTTGCGCGCCGCCACCGCCGCCTCGATCACCGGAATCGGCGCGGCGAGGTGCTGCGCCTCGATCGCTGTCCAGCGCCCGGTGCCCTTCTGCCCGGCGGCGTCCAGGATCACGTCCAGCATTGGCTGGCCGGTCAGCGGATCGGCGGCCCCGGCGACGGCGGCCGAGATCTCGACCAGATAGGATTTCAGCGCGCCCCCGTTCCAGCCGGCGAAGGTCTCGCCGATGGCGGCGGCGGGCAGACCGAGCCCGTCGCGCATCAGCCCGTAGACCTCGGCGATCATCTGCATGTCGGCATATTCGATGCCGTTATGCACGGTCTTGACGAAATGGCCGGCGCCGGCCTCGCCCATCCAGGTGGCGCAGGGGGTGCCGTCCTCGGCCCGGGCGGCGATGGCCTGCATGACCGGGGCGACGCGGTCCCAGTCGGCGCGGGCGCCGCCGCCCATGATGGCGGGGCCGTGGCGCGCGCCCTCTTCGCCGCCCGAGACGCCCATGCCCAGGAAGCGCATCGGCAGGCCGGCACTCGCGCGGCGGTTGGTGTCGTGGAAATTGGCATTGCCGGCGTCGATCACCAGATCCTCGGGGCCGAGCAGCGGCGCCAGCGCCGCGATCTGGTCGTCGACGGCCTGACCGGCGGGGACCATCAGGATGATGGCGCGAGGGGGCGCGATGGCGGCGACCAGATCGGCCAGGCTTTCGGTCGGGACCACGCGCTCCACCAGCGCCCCGGCCTCGGCATGGAAGCGGCGGGTGACTTCGGCCGTGCGGTTCCAGACCGCGATGGGAAAGCCCTTCTCGGCGATGTTCAGCGCCAGCGCCGCACCCATCGTCCCCAGGCCGATCAGGCCGATCCTAGTGTCAGTGTTCATTATTCTTCTTTGCTCTGGACAACGCGTCCCCGCGAGGGACGCCGAATGATGATCGAAATGCAGCTGCGCGACGGACCCGTGGCACGGAGGCATCTGATAACGCTAACGGGACAGGCAGTCAAACCTGTCCCGCAAGGCGCCCCGGCGTGAAGGGGCCGGGACGCCGCCTGCGGGCGGGATCAGCCCAGCAGCAGGTCGGGCAGGAAGGTGACGATCCCCGGGAACAGCGCCAGCATGATCGCAAAGCCGATCATGATCATCAGGAAGGGGAAGGTGACCCTTGCGATATAGGCCGTGCTTCGGGCGGTGATGTTCTGGATCACGGCGAAGTTGAAGGCCACCGGCGGCGTGATCTGCGCCATCTCGACCACCAGGACCATGAAGATGCCGAACCAGATCTTGTCGAAACCCGCGGCCTCGACCAGCGGCAGCACCACCGGCAGCGTGGTCGCGATCATCGAAAAGCCCTCGAGCGCGGTCCCGAGCACGAGATAGAGCACGATCAGCGCCACGATCAGCAGCATCGGCGACAGGTTCCAGTCCGTCACCACATTTGCAACCGCCGCAGGGATGCCAAGGGTCGAGGTGATGTTGCCCAGCACCGATGCGCCAAGGATGATGATGCCCATGACCGAGCAGGTCTGCACCGTCCCCAGGATGATGTCGCGCAGCGCCCGCAGGTTCAGCGCGCCCTGCGACAGCGACACGAGGAAGGCCCCGACCACACCCAGCGCCGCGGCCTCGGAAGGGGTCGCCAACCCGCCATACATCGAGCCCAGGACGCAGAGGATCAGGAACATGACCGGGCCGAGATCCCGCAGGGCGGCAAGACGCTGGCGGAAGGGCATGTGGCGCAAGGCGCGTTCATTTTCGGGCACCAGGTCAGGCTTGGCGCTGGCGCGGATCATGATGTAGACGGCAAAGACCAGGGCAAGCAGGACGCCCGGAATGAAGCCGGCGGTGAAAAGCCGCAGGATCGATTCATTGGCCAGCACGCCGTACATGATCATCACCGTCGAGGGCGGGATCAGGAATCCCAGCGTGCCGGCGCCCGCAAGGCTGCCGATGGCCAGATCGGGCGAATAGCCCCGGGCCAGCAGTTCCTTCAGGGTCATGCGGCCGACGACCTGCGTCGTCGCGGCCGAAGACCCCGAGATCGCCGCAAAGATCGAGCAGCCCACGACATTGACATGCAGCAGCCGGCCCGGAAGCAGGCCCGCCCAGGGCGCCAGGCCGCTGAACAGGGTCTCCGACAGGCGCGTGCGGAACAGGAACTCGCCCATCAGGATGAAAAGCGGCAACGCGACCAGGTCGGGCGTGGTCAGGATGTTGAACAGGTATTGCGGAAACAGCCTGTCGACGGGCAGGCCGGTGAACATCATTGCCAGGCCGATGGCCGTGGCCAGCAAGGCGATTCCGATCCAGGCCCCGATGGCCAATGTGCCGAAAAGAAGCCCGAACAGGCTTGCGACGATAGCGCCCATGTTTCTCCCCGATATTCCTGGTTTCGCGCGCAGGGGCGCTGTGGCTTACTCGATGGCGCTCGCGGCACCGAGGCTGGGTTTGTCGACAATGTTGCCGCTGATGGCGGTGACGAGTCGGGCGACCATCTGGAAGGCCAGCACGGCCGCGCCGATGGTCAGCACCAGCTGCGGGATCCACAGGGGCGTGAAACTGTCCTGGGAAACCTCGCCATAGCTCCAGGTGCGATGCGTGAACTGCGCAAGCCAGACCGCCAGAGGAAGCGTGACACCGGAGCCCAGGATGGCGGCGAATATCTCGAACATCCGGGCGTAGCGGCCTTTGCCCATCGAAAGCAGCAGCTCCACCCGCAGTTGCAGGCCCGCGCGCAACGTCATGCCCGAGCCGAGCAGGAAGGCCGCGCCCATCAGATAGGCACTGTATTCCCAGCCGATTCCGGTACCCGTCGGAAAGGACGGGACATAACGGCTGATCAAGGCCATCGTGGTGTCGATCAGCACGAGCAGGGTCAGGCCGAGGACGCAGAGACCGGCAAGCCAGGCCGCGACCAGCGAGGCGAAGTCCGCCGCCCTTTGCAGGGCAGCGGCAGCACCGCGTTCAGCGACGGCCTTGGAGGCGACATGCTGCTCTCCGGCCATCTCAGTTGCCGCCTTTCGACGCGAGATAGGCATCGGCAATCGGCTTGGCCGCAGGAACGCGGTCGAAGAATTCCGCCTGAACCTGCTTGGCCTTCTCGGCGATCTGGGCCTTCAGCTCGTCCGACAGCTCGACCAGCTGCATGCCGTGGCCGGTCATGATCTCAAGGCTTTTCCCGTCGCTCTCGCGCGAGCTTTCCCAGAATTGCGGCTCAAGCTCGGCGGCGACCTTCTCGATGGCGGCCTGCTGCTCCGGCGTGAGCCTGTTCCAGGAATCGAGGTTGATCGTCACCGCGTTCGACCCCCAGGTATGGTTGGTCGGATAGATATGGCTGAGGAATTCCCAGAACTTGCCGTCCACGCCCGAGGTGGCGGAAGTCGCAACGCCGCTGACCCGGCCCGAGGCCAGCGCCGGCAGCAGCTCGCCCCAGGGCATGGCGATGCCGTCCATGCCAAGGCTGCTGACGATATCGACGGTGTTCTTGTCGGCACCGCGCACCGTGATGCCGCGAAAATCGCCGATATCGTCGACCTGGGTCTTCAGATAGACATACTGGGCCGGCGACGGCACCATGTAGAGGATCTTCTGGTTGTATTGCTCGGCCAGCTTCTCGAACTCGGGGCGCAGGAAGGTGTGATATTCCTTCAGCTCCTCCATCGATTCGACAAGGAAGGGCACGCCTTCGGCGCCGAACAGCGGGTTCATCCCGACCTGCTGGCTGATGTTGATATCGGCCATGTCGGCAAGCCCGTCGCGCACCGCGCCCAACTGGTCGGGCCCCTTGAAGCCCAACGACCCGGAGGTGGCGACATTGATGACGACCTCGCCATCGGTCGCCTCCTTGACGGCCTCGGCGAAGCTCTTGGCGTTTTCCGCCATGAAATTACCGTCCGGCAGCACTTCGGACAAGCTGAGCCGGGTTTGCGCCACAGCGGCGCTTGCCAGGGCAAGCGCAGCCGCAGCCCCCAACGCGATCGGCTTGAGGAACATCAATCTCTCCCTATCTTGGCACTTACCGCAAGCGAGCCGGACCAACGGCATATCGCTGCGGAGCGGCTGTTTTGCAGTTTTGTGACCGTTGCACCTGCTACCCTAGCCGACAGGCCGGTCGTCGCGAAAAGAACAGTTCGGTCTGACATGATCGCGAATGCTTATACATCGGTGCGCAAAGGGCATGGACCAAATAGAATGACCGGCGGGAACCGGCAGAATCGTGCTTTAAGGACGTGCTATCATGGACATACGCAGGCTTTACGCCTTCATGAAGATCGTGGACATCGGTAGCATCACCCGCGCCTCGGCGATCCTGCACATCGCCCAGCCGGCGCTGAGCCAGCAGATCGCCGCGCTGGAAACCCATTTCGGCAAGCCGCTGCTGCTGCGCTCGAAGCGCGGCGTCATCCCGACCGAGGCGGGCAAGGTCCTGTATCGCCATTGCCAGATGATCATCCGGCAGATGAACCAGGCCGAGCAGGACATCGCCACCTCCTCCGAGCAGATTACCGGCGCGGTCAGCGTCGTGTTCGCGCCGCTGGGCCTCGGCTCGCTGGTGGCGACGCAGCTGATGCGGACCATCCGCGAAAAGCATCCGGGCATCCTGCTTTATGCCAATGAGGCAGTCGGCGGCGGCGTGATCAGCGAACAGATCATGACCGGTAAGACGGACATCGCGCTGATCTTCGATCCCGGCAAGATCCCCAGCCTCAGCTTCGAGCCGATCTCGACGGAAGAGCTGTATTTCGTCGGAACGCAGATCGCCGAGCCGGAGGATGGCGAGATCTCGTTCGCAGAAGCCGTGTCCCAGCCGCTGATCCTGCCGAGCCCGATCCATACCGTCCGCCAGGTGATCGAAACGACGCTGTCGCGCGTCGGGAGCAGCGCCCAAGTGGTCGCCGAGACAGAGTCGATTTCCTATCTGTCGAACGCGCTGGCCGAGGGGCTGGGCTGCACCATCCTGCCCGCATCGGCGGCGCAGGCCGTGCTGCGCCGCGTCCCCGATGCCCGAAGCTACCGCATCCGGCGCCCCAACATGAAAGTCGCGATGGCGATCTGCGTCTCGGCCCAGCTGCCGCTTTCGGAAGCGGCCGCCGTGGTGCGCGATCATCTGGTGCGGCTGGCAACAGAGGCAGCGCGTTCCTCGGCGGCCTCCGGTTCAGGCCAAGGCTGACGTCTCGGCTCAGGCGAAGAGGATCTGCGCCTTGATCGCCGCCGAACGGTCCGAGGCCAGCCGGAACGCCGTTTCGGCCTCGTCCAGGGCGATTTCGTGGGTGATCAGCGGCTTGACGTCGATCCGGCCCGCCAGCATGGCCTGGACGCCGGTCGCGAATTCCGGGTGGAACCGGAAGGAACCGCGCAGGTCCAGCTCCTTGGCGGTGATCGCCGTCATCGGCAGCGGCATGTCACCGCCCAGCCCAAGCTGGACGACCACGCCGCGCGGCCGCATGGCCGCGATGGCCGGCGCGATGGCCGCGGCAACACCCGTGCATTCGAACAGCACGTCGAAACTGCCCTTGCCGGCGGCAAAGGGCGACAGACCGTCGGGCGCCGCGCCGGTGTTGACGACCGCGTCCGCACCGCATTCCCGCGCCATCGCCAGCGTGAAATCCGACAGGTCCGTGGCGACGATCTCGCCCGCGCCCGCCAGCCGCGCCGACAGGATCGACAACAGGCCGATGGGCCCGCAGCCGGTGACCAGCACGCGCTTGCCCAGCAACTCGCCCGCCCGGCGCGCGGCGTGCAGCGTGACCGCCAGAGGCTCGGCCATCGCCGCCTCGCCCGGCGTCAGGCCGTTGGCCAGCACGCATTGCGCGGCATCCGCCACCAGTTCCTGCCGGAACGCGCCCTGGATATGCGGGAACGGCATGGCCGAGCCATAGAAGCGCATGTTCTCGCAATGGTTGGGCAGCCCCTCGCGGCAATAGCCGCAATCGCCGCAGGGGCGCGAGGGCGAAACGGCGACCAGATCGCCCGGGACCAGCCCCGCCACGTCCGGCGCGCATTCGACCACATGGCCGGAGACCTCATGGCCCAGGATCATCGGCTCGCGCAGCCGCACGGCTCCGAAACCGCCATGGTTGTAGTAATGCAGGTCCGATCCGCAGACCCCGCCGGCCGCAAGGCGGATGCGCACCTGTCCCGGGCCAAGCGCCTCGGGCTCGCGTTCCTCGATGCGCAGATCTTTGGCGGCGTGGATGACAATCGCTTTCATGACGACCTCAGACAACCGGGGTAAGCAGGGGCTGGCCGGCGAAATGCGCCGCCAGGTTGTTGCGGACCAGTTCGCCCATCGCCTTGCGCGTCTCGACGGTGCCCGAGGCCTGATGCGGCTGCAGGAGCACGTTCGGCAGCTCCAGGAAGCGCGGGTCGATCTGGGGTTCGTTATCGAAAACATCCAGCGCCGCCGCGCCCAGCCGGCCGTCTTGCAACGCGGCGATCAGCGCCGCCTCGTCTATGTTGGAGGCACGCGAGACATTGATCAGCACGCCCTCGGGACCAAGTGCCTCGATCACCTCGCGATTGACGATGTGCCGGGTCTGGCCCGAGGCCGCCAGGGCGACGAACAGGAACTCCGAATGCCGCGCCAGCGCGACCGGATCGGCGATGAAGGTCAGATCGGCGGCATAGTCCTTGGCCGCGACGTCGGAATAGGCGATATCCATGCCAAAGCCGCGCAAACGCTGCGCGATCTCGAAGCCGATCCGGCCCAGCCCCAGGATACCGGCCTTCTTGCCCCAGATACGACGCTGCAGCGGGTAATTGCCTTTGGCCGCCCAGTTGCCGCTGCGCACCCAGGCTTCGGCGCCGACGATGCCGCGCGCGACGGCCAGCATCATCGCGACACCCAGATCGGCCACGTCCCCGGTCAGCACGTCGGGCGTGTTCGTCACCCGAATCCCCCGCTCGCGGCAGGCTTCCAGATCGACCGCGTCGAAGCCCACGCCATAGACCGAGATCAGTTCGAGATTCGGGCAGGCCTCGATGATCTTGCGACTGGCGCCCAGTTCGCCGCGGGTGGCGATGGCCCGCACCTCGGCGCCACATTCGGCCAGGAAGGCCTCCTTGTCCTCAGCCTCGAAATAGCGACGCAGGTCGTAATCCGCCTTCAGCGGAACTTCGTCCCATTCGGGATAGGCCCCCATCTGCAGGACCACCGGCTTGCTCATCGTGTTCTCCATTATGGTGCGGGATTTTCCGGTCGCCCTTTCAGCGGGCTCTTGACTCGGATAGTTATCGATAACAAAACACGAGTCGAACGGATTTGTCGAGACCCAAACGGAGGAGCTGGGATGGCCGGGACGAATGGATTTGTTGAAAGCCTGTTCGGGCTGACGGGCCGCCGCGCGCTGGTGACGGGGTCGTCGCAGGGCATCGGCCATGCGCTGGCACGGGGACTGGCGAAAAGCGGCGCCGCGGTGGTGCTGAACGGCCGGGATCCAAAACGGCTGGAGGAGGCGCGCGCCGCATTGCAGGCGGAACTGCCCGGGGCCGAGGTCCGGGCCCTGCCCTTCGACGTGACCCGCCATGACGAGGTCCGCGCCGCCATCGACGGTTTCGAAGCCTCGGCCGGGCCCATCGATATCCTGGTCAACAATGCCGGCATGCAATATCGCACGCCGCTCGAGGATTTCCCGGCGGACCGGTTCGAGGCCCTGCTGCAGACCAATATCGCCTCGGTCTTCCATGTCGGGCAGGCGGTGGCCCGCCACATGATCCGGCGCGGGCGCGGCAAGATCGTCAACATCTGCTCGGTCCAGACCGCATTGGCCCGGCCGGGCATCGCCCCCTATACCGCCACCAAGGGCGCAGTCGGCAACCTGACCAAGGGCATGGCGACGGACTGGGCCCGCCACGGGCTGCAATGCAACGCCATCGCGCCGGGATATTTCGACACGCCGCTGAACGCCGCGCTGGTCGCGGACCCCGATTTCTCGGCCTGGCTGGAAAAGCGCACCCCCGCCGGGCGCTGGGGCCTGGTCGAGGAACTGGTGGGGGCCTGCGTCTTCCTGTCCTCGGACGCATCGAGCTTCGTGAACGGGCACACGCTCTATGTGGACGGGGCGATCAGTGTCTCGCTCTAGGCTTGCGTCATCCCGTCATGCCGGGCGGGCGGCGGACGGCCTGCCGCGGCATCCTGTCCCATGCCGCCGGGGTGTTGTGGCCGCATCCCGCAGCGTCTAGCCTGCCTTTCGGCAGGGGCATGTGGCGGCATGAGCAGGGACGGATTTCACAGCGGAACCGTGAAGATGGCGGATATCGCCAAGGCGGTCGGCGTTTCCGCGATGACCGTCTCGCGCGCGTTTCGCGGCGACGAGGGCGTCAACCCGCAGACACGCGCCCGGATTCTGGCCAAGGCCGAGGAACTGGGCTATGTCTTCGACGCGACCGCCGCCAGCCTCCGGCAGAACCGCTCCGGCTTCGTGGCGGTCACCGTCCCCTCGATCAACAACGCGAATTTCGCGGAAACCGTGCGGCAGCTCTCGCGCGGGCTGTCGCAGAACGGCCTGCAGATCCTGCTGGCCAATACCGAATACGACCCCGAGGAAGAGGAAAGGCTGATCGGCCAGCTGCTGCGCCGCAAGCCCGAGGCGCTCGTCCTGACGGTGGGCGACTACACGCGCAGGACGCGGCAGATGCTGCGCGCGACACGGATCCCGGTGATCGAAATCTGGGACCTGCCCGCCCAGCCGATCCGGCATGTCGTGGGCTTTTCCAACACCGCCTGCATCGGCCGGCTGGTGGATCACCTGGTCGCCTCGGGCTATCGCGACATCGCCTTCATCGGTGGTGAATCGCCGCGCGATCCGCGCGGCGGCCAGCGCCGCAGCGGTTTTGTCGAGGCGATGCGCCGCCACGGGCTGGACGACACGCGGCTGGTTCCCGCCGGCACCGCCCCGGTCGGCATGGCCGAAGGGGCGCAGGCGCTCGGGGCCTTGCTGGACAGCCAGCCAGGGACCCGGGCGGTCGTCTGCGTCTCGGATCTGGTGGCTTTCGGGGTGATCTCGGAATGCCAGAGGCGGGGCATCAGCATCCCCGGCGACCTGGCGGTGGCCGGCTTCGGCAATTACGAGATCGGCAGGATCAGCGTGCCCCGCCTGACCACGATCGATGTCCATGCCGGCAGCATCGGCAGCAAGGCCGCGGATCTGATCGTCGCCCTGCTGCGGCAGGATTCCGACGCGGCGCCGGCCCGGATCGAAATCCAGACCGACCTGATCGTGCGGGAATCATCGGCCTGACGGCCCCCGCGTCCCGGGGACGCGGGACGGCCTCGTCAGAGATCGGTGGTCAGGCCCTTGGCCTTCAGCACCGCCTCAAGATTGCAGACGTCGATCACCGTCCGGCCCGATTTGTAGGCCTCGATATAGCCGGCCTCGTCGGCTTCGCGCGCGGCGGATTTGCGCGCCACCTCGGCGGCATCCTCGCGGCGCACGACGACCAGACCGTCGGCATCGCCGCGGATCACGTCGCCCGGCCGCACCACCTGCCCGCCGATGACGATGTCGCCGTTGATCTGGCCCAGGGTTTCCTTGACCGTGCCCTTGATGCAGACGCTCAGCGAGAACACCGGCAGGCCCAGCCAGATCAGTTCCTGCGTGTCGCGCACCCCGGTATCGGTGACCACGCCGGCGATGCCCTTGGCCAGGCAGGCATTGGCCAGAACGTCGCCGAAGCAGCCCGCCTCCTCGTATTCCCCGGCCGAGACGATGACGACATCGCCGGGCTGGGCGTAATGGATCGCCAGCTGCAGCATGATGTTGTCGCGCGGCGCGCTTTGCACGGTGAAGGCGGGGCCGCAGACCGACATGGCGCGGTCCACGGGCTTCAGGCGCGAGCTCAGCGCGCCCAGCCGGCCCTGCGCCTCGTGAATCGTGGCGCTGCCGAATTTCGACAGGGCGGCCACATCCGCCGGCGCGGCACGTTCGATCCTGGTGATGATATGGGGCACGTGGTGCTCCTCCTTGCTGGAATGCCGCGGCCGGGGCCGGCGGTGATCGGCCGGCAGCATAGGAAGGACGCAGTCCCAGGCATAAGAGCGTCTGCATCTGATGTGATCGGGTTTCGCGATGCCCCTGCCCGGGTCATGCGAAACCGCTCTGACATCATTGCGAAGCGGCGGTGCTACCAATCGCAAGAGAACGCAACTTCGCACAGGGACGACGCCCTTCGCATGCCGATCACCATCGACTCCATCATCTCGGGGATGGAATGGGCCGCCGAAAACCATCTGGCCGAGTTCGCCTTTTCGGCCGAGGGGCACCGGATCACCATCCGCCGCGGCGCGGGCGACGCCCCTCTGCCCGCGCAACCCGCCATCGAGGCGGCGCAGGCCGCCCCGGCGGCGCCCGAGGCAGATGCCGTCACCGCCCCGCTGGCGGGCCTGTGCCACCTGCGCCCCGAATCCGGCGGGACGGCCTTTGTCGAGGTCGGCGCCCGCGTCGAGGCCGGCCAGACGATCTGCGTCATCGAGGCGATGAAGATGATGACCGCCATCCCCGCGCCCCAAGCAGGCACTGTCGAGGCCATCATGGTCGGAGACGGCGTGACGGTCGAGGCGGGCGCGCCGCTGATGAGGATCCGCTGATGGCCGCGATCGACATGGACTGCCTGCTGGTGGCGAACCGGGGCGAGATCGCCCTGCGCATCATCCGCGCCTGCCGCCGGCTTGGCCTGCGCGTCGTCTGCGCGCATTCCGAGGCGGATCGCGACGCTGCCTGGCTGCACCTGGCCGATCAGGCGATCTGCATCGGGCCCGCACCCGCCACCAAGAGCTATCTGAACATCCCCGCCCTTCTGGCCGCGGCCGAGGCCAGCGGCGCGGGCCTGATCCATCCCGGCTATGGCTTCCTCTCCGAACGCCCGGAATTCGCCGAGGCCGTCGAGGCCGCGGGCCGGCGGCTGGTCGGACCCGGCGCCCCGGTCATGCGGATGATGGGCGACAAGGTCGAGGCCAAGCGCGCCATGATCGCCGCCGGCGTGCCCTGCGTGCCCGGCCCGGACAGCGTGCTGCCGGACGATCCCGACGCCATCCGCCGGATCGCCGCCGGGATCGGCTATCCCGTCATCCTGAAGGCGGCCGGCGGCGGCGGCGGGCGCGGCATGCGCGTCGTGCGGACCGAATCCGAACTGGCCGATGCCTTCATGGTCACCCGGCAAGAGGCCGGCCGCTTCTTCGGCAATGCCGACATCTATATCGAGAAATTCCTCGAAAGGCCGCGCCATGTGGAAATCCAGGTGCTGGCCGATGCGCATGGCAACGCGCTGTGGCTGGGCGACCGCGACTGCTCGATGCAGCGCCGCCACCAGAAGCTGATCGAAGAGGCGCCGGCGCCGGGCATCGACCGGGCGCTGATCGCGGAAATCGGCGAACGCTGCGCCGCCTCCTGCCGCCGGATCGGCTATGTGGGTGCGGGCACCTTCGAATTCCTCTACGAGGACGGGCAGTTCTATTTCATCGAGATGAACACCCGCATCCAGGTCGAGCACCCGGTGACGGAAATGGTCACCGGGCTAGACATCCTGGCCATGCAGATCGACGTGGCGCGCGGCAAGCCGCTGCCGATCACCCAGGATCAGGTGCGCAGCCTGGGCCATGCCATCGAATGCCGGATCAATGCCGAGGACCCGGACAGCTTCGCCCCCAGCCCCGGCCGGATCACGGCGATGCATATGCCCGGCGGGCCGGGCATCCGCGTGGATACCCATGTCGGCGCCGGTTCGGAGATCCCGGCGAGCTACGATTCGATGATCGGCAAGATCATCGCCCATGGCGGCGACCGCGACGAGGCGCTGGCCCGCGCCCGCACCGCGCTGGCCGAGGCGCGGGTGGAAGGCGTCTCGACCAATATCCCCCTGCACCGGCAGATGCTGGCAGAGCCCGGTTTCTCGGCCGGGGGGGTCAGCATCCACCATCTCGAACATTGGCTCGAAACCCGGAAATCCCGCCATGCCTGACGCGAAGCTTTCCATGATCGGCAGCCGGGCGGTGCTGTTCCAGCCCTCCTGCCCCTTCGACCTTGCCAACCAGCAGCGTATCTGGGCAGTCGCCGACGAGGCCGCCACCTGGAAGGGCGTGCGCGAAGCCGTGCCCGGCATGACCAATGTCACCCTGCTTCTGGACCATGTCCCGACCGAACTCGACCGGATCGAGAAGGACCTGACCGCGCTGTGGGAAAGCGGCATCCGCAAGCAGGTCGAGGGCCGGCTTCTGGCCATCGACATGGCCTATGACGGCCCGCATCTGGCCGAGGTGGCCGAGATGACCGGCCTGCCGGTGGACAAGGTGGTGCGCCTGCATGCCGCGCCGGAATACACGGTCTATGCGGTCGGCAGCCATGCCGGCTATTGCTATCTGGGCGGCCTGGATCCCCGGCTGGAAACGCCGCGCCGCAAAGTGCCGCTGCCCCGGCTGCCGGGCGGGTCGCTGTCGCTGGCGGGGTTGCAGACCGGGGTCTCGGCCTCGGCGGGCCCCAGCGGCTGGAACACCATCGGCAGCACCGGCCTGTCCTTCTTCGACCCCGGCCGCAGCCCCGCCGCGCTGCTGCGGCCCGGCGACCGGATCCGCTTCAACCCCGCCGAGGTCAAGGCATGATCGAGGTTCTTTTCATTCCGCCGGGCGCGACGGTGCAGGACCTGGGACGCGACGGCTACTGGTCGCAGGGCCTTGGCCGCGCCGGGGTCATGGACGCCCTGTCGCATGGCATCGCCAACATGCTGCTGGGCAATGGCGAGGATGCCGCGACGCTGGAAATCCCGCTGACCCCGGCACGGTTCCGGTTCCGGCAGGCCGGCGCCTTTGCGCTGGCGGGCGCGGCCTGCGGCGCGACGCTGGCCGGCCGCCCCCTGCCCCGGGTCTGGGCGGGCATGGCGGACGAGGGCGAGGTGCTGGAGCTTGGCCCGATGGCCTCGGGCGCCCGCACCTATCTGGCCCTGCCCGGCGGGATCGACGTGCCGGCGGTGCTGGGCTCGCGCAGCACGCAGCTGCGCGAAGGCTTCGGCGGGCTGGAAGGCCGCGTCCTTGCCGCCGGCGACCTGCTGCGCGCCGCGGCGGATGCCGCGCCGCTGCCGCTTGCGGGGTTCAGCCTGACCATGCCCGCGCTGCGTGCCCCGGGGGTCGCAGAGATCGAATTGCGCGCCCTGCCCTCGGCCGAATACGAGGATTTCGCCCCGGCCTCGCGCGAGGCGTTCTGGACCACGCCCTACGCGGTCAGCCAGCAAAGCAACCGCCAGGGCTATCGGCTGGAGGGCGAGCCGCTGGCCTATGCCGCGTCGGGCGAATTGCGCTCGCACGGGATCGCGCCGGGGATCGTTCAGGTGCCGGGCGGCGGGCAGCCGATCATCCAGCTGGCCGATTCCGCGACCATGGGCGGCTATCCCAAGATCGCGGCGGTCATCGAGCCCGACCTGTGGCGCATCGCGCAGGCCCGGCCGGGCGACCGCCTGCGCTTTCGCCGGGTGACGCTGGCCGAGGCGGCCGAGGCCGAAAGGGCGCAGCAGGAAAACCTGGCCGGACTCCGCGCCGAGCTGGAAGCGTTCCGCGTCCGGCAGGGGAGATGGCAGTGATGTTCGACAAGCAAGACCTTACCCGGCTTCTGGACGCGATGCGCGCGCATGGCGTCGGCACGCTGGAGATCGAGGGCGGGGACATGTTCCTGCGCCTGGTCCTGCCAGCCGGACCCGCACCGGCCGCCGCGGCCCAGGCGCAACCCGCGACGGCGACCGCCGCCGCGCGCAGCCCCGACATCGGCCGCTTCCTGCCGCGCGGCAGCGACGACGGCCTGCCCGTCCTTGCGCCCGGCGACGCCGTCCGCACCGGCGAGCTTCTGGGCTATGTCGCGCAAGGCGCCGTCCGCGCCGCCCTCACCGCCCCGGCGGATGGCACCATCGCGTCGCAGATCCCGGAACCCGGCACCCTGTTCGGCCACGGCGACACCGTCCTGACACTGGAGACCAAGCCATGATCATCGACATCAACTCGGACATGGGAGAGGGCTTCGGCCCCTATCGCATCGCCGATGACGAGGCGCTGATGACGCAGATCAGCTCGGCCAACGTGGCCTGCGGCTATCACGCCGGCGATCCGGTCATCATGGACCGCACCATCCGGCTGGCTAGGGAGCATGGCGTCGATCTGGGCGCGCATGTCAGCTTTCCCGACCGCATGGGTTTCGGACGCCGCCGGATGGACATGGACCTGCCCGAGCTGGAATGCCATGTGCTTTATCAGCTGGGCGCGCTGGCCGGGCTGGCGGGCCGCGCCGGGCATCGCATCACCCACATGAATCCGCATGGCGCGCTTGGCAATCTCGCCAGCTCCGATCCCGCCATCGCGGCGGCGGTGGCGCGCGCGACCATGGCCTTCGACCCCGAGATCGCCTTCCTGGTCCTGCCGGGCAGCGCCCTGGAAAAGGCCGCGCTGGAGATGGGCGGCAACGTCGTCCGCCTGTTCCTGGCCGACCGCGGCTATCTGGCCAACGGCCAGCTTGCCCCCCGCAGCCAGCCGGGGGCGGTCATCCACGACGCCGAGCAGGTCGTGGCCCGCGTCATGCGGGTCATCCGCGACCGGCAGGTCGACACGGTGGACGGCCAGATCATCCCGATGCCGGTGCAGTCCATCCTGGTCCATTCCGACACCGCGGGCGCGGTCGAACTGGCGCGGCGGCTGCGCGAAGGCATCACGGCGGGCGGCGCGACCATCGCGCCGCTGACCCGCCACATCTGACCCCCGGGCATTCATTAAGAAGAAAGACAGAACCATGGCATTTTCGGATTACAAGACGGCATTGGTGACGGGCGCCTCGGGCGGAATGGGCTGGGCGATCGCCGAGCGGCTGCGCGCCAAGGGGCTGACCGTCCACGCCCTGGCCCGCAACGCCGAAAAGCTGCAGGAACTGGCGGATCGATGCGGCGTCATCCCGCATGCGGTGGACGTTTCCGACACCGAGGCCGTGACCGCGCTGGTCAAGGATCTGGAAATCGACGTGCTGGTGAACAATGCCGGCGTGTCGCGGCCGGGCAGCATCCTTACCTCCAGCGCCTTCGACATCGACGAGCAGATCGACGTCAACCTGCGCGCCGCCCTGCATCTGGCCCGGCTGCTGCTGCCCGGCATGATGGAACGCGACCGCGGCCATATCGTCAACATCACCTCGATGGCCGGGCATTACGAGTTCGGCGGCCATATCGCCTATCACGCCACCAAGGCGGCGATGCATACCGTCTCGCGCCAGTTGCGGGTCGATGCCTTCGGCCGCCGCGTCCGGGTGACCGAGATCAGCCCCGGCCGGGTCGAGACCGACATCTTCGCCAAGGTCGAGAAGATCGACCCCGCCGAGGCGAAACGCAAATATTACGAAGGCTTCGAGATGCCGCAGGTCTCGGACATCGCCGATGCCGTGGAATATGCGGTCGGGACGCCGCAATATGTCAACATCAACCTGATCGAGCTGCTGCCGACGCTGCAGGTCCCCGGCGGCCTGCGCACCGCAAAGCGCGTGGGCGACGACGTGATCCTGACCGGCAACAAGTAACGCGCCGCCCCGCCGGCATCCGAACAATCCGCACCGATGGAGTTTGCCTTGAGCAACATCAAACTGGCCTCGCGCGTCACCAGCATCCGCGTCTCGCCCAGCACCGCCGCCGCGCAGAAGGTCCGCGACCTGCAGGCCGAGGGACGCAGGATCCTCAACCTCACCGTGGGCGAGCCCGATTTCGACACGCCCGACCACATCAAGGCCGCCGCCATCCGGGCGATGGAAGGGGGCGAGACGAAATACACCTCGGTCAACGGCACGGTCGCGCTGCGCAAGGCCATCCAGCACGACTTCGCGACGCGGCTGGGCATCGACTGCGAACTGAACGAGATCTGCGTCGGCGGCGGCGCCAAGCAGGTGCTGTTCGTGGCGCTGATGGCCACCGTCGAGCCCGGGGACGAGGTCATCGTCCCGGCGCCCTATTGGGTGTCCTATCCCGACATGGTCATCGCCAATGGCGGCACCCCGGTCGTCGTTCCCTGCGGCGAGGAGGTCGGCTTCAAGCTGACCCCCGAGGTGCTGGAGGCCGCGATCACCGCCAACACCCGCTGGGTGATCCTGAACTCGCCCTCGAACCCCACCGGCGCCGCCTACAGCGCCGACGAGTTGCGGGCGCTGGGGCAGGTGCTGCTGCGCCATCCGCATGTGATGGTGCTCTGCGACGAGATCTACGACCGGATCTGGTTCGCCGATTTCGAACCCTGCAGCATCCTGACCGTCCTGCCCGAACTGAAGCCGCAGGCCCTGGTCGTAAACGGCGTCTCCAAGTCCTACGCCATGACCGGCTGGCGGATCGGCTACGGCGTCGGGCCGGTGGCGCTGATCGATGCGATCAACAAGCTGCAGTCGCAGATGTCGTCCTGCCCCTCCTCGATCAGCCAGGCAGCCGCCGCCGCGGCCCTGACCTCGGACCAGCATTCGGTCGAGGAGGCCGTGGCGGTCTATCGCCAGCGGCGCGACCGCGCCCACGCGCTGATCAATGCCATCCCCGGCCTTTCCTGCCGCCTGCCGGACGGCGCCTTCTACCTCTATCCCAGCTGCGCGGGGCTGATCGGCAAGAAGACGCCGGACGGCAGGACGATCAGGAACGACCTGGATTTCAGCCTGTATCTTCTGGAAGCGGCAGGCGTCGCCTCGGTCCATGGCGGCGCATATGGGCTCGAACCCTATTTCCGCATCTCGACCGCGACCTCGATGGAGGTCATCGAAGAGGCCTGTGCCGCCATCGCCCGGGCCTGCGAAGCCCTGACCTGAGCGGCGGAAGGCAGCGGCCGGGCGCTTTCGGCGCCGGGAGCCATGGCCCGGCCCGCCGCCCCGTCCTGGACCCGCAAGCGCCGGAAGCCGGCCGGCCTGCGCTTTCAGCCTGCGGCCGGTGCGGGCGGGGCTTCGGCATGACACGCCATTCCGCGCCCGGCCCGGGATTTCCTCCGATCCCTTGAAATTGTCTCATCGTCGCGGTGCCTGCACATCGCCGCGCCCACGCGGCAGGATCGGGCAAAGCGGACAGGAAGAGGAATCCGACGATGAAAGGCGATGACAAGCGCGGCGAGGCGCTCCGGGCATTCTTGATGGACTTGCTTCTGAGTTCGCCGCTGCTGCGGCCCGGACGCGAGCACGAGACGGCCCGGTCCTATCAGGACAAGGCCGCCGATTCTCATCCCGAGGTGGCGAGCGTGCTTCGCGAGGCCGCCAATCGCCTCCTTCACGGCTGATCCCCCCGGATCGCCCAATCCGAGGGCGCATCGACGCCCGCAGCCAACCTGCCCAAGGCAGCGGATCGAGATCCGGGCTATCGGCGCGGCTCAATGACGAGCGCGCCCATTCCGGCCGCCCGGTCAAGGCTCATCCGGCTACGGGATGGCGCAAGCGGGGCCGTTCACCGGCCGCCGGACGGATGACCCGACCCGGCCGCCCTGCCCGCCCCGCCGCGCCTTCAGGGCGCGGGCGCGTCCCAGCTTTCCCGCGCCACGGCAACCGCCAGCTCGCGGCGGAACCGGCCGATGGCATATTCGGCAAAGCTTGACAGCTGCCGGTCCTTTTTCGTCACCACCCAGGCGGTGATGCCGGCGCTTTCGGCCAGCGGGCGGCGCACCACCCCGGGCATATAGACCTCGGCCACCGAGAATTCATCGATGATCGCCACCCCCAGCCGGTGGCGCACCAGGCTGACCACGGTCTGCGCGAAGCGGCCGCGCATGGAATAGCGCGGCTCGATCCCCGCGTCGCGGAACGGCTGGGCCAGGATCTCGCCATAGGGATCGGCGGGATCGACGCCGACAAAGGGCTCGCGCGCCAGATCATGCACCGAGATCGCCGGCTTTTCCGCCAGCGGATGCCCCTCGGGGACGATGGCGACCAGCCGGCCATGCGCCAGCGGCGCGCTCGACAGCGCCGAATTGTCGATGGCCGAGCTCATCAGCACGAATTCGCCGCGTTCCAGCAGCAGGTAGTCCGAGGTCTCCTCGATCTTCAGGATGTTCAGGTCGATGAACAGGTCGGGAAAGCGCGTGCGGATGCCGCGGATCGCCCGCGCCGCGATGAATTGCGCGATCGAGGGCGCCGAGGCGAAGGACAGCCGCACGTCCTCGCCCTTGCGCAATGATGCGACGGCGGTGTTCAGGTTCTCCATCTGGCGGTGGACCTGATGCACCATCTCGAAGATCGCCGCCGCCTCGGTCGAGGGCACGAACAGCCCCGCCTTGCGCTCGAACAGCCGGATGCCCAGCGATTCCTCGGTATGCTTGACCAGCCGGGAAATGCCGGGGGCCGAGACGTTCAACAGCTTGGCCGCGCCCTGGATGGTGCCGGCCATCATCACGGCGCGGATCACCTCGACCTGGCGGAGAGTCAGTTCCTTCATGCGCCGATCCTAGCCGGGAACGCGGCGGATTTCTTGCGGAAATTCGCCGCGCCGATGCGGTTCAGGCCCGGCCCGCCGCACGCAGGATCGCCATGGTCGCGGCATGGGCCATGGCGGCGCGGCCAAGCGCATCGACCTTGGCGGCCAAGGCGCGATGCGGCACCTCGACGCTGACGGTGACGCCCTCCGGGATCGCCCGCGCCAGACCGATCAGGTCGATGCCGCCCTGCCCCGGAAACAGCCGCTCGCCCCGCGCCACCCGGATCAGGCCCTCGTTGCTGGGGTCATAGGGCACGGCGCCGTCGCAGAACTGCACATAGTTCACCCGATGGCGCGGCAGCGCCGCGATCTGCGCCGGCGTGGTGGCCGAGCGGTCGTAATGCAGCGCATCGACCAGCACGCCGCCGTTCGGCCGGCCGGCCGCCTCGACGATCCGCAACGCGGCGGTCAGGTCGGGCACGGCGGTCCAGGGCATGAATTCCAGGTCCGCCGTCAGCCCGTGCAGCGCGGCCAGCGCGCAGAAGCGCGCGAAGCTGTCGGTCAGCCGGCCAAGGTCCGCGTCATCGCCGGCGACAAGCACGTGGCGCGCCTCCAGCGCCTCGCAGCGGGCGCAGAACCGGGCGAAAAGATCCCAGTCGTTTTCCGGCTTCAGGCGCACGATCTCGACATCGCCGACCCGGATGCCGGTATCGGCCAGCGCCGCGCGCACCTCGGCCAGCAGCCGGTCGTCGGTCAGCAGCGGATAGTCCGGCTCGGCCCCCGGCGCGGCGGGCAGGATGCGCAGCCCGACCATCTGGTAGCCGGTGGCGGCGGCGATGCGGACGGCCTCGGCGGGGCCGACCTCGAAAGTGGTCAGAAAGGCCAGCGAAAGCGGATGCGTCATCACAGCCTCACTTGAGCGGGGAGAAGCCGAGCGGCAGCGCGATCTGGCTGGTCATGTCGGGCGACAGCCAGTCCGGCCCGCCCTTGGGCGGCCATTTGCCGTCCGCGACCGATTTCGCCCGCGCCTCGCTGCGCGCGGCCAGGCTTTCATAGGGCCAGATCTGGGTCAGGCGCGGTTCGCCGTCCAGCCCGTACATGGCGACGGTCAGCTTCGAATAGGCCTCGCGCTCCGGCACCGCCGCGCGCCATTTCTCCATGGTGGGCAGGATGCCGTTCACCCTGGTCCTGTAGGTCCGGAACTCGTAGACCGGGCCGAAGCTGCCGGGCTGGACCGGCGGCAGGAAATCCAGCGCCCGATAGCTCTCCATCGACAACCGCACCAGCTCATCGGCGCAGCCGAAGGGGTTGTCCGAGCGCAGCGCGCGCTCGCGCTCCTCATGAAGCAGCGCGAGGCTGTCGAAGGCGCGCAGCACAAAGACCCGGTTCAGCGTGCCGATATCGGTGCCCCAGGCGCCGCACAGCCGGCCCTGCCCTTGCGCCGCCCAGGCCTCGATGCCCGGCGCGGCCTTGCCGGCGCCGAAGATCACCGTGTCGAGGGTGGCGAGTTCGTAATAGCTCATGGCGTTTCCTCCTGTGAAAGCCCGATCACGGGCAGGCCGGCCAGAACGCGGCCGGCGATATAGCCGAATGTCATGCCGGGCCCCAGCGTGATGCCGCCCGACGGGTAATGCCCGCCCATGACCGAGGCCATGTCGTTGCCCACGGCGTAAAGGCCGGGGATCGGCTGGCCGTCCCGGTCCAGCACCCGCGCCGCCGCATCGGTCCTGACCCCGGCAAAGGTGCCGAGCGAGCCGGGCACGATCCTGACCGCATAGAACGGTCCTTGCAGCAGCGGCCCCAGCGAGGGGTTCGGCCCCTGTTCCGCATCGCCCTGCACGCGGTTGTAGAGGCTTTCGCCGCGCTGGAAGTCGGGATCCTCGCCGCGTTGGGCATGGGCATTGAAGCGGGCCACGGTCTCGGCCAGCGCCACGCCGGGGATGGCGCAGGCGCGGGCCAGTTCCTCCAGCGTGCGGCCGCGCTTCAGATAGCCGCTGCGCAGCGCCGGCCCCAGGGGGAAGGGGAAGGGCTTGGACCAGCCCAGCCCCCAGCGGCGCTGCGACTTGTGATCGGCGATCAGCCAGCAATGCGGCGGCTTGCCCGGCGGCGTGGCGGCGATCAGCGCCCGCATGAAATCGTGATAGCTGTCGGCCTCGCTGACGAAGCGCCGGCCTTGCGGCGTCACGGCGATGATGCCGGGCTTGGCGCGCTCGACCAGATGCGGGAAATGCGCGGGCGGGCCGTCCCGGCGCGGCACCAGCGACACCGGCGCCAGCGCGACGTTCGAGGCCAGCTCGCCATCGACGGCAGCCCCCACCCCCTCGGCCAGCCGCAGCCCGTCGCCGGTATTGGCGCGCGGCGCGGCCGAGAAATGCCCCGCCCCGCCGCCTGCCCGCGGGGCCAACGCCTCCAGCCGCGCCGGATCATGCGGGAAGCCGCCGGTCGCCAGCACCACGCCGCGCGCCGCCTCGACCAGCAATTCGCCCTGCGGCGTCGAAAGCCGCGCGCCCGCGACGCGGCCGCCCTGCCGTTCCAGCGCCAAGACCGGCGCGCTGTCGAGCAGCACCACGCCCTTGTCCAGCGCCGAGCGCAGCAGCCGCGCCACCAGCGCATTGCCGTTGACCAGCTGCATGCCGCGCCGGTGCAGCGCCAGGTCGCGCAGATGCCGCGCGATTCGCCCCGCCGCATATAGCGCCGAGCGCGGGCTGCGGCTGGCGCGGAAGAAATGCCGCATGTCGGCGCCGCTGGCGATGCCCATGCCCCAAAGGCTCGCCACGTCCAGCGGCGGGCGCAGCTTGCCGATCCAGTCGCCCAGCTCGCGCCCGTCATAGGGCAGGGCCGTGACCGAACGCCCGCCTTTCGCGGCGCCCGGAGTCTCGTGGAAATCCGGGACCGCATTGCCGTCGATCCAGCGCAGCGCCGTATGGTCCTGAAAGAAGGCCACCATCTCGGGGCCGTTCTCCAGAAACGCCTCCAGCCGCGGGTCGCTGGCGCGGTGGCCGAGTTCGCTGCGCAGGTATTCGCGGGGCGTTTCCGGCGGCTCGTCGATGCCGGCGGCGCGGGCCAAGGGATTGCGCGGGATCCACAGCCAGCCCCCGGACCAGGCCGAGGTGCCGCCAAAGACCGGCGCCTTCTCGGCCAGCACCACGCGCAGGCCGAAATGCGCCGCCGTGACCGCCGCCGCCAGCCCCGAGGCCCCCGAGCCAATGACCAGCACATCGCAGGCCAGCCTGCGTTCGGATGAAACGTCCATTCACTCCTGCCCGTCAGGGGCGCGAGCCGGGAAAAAGCCTATGCGCTTTTCCGCCCGTCCTCGGCATCGGCGTCGATCGCCCTGACATTTGCCTGAAAATACTTGGTTCCCGCGGCGGCGGCGCCCAGTTCCCCGGCCGCGGCCTGAAGGCGCGGCGCCAGTTCCGCCATCCGCTCGGGCGTCATGCGCACCGCCGGACCGGCGATGGACAGGCAGCCCAGCACGGGCCCGTCGCCGTGATAGCGCACCGGCACCGCCATGGCTGCCATGCCGGCGATATAGCTGTCCACCGCCGTGGCATAGCCGCGCGCCCGCGCCTCGGCCAGCTGCTGCAGCAGCAGGGTGATGCTGGTCGGCGCGTTCGGCCCCATGCCCTCGGCCTGGCGCAGCAGGCCCTGCGCGCCGACGCGGGCCAGCGCCTCGTCGTCGCTCATGCTGGCCAGCCAGGCCTTGCCGCCGGCCGAGCTGGCAAGGTGCACGACCACGCCCTGCTCCTGCCCCGGGTCATAGCGCAAGCCGCGCGTCGCGCCCTGCGCCACCGCCACCCAGATCAGCCGCTCGCCGTCGATCACCGACAGCCGGATCAGCTCGCCGCTGTCGGCGGCCAGCTGGTCCAGCACCGGCTGGGCGACATCGGTGATGCCGGCGCGGCCCATGAAGCCCAGGCCCAGGGCCGGCAGCTTGATGGTCAGCGCGTAATCGCCGCCTGCCTGCAACTGCCGGACATAGCCCAGCCGCGCCAGTTCCTGCAGGGTGCGGTGCACGCCGCTAGCCGGCTGTTCGGTCACCGCCGCGATGGTGGTGACCGGCAGGCCCATCGGGTGATCGACCAGAAGTTCGACGATGGCGAGGGCTTTTTCCAGAACGCTGCTCATGATCCGCTTCCGCTGTTGAAGGCGGTTTCAGGTTCGCGGTTCAGCGCCGAAAGGTCAACCGCGACGCGTTGCCCCGTCTCGGCCGCCGCGCGGATGGCGTCCAGCACGATCAGGTTGGCGGTGGCGTCGCGGGCCGAGACGCGCGGCGTCCCGCCATGGCGCGCCAGATCGGCGAAATGCGCCAGCTGCGCCTCATAGGGATCGCCGTGGCTGACGGGCAGCGGCCGGGGTTGCAGTTCCTGCGTCCAGTCCGGCGCGCCGGGCGGTTGCCACAGCAGCAGGTCCGGCAGCGACAGCCCCGCCCGGCTGCCGGCATAATGATGCGCCGGGACGCGATGCGCCGGAAACCGCGCCATGTTCTCGCCCGCCGTCAGGTCCCAGGCCCAGGGCCCGACCGCCGCGTCCGAGATGCACAGCGTCGCCAGCCCGCCCCCCGCAAAGCGCAGGCAGACCGCCGCCGTGTCCTCGACCGGGAAGCCGCGGCGGGCATGGCTGGCGATGGCCTGCACCTCGGCGATCTCGCCGAAGAAATGCCGCAGCAGGTCGATCTCATGCACCAGGTTGATCAGCAGCGGCCCGCCCGCACCCTTGCTGCGCCGCCAGGGCGCCTGGAAATAATCGTCGGGCTTGGCCAGCGAACAGGTCACGGTCGCCATGACCAGATCGCCCAGCAGGCCGCCGCGGATCGCCTCATGCGCGGCGCGGATGATCGGATTGTGCCGGCGGTGATGGCCGACCAGCAGCGGCACCCCGGTCTCATCCGCCACCGCGATCAGCTGCCGCGCCGAATCGAGGCTTTCGGCCACCGGCTTTTCCAGCAGCACCGGGATGCCGGCGCGCAGCAACGCGGCCGAGACCGGCAGATGCGTTTCGTTCGGCGTCGCCACGATGGCGGCCTGCGCCAGCCCCGAATCGATCACCGCCGCCACGTCCGGCAGGCAGGGCACGCCCAGCGATTCGGCCAGCGCCCGGCCCGAGGGGGCGGGATCGACCAGCGCCGACAGCCGCAGCCCCGATAGGCGCGCCAGCGTGTCGATATGCGTGCGCCCGATGACTCCCGCACCAATGACGGCGACCGCGATCCGATCCATGGACATCCCTCCTTCCGACCTTCTTGGGCATCAAGCCAGAAGGAATATCGGAAGTCAATTTTATTATTGAATGATATTCCACTTTCTGCGATCTTCCGCTTCGAACCGGATGAGGCGCCGGAATCGCCCCCCGCGGCGCAGAGGCGCGAAAATCCAATGTTCCGCCCCTATCGTCCATTTCCTGACGGCGGGGCGCGTGATTGTTTCAAGGCGCGGCCAGCCCGGGGGCGCTGTCCGCAAGAGGGAAAGAGGAACCAGCATGGCCCAACCGCTGCGCATCGACGGAGAGACGGCATTCTTCCCGATCATCGGCCATCCGATCGGGCAGGTGAAATCGCCGGCATCGCTCAGCCAGATCATGGCGGATCGCGGCCATAACGGCATGGTGGTGCCGATCCACGTCCTGCCCGAGGACCTGCCCGGCTGGCTGGCGCAGGCCGCGGCGGTCCAGAACTGTCCGGGCATCGTGGTGACGGTGCCGCACAAGGCGCCCTGCCTGGCCTTCTGCAGCCGCGTTACCGCGCGGGCGCGGGCCGCGGGCGCGGTGAACATCATGCTGCGCCGGGACGAGGGCTGGATCGGCGACGCGACCGACGGGCAGGGCTACATGGACGGCATCGCCGCGCAGGGCTTCGACGTCGCCGGCAAGCCGGCGCTGCTGGTCGGGACCGGCGGCGCCGGCTCGGCCATCGCCTACGAGATCCTGGCGCGCGGCGCCTCGGAACTGGCGCTGCACGACATCGACGCGGCGCGGCGCGACGCGCTGATTGCGCGGCTGGACGCCGCCTTTCCCGGCCGGGTCCGCATCGGCGGCACCGATCCGCGCGGCTTTGCGCTGGTGGCGAATGCGACGCCGCTGGGCATGCGCGAAGGCGACCCGCTGCCGGTCGAGGCCGGGCTGCTGACCGCCGCGCAATTCGTCGCCGACGTGGTCACCCGCCCGGCCATCCCGCCGCTGATCGCCGCCGCGCGCGCCAGAGGCTGCGGCACGATGCCGGGCTCGGGCATGTTCGAGGCGCAGGCGGTGCTGCTGGCCGAACTGCTGATGGGGGTCAGGCAGATCGCGCTGGACTAAACGGCACAGGGGCGCTGCATAACCGCCCGATTATGTATCTTTGCGCGTTTTGCAATGTTCGCGTGGAACGCGACATGGCAGATTATGGAGAGGAAGAGGAGATCCCATGCAAAACAGGATCCGAACCAGGGAGGAAGGAAACGCAATGATCAGGACACTGACCGCCGCCGCCGCGCTGGTGCTGGCCGCCGTGCCGGCGCTGGCCGAGCTGAAGATCGGCTCGATCGTCGAGCTCTCGGGCCCCGGCGCCGCCGCCGGCACTAATTTCCGCGACGGCGTGCGGATGGGCTTCGAGGAGATCAACGCGGCCGGGGGCGTGCTGGGCGAACCGGTCGCCATCACCGAATATGACAGCCAGACCGACCCGCAGGTCAGCCGCGCCATGGTGCAGAAGGCCATCGACGACGGGGTGGTGGCGATCACCGGCACGGTGTTCTCGTCCTCGACGGTGGTGAACATGCTGGTGGCGAAACAGGCCGGCATCCCGCAATTCACCGGCTCCGAGGCGCCCTCGATCACCGGGATGGGCAACCCCTACATCTTCCGCACCGCCTTCGGCTCGCAGAAGGGCGTGCCCAAGATGGCCAAATACATGGCCGAGGAAATGGGGGTGAAGAAGGTCGCCGTGGTCTGGGCCAATACCGAATTCGGCAAGGGCGGGCACGAATCCTTCCTGAAGGAGGCCGAGGCCCATGGCTTCGAGATCGTCGCCGACCTGCCCACCGAACAGGCGCAGACCGATTTCTCGGCCGATGTCGTCAAGCTGAAGGGCATCCAGGCCGACGCCGCCTTCGTCTACCTGACCGAGGAGGAAAGCGCCCGCTTCCTGCGCGAGGCCCGCAAGCAGGGCGTGACCCTGCCGCTGGTGGGCGAGACGACGCTGATCGGCCACAAGGTCATCGAGCTGGCCGGCGACGCCGCCAACGGCGCCATGGGCCATGTCGGCCTGACCCCCGACGCCAATATCCCGGCGATGACCGAGATGGTCGAGAAGTTCAAGGCCAAGTTCAACTACACGCCCGACCACAACGCCATCAAGGGCTACACGGCCGCCTATACCCTCAAATGCGTGGCCGAGATGGTGGGCGAGGCGGACAGCCAGGCCATTGCCGACAAGATGCACGGCCTGACGCTGACGGTGGCCGAATGCCCCGGCGTGCTGATGGACGTCAGCTGGGACGAGACCGGCGAGATGTCGCGCGAAAGCTTCTTCGTCGAGGTCCAGGACGGCAAGCAGGTGGTCAAGGCCATCCTGCCGCCGAACTGATCGGCCCACACAGCGCGCGAGGCAGGCTGGCACCGGCATTCCGCCGGCCTGCCCCCGTATCCGTCAACCTGACGTGAGGCTCTCATGGCCGAGTTAATCCAGATCCTGATCTCCGGCCTTGCCGCCGGTTCCATCTACGCCCTTGCCGCGGTGGGTTTCACCCTGCTGTGGCAGGCATCGCAGACCATCAACTTCGCGCAGGGCGAATTCGTCATGCTGCCGGCCTTCTTCGTGCTGGTCGGCATGGGGGTGGGCCTGCCGATGTGGCCCGCCATCGGCTTTTCGCTGCTGCTGTCGCTTCTCATCCTGGGCGTCGCCTTCAAGAAGCTGGTGGTCGAACCGATGCTGCCGCATGGCACCCTGCCGCTGGTCATCGCCACCATCGCGCTTGGCCTGCTGATGAAGGAAAGCGTCAAGGAATTCTATGGCGCCACCGCCCAGCCCTTCCCGGCGATCTTCCCGCAGAAGGTCTATCACTTCGCCGGCGCCAGCGTCTCGGCGCAGGATATCGGCAACCTGATCGTCTCGATGCTGGCCATCGGCGGGTTGCAGCTGTTCTTGAACCGCACCCGCACCGGGCGCTGCATGCAGGCCAGCGCCCAGAACCCCGCCGTGGCCGAGATCCTGGGCGTCGATGTGAAGCGGATGGTGATGTATACCTTCCTGATCAACGCGGCGCTGGCCACCATCGCCTCGGTGCTGATCTCGCCGATCTACCTGGCCAAGTTCTCGAATGGCGAGACGCTGGGCCTGGTGGCCTTCATCGCCGCCATCGTCGGCGGCTTCAACCAGATCCGCGGCGCGCTGGTCGGCGGGCTGCTGATCGGCGTCATCGACAACCTCTCGGCGGTCTATGTCTCGGCCGAATACCGCTCGGCCATGCCGCTGATCCTGCTCATCGCCATCATCCTGCTGCGCCCGCAGGGGCTGCTTGGCACCAAGGAGGGACGCGCCGTATGACCCGCACCCGCATCATCCTGATCGCCCTGGGCATCGCGGCGCTGGTCGCCGCGCCCATCGGCCAGGGCAATTACATCATCTATACGCTGACCTCCTGGCTGCTGTTCTCGATCTCGGCCATGGGGCTGAACCTGACGCTGGGCTATGCCGGGCAGGTCAGCCTGGCGCAGGCGGGCTTCATGGGCATCGGCGCCTATGTCACCGCGCTCTTGACCCTGGCGGGCGTGCCCTGGATCGCGGCGGCGCTGATCTCGATCACCTCCTGCTTCGCGGTCGGACTGCTGCTTGGCTGGCCGGCGCTGCGCGTGCAGCACCATTTCCTGGCCTTCGTGACGCTGGCCTTCAACACGCTGCTGTTCCTGGTGCTGCGCAACGAGGAAGAGATCACCGGCGGTTCCTTCGGGCTGGTCGGCATGCCGCGGCCCTCGGTCCTTGGCATCGCGACCGACAGCAACCTGAATTTCTACTATTTCGCGCTGGCCTGCTTCCTGGTCTCGGCCTTCGTGATGTGGTGGATCCTGCGCTCGCCTTGGGGCCGGGCCTTCAAGGCGCTGCGCGAGAACCCGATCCGCGCCGAGAGCCTGGGGCTGAAGATCCGCCGCCAGACGCTTCTGGCCTTCGCCATCGGCTCGGCCTTCGGGGGGCTGGCCGGGGCGCTGCAATCGCCGCTGGTGCAGTTCATCGAGCCGGGCAGCTTCGCGCTGATCCATTCGCTGAAGCTGCTTCTGATGGTGGTGGTGGGCGGCGCGGGCTTCTTCTTCGGCCCGATGCTGGGCGCGGCGGTGGTGATCCTGCTGCCGGAACTCCTGCGCTTCACCGAGGGCTATTACCTCATCATCTATTCGGCGCTGGTGATCGTGCTGATGGTGTTCTCGCCCCAGGGGCTGATCGGGCTGGGCCAGAAGATCTGGAACCAGTTCCGCCCCCGGCACGAGACGCGCCGCGATATGAAGAAGGGATTCCAGCTATGACCGCCCCCGTCCTTTCCGTCCGCAACATCTCGAAGCAGTTCGGCGGCATCCGCGCCGTGAACGACGTCAGCTTCGACGTGCAGAAGGGCGAGATCCTGGGCCTGATCGGCCCGAACGGCTCGGGCAAGTCGACGCTGTTCAACTGCATCCTGGGCCAGTTGCGCCCCAGCGCCGGCCATTGCGAGATCAACGGCCGCTCGACCGACGGCGTGCGGCCGGCCGACCTGTCGCTGATGGGCGTCGGACGCACCTTCCAGCAGCTGTCGGTCTTTCCGCGCATGAAGGTGCTCGACAACGTCATCCTGGCCGGGCAGGAGCACGAGGGCTCGATGCTGAGCCGGCTTTTCGGCAAGTCCGACGCCGGCCTGACCGAAAAGGCCGAACAGCTGATCGAGTTCTTCAACCTGACCCCCTATCGCGACACCGAGGCGGGCTCGCTTTCCTACGGCCAGCAGAAGCTGGTCGATGCCGCGATGGCCTTCATGGCCGGGCCCGGCATCGTGCTGCTGGACGAGCCGGCGGGCGGGGTGAACCTGACCATGCTGGCGCATCTGAAAGAGCGGCTGATGACCTATAACCGCGAGCACGGCACCACCTTCGTGGTGATCGAGCACAACATGGAATTCGTCATGTCGCTTTGCACCCGCATCATCGTGCTGGCGCAGGGCGAGATCATCGCCGAAGGCTCGCCCGAGGAGATCCGGGCGAACCAGATGGTCATCGACGCCTATCTGGGGGGCTGACATGCTGGAACTCAAGGACGTCACCGGCGGCTATGGCCGCATCACCATCCTGAACGGCACCTCGTTCAGCATTCCCAAGGCCTCGATCACCACGGTGATCGGGCCGAACGGCGCCGGGAAATCCACCGTGTTCAAGGCGATCTTCGGGCTGCTGAACATCCATGCCGGCCAGATCCTGCTGGAGAGCGAGGACGTGACCCGCAAGCGCCCGGCCGAGATGATCGCCCGCGGCGTCACCTATGTGCCGCAGGGCCGCAACGTGGTGCCGCAGCTATCGGTGTTCCACAATCTGGAGCTGGGCGGCATCACCGCCCGCGACCAGTCCCGGGTCCGGCAGCGGATGGAGCAGGTCATGGACCAGTTTCCCATGCTGCGCGAGCGCCGCGACCAGAAGGCCATCGAGCTGTCGGGCGGCCAGCAGAAGCAGCTGGAGATCGCCCGCGCCCTGCTTCTGGACCCCAAGCTGATCCTGATCGACGAGCCCTCGATCGGGCTGTCGCCCAACCTGGTGCAGGAAGTGTTCCAGACCCTGATCCGGCTGCGCGACCAGGGGGTGACGGTGCTGATGGTGGAACAGAACGCCAAGGCGGCGCTGGCCATGTCGGATTACGGGCTGGTGCTGGAACTGGGCCAGACCCGGATGTTCGACAGGGCCGACGCGCTGCTTCGGGATCCGCGCGTCGGCCAGCTGTTCCTGGGCGGCCATATCGAGGACGCGGCCTAGGCGCCGCCCCGTCAGATGCTGCGCTCGCGGCGCAGCGTCTGGCAGGACCAGCGGGCGATGCGCCAGTCGGGATGCGTCTCGACCCACTGCGCCAGCGCAGGCTGCGCGCCATGCATGCAGACCAGGGGCGTGACCTCGGTATAGATCAGGCTGTGTTCCCGGCAATCGGCCGGGGCGCCGCCCATGCAGGCGATGAAGACCAGTTCGATCATGGCAAGCCCCCGTCGAATCGGAGATGGCTCATGCCCGATTGTCGCGCCTTTCCGGCCCCAGGGCCACCGGAGGGGGCCGGAAATCCGGCTTGGGGCAAGGCGCCTGCCCGTTCCTTGTGCAGCCCGTGCGCAAACCGGCGGGGCCGCGCTCAATCGGGGCGGCTCGCCTCGCCGAAATCGCCGAAGGCGGTCCAGCCGCCATCGACCGGCAGCACCGCCCCGGTGATGCCCGAGGCCGCGTCCGAGGCCAGGAAGGCCACCGCCGCCGCCACCTCGCGCGCCTCGATCAGCCGGCCCAGCGGCGTGCGGCGGCGGATGGCCGGCAGGTCGATCCGGCCCGCCTTGGCCAGCGTCCGGACCAGCGCGGTCTCGACGAAGGCCGGGGCGACGGCGTTCACGCGCAGCCCCTGCCCCGCCCATTCGCAGGCCATGGCCCGGGTCATCGCCACGATGCCGGCTTTGGCCGCGCCATAGGCATTGCGCCGCGGCAGGCCGGTCAGCCCGGCGATCGAGGACAGGTTCACCACCGCCCCGCGCCCGCGCGCCAGCATGCCGCGCGCCACCTGCCGCGTCATCAGGAAGGTCCCCGACAGATGCACGTCCAGCACCCGGCGAAAGGCGGTCAGATCCTGTTCCGGCGTCGGCAGGTGGCTGTCGCCGATGCCGGCATTGTTCACCAGGATGCCGAAGGGCGCGACGGCCGCCGCCGCCCGCGCCTGAACCTCGTCGGTGACGTCGCAGCGGATGCCGCGATGCCCCGCGCCCAGTTCCGCCGCCCGCAGCGCCGCCTTGTCGCCGTCGAGATCGGCGATCGTGACCCGGCAGCCCTGCGCCGCAAGCGCCTGCGCGATGGCCCAGCCAATACCCTCGGCCCCGCCGGTGACCAGCGCCTCGCTAGGCATAGCCCGGCCTCGGCACCAGCCCCATCAGGCTTTGCGACAAGCCGCCATCGACCACGATGTCCTGCCCGGTGACATAGGCCGCCCGGTCCGAGGCGAGATACAGCGCCGCATCCGCGATGTCCTGCGGCGAAGCGATGCGGCGCAAGGGCACCATGGCCTCGCGCCGGGCCCTGACCTCGGGATCGGCATAGAAGGCGGCGGACATCGGCGTCAGCACCAGCCCGGGGCTGACGCAGTTCGAGCGCAGGCCGCGCGGCCCCCATTCGGCGGCCAGCTGCCGCGACAGCATCGCCACCGCCGCCTTCGAGGCGGAATAGGCGCCGCTGGCCGGCTGCGGCTGGCTGGCGGCGATGCTGGCGACATGGACCAGCGCACCGCGCCCGCGTCGCAACATGCCGCGCCCGAAGGCCTGCGCTGCGGTCAGGTAGCCGGTCAGGTTCACCGCCAGCATGGCCGACCAATCCTCGGCGCTGACGCTGTCCAGCGCGCCGGGGCGCAGGATGGCGGCGCTGTTGACCAGCACCTCGGCGCCGCCCTCGGCCTCGACCCGCCCGGCAGCGGCCGCGACGCTGCCAGGATCGGCCAGATCGCAGGCCAGCGCCAAGGCGCCGCCGCCCAGCTGTTCGGCCAGCGGCCCGGAGCGGTCAAGGTCGCGGTCCAGCAGGATTGCCCGCGCCCCCTCGGCGGCAAAGTTCCGCGCCAGCGCCTGACCGATGCCGCCGCCGGCGCCGGTGATGACGACGGTCCTGCCTTCCAGTCCAAGCCAGCTCATGCTGCATCCTCCTTTGCGGCCGCGCGCCCGGCCAGATGGCGGCCGGTGATCCAGCCGAAGGTCATGGCCGGGCCCAGCGTGATGCCCGCGCCCGGATAGTTCCCGCCCATGATGCTGGCGCGGTCGTTGCCCACGGCATAGAGCCCCGCGATCGCCGCGCCCTGCCGGTCCAGCACCGCACCCTCGACCGTGGTCCTGAGCCCGTCGAAGGTGCCCAGATCCCCCATCTGCAGGCGCACGGCGTAGAACGGGCCGCGCTCGACCGGCGCCACGCAGGGGTTCGGCTTGTGCTCCGGATCGGCGAGATAGCGGTTGAAGCTGGTCTCGCCGCGGCGGAACTGCTCGTCCCGCCCCTCGCGCGCGCCGCGGTTATAGGCCGCGACCGTCGCCTGCAGCCCTGCCGGGTCGATGCCGCAGGCCCGCGCCAGACCGGCCAGCGTCCGGCCGCGCTTCAGATAGCCGCTGCGGGTCCAAAGCCATAGCGGCATCGGCGCCGGCTTGGCATGGCCAAGGCCGTATTTGCGGATCGCGCGATGGTCGCAGATCAGCCAGGCTGCCCCCTCTCCTGCGGCCATGGCCGCGCCGACATCGTGATAGCTGTCGCTTTCGTTGACAAAGCGCCGCCCGTCGGACCGCACCGCGATCATGCCGGGCTTGTAGCGGTCCAGCAGATGCGGAAACACGCCCTTGCCCGGCACCAGGCTGACCGGCATCCAGGCGGCGGGCTGCGGATATTCGGCGTCGAAAGCGCCGCCGACCGCCTCGCCCAGCCGGATGCCGTCGCCGGTATTGCCCGGGGGCACCGGCGAGTGATGCGCGCCCCCCGCCTTCAGATGGGCATAGATCCCGGCACGGCGGGCCAGATCCTGCGCATAGCCGCCGCAGGCCAGCACCACGCCGCGCGCGGCCATGATGCTGCGCGGCTGCGCGCCGCCGACCTGCGCGCCGGTGACGCGGCCGCCCTGCTTCAGCAGATGCAGCGCCGGGGTCTCGGTCAGGATGGGGATGCCGAGGTCGAAGCAGGTCTTGGCCAGCCGCGCCGCCAGGGCGTTGCCGCTGGTCACCTGCACGCCGCGGCCGTGGCGGGCGACCTCGGCCGCATGGGCGGCCAGCCGCTTCGCGACATAGGCAAACGAGGTCGGCGAGCGGGTGGCGTTGAAGAAATGCCGGATGTCCGCGTTCGAGGAATTGAACATCATCCCCATGAAGGTGATGGTCGCCAAGGGCGGCCGCAGGCGGCGCAGGTTTTCCCCCAGCGCGCTGCTGTCATAGGGCGCCGCCAGCACCGAGCGGCCGACATCCACCCCGCCCGGCACGGTCGGGTGATAATCGGGGTAAAGCGTGGGGATGAATTTCACCTCGGTCTCGGCCTCGAACCAGTCCAGCATCTTCGGTCCGGCCTCCAGGAAGGCCTCGACCGCCTCGGGCTGGTGGAAATTGCCGGTCTCGGCCCGCAGATAGGCCCGCGCCGCCGCGCGCGTGTCATCCGGGTTCAGCGCCCGGCCGTGGCGGTTGCCGGGGATCCACAGCACGCCGCCGGAAAAGGCGGTGGTGCCGCCGAAGACCGGCTCCTTCTCGATCACGATCACCGACAGCCCGTGCTTTCTGGCGGTGATCGCCGTGGCCAGCCCGCCGGCGCCCGAGCCGATCACCAGCACGTCGCAATGCTCCTGCGCGCCCATTGGCTCCCTCCCTTTCTCGCTGCCTTCCTGCTACTGCGGGGGGCATGGCGAACCAATGGACGCTGGCGCGCAATTCTTGCACTATTCGCAACCGACCGGGGGACGGAGGAACGCATGGGCGCCAAGGCGGCGGGCAGCATCCCGCATTACTATCTCTATGGAGATCAGGAGGCGGATGTCGAACTGGACCTGCTTCATATCGAGCCGATCCGCGAACGCAGCGGCCCGAACGATTGGAGGATTCGTCTCCATGCCCATCCCGATCACATGCAGGTGCTGCTGGTGAAATCGGGCGGCGGCGGCATCCGCATGGAGGACCGCCAGCTGCCGATCCCCGCCCCCGGCATCCTGGTGGTGCCGGCGGGCGTCGTGCACCAGATCGACTTCGATCCCGGCACCGACGGGTTCGCGGTGACGGCGGCGCTTGGCTGCCTGCGCACGGCATCGGCCGGCGATCCGCGGCTGGCGACGGCGGCGGGCCGGCCGGCCGTCTATCCGCTGGCCGGGACCGGCCTCGACATTCCGGCGGTGATCGACACCTTCCACTGGCTGCACCGCGAATTCATCTGGTCGGCGCCGGGCCGGCGCACGGCGATCCTGGCGCAATACATGCGCATCCTGGTGGTGGTGCTGCGGCTGTCGATCGCGCATCAGGACGCCGGCACCGCCACGCCGGACCGCGACTACGACCTGCTGGTGCGCTATCGCGCGCTGCTCGAAGAACATTTCCGCAGCCAGCGTTCGCTGGGCTTCTTTGCCGGCGAGCTGGCCGTCACCCCGGCGCGGCTGAACGCGGCCTGCAAGGCGCGCAGCGGCAAGACCGCATCCGAGCTGCTTTACGAGCGCATCGTGATCGAGGCCAAGCGTTATCTGGTCTATACCGAAAGCACGGTGGCGCAGGTGGCGCATCTGACCGGCTTCGACGATCCGGCCTATTTCAACCGCTTCTTCACCCAGCGCGTCGGCATCTCGCCCGGCGCCTTCCGCAAGCAGGCCGCGCGATCCGAGGGCTGAGTCCAATCTTTCCGACGCGCGGTCCATTTCCGCGGGCCGCCGCCCGCGCCAATCTGCGCGGCAGGAGGGACCGGCATGATCCATGAATGGCGCAGCTATCGGCTGAAACCCGGCGCGGCGGGCGATTACCTGGCCCTGCTGGCCGAACGCGGCCTGCCGCTGGTGACCCGGCACCTGCCCCTGATGGGCTATTGGCTGGCCGAGACCGGGCCGCTGAACACCATCCATCACCTGTGGAGCTATGCCGACTGGGCCGAACGCGAATCCCGCCGCGCCGCGCTGGCGCAGGAGGAAGGCTGGACCAGGGGTTTCATCCCCGCCGCCTTCGCGCTGGTCGATGCGCAGCAGAACCGTTTCCTGCGGCTCGACCGCGCCTCGCCGCGCTTCCATGCGGCGCTGGCGGGACGCCTGCGCGCCCATGCCGCGCCAGCCCCCGGCGCGGCGCTTTTCGCCCCCGATTGCGCCGCGCTGGTGATCGGCGCGGAGCCGGCCGGGGCAGAGGCGCTGTGGCAGCCGGTCTCGGGCGATGCGCGCGGTCCCGTCGCGCTGATGCCGCGCAGCGCCGAGCCGGTGCCCGCAGCGCCGCAGCCGGGACGGCATGTGATCCTGCGTCCGCTGGCCTTCTCGCCGCTGTGAATTAACGCAAGGTTAATCACGGCGAAGAATCGGCATTTGCCGTTACGCCCATTCTTTGCGACCCTTGGCGCATCAGGGAAAGGGATGCGGGATGAAGACCTCGATTGCCACCGTGTCGATTTCGGGCAGCTTTACCGAGAAACTCGCCGCGATCCAGCAGGCCGGATTCGACGGGATCGAGATCTTCGAGCAGGATTTCCTCGCCTCGGACTTCACCCCGGCCGAGGTGGGCCGCATGGTCCGCGACCATGGGCTGGAGATCACCCTGTTCCAGCCCTTCCGCGATTTCGAGGGCCTGCCCGAGCCCCTGCGCAGCCGCGCCTTCGCCCGGGCGCAGCGCAAGTTCGACCTGATGGCCGAGCTGGGCACCGACCTGGTGCTCGTCTGCTCCTCGACCCATCCCGAGGCGCTTGGCGGCATCGACCGCGCCGCCGCCGATTTCCGCGAACTGGGCGAGATCGCGGCGCAGCGCGGCATCCGCCTCGGCTACGAGGCGCTGTGCTGGGGCCGGCACGTCAACGACCACCGCGACGCCTGGGAGATCGTGCGCCGCGCCGATCACCCGAATGTCGGCCTGATCCTCGACAGCTTCCACACGCTGGGCCGCAAACTGGATCCGGACAGCATCCGCCGCATTCCCGGCGACCGCATCTTCTTCGTGCAGCTGGCCGACGCGCCGCTGATCGAGATGGACCTGCTCTATTGGTCGCGGCATTTCCGCAACATGCCGGGCGAGGGCGACCTGGACGTCGCCGGCTTCACCCGCGCGGTCATGGCCACCGGCTATGACGGGCCGCTGAGCCTGGAAATCTTCAACGACCAGTTCCGCGCCGGGCTGCCGCGCCTGGTGGCCCGCGACGGCCATCGCAGCCTGGTGGCGCTGATGGACCGCGTGCGCCGGGCCGAGCCTTCGCTCTCCGTCGATCTGCCCGCCTTTCCCGCCCCCGCCCCGGTCGAGCAGGTCGAGTTCGTCGAATTCGCCACCTCGGCCGAAGATGCCGGGCCGCTGGAGACCCTGCTCACCACGGCCGGCTTCGAAAAGGCCGGCCGGCATCTCAGCAAGCAGGTGACGCTGTGGCGGCAGGGCGGCGTCAACCTGCTGGTCAATGCCGAGCCCCAGGGCTACGCCCGCAGCGCCTGGGTCACGCATGGCACCGGCGTGTCCGAAATCGGGCTGATGGTCCCCGACGCCCGCGCCGCCTTCGACCGCGCCCTGGCGCTGGGGGCCGAACCGCATGTCGCGCCCCATGCCGCGCAGGAGCTTGATATCCCCGGCATCCGCGGCGCCGGCAGCAACGTGATCCGCCTGCTGGACCGCCGGGGCGATCTGGGCCGGATCTGGGAGGTGGATTTCGCTCTCGACGTCCCCCCGCCGCCGGGCGCCGGGCTTGCCGGCGTCGATCACCTGGGCCAGACCATGGCCTATGACGAGATGCTCAGCTGGTCGCTGTTCTACACCACCCTGTTCACGGCCGAAAAGGCGCCGATGGTCGATGTGGTCGATCCCGACGGGCTGGTGCGCAGCCAGGCCATTCAGGCCGGCGGGCTGCGCATCACCCTGAACGGCGCCGAGACGCGGCGCACCCTGGCCGGGCAGTTCCTGCACGAGACCTTCGGCTCCTCGGTCCAGCACCTCGCCTTCGCCAGCGACGACATCTTCGCCACCGCGGCCGAGATGGCGGCGCGCGGCTTCCCCTTCCTGCGCATCGGGGCGAATTACTACGACGACGTCGAGGCGCGCTTCGGGCTCGATCCGGATTTCACCGCCCGGCTGCGCGCCCATCACATCATGTATGACGAGGATGCCGGCGGGCAGTTCCTGCAATTCTACTCGACCGCCCTGCCCGGCGGCTTCTTCCTGGAGATCGTGCAGCGCCGCGGCGATTACGCCGGCTATGGCGCGCCGAACGCCCCGTTCCGCATCGCCGCGCAAAAGCGCACCCTGCGGCCCAAGGGCATGCCGAAAGCCTAGCCGCCCAGTTCCGCCAGCGTGCGGCGGATGCCCTCCTCGATCGGCGTGACCGGCTGCGCGCCCAGCCAGTCCGGCACCGGGTCCGAGGCGAGATCCGCCGGAATGCGCAGCGGCGGGCCGTCGATGGCGATGCCGTCCCAGCCGCTCTGCCGGGCCAGCTCGGCGGTGAAGTCCGCCATCCCGCGCGTATCGCCGGCCATGGTCAGCACCGTCGCGCCCTGCATCGGCCGCAGCATCGCCGCGGCCAGCAGCCGCGCCACGTCATCCACATGCACGAAGCCCACCCGGCCCGAGAAGCGGATCACCGCCGGCTCGCGCCGGACCGAGGCCGCCAGCGCGATGGACGGCCCGGCCGCGATGCCGCTGCTGATCCCCGGCCCGTAGACGATATAGGGCCGCAGCCCCAGGCTGGGCAGGCCGTGATCCGCGGCATGGACCCGCGCCAGCCCCTCGACCGCCAGCTTGGTCACGCCATAGACGGTCATCGGCCGCGGCAGCGTGGCGCTGTCCGGCCCGAACACCCCGGCGGTGCTGAGCCAGGCGACCGGCACCCGCAGCCGGCGCGCCAGTTCGAAGACATGCGCCGAGCCCAGCACATTGACCCGCACCGCCCGCGCCGGGTCGGCGGCGCAATCCACCGTCATCAGCCCGGCCAGATGCACGATGCCGTCGCAGCCCTCGCCGGCCCGCGCCAGCGAATCGGCATCGGTCACATCCCCGACCTCCGCCTCGCAGCCCTCTGGCAGCACGGTGCGGCGGATCGCGGTTTCGAGGTCGAAGAGGCGCGGGACGATGTCCTGCGCCGCCAGCGCGGCCGCCACCCGCAGGCCGATGAAACCGGTGCCGCCGGTCAGAAGAATGCGGCGCGGCCGCCTTGTGTCCTGTGTCATGCTGTCTCCTCCTTTCCGTATTATATGGAATGTTATTCAATTATCAAAGTATCTTCCATTTTCATGCCGCCTGTGGCAAGTTCCGCCGCGCATCCGGGCAAGGAGGAGGGATCGCGCATGACGGCCACGGCTTTCGACGAAGAGGTCGATCTTCTGGTGATCGGCGCCGGCGCGGGCGGCATGACGGCGGCGCTGAGCGGCGCCATCGCCGGCCTGTCGGTGCTGCTTTGCGAAAAGACCGGCATGGTCGGCGGCACTACCGCCACCTCGGGCGGCACGACCTGGGTGCCGGGCACCGAGCTGAGCCACCGGGCCGGGGTGCCCGACAGCGCCGAGGACGCCGCCGCCTTCCTGCGCCATGTCGTCGGCCACCGTGGCGGCGATGCGCGGCGCGAGGCGTTTCTGGCCACCGGACCCGAGGCCATCGCCGAGCTTGAACGCCATTCCGAGGTCCGCTTCGTCGCCGCCGCCGCGCATCCCGACTATCTGGACGGTCCGGGTTCGGCCTATGGCGGGCGGGCGCTCGCGCCGGTGGAATTCGACGGCCGGCTGCTCGGGGCCGATTTCGACCGGGTGCGGCCGCCGCGCGACGTGTTCATGGGTCTGGGCGGCATGATGGTCGCGCGCGGCGAGCTGGGGGCGCTGCTCGCCCCCTTTGCCAGCGCCGGCAACCTGACGACCGCGCTGAAGATCCTGCTGCGCTATGCCCGCGACCGGCTGGGCCATCGGCGCGGCACCCGGCTGCTGATGGGCAATGCGCTGGTGGCGCGGCTGTTTTTCAGCCTGCGCCGGCGCGCGGTGCCGATCTGGTTCGACAGCCCGCTGGCCGATCTCATCCGCGACGGGCAGCCGGTGATCGGCGCGGTGATCGAGACCCCGCAGGGCCGGCGCCGCATCCGGGCGCGGCGGGGCGTGGTGCTGGCGACCGGCGGCATCGGCTGGAACCGCGCCCTGCGCGAGCGGCTGTTTCCGCCGCAGATCGCCGCCTTCTCGCAGGCGCCCGAGGGCAATAGCGGCGACGGCATCGCCCTGGCGGTCGAGCGCGCCGGCGCGGCGCTGGACGATGGCTGCGACAGCGCCGGGCTGTGGATGCCCTGCTCGCTGCTCGGCCGTCCGGACGGGTCGCAGGCAATCTGGCCGCATATCATCCTGGACCGCGCCAAGCCGGGGCTGATCGCCGTCGGCCGCGACGGCCGCCGCTTCGTGAACGAGGCCGGCAGCTATCACGATTTCTGCATGGGCATGATCCGCGCCGGCCTGTCCGAGGCCTGGCTGGTGGTCGATTCCGGTTTCATCCGCCGCTACGGGCTGGGGCTGGTCCTGCCGGGCGGGCGCGGGCTGCGCCGGCTGCTGCGGCAGGGCTATCTGCAGCGCGCAGGCAACCTTGACGCGCTGGCCGCCGCCATCGGGGTCGATGCGCAGGGGCTGGCCGAAAGCGTCCGGGCCAACAACCGTTTCGCGGAAACCGGTTCCGACGCCGATTTCGGCCGCGGCTCGACGGTGGTGAACCGTTTCAACGGCGATCCCGAGGTCAAGCCCAATCCCTGCCTGGGCCCGATCCGGCATGCGCCCTTCTATGCGCTGCGCGTGGTTCCGGTCGATCTGGCCGGCAGCGGCGGGCTCGACTGCAATGCCGAGGCGCAGGTGCTGGACCGCGAGGGCCGGCCGATCCCCGGGCTTTACGCCTGCGGCAACGACGCCGCCTCGATTTTCCGCGGCACCTATCCGGGGCCCGGCACGACCATCGGCCCGGCCATGGTCTTCGGCTGGAAAATCGCCAGGCAGCTGGCGGAGCAGGGCTGATTTTCCGCCCTTGCGGGAAAACCGCCGGTCACCGGGCCATCGGGCCGATTCCGCAAGCGACCGGCCCGGAAATCAATCCCCTGCCCGGAATCGCCGCCTCATTCCGGCCCCTCCCGGCGCTAATGAATTAACATCATGTTAACGCAAAGCGTCAAACGGTCTTTGACGTTATTCACCTGTTTTGCGACCTTTTGCCACAGACCGCGCAATCAGAGGAGCTGGCGTGGTCAGCTTCAGGGAGGTTACCCATGACCGCTTCACCGGCCATCGCGCCCAAGGGCAGGCATCAATCCGGCAAGGCTGCGGCCAGCGGCTGGATCGGCTCTGCGCTGGAATATTACGACTTCTTCATCTACGCCACCGCCGCCTCGCTGGTGTTTCCGCAGATCTTCTTCCCGTCGGAAAACCCGCGCGTCGCCATCGTCGCCTCGCTGGCGACCTATGGCGTGGGCTATGTCGCCCGGCCGATCGGCGCCTTCGTGCTGGGCCATTGGGGCGACACCCATGGCCGCAAGAACGTGCTGATCCTGTGCATGTTCCTGATGGGCATCTCGACCCTGCTGGTCGGCCTTCTGCCGACCTATCAGCAGGTCGGCATCCTGGCCCCGATCCTTCTGGTGATCCTGCGGCTGGTGCAGGGCTTCGCCGTGGCGGGCGAGATCTCGGGCGCCAGCTCGATGATCATGGAACACGCGCCCTTCGGCCGGCGCGGCTTTTTCGCCAGCTTCACGCTGCAGGGCGTGCAGGCCGGCCAGATCCTGGCCGCCGCCGTCTTCCTGCCGCTGGCGCATTACATGCCCGACGAGGCTTTCAACAGCTGGGGCTGGCGCATCCCGTTCCTGCTGAGCTTCGTCGTCATCATCGCCGGCTGGATCATCCGCCGCGAGGTCGAGGAAACCCCCGCCTTCCGCCAGGAAGAGGCCGAGCACGCCACCCCGCGCTCGCCCGTCGTCGAGGCGATCCGCACCACCTGGCCGGACATGATCCGGGTGATCTGCATGGCGCTGATGAACACCATCCCGGTCGTCGCCACCGTCTTCGGCGCCGCCTATGCCGTGCAGGCCGCCTATGGCATCGGCTTCCACAAGGACGTCTATCTGTGGATCCCGGTCCTGGGCAATATCGTCGCCTGCCTGGTGATCCCGCTGGTCGGCAACCTGTCGGACCGCATCGGCCGCCGCCCGCCGATCATCGTCGGCGCGCTGGGATCGGGCCTCTTGGCCTTCGGCTATCTCTACGCCATCTCGATCCATTCGGTGCCGCTGGCGATCCTGATGTCGCTTCTGATGTGGGGCGTGGTCTATCAGGGCTATAACGCGGTCTTCCCCAGCTTCTACCCCGAGCTGTTCCCGACCCGGACCCGCGTGTCCTCGATGGCGATCTCGCAGAATATCGGCACCACGATCACCGCGCTGCTGCCGGCGCTCTTCGCCACCGTCGCCCCTCCGGGCGCGACCAATGTGCCGCTGATGGTGGGTTCGATCACCTTCGCCATCTGCTGCATCGCCGCCGCCGCGGCCTGGTCGGCGCGCGAGACCTACCGGGTCCGCATCGAGGACCTGGGCAAGCCGAATGCCGCGCCGGTGCCCAAGGCGGAATACGACCACCTGCGGACCGAGGCCGCCGCCAGCCGCTGAACCCCACCGCAAGGCCCCGGTCCATCCGGGGCCTTCCCCCCGAGCAGGAAAGGCAAGGCATCATGATCCGCGGAACCACCAGACTGATCGCGCATCTGGGCTATCCGACCACGACCTTCAAATCGCCGATGATCTACAACCCGTGGTTCCAGCGGCGCGGCATCGATGCCGTGGTGGTGCCGATGGGCTGCAAGCCCGAGGATTACCCCGATTTCCTGCGCCTGCTGTTCCGGCTGTCGAACATCCACGGCGCGCTGGTCACCATGCCGCACAAGGTCAGCACCCTGGCGCTGGCCGACCGCGTCTCGGTCACCGCCCGCATCGCCGGCGCGGCGAACGGGCTGCGGCTGGCCGGGGACGGCGCGCTCGAGGCCGACATGTTCGACGGCGAGGGCTTCGTGCGCGGCGTGCTGGCCAAGGGCCAGGAGCTGCAGGGCCGCTCGGCGCTGGTCGTCGGCTGCGGCGGCGTCGGCTCGGCCATCGCCGCCTCGCTGGCCCGGGCGGGCGTGGCGCGGCTGGCGCTCTACGACCCGGCGGCCGCCAATGCCGAGGCGCTGGCCGGCCGCATCGCCGCCGCCTATCCCGGCATCGCGCTTGAGACCGGCGCGAACGACCCGGCGGGCTTCGACCTGGCGGTGAACGCCTCGCCCTTGGGCATGACCGAGGGCGACCCGCTGCCCATGGATCCCGAACGCCTCGACCCCGCCACCTTCGTCGGCGAGGTGGTGCTGAAATCCGAGATCACGCCCCTGCTTGCCGCCGCCCGCGCCCGCGGCTGCCGCTATCAGGTCGGCACCGACATGCTGTTCGAGCAGATCCCGGCCTATCTGGAGTTCTTCGGCTTCCCCAAGCCCAGCGTCGCGGAACTGCGCGAAAGCGCCGCGATCAGCTATTGACCGGCGGCGGTGCGAGGCCGGGCATCGATGCCCGTGCCCCGCGCCGCCCATGGCCGGCTGGTTTCGTCCCGGCGGGGGGACCGGCCTTGTCCGCCCGGTCTGGTCGAGGCGGACGCGCTGCGCATCCGCGCGGATCGACGAGGCTGCCGGTCTAGGCGCCGGCGGCCTCGGCAAAGGCCCGCGCCTCGGCCGGGGCGGTGCCGAGCCCGCCGGCGGCGGAAAGGTCCAGATCCGGGAAGTCGCGGGCGACCAGCGCCGGCAGCGGCTGGCCGCCGGATTGCGCCTCGGCGCAGAGCGCCTTGATCCTGGCCTGCGCCTCGGGGCGCGGCATGTGGCGGGCCAGGGCGAAGGTGAAGGCCTCGGCATGGATCAGCCCGCTGCCGTCGTCGAGCCCGCGCGCCATGGCCTGCGCATCGGGTGCGATCCGCCCCGACAGGTCCAGCGCCAGCGCCAGCGCCCGGCCGGTCGAGATGCAGAGCTGCGGCAGGGTCAGCCATTCCACGAACCAGGCCGCGCCGTCGCGCTGCTGGCGGTGGATGCCGGCGCCCTGCAGCGCCGAGGCCAGCGCCGCCGCCTGCCGCGCCAGCGCCACCAGCACCGAGGGGCCGACCGGATTCTGCTTTTGCGGCATGGTGGAGGAACCGCCGGCGCCGGAGATGCGGATTTCGCCGATGCCGCTTTGCGCCATCAGGATCAGGTCCTCGCCCATCTTGCCCAGGCTGGCGCAAAGCCCCGCCATCCAGGCGGCGAAATTGCCGATGCGGTCGCGTTCGGCATGCCAGCCGTGGCCGGGATCGTGCAGGCCGAGCGCCTCGGCCAGGCCGGCGCGCACGGCGGGGCCCTCGGCCCCCATGGCCGAGAGCGTGCCCGCCGCCCCGCCCAGCGAGACGGTGGCCAGCTCCGGCGCCAGCGCCTGAAGCCGCGCGCGGTGGCGCAGCAGCGGATGGCCCCAGCCGGCGATCACGGCGCCGAAGCCGGTCGGCGTCGCCGCCTGCCCGTAGGTCCGCGCCGCCATCGGCAGATCGGCATGCTCGCGGGCCAGCCGGCCGAGCGCGGTGGCCAGCCGGCCGAGCCTGTCGTCCCAGATCCCCGTCAGCCGGCGCAGCCGCAGCGCCTGGCCGGTTTCCATGATGTCCTGGCTGGTCGCCCCCCAATGCAGGTATTGCGCATGATCAGGCGCCTCCATGGCCTTGCGGAAGGCCGCGACCAGCGCCGGGACCGGCACGCCGTTTGTCGCCGTCTCGGGGCCGAGCGCGGCGGGGTCGATCTGCACCTCGCGCGCGGCGCGCTCGATGAAGGCGCCGGCGGTGTCGGGGATCAGGCCCAGCCGGGCCTGCACGCGGGCCAGCGCGCCCTCGACCAGCAGCATGGCGCGGATCTCGGCGCTGTCGGCGAAGAGCGCGGCGGTCTCGTCATCCGAGAAGAGGCTGCGATAAAGGGCGCTGTCGGCGGCTGCGGCGGGCATCGGTCGGTCCTTTTGCAATGACAGGACCGGGGGGCCGTCTGCCCCCCGGACCCCCCGAGGATATTTGGACAAGAAAGAAGATGCGAGAGGCCGGCGGCAGGGGTCAGGCGGCGGGGGAGCGCAGGCCGAGGATCTGCCGGGCCTGCCGCCAGGTCGCCACCGGGCGGCGGTATTTCTCGCAAAGCGCCACGGCGCGTTTCACCAGCGCGGCGTTCGAGGGGGCGAGCCTGTCGCGGTCGAGGCGGACATTGTCCTCGAGCCCGGTGCGGGCATGGCCGCCGGCAGAGATCGCCCAGTCGTTCAGCACGATCTGGTTCGGCCCGATGCCCGCCGCGCACCAGGGCGCATCGGCGCCGAAAAGGCGCTTCACCGTATGGACGTAATAGTCGAAGACCTCGCGGTCGGCGGGCATGGCGTTTTTCACCCCCATGACGAATTGCACATAGGGCCGGTCCTTGATCTGGCCCGCCTGCCACATCTGATGCGCCTTGAGGATATGGCTGAGGTCGAAAGCCTCGATTTCCGGTTTGATATCGTATTTCGCCATCTCGGCGGCCAGCCAGTCCACCAGGTCCGGCGGGTTCTCGTAGACCCGCGTCGGGAAATTGTTCGAGCCGACCGAGAGCGAGGCCATGTCGGGGGCCAGCGGCAGCATGCCGCCGCGTGCGCGACCCGCCCCCGAGCGGCCGCCGGTCGAGAGCTGGACGATCATGCCGGGGCAATGCGTCTCGATCCCTTCCTTGAGCCGGGCGAAGCGTTCGGGGTCGGAACTCGGCCGGCCCTCGCCGTCGCGGACGTGGCAATGGGCGATGGTCGCGCCGGCCTCGAAGGCTTCCTGCGTCGATTCGACCTGCTCCTCGATGGTGATCGGCACCGCCGGGTTGTTGTCCTTGGTCGGCAGCGAGCCGGTGATGGCGACGCAGATGATGCAGGGGGTTGCGGTCATGGCCTTGCCCTCAGATGTCGAAGAAGACGGTTTCGTTCTCGCCCTGCAGCTTGAAGTCGAAGCCGTATTCGCCCGGTCCGGTCCGCTTCGCCATGAGCGTCTGGATGCGGGCCTTGTGCTCGATCCGGGCGAGGACCGGGCATTCGGCATTGGCCGCCTCCTCGTCCTCGAAGCAGATACGCGTCTGGAGCCCGAGATTGATGCCCCGCGCCACCAGCCAGACATTGATATGCGGCGCCATCAGCCGGCCGTCCGGGAAGGGCACGCGGCCGGGCTTGACGGTTTCCAGCCGCCAGATGCCGGTGTCGAAATCCGCCGCGACCCGGGCCCAGCCGGTGACGTTCGGATCGGCGGCGCCGCGCGGGTCGTTGCCGGGATAGATGCCATCCGCATCGGCCTGCCAGGTTTCGAAAAGCGCATCGCGCAGGACCATGCCGGCGCCGTCGATGACGCGGCCGGTGATGATGATGCGCTCGCCCCGCGCGCCCTCGCGGATCGGCGAGAGGCCCAGGTCCTGCGGATAGATGCCGGGATTGCCGAGCGCGTTCGGGGTCAGGCCGATATGGACATAGGGGCCGGCGGTCTGCGAGGGGGTTTCCTTGAGATAGTCCAGTCCCTGCATCACATCCCCTCCTTGCGGTTTTCGAAGAACGACTGGCGGCGGCCGCGCAGCACGATGTCGAACTTGTAGGCCAGGCAGTCCATCGGGATCGCCCGGTTCATGTCCAGGGGCGCTACCAGCGCCTGGATGGCGCGGTCCTGGCCGATGGTGTTGACGATCGGGCATTTCGCGATCAGCGGGTCGCCCTCGAAATACATCTGGGTGATCAGGCGCTGGCCGAAGCCGGTGCCGAAGACCGAGATGTGGATATGCATCGGCCGCCAGTTGTTGACATGGTTCGGCCAGGGATAGGCGCCCGGGCGGATGGTCAGGAATTCGTAGCTTCCGTCCGGCCCGGTCAGCGTGCGCCCGCAGCCGCCGAAATTCGGGTCGAGCGGCGCCAGGTAGCCGTCCTTCTTGTGGCGGTAGCGGCCGCCGGCATTGGCCTGCCAGATCTCGACCAGCACGTTCGGCACGCCGCGGCCGGTCTCGTCCAGCACCCGGCCGTGCATGATGATGCGCTCGCCGATGGCGGGCTGGCCGGTGAAGTTCATCACCAGGTTGTTGTCCAGCTCGCCCAGCATGTCATGGCCGAAGGCGGGGCCGGTTTCCTCGGACAGGGTCGAGCCGAGCGCCACCAGCGCGCGATGCGGGGCGCGGGTCATCGAGGTCTTGTAGCCCGGCGTATAGGCCGGCGGGTGCCAGTCGCGGTCGCGGAAGAACAGCGGGCCGCGGTCGGTTGCATTGCTGAGGGTCATCGCTTGGCCGCCTCCATCTCGGCAAAGGTCTCCTTGGCGATCTTGATCGCGTGGTTGGCGCGCGGGACGCCGGCATAGATGGCGACATGCAGCAGCGCCTCGATCACGTCGCCGGGCGTGGCGCCGGTGTTGGCGGTGGCGCGGATATGCAGGGCCAGTTCGTGGTCGTTGCCCAGCCCCGCCAGCAGCGCGATGGTCAGCATCGAGCGCTCGCGCAGGCTGATGGTGTCGCGCGACCAGACCGCGCCCCAGGCGGATTCGGTGATCAGCCTCTGGAAGGGCTCGTCGAAATCGGTCTTGGCGGCCTCGGCGCGGGCGACATGGGCATCGCCCAGCACCCGGCGCCGGGTGGTCATGCCCTGGTCGTAGCGGTTGGTCATCGGAGATGGTCCTGAAGGAAGGGGGCCAGCAGCGCGGCCCAGGCGGCGGGGGTTTCGACGCAGGGCAGATGGCCGGCGCCGGGAATGACATGGAAATCCGCGCCGGGGATCAGATCGGCGGTGCCGCGCACCAGATCCGGCGGCGAGGAGCCGTCCTGGTCCCCGGCGATCACCAGCACCGGCATGCGCAGGCCGGCCGTGCCCTCGGTCAGGTCGGCGGCGGCGATGGCCTCGCAGGCGGCGATATAGCCCTGCGCGTCGCAGCGGGCCAGCATGTTGCGCCAGGGATGCAGCGCCGGCGTGGCGCGGAAGGGGGGTGCGAACCAGCGCTCCAGCACCGCATCGGCGATGCTGGCGACGCCGCCGGCGCGGATGGCGGCGATGCGGGCGGCCCAGATCTCGGGCGCGCCCATGCGGGGCGCGGTGTTCGACAGCACCAGCGCGCGCAGCAGTTCGGGCCGGCGCGCGGCCAGCGCCTGGCCGATCATGCCGCCGATGGACAGGCCGACGAAGACCGCCGGTCCGCCGGTGGCCTCGATCAGCGCCGCGGCGTCCTCGGCCAGATCGGCGATCGAGACGGGGCCGCCGGAATCGGACAGGCCGTGGCCGGGCTTGTCGTAGCGAATGGCGCGGATGCCCGGCAGAAGCGGCAGCACCGCGTCCCAAAGCCGCAGGTCGGTGCCCAGGGAATTGGCGAAAACCACCGGCAACCCGTCCTCGGGCCCGTCGATCCGGTAATGCATCGCCCCCCAGGGTCGCATCAGAACTTGCATGGCAACTCCTCTCTCACCCATAATCTGCCACAGCCTGTTCCGGGCGAAAAATGCTAAATGAGCGATCATGTATAATCATTCAATTATGCATCCGGCGATCAAGCTGCGCCATATCCGCGCCTTTCTGGACATCGCGGCCGAGGGCGGGCTGTCCGCCGTCGCCCGCCGGCAAGGCATCACCCAGCCGGCGCTGTCGCGCACCCTGGCCGAGCTGGAGACGCTGCTGGGGCAGCGGCTGTTCCTGCGCCAGGGGCGGCGGCTGGTGCTGACCGAACAGGGCGCGCTGTTTCGCCACCACGCCGCCCATGCCCTGCAGGCGCTGGAGGCGGGCGCGGCGGCGTTGCGGCCGGGGACCAGCGGCACGATCCGGGTGGGCGTGCTGCCCACGGTGGCGACGCGGTTCTTTCCGCAGGTGGTGCTGCGGCTGCGGCAGATCCTGCCCGACGTGATGCTGGCGGTCGAGACCGGGCCGCATCACTACCTGATCCGCATGCTGCGCGCCGGCAGCATCGACCTGATGATCGGCCGCCTGCCCAGCCCCTCGGAAATGGCGGGGCTGAGCTTCGATCACCTTTACGAGGAGGATGTCGTGCTGGTGGCGCGCGCCGGCCATCCCGCAGCCGGCCGGCCGGCCGCCGAGGCGCTGCGCGAGGCGCCGCTGATCCTGCCGCCGGCGACGGCGCTGATCCGCGCCTCGGTCGATGCCTATCTGGTCTCGCTGGGGCTGGCCAGCGTCCGGCCGCTGGTCGAGACGGTGTCGCTGGCGCTGGGGCGGGGGATCTGCCTGGCCTCGGACAGCCTGTGGTTCATCTCACGCGGGGTGGTGCTGGACGAGGTCGAGCGCGGCCTGCTGGTCGAGTTCCCCACCGGGGCAAGGTTCCTCTCCGGCGCGGTCGGCATGACCCGCCGGCAGGCCGCCGCGACGCCGGGCCTTGCCACGCTGGAACAGGTGGCGCGCCAGATCGCCGGCCGGGCGGCGGGCGGCTGACGGCCCGATTGGTGCCAGCGGTCAGGCCACGGTCATGAAGGGCCGGCGATAGGCGCTTGGCGTCGTGCCGCGCAAAAGCCGGAACCGGCGCGAGAAATGCGCCGGGTCGTGAAAGCCCAGCCGATAGCCGATCTCGGCCACCGGCAGCTGGGTAAAGGCCAGCAGGCGGCAGGCCTCGGCCATCACCAGCCCCTCGATATGGCGCGAGGCGCTGACCCCCGCCGCCTCGCGGCACAGCCGGTTCAGATGGCCGGGCGTGATCGCCAGCGCGCGGGCATAGTCGCCGGGCCGCCAGCCCTCGGCCATATGCGCCGCGACCAGCGCCGCCAGCCGCTGCAGCCGCTGCGGGCTGCCGCCGACCGTCTCGGCCGAGGCCGCGCGGTCGAGCTCGCAAAGCGCGGTCAGAAGGGCATGCGACAGCGCCGCCAGCAGCGGCCCGCGATAGGCGCCATGACCGGCGAAGGCGTCGGAGAGCTGGCCGATCAGCGCCAGCAGCCCCTCGTCCAGCGCACCGAAGAACGGGCGCGACAGGTGCCGGCCGATCTCGGCCGAGGCGGCCTGCAAGCCGGCGGCGACGCTCAGCGGAAAGGACAGCACCATGCCCTCGCTGCCCTTGCGGAAGCGGAAACCATGCACGACCAGCGCCGGCACGAACAGGAATTGCCCGTCATGCAGACGTGCGACATCGCCGTCCAGCATCACCTGCGCCTCGCCCTGCCGCATGGCGAAGACCTGCATCATCTCGCGATGGCGATGCGGCGAGATCGCCCAGTCGTGCAGACGCGCCCGGTCCCAGATCCGCTCGCAATGGATCACGTCCGGGAAGGCGGCGGTCTCGCCGAACAGGTTGAAGACCGGGATGGGGCCGGGCGCGCTCATGCACGATTCATACAAGTCTTTGCCGTCCGCGTCCATTCATCGCCGCCCGCCCGCCGCCTATGCTGCAGGTCAGGGAAACAAGCGGACATCGTCATGGACACTCAGGTCGTCATCATCGGCGGCGGGCCTTCGGGGCTGCTGCTCTCGCAGCTTCTGAACCGCGCCGGCATCGCCACGGTCATCCTGGAACGCGCCAGCCGCGAGCATGTGCTGTCACGCATCCGCGCCGGCATCCTGGAATGGGGCAGCGTCGAACTGCTGCGCGAGGCCGGGGTCGGCGCCCGCATGGATGCCGAGGGCATCCCGCATGACGGCGCCTGGTTCACCGATGCCGACCTGATGGTGCATGTCGATTTCAAGGCGCTGACCGGCAGGCAGGTCATGGTCTATGGCCAGACCGAGGTCACGCATGACCTCTACGACGCGCAGGACGCCATGGGCACGACCATCCTGCACGGCGTCGAGGATGTGCGCATCCTCGACCTCGACGGGCCGCAGGCGGCGGTGGAATACACGCAGGGCGGCCGGCGCCACCGCCTGAGCTGCGCCTATGTCGCGGGCTGCGACGGCTTTCACGGCGTCTCGCGCAGGACCATCCCCGAGGATCGGCGCCGCGAATTCGAGCGGGTCTATCCCTTCGGCTGGCTGGGCATCCTGTCGCGCACGCCGCCGGTCGCCGACGAGCTGATCTATGCCAATTCGCCGCATGGCTTCGCGCTGGCCTCGATGCGCAACCACAATCTCGTGCGCTATTACGTGCAGGTGCCGCTGAGCGACCGGGTCGAGGACTGGCCCGACGACCGCTTCTGGGCCGCGTTCCGCCGCCGCATCCCCGCCCAGGCCGCGGCGCGGCTGGTCACCGGCCCCTCGATCGAGAAATCCGTCGCGCCGCTGCGCAGCTTCGTCTCGGAACCGCTGCGCTGGGGCCGGCTGTTCCTGGTGGGCGATGCCGCGCATATCGTGCCGCCGACCGGGGCCAAGGGGCTGAACCTGGCGGTGTCGGACGTGTTCTACCTGCATCAGGCGCTGATTGCGGCGCTGAAGCAGGGCGATCAGGCAGGGCTCGACGCCTATTCCGACCGCGCGCTGGCGCGGATCTGGAAGGCCATGCGCTTCAGCTGGCAGATGACCATGATGCTGCACCGTTTCGACGGCGAGGACGGCTTCGCCGCGCAGATGCGCCGCGCCACCCTGGCGCATCTGGCGGAATCCGACACCGCGCGCCGCGAACTGGCCGAAAACTACGTCGGCCTGCCCTATTGAGCTGGCCGCCGGGCCGGGAAGGCGCAGCGCGATGAACAGCGCCGCGAAGTCGCAATCCTCGCGGAAGGCGGGATAAAGGATCGCGCCCGACATGATGGCCGCGCCGCTCGAACATCAGCGCGGTGCGCATCCAGTCGTGGTCGCGCAGGAACAGGTTGCGGCGTTCGAAGATCGGCAGATGCGGCAGCAGCGGGGCGCCGCCCGCGACCACCCGGACCGGGTTGCCGCAGGCATGGCTGTCGATGCAGAAGAAGCGGTGGCGCAGGGAACGTCCTCGTGAAGGGGTTGGCGGTTGCTCGATTCCGGCCCGCCGCTCCCGAATCGCCAGCGTGGCCTTGGCGGCGGCAGTCTTTTCGGATCGAGGAAGGCGCGATAGATGCGGGTCGGTTCGAAATCCACCGCGGGCCGGGCGAAGGGCGGGAGAGCCCGAATTCCTCGGCCGGTTCCTGCTCGTCGATCATGGCCCCGGGCGCGATCTCCATGGCCAGGATGCGGCGGCGCAACGCATCCGCACACCCTTGCGATCGGTCGTCGCGGCCGCAGGCTTCTGCGCCGTCATGGACGGATCTTCCCGATCATCTGCAGCCAAAACGCCGCCCTTTCTGCAAATCTTTTGTAGATACAATGGCTATTCTTTGTAGCATATCAATATGCTCCGCCATGGCTGCGCAGCAGGCCGCGCCTGTGCGCGGCCTTGCTCGATTCTCGAACCCGGACGACACATCCGCCGCGGCCCTTCCTACCTCTGGGACGAGAAATTGGTCTTGAGATAGGTCAGGATCAGCGCCCTGGTCTCCTCATCGGGCTCGACCATGCCCTGCTCCTCGACCATCCAGGCCCACAGCTCGTCCCAGCGATGGTCGGTGACGCGCTGCTGCTTGATGATCTCGGTCGAATGGCAGGCGACGCATTGGTAATAGGTCTCCTCGGCGCCCTCGCCGTCGGGCAGGCCGCCGAATTCCTCGTTCCCCGCCCGCGCCTCGCCCGCATCCGCCTTGGCACGGATCGCCGTCATCGGGTCGAGCGGATTCGCGCCGGCCGGCCGGCCCGCCAGCGCCTGCATCGGATCGGGCCGCACCTCGGCCGCAGCCAGCCCGGCCCCCAGCACCAGCACGGCCAGAGCGGCGGCAAATGTCTTGATGATTCTGGACATCGCGGCCACCCCTCACGCGACCGCGACCAGCGCGATGCGGTGCTGGATGTTGTTGGCATAGCCGCGCGGGTTCCAGGCCGGGGACAGCGGCGGCTGGCCGATGCCATCCTGGTCGGTGGCCCGCGCCCAGACCTCGTAATAGCCATGCTGCGGCAGGGTCAGCTGCGCGCGCCAGCGCTGCCAGGCAAAGCGGTTCGGCGGCGGCTCCAGCGCGGCCTCCTGCCAGGTCTGGCCGAAATCCAGCGAGACATGCACCGAGGCGACGTCGCCCTTGCCGCACCAGGCATGGCCGCGCACCTCGACCGTCTCGCCCGCCTTCACCTCGGTCCCGGTCTCGGGGAAGGTGACGATGGACTTCACCGGCATCTCGGTCAGCACCACCATGTCCTGCTCGGGCACCTCGGTGCCGGGCGCGACAGGATAGGCCGGGATGCGATAGGAATCGCCGGTCATCTTGGCGCCGTCATGCTCCCTGTCGCGGACCCGGATGCGGTTGAGGTATTTCTGCGAGACCGAGGCCGGATAGCCCGGCACCACCAGCCGCAGCGGAAAGCCGTGCAGCGCCGGCAGCGGCTCGCCGTTCATCGCCCAGGCAATGATCGCATCCTCCTCCAGCGCCTTTTCGATCGGCACGCCGCGCGAGATGACCTCCTGCTCCTCGTCGCCGCTCAGATGCACGTCGTTGCCGTAATGCCCGGTATAGACGGCGCTGTCCTTGACGCCCGCCGCCTTCAGCACGTCGGCCAGCCGCACGCCGGTCCATTCCGGGCAGCCGACCGCGCCGACGGTCCATTGGTTGCCCGAGGTGCCGGGCTGGAAGAAGGCCCGGCCATTGCCGCCGCATTCGATCACCAGCCGCCGGGTGACGGTCTCGAAGCGCGCCTTCAGCGCGTCGATGGTCAGCTCCAGCGGCGTCTCGACCTCGCCGTCGACGGTCAGCGTCCAGCCCTCGGCGTCCTGGTCCAGCGCCGTCTGCGGGACAAGGCCGTTCATGCGGATGAACAGCCGTTCATAGGGCGTGATGTCGTCGTCCAGCAGATGCGCCGGGGTCTCGGCATTCAGCGGCCGGTCGCCCAGCACCACCAGCCCCTGCTTGCCCGCCATCAGGTCGAGGCCGGTGTCCTGGGCCAGCGCAGCGGGCACGAAGCCTGCGGGCAGGTTGCGCTCGAACGGGACGGCCATGCCCAGGATGGTCCCCAGCGCCGTCAGGCCGGTCCTGCCGAGAAAGCGACGCCGCGCGGGGTCCGTCGCATCCGCGGCGCGGGGGGTTTCAGGGTTTCCAGGCTGTTCGGTCATGGCTTCTCCTCCTCTTGGCACGCCCTTTCGGACGCGGCCGGCTGCTTGCGATTGCGGGGCCGATCACCGATCGGTGGCCCGGGTTGAAACGTAACGCGCCAGGATCGAAAAACGTGCAATCATGGGGCAAAATCCGGTTCCGGCTCCGCGCGGCTCATATTTGAGTTTGCATGGCGGTTATTGCTGTTGCATTGACGATATCGTTGACGGAGCATCCTCTGGAGAGGTCGTTTGCTGGTTTGGCGAGGCCCTGGAGGATGGGTCCGATGGCGATGAGGCCGCCCAGGCGCTGGGCGATCTTGTAGCCGATATTGCCCGAGGCCAGGTCGGGAAAGACGAAGACGTTCGGCCGGCCGGTCAGGCGGCTTGCCGGGGCCTTCCTCGCCCGGATCGCCTCGTCCAGCGCCGCGTCGAACTGCAGCTCGCCGTCGACCTCCAGATCCGGGGCGGCGGCGCGGATCAGCGCCAGCGCCTCGCGCAGCCGCCCCAGGCTGGGATGATCGGCCGAGCCGGCGGTCGAGAAGGACAAGAGCGCCACCCGCGGCGTCTCGGCCAGGAGCCGCCGGCAGCTCTCGGCCGCCGACAGCGCGATGGCGGCGAGCTCGGCCGCGTCGGGCTGGATCACCAGCCCGCAATCGGCAAAGATCATGCCGCCCCGGACCGGCGCCCCGGGCCCGCAGGACAGCATCAGGAAGAAGCTCGACACGATCCCGGCATCGGGGGCCCGGCCGATGACCTGCAGGGCCGCGCGCACCGTGTCGGCGGTGGTGGCGACCGCGCCGCCCACCGTGCCGTCGGCCTGGCCCAGCCGCACCCGCATCGCCGCCTGGCGGATCGGGTCGCGCATCTCGGAAAGCGCGCGTTCGGCGGTCATGCCCTTGGCGGCGCGCAGCCGGTGCCAGTGGTCGGCCAGCTCGGCCAGGTCGGGCGCGCCCGCCGGGTCTATGCGGCCCACGCCGGGGATCTCGGGCCCGCCCAGCAGGGTGACGCGGGCCAGCCCCTCGGCCACCAGCCGGCGGGCGGCCTCGGCGACGCGCGGGTCCCCGCCCTCGGGCAGGATGATGTGGCGGTCCAGGGCCTTCGCGGCCTCGTGGATGCGCTCGAGCGGTTTCATGGCACTACCCCCAGAAATGCAGGCCGGCGACGACGAAGACGCCCAGGAACACGGTCTCGGCCACGATCAGCGCGATGGCGCCGCCCCCGACCTCGAGCATCCTGCCGAGCGAGGTCTTGATGCCGACCGCGGCGATCGAGATCAGCAGCGCCCAGCGGGAAAGCTGCCCGGCAAGCGCCGAGACCGGCTGCGGGATCAGCCCGGCGCTGTTCAGCGCCGCCAGCGCCAGGAAGCCCAGCACGAAGCCCGGCAAGAGCGGCGGCGCCTTGCCGCCCCCGGCATCGGCCAGCCCGCGCGCCCGGATCGCCAGCGAGAAGCACAGCACCACCGGCGCCAGCATCGAGACGCGGATCAGCTTGACCAGCGTCGCGGTCTCGCCGGCCTCGGGGCCGACCGAGAAGCCGGCGCCGACCACCTGGGCCACGTCGTGGATGGTGCCGCCCAAAAAGACGCCGCTGTCGCGCGCCGTGAAGCCGAAGGCGTTCGACAGCATCGGGTAGAGCACCATGGCCAGGGTCGAGAGCACGGTGACCGAGAGCACGGTGAAGACCAGGTCGCGCTCGGATTTCTCGTGCCGGGGCAGGACCGCGGCGATGGCCATGGCCGCCGAGGCGCCGCAGATCGCCACCGCGCCGCCGGTCAGCAGCGCGAAGCGCCAGCCGCGGCCGACGAGGCGGGTGGCGAGGAGCGCGAAGAGGATGGTCAGCACCACCCCCGCGACCACCAGCGCGATGGCGCGCGGCCCCAGCCCGCTCAGCATCTCGACCGAGATCCGCGCGCCGAGCAGCGCCACCCCGAGCCGCAGCACGGTGCGGGCGGTGAAGGCGATGCCGGGCGCGGTGCGGGTGCCCTCCTCGGCCAGGAAGTTCAGCGCCAGGCCCAGGAGCAGCGCCAGCAGCATGGCCGGGGCGCCGTAATGGTCCGACAGGAACTGCGCCGTGGCCGCGACCAGCGCCGAGACCGCGAAGCCCGGGAAGGCCTCGCCGAGCAGGCTGCGCGAAGGGATCAGGGTGGTCATCATCGTCGTCACCGGGATGCGGGGATGGGGCCGGGGCGGGGGCCGCGCCGGGTCGTCGTCGGAAGGGCGTCATGCGCCCCGGGAGAGGGCCTCATGGGCGGGTGTGTCCGGCGGTCCTGCGGTCCTTCCCGGCCGCCGAGGGGGGCGCTGCCCCCCTCGCGCTTGCCCGGCCCCCTCGACGGGGCCCGGCAAGCGCCCCCCGGAGTATTTGGGAAACGGTGAAAGCCAGGGGGCGCCGGCGCCCTGCGCCGCCTTTCCGCGTCAGGCCGCGCCCTTTTGCGGGCGCATGTCGGCCGGGTCGATGCCGGCCACCACCACCGGCTTCTTCATCGCGTCGCGGCGGAAGGGCTCGCCCAGCTCCTGGTTCAGCAGCACCTCGATGAAGGTGGTCTCGCCGTCCCGCATCTGCCGCTCGACCGCCTCGTGCAGGGCCGCGGTCAGCTCCTCCTGCGACTTGACCTGCACGCCGACGAGCCCGCAGGCCCGGGCGATGCCGGCATAGGAGGTGTCGCGGTCGAGCTCGGTGCCGACGAAGTTGTTGTCGTACCACAGCGTCGTGTTGCGCTTTTCCGCGCCCCATTGGTAGTTGCGGAAGATCACCATGGTGATCGCCGGCCAGTCCGCGCGCCCGCAGGCGGTCATCTCGTTCATCGAGATGCCGAAGGCGCCGTCGCCGGCAAAGCCGATCACCGGCACCTCGGGATTGCCGATCTTGGCGCCCAGGATCGCCGGGAAGCCGTAGCCGCAGGGACCGAAGAGCCCCGGCGCCAGGTATTTGCGCCCGGCCTCGAAGCTTGGATAGGCATTGCCGATGGCGCAGTTGTTGCCGATGTCCGAGCTGACGATCGCCTCCTTCGGCACCGCCTGCATGATCGCCCGCCAGGCCTGGCGCGGGCTCATCAGCCCGGCGTCGCGGACCCGCGCCTCGGCGTTCCATTCGGTGCCCGGATCGTCCTCCTCGTGGTCGAGGCTCGAAAGCTCCTGCGCCCAGCGGGACTTGGTCTGCGCGATGAGATCCTTGCGTTCCTGCCGTCCGGCATCGCCCGCCGCGGGGGCGAGCTGCGCCAGGACGGCGCGCGCCACCTTGGCCGCATCGCCCTGGATGCCCACCGTGACCTTCTTGGTCAGGCCGATGCGGTCGGCATTGATGTCGACCTGGATGATCCTGGCCTCCTTCGGCCAGTAGTCGATGCCGTAGCCCGGCAGGGTCGAGAACGGGTTCAATCGCGTCCCCAGCGCCAGCACCACATCGGCCTTCTGGATGATCTCCATCCCGGCCTTCGAGCCGTTGTAGCCCAGCGGCCCCATGGCCAGCGGGTGGCTGCCCGGGAAGCTGTCATTGTGCTGGTAATTGCTGCAGACCGGCGCATCCAGCCGCTCGGCCAGCTTCACCAGATCCGGGATCGCCCCCGACAGCACCACCCCGGCGCCCGACAGGATGACCGGGAAGCTGGCCTCGCTGAGCAGCCTTGCCGCCTCGGCCACCGCCTGCTCGCCGCCCGCGGGCCGCTCGAAGGCCACCACCTGCGGCAGTTCCACGTCGATCACCTGGGTCCAGAAGTCGCGCGGGATGTTGATCTGCGCCGGCGCCGAGTTGCGCCAGGCCTGCATGATCACCCGGTTCAGCACCTCGGGGATGCGGCTCGCGTCGCGCACCTCCTCCTGGTAGCAGACGCAATCGGCAAAGAGCCGCATCTGCTCCATCTCCTGGAAGCCGCCCTGGCCGATGGTCCGGTTCGCCGCCTGCGGCGTCACCAGCAGAAGCGGCGTGTGGTTCCAGTAGGCGGTCTTCACCGGCGTCACGAAGCCCGTCACCCCGGGGCCGTTCTGCGCGATCGCCATCGACATCTTGCCGGTCGAGCGCGTGAACCCGTCCGCCATCAGACCCGCATTCGTCTCATGCGCGCAATCCCAGAACCTGATCCCAGCCTTCGGAAACAGATCCGACACAGGCATCATCGCAGAGCCGATGATCCCGAAAGCATGCTCGATCCCGTGAAGCTGCAATACCTTAACAAAAGATTCCTCAGTCGTCATTCGCATGGCTGTTTCCTCGTCCTTCAGGCGGCTTTGTCGATACCGGCGCGGGGTCCCGCGCCGGTTTCGGCGCGACGGTCGTCAAGGACCATGCGCGCCAGCTTGGCGCCGATCATCATCGCGGGCGCATTGGTGTTGCCCGAGACGATCTCGGGCATGATCGAGCAATCGGCCACCCGCAGGCCGCGGATGCCGCGCACCCGCAGACGCGGGTCCACCACGGCGCGCGCGTCCGCGCCCATGCGGCAGGTGCCGGTTGGGTGGTAGATCGTGGTCGAGTTCATCCGCGCCCAGGCCAGCACCTCGTCATAGCCCTGCACCTTGGCGGTTGGCCGGAACTCCTCGGAAATGGCGGATTTCAGCGGCTCGGTGCGCGCCAGCTTGCGGGCGATCTCGATGCCGGCGACCAGCGTGTCGCGGTCGGTCTGAGTGGCCAGGTAGTTCGGCTCGATCAGCGGCGCCTCCAGCGGATCGGCCGAGCGCAGCGTGATGGTGCCGCGGCTTTCCGGGCGCAGCTGGCAGACCGATTGCGTGAAGGCCGAGAAGGGATGCACCCCCTCGCCGGGGCTGTCGGCAGACCAGGGCTGGATGTGGAACTGGATGTCGGGCGTCGCCAGCCCCGGCCGGGTGCGCAGGAAGCCGAAGACCAGGCTGGCCGCCATGGTCATCGGCCCGCTGCGGAACAGCGCGTATTCCAGCCCGATCCGCGCCTTGTTCATCAGGCTGCGCACCTCGTCGTTCAGCGTCGCCTCGCGGCATTTGAACACCAGCCGGGCCTGCAGGTGGTCCTGCAGGTTGCGGCCGACCTCGGGCGCGTCATGGGCGACCGCGATGCCGTGGTCGCGCAGATGCGCGGCATCGCCCACGCCCGAGAGCATCAGGATCTGCGGCGAGCCGATGGCGCCGGCACACAGGATCACCTCGCGCGCGGCGCGGATCACCTGGCGGCTGCCGTCGGGGCGCCGGATCTCGACCCCGGTGGCGCGGCCCTGCTCGATCACCACGCGGCGCACCTGGGCGTTGGTGACGACCCGCAGGTTCTGCCGGTGGCGGATCGGCTTGAGGAAGGCGACCGCCGCCGAGCAGCGCCGGCCCTTGTCCACGGTCAGCTGGAAATGGCCGACGCCGTCCTGCACCGGGCCGTTGTAATCGGGGTTGTAGGGGATGCCGTTGGCCTTGGCCGCCTCGATCCACAATTCGCAGATGCGGCGGCGCAGGCGCGGGTCCGAGACCTGCAAGGCGCCATGCGTGCCGCGCCCCTCGCCCTCGCCGCGCTGAAAGGTTTCCAACTCCTCGAAGATCGGGCCGACCTCGCGCCAGGACCAGCCCTCGTTGCCCATCTGCGCCCAGTGGTCGTAATCCTCGCGCTGGCCGCGGACATAGAGCAGCCCGTTCAGCGAGGACGAGCCGCCCAGAACCTTGCCGCGCGGCCAGTGCAGCGAACGGCCGTTCAGCCCCGGATCGGGCTCGGTCTCGTAGCACCAGTCGAAGTCCGGGTTATGCATGGTGCGGAAATAGCCGACCGGGATATGGATCCAGGGGCTCGAGTCGCGGTTGCCGGCTTCCAGCAGGGTGACGCGGATCGCGGGATCGGCGGACAGCCGGTTGGCGACGACGCAGCCCGCCGAACCCGCGCCCACGACCACATAATCCGGCAACTCTGATTCATGGCTCATGATTTCATCCCTTGCGGGGCGGTTGCGCCCCCGAATTCCTGAAGGTCGCGGGCGGCCCGGGGCGGGCCGCCCGGCATGTGCTCAGCGGCGCTCGCGCCGGCCGATGAGAATGGCGCAGAGCATCGAGACCAGCCCGGCAAAGACCACATAGGCGCAAAGCCAGAACGGATCGTTGTCGTTCGCCGCCATCAGCCAGGTGGCGATCATCGGCGTGATGCCCGAGGCGAAGATGCCCGAGAACTGGTAGACGAAGGACACGCCGGTATAGCGCACGCTGGGATCGAACAGGTCCGAGAACAGCGCCGCCTCGGGGCCGTAGCACATCGGGTAGACGATGCCGAAGGGCAGCACGATGCCCAGCACCACCAGCAGCGGATCGCCCGAGGACATCAGCGCAAAGGCCGGGAACACGCTCAGCGCCAGCAGGGCCGAGCCCATCGCATAGGTCCGCGGCCGCCCGACCCGGTCCGACAGCCGGCCGAAGAACGGGATGCAGACCACCATCACGATGGCCGCGCCGCAGACCGTCCATAGCGCGAAGGACCGCTCCATCCCCACATATTTCGTGAGGTAGAGGATCGAGAACACCGCAAAGACGTTGAAGAACACGCCGTCGATATAGCGCGCACCCATGCCCAGCGTGACATTGCCCGGATAGCGCTTGATCATGTCGACGAAGGGCAGGCCCTGGTCCTTGGCCCGCGATGCCGCCTTGGCCTTCTTGAACTCGGGGCTTTCGCCGATATTGCTGCGGATCCAGGTGCCCAGCAGCACCAGCACGATCGAGGCGACGAAAGCGGTGCGCCAGCCCCAGGCCATGAAGGCCTCGTCCGGCAGCATGGTCAAGAGCGCCATCACGCCCGAGGCCATGAACAGGCCCAGCGACAGGCCGATCTGCGGGATCGAGGCGTAGAAGCCGCGCTTGTGCTCGGGCGCGAATTCATAGGCCATCAGCACCGCCCCGCCCCATTCGCCGCCGATGCCGATGCCCTGCGCCACCCGCAGCAGCAAAAGCAGGATCGGCGCCAGGATGCCGATCTGGTCATAGGTCGGCAAAAGGCCGATCAGCACGGTGGCGCCGCCCATCAGCAACAGCGTGATGACCAGCATGGTCTTGCGGCCGATGCGGTCGCCGAAATGGCCGAAGACCAGCCCGCCCAGCGGCCGGGCGACGAAGCCCACCGCGAAGGTCGCATAGGCCAGCAGCACCGAGATCGTCGGGTCGTCGGCCGGAAAATACAGCTTGTTGAAGACGATGCCGGCGACGACGCCGTAAAGAAAGAAATCGTACCACTCGATGGTCGATCCCACGAGGCTTGCGAAGACCACCTTCTTGACATCGTGCTCCCGGTCGCCAAACGCGTTGGCGCCAGCGGTTGTGACCGCCATGACATCCTCCCTGATGCTGCGACGTTGTTCGATTGTTCAGCTGTGCCCCGGCAAACTCCTCCTTTTGCCGGCGGACCCACGTTGCCCCAGCCTGCCGAGTCATGTCAAAGTATTTTTGGTAGTACTGCTCTCATTTTTATATATCCATGTTTCACAGCCGGCGGTTGGAGCGGCGCCGGCAACCATGTAGAGTCGGGTCGGGTAAACGACGGAAACAGCCGATCATGACGAGTATCCAGGACAAGTCCGCCCTGCCGCCGAGCTTCCGGAATCTGCAGATTCTCGAGGTTCTTGCCAGCGAGGGCCGGCCCCTGACCGCGACCGAGATCAACGCCTCGCTGAACCTGCCGGTGCCGACCATCCACCGGCTGGTCGGCAATCTGGAAGCCGAGGGCTTCCTGAGCCGCGACATCGACGGGCGCAGCTATCAGCCGGGGCCGAAGCTGCGGCAGATGATGCAGGGCGTGATCCGCTTCTGGCACCAGAACCTGCCGCAGCGCGACGTGTTGATTCGGCTGAACCAGCGCCTGGGCGAGACCTGCAACCTGTCGATCCCCGACGGCGACGCGATGCTCTATATCGACCGGGTCGAGACGCATTGGCCGCTGCGCATCCAGCTTCACATCGGCTCGCGCGTGCCGCTGCACGCCACGGCGGCGGGCAAGCTCGCCCTGTCGCAGATCAACGACGGCAGGCTGGAACGCTATCTGAAACGCGCCGAGCTGCGGGCCTATACGGCGCAGACACTCACCGATCCGGACCGGCTGCGCGAAGAGCTGCGCCAGATCCGGCAGCAGGGCTATTCGACCGATACCGGGGAATTCGTGCCCGGCATGATCGCCATGGCCGTGCCGGTGCTGGACCGCTCGGGGCAGATGATCGCCACCGTGTCCTTCCACGCCCCGGTGCAGCGGCTGACCCTGGACGAGGGGCTGAAATACCTGCCCGACCTGCGCGCGGCGGCCGAGGAACTGGCCGAGTTGATGTGAGGGGCGTCAGGGCCGGATCATCTCGGCGGCGATGCCGGTGCTGGTGCGCATGATCAGCTCCAGCTCGGCGCGGCTGCGAATCATGAAATCGGCATCCGGGCGCCCGATCGCCTCGACGATGGCCTGCCCGGCCGAAATGCCGATCTGCTGCGCCGGGATCCGCACCGTGGTCAGCGCCGGCTCCATCTGCGCCGAGCCGGCGAAATCGCCGATGCCGATCACCGACAGGCTGGCGGGGATCGCGATCCCCAGCCGTGCCGCCGCGTAGATGGCCCCCTGCGCGATCACGTCATTGGCGCAAAGCAAGGCGCTCGGCCGGTCCTCGCCGGCCAGCAGCTCCAGGCAGGCGGCCTTGGCCTGGGCGATGCTGTAGGGCACCTCGACCTGCCAGCGGTCCTGCAATTCGATCCCGGCGGCGCGGAACACCGCCGTCGCCGCCGTCTTGCGGTCCCGCGCCCGGTCGTTGTCGAAGGTGGCGGGAAAGACCATGCCGATGCGGCGATGTCCCAGCGCCACCAGATGCTCGGCCGCCAGCCGCCCCGCCTCGCGATTGTCCACGCCGATGCAGGGCAGCGGCGAATCCGCCAGGTAGTTCCAGATCGCCAGCAGCGGCACGCGCTGCTCGGCGATCAGCCGGAAGGTGCCGGGGCTGTGGTCCAGCCCGACCACCGCCAGCGCATCGACCCGGTGCTCCAGCAGCTTGCGGACCAGCCGGTATTCGCTGTCCAGGTCGTAGCCATGCGAGGCCAGCAGCAGGGTGAAGCCCTGCGCGCTGACCGTGTCGTTGAAGGCCTGCACCACCTCGGCGAAGATGGTATTGGCGACGGTCGGCACCACCAGCCCGATGGTGGCGCTGCGCTTGCCGTGCATGGCCTGCGCGGCGCGGTTGCGGATATAGCCGGATTTCTCGACCGCCAGCTCGACCTTCTTGCGGGTCGCCGGATGCACCAGGTCGGGGTGATTCATCACCCGCGACACCGTGGCAGGTGAAACGCCTGCAAGCTTTGCGACGAAAACAATATCGGGCTTAATCATCGGATTTTCTGGATATAATTTTATCAATCATGGGAGTTAATGAAAACATTTGCAAGACTGTTTTCATCGCCTAAGGTCGAAGATCACGGCAAGAGGAAGCCGTGCCAGACCAACATTGCAGACATGGTGAGACCCGGTTTCCCGGGCCGCTGATCCATTCACCTTCCCGGCGGGCAGCCTGCCGGGAACCGGAGCAAGTGACAGGTATGAACATCTCGAACGATATTCTCTCGGTCGACGCGGCGATGGCGCGGGCGCGCAGCGCGCAGGCCGGATACGAGGCGCGGGGCAGCCAGCGCCGCTATGACCGCGCCGCCCTGGCCGCCGGCTGGGCGATCATGCAGCCCGAGCGCAACCGGCAACTGGCCGAGCTGGCGGTCCGCAGCACCGGGCTTGGCAATGTCGCCGACAAGATCGTCAAGAATCACCGCAAGACCCTGGGCCTTTTGCGCGACATCCGCGGCGTGGCCACGCATGGCATCCTGTCCGACGACCCCGAGACCGGCATCACCGAGATCGCCCGGCCCATCGGCGTGATCGGCGCGGTGGTGCCCTCGACCAACCCGGCGGCGACGCCCGCGAACAACATCATCAACGCGCTGAAATGCGGCAATGCCATCCTGCTGTCGCCCTCGCCCAAGGGCGTGGCCTGCTGCGAGATGCTGCTGGGCTTCATCCACGCCGAATTCGACCGCATCGGCGAGGATCGCGACCTCGTGCAGATGCTGCCGGGCCAGGGCAGCAAGGCCAAGACCCAGCGCCTGCTGGAGACCGCCGACCTGGTGGTGGTGACCGGCAGCCAGGACAACGTGCGCCGCGCCTATGAAAGCGGCACCCCAGCCATCGGCGTCGGCGCCGGCAATGTCGCGGTGATCGTGGACGAAACCGCCGACCTGGCGGCGGCGGCCGGCAAGATCGCCGCCTCGAAGACCTTCGACAGCGCCACCTCCTGCTCGTCGGAAAACGCGCTGATCGTGGTCGATGCGGTCTACGACGCCTTCCTGGCCGCGCTGGCGGCCGAGGGCGGTGCGGTGCTGCCGCCGTCCGAGGCGACGGGCATCGTTGCCCGGCTCTGGCAGGACGGGCACATGAACCGCGAGATCATCGCCCAGGATGCCGCGGTGATGATCGACAAGCTGGGACTGGCCGGCAAGGTCCCGACCGGCACCCGTCTGATCGCGGTCGAGACCGAGGGCATCGGTCCCGATCATCCGCTGTCGGGCGAAAAGCTCAGCCGCATCGCCGCGCTCTACCGCGCCCGCGATTTCGGCCATGCGGCCGAGCTGGCGCGGCGCATCCTGCTGCATCAGGGGGCGGGCCATTCGGTCGGGCTGCATTCGCGCGACACCGGCCGCCCGATCTGGCTGGGCCGCGAATTGCCGGTCTGCCGGGTCATCGTCAACCAGGCGCATTGCTTCGCCACCGGCGGCGCCTTCGACAACGGGCTGCCCTTCTCGCTGTCGATGGGCTGCGGCAGCTGGGGCGGCAATTCCATCGACGCCAACCTGAACTGGCGGCATTTCATGCAGCGCACCCGCGTCGTGCGGCCGATCCCGCCGCGCGAGCCGGCGCTGGACGAGATCTTTGGCGACTACTGGCAGGAGGTCGGGCAATGAGGCTGGACCCGCACCATCCGCCGCAAGGCACCGTCCGCGACTGGCTCGACATCCGCGCCGCCGTGCGGGGCGACACCACCAGCCACATCTTCCCCGGCGACGGCGGCGCGCTGACCTGGCGCGAGTTGCGGGACGAGGCCGCCCGCATCGCCGGGCACCTGGCCGGGCTGGGCCTGTCCTGCGGCGACAGCGTGGCGCTGATGATGCCCAACGGCCGCAATGCGGTGCTGGGCCTGTTCGGCGCGCTCTACGGCGGCTTTCGCGCCACGTTGATCAACCTGGTCGCCGGGGCCGAGGCCGTCGGCTATGCGCTGTCGCATTCCGGCGCCCGGGCGCTGCTGCTGGATCCGGGCCAGCGCGGGCTGCTCGACAGCGCGCTGGCCGCCCATCCCGTCGAGCCCATGGTCATCGAGGCCGGGGACGGCTTCGGCTGGCCCGCTGGCTGCGAACCGGCGCCGCCGCATCCGCATGGCGCGGGGCACGACGCGCTGCTGATGTATACCTCGGGCACCACCGGCCGGCCCAAGGGCGTGCTGCACAGCCATGCCAGCCTGCTGGCCGGCGGTTGGACCACCGCGCTGGCGCATGAGCTTTGCCCCGAGGACCGGGCGCTCTGCGTGCTGCCGGTCTATCACATCAACGGGCTTTGCGTGACCATCCTGGCGCCGCTGCTCTCGGGCGGCTCGGTGGTGGTCTGCGAGCGTTTCTCGGCCAGCCAGTTCTGGGGCCTTTGCGAGCGGCACGGGGCCAGCTGGTTCTCGGTCGTGCCGACGATCATCTCGCATCTGCTGCATGGCGAGGGCGCGCCGTCGCCCGAGGCCCGGGCGCGGCTGCGCTTCGGCCGCTCGGCCTCGGCGGCGCTGGCGCCCGAGGTGCAGTCGGGCTTCGAGCGCCGCTTCGGCATTCCCATCGTCGAGACCATGGGCCTGACCGAGACCGCGGCGCAGATCCTGTCGAACCCGCTGCCGCCGGGCCAGCGCAAGATCGGCTCGCCCGGCCGGGCGGTGGGCAACCAGGTGGCGATCCTGTCGCCCGACCTGCGTCCGCTGCCGCCGGGCGCCGAGGGCGAGATCGCAGTGCGCGGGCCCAATGTCATGCGCGGCTATCTGGGCGACCCGGTCGCGACCGCCGCCGCGCTGACCGCGGACGGCTGGCTGCGCACCGGCGACCTGGGCCGGATGGACGCGGAGGGTTACGTCTTCGTCACCGGCCGCCTGAAGGAGCTGATCATCAAGGGCGGCGAAAACATCGCCCCGCGCGAGATCGACGAGGCGCTTTACACCCATCCCGACGTGATCGAGGCCGCGGCCTTTGCCCGCAAATGCGCCCGCTATGGCGAGCGGGTCGAGGCGGCCGTCACCCTGCGCCCCGGCTCGGCGCTGCAGCCGCCCGAGCTGATCTCGATCTGCCAGCAGCGGCTGGGGGCGTTCAAGTCGCCCGAGGTGATCCACCTGCTGGCCGAGCTGCCCAAGGGCCCCTCGGGCAAGATCCAGCGCCTGAAGCTGGCGCAACTGACGCAATAGCGCCCCCAGGGCAGGAAGGAGGTGTGATTCCCAAGAACCCGGCCCGGCGTCCGGAGCCCAAAGACCCGTCGGAGGAGGGCGGGACTTCAACAGGGGACCCCGCAACGGGCCGCAAACGGACGTGCCAACACATCCAGCATAATCCAGGGAGGAGACATGCTAAGGCTTACCCGATTCAGGACGACGGACCGGGTTCTGTTCGTCATCTGCCTGATGTATCTGGTCACCTATATCGACCGGGTCAACATCAGCACCGCCGCCCCCGCCATGCAGGCCGAACTGGGCCTGACGAATTTCGAGCTGGGGCTGGCGTTTTCCGCTTTCGCCTATCCCTATGCGCTGTTCCAGATCCTTGGCGGCCGTCTGGGCGACCGGCTGGGGCCGCACAAGACGCTGATCATCTGCGGCACGGTCTGGTCGGCCGCGACGGTGATGATCGGCTTCGTCGAGGGCGCGGTGTCGCTGATCATCGCGCGCGTGCTTCTGGGCATGGGCGAAGGCTCGGCCTTTCCGACCGCCACCCGGGCGCTCTCGAACTGGATGCCGGCCGAAAAGCGCGGCTTCGCGCAGGGCATCACCCATGCCTTCGCGCGCTTCGGCAATGCGCTGACCCCGCCGCTGATCGCCTTCCTGATCATCGCGCTGTCCTGGCGGCATGCCTTTGTCATCGTCGGCCTGATCAGCTTCCTGTGGGTGGCGCTGTGGTGGTGGTATTTCCGCGACGATCCCCGCAGCCACAAGGGCATCACGCCCGAAGAACTGGAGGCCCTGCCCGACCAGAAGATCGTGGGCGAGCGCAAGACCCTGCCCTGGGGCCGGCTGCTCAAGCGCATGTTGCCGGTGACGATCACCGATTTCTGCTATGGCTGGACGCTGTGGCTGTTCCTGAACTGGATCCCGTCCTATTTCCTGCACCAGCACGAGCTGGACCTGAAGAAATCCGCCATCTTCGCGGCCGGCGTCTTCCTGGCCGGGGTGGTGGGCGACCTGGCGGGCGGCTGGCTCAGCGACGGCATCCTGCGCCGCACCGGCAACGTGTCGCTGGCGCGGATCAGCGTCATCATCCTGGGCTTCCTTGGCGCCTTCGCCTGCATGCTGCCGGTGATGTTCTCGACCGATCTGGTCACCGTGGCGATCAGCCTCAGCGCGGCCTTCTTCTTCGCCGAGTTGATCGTGGCGCCGATCTGGGCCACGCCGATGGATATCGCGCCGCAATATTCCGGCACCGCCAGCGGCTTCATGAACTTCGGCTTCGGGCTGGCCGGGATGATCTCGCCCATCGTCTTCGGGCTGATCATCGATCTGACCGGGCGCTGGGACCTGCCCTTCGCGGCCTCGCTGGTCCTGCTGCTGGTGGGCGCGGCCTGCGCGCTGCTGATCCGCCCGGACCGCCCGTTCCGCGACGATCCCGCCGATGACGACGAAGGTCTCGGATGCGATCCGCAGCTGGCCGCCGCGGTGTCGAAATGACGAAAGGGGCCTGCCCCGGCGGCAGGCCCCTTTTCCCGGCCGGCCGTCAGGCCAGATGGCAGGCGACCGCCTGCCCGGCGGCGACTTCGCGCAGGGCCGGCATCCGCTGCCGGCAATCCTCGACCGCGATCGGGCAGCGCGAGGCGAAGCGGCAGCCTTTCGGCAGGTTGACCGGGCTGGGCGGGTCGCCCTGCAGCCGCGCGCCGCCGCCCCGCCGCCGATGCTCGGGCGCGAGCGAGGGCGCGGCGGCGATCAGCGCCTGGGTATAGGGATGGCGCGGCGCGGCGAAGATCTGCGCCGCCGGCGCCTTTTCCACGATCTGGCCCAGATACATCACCGCGATCTCGTCGCAGATATGGCGCACGACGCCCAGGTCGTGGCTGATGAACAGATAGGTCAGCCCGGTCTCGCGCTGCAGGCGGCGGATCAGGTTCAGGACTTGCGCCTGCACCGCCACGTCCAGCGCCGAGACCGGCTCGTCGAAGACGATCAGGTCGGGCTTGGTCGCCAAGGCCCGCGCCAAGCCGATCCGCTGCCGCTGCCCGCCGGAAAACTGGTGCGGGTAAAGCGACTTCAGCTCGGGGCGCAAGCCGACCTGGGCCAGCAGCTCCTCGACCCGCGCGTCGCGGCCGGAGGGCTCGCCCAGGCCCAGCAGGTCCATGGGCTGGCGGATGATCCGCCCGACCCGCTCGCGCGGATTGAGCGACGAGAACGGGTCCTGGAACACCATCTGGAAGCGCGGCCGGGCGCGGCGCAGCTCCTCGCCTTCGATGCGGCTGATGGGCGTGCCGTCCAGGTCGATCTCGCCGCCGGTGATCGGGGCAAGGCGCATCACCGCCAGCGCCGTGGTGGTCTTGCCCGAGCCGGATTCGCCGACGATGCCCAGCGTCTGGCCGCGTTGGATGTCGAAGCTAACCCCGTCCACCGCATGGACGGTGCCGCCCTTCGCGGTGGGGAAATGCACCTTGAGGTCGCGGACGGAAAGAAGCTGGGTCATGCCGGGACCTCGCGGGATTCAAGCTGGATGCAGGCGGCCGAATGGTCGCCGGTCATGGCGATATGGCGGGGCTGGGCGGCGTGGCAGGCGTCGACGGCCAGCGGGCAGCGCGGCGCGAAGGCGCAGCCGCGGCCCAGGTCGGTCAGCGCCGGCACGATGCCGGGGATTTCCGGCAGATCGGCATCCGGGTCGGCATCGACGCGCGGGATGCTGGCCAGCAGGCCGCGCGTATAGGGATGGCCGGGATCGTCCAGCACCGCATCGGCCGGGCCGCGCTCGATGACGCGGCCGGCATACATGACCGCGACCTTGTCGGCCATTTCCGCCACCGCGCCCATGTCATGGGTGATCAGGACGATGGCGGTGCCGGTCTTTTGCCGCAGCTCGTCCAGCAGGCCGAATATCTGCGCCTGCACGGTCACGTCCAGCGCCGTCGTCGGCTCGTCCGCGATCAGCAGCTTCGGCTCGCAGGACAGCGCCATGGCGATCATCACCCGCTGGCGCATGCCGCCGGAAAGCTGGTGCGGATAGGCACGCGCGCGCAGTTCCGGCTCGGGGATGCCGACGGCGCGCAGCATGTCCACGGCGCGGGCGAAGGCGGCCTTGGGGCTGACCTTCTGGTGCAGGCGCACCGCCTCGGCGATCTGCTCGCCGCAGGTGAAGACCGGATTGAGCGAGGTCATCGGCTCCTGGAAGATCATCGCAATGTCGCCGCCGCGGATCTTGCGCATCTCGGACTGGCGCAGCTTGGTCAGGTCGCGGCCCTGGAACAGGATGCTGCCGCCGACCACCTTGCCGGGGGGCGAGGGGATCAGGCCCAGCACCGACAGCGCGGTCATGCTCTTGCCGCAGCCGGATTCGCCGACGATGGCCAGCAGCTCGCCCGGGGCGACGCTGAAGGACACGTCGTCCAGCACATGGGCCACGCCGCGCCTTGTGGCGAAATCGACCTTGAGGTTGCGGATGTCCAGAACGGGTTCGGTCATGGCTCAGCGCTCCCTCATCCGGGGGTTGAAGGCGTCGTTCAGCCCGTCGCCGACCAGGCTGACGCCCAGCACGGTCAGGAAGATCATCGCCCCGGGCAGCGTCACCACCCACCAGGCGTCCAGCAGGTATTCCCGGCCCGAGCCGATCATCAGCCCCCAGGACATGACGTTCGGGTCCGAGAGGCCGAGGAAGCTGAGCCCGGCCTCGAACAGGATCGCCATGCCGATGGTCAGCGTGGCCGAGACGATCAGCGGCGGCAGGGCGTTGGGCAGGATCACGCGCCAGATGATGTTGCCGTTGCCCGCGCCGATGGCGCGCATGGCGCTGACATATTCCAGCGTGCGGATGCGGCGGAACTCGGATCGGGTCAGCCGCGCGGTCTGCGGCCAGCTGACGATGCCGATGGCCAGCGCCACGTTCACCAGCGTCGGCTGGAACAGCGTGACGACCACCATGGCGAACAGCAGCGGCGGCAGGACCTGGAAAAACTCGGTGACGCGCATCAGCATGTCGTCGACGAGGCCGCCGTAGAAGCCGGCATAGGCGCCGATCAGCACGCCGATCAGCATGGTGATCAGTGCCGCGGCAAAGCCCACGGCCAGGGTGGCGCTGCCGCCCTCGATCAGCCCGGCCAGGATGTCGCGGCCGAGATTGTCGGTGCCCAGGGGGATGGTGGCCTCTTCGCCCGGCGGCGTCAGCGGTGCCCAGACGATCTCGAATGGGTCGACCTGATAGAGGAAGGGGCCGGCAAAGGTCATCAGGATGACCAGCCCCAACAGCGCCAGGCCCAGCATGGCCGAGGGGCTGCGGCGAAAGATGTCCCAGGCTTCGGCCATGGGACCGCGGGCGGCTGGAACCGTGGTTCTGGCGGGCGCGGTCATGACTCAGCGACCTCCGGCAAGGCGCGGGTCCAGCAGGCGCGACACGAAGTCGGTCAGCAGGTTCGCGATGATGACGATCAGGGTGGAGAAGAACAGGATGCCCAGCACGGTCGGATAGTCGCGCGCCAGGATCGACTGGAAGGCCAGCGTGCCCAGGCCCGGCCAGCTGAACACCGTCTCGACCAGCACGGCGCCCGAGATGATGGCGCCGAACTGCATGCCCGCGACGGTCACGACCGGCAGAAGCGCGTTGCGGAAGGCGTGGCGGCCGAAGACCTGCCGCTCGCTGACGCCCTTGGCGCGGGCGGTGCGGATATAGTCGGCGCCCAGCACTTCCAGCATCGAGGCGCGGGTCAGCCGGCTGTATTGCGCCAGATAGACCAGCCCAAGCGTCAGCGCCGGCAGCACAAGATGATGGGCGATGTCCAGCGCCCGGACCAGCGGGCCGCCCTGTTTCACCACGTCGATCATGCCGGCGATGGGAAACAGCGGGATGGTGGCGCCGAACAGGATCACCAGCATCAGCCCGGTCCAGAACACCGGCGCCGAATAGCCGACCAGCGACAGCACCGTGACCACCGCCGAGGCGATGCCGCGCGGGTTGCGCGAGGCGAGCATCCCGAGCCGCGTGCCAACGATCAGCGCGAAACCCAGCGCGGTCGCCACCAGAAGCAGCGTCGGTCCCAGCCGCGACAGGATCAGATCGACCACCGGGCGGTTGTAGAAATAGGACATGCCCAGGTCGCCCTGCAGCGCGCGGCCCAGATACAGCGCCAGCTGCGTCGGCAGCGGCTTGTCGAGCCCGTATTGCTGGCGGATCGCGGCCATGACCTCGGCGCTGGCGCCGCCCATCTCGCCGGCGATGACCTCGGCCGGGTCGCCGGGGGCGAGCTGGATCAGCAGGAAGTTCAGGACAAGGACAGCAAGGATCAGGGCGGCCGCATAAAGCAGCTGCCGCAGGATAGGTCGAAACATCGGGATTGCCTCCGCCGGTTACTGCTTCAGCCAGACCTCATCCATCGGCCCCATCGCGCCCCAGATCGAGACGGGCGGGTTCTGCACGGCCTGCGAATAGACCGTGTGATAGGGCACTTCGTTGATGAAATGGATCGGGATGTCGGTGGTGATCTGCTTGAACGCCTGGGCGTAAAGGTCTTTGCGCTTGGCCAGGTCCGGCTCGACCCCCGCTTCGTTCATCAGCTGGTCCACGCCTTCGTTGCAATATTGCTGGGTGTTGGACCAGATGATCCCCTCGCGGATGTTCGAGCACAGATAGGTCCGGTTCACGCCGATCACCGGGTCGCCCCAGTTGAACACCTGATCCATGGTCATGTCGAAGTCATACGAGGCCACGCGCTGCGCCCAGGTCGGGAAATCGGGCGAGGCGCGCACGGCGACCTCGACCCCGACCTTGGCCAGCGCCGCCTTGACATATTCGGCGATGGCGCGCTGCTGTTCCTCGTTGTCGGGGATGTAGTCGATGCGCAGCTTCAGCGTCTTGCCGCCCTCGCCGAAACCCGCCTCGGCCAGCAGGGCCTTGGACTTGTCGAGGTCGAAGTCGTAATGCTCGACCTCCTCGGTAAAGAAGGGGCTGCCCTGCACGACCGGCTCGATCGCGGGCTTCGACAGGCCGGAATGCAGCGCCTTGGTGATGAAATTGCGGTCGATGGCATGGGCGATGGCCTGACGCACGCGCACATCCGACAGTCCGGGGCTTTTGGTGTTGAAGGCCAGCCAGTTCACCGGGCCGATGCCGGCATAGCCCTGATCGGTCACGGTCAGGCCGCCGGACTTCTGCAGCCGCCGGATCAGCCGGGTCGAGTCGAGCAGCGGGAACATCTGTGCCTCGCCCGATTCCAGCGCCAGCACGCCCGAGTTGGCGTCCTGGTATTGCCGGATCACGATGCGGTCCAGATAGGGCTTCCCCTCCAGGAAGAAGCCGTCATAGCGTTCAAGGATGATGTGCTGGCCCGGCTCGAAGGCAGTCACCTTGAACGGGCCCGAGCCCACGGGCAGATTGTTCTTGGGGTTCGACTTGATGTCCTGGCCGTCGTCGAAGACATGCTTCGGCAGGATCGGCGTCAGCGCCGAGGACAGCACCAGCAGGATCGCCGGATGCGGCTGCTTCATGCGGATCACCACGGTCTGCGGATCGGGCGCCTCGAAGGCCTCGACCGGTTCCAGCATGCTGGAAAACGGGTGGTTCTCCTTGACCACGCCCAGCGACCAGATCACGTCCTCGGCGGTGATCGGCTGGCCGTCGTGGAAGGTGGCGCCGCCGCGCAGCTTCAGCGTCAGCACCTTGCTGTCATCGCTGAACTCCCAGCTTTCGGCCAGGTAGGGCTGCGGGGTGAAATCCTCGCCATAGCGCAGCAGCGTGGCGAAGATCTGCGCCGCCGGCACGCCGGTGGCGATGCCCGATTGCACGGCGGCGTTCAGGTGGCGCGGCTTCTGCACCGAGGCCACGACCAGCGTGCCGCCCTGCTGCGCCTCTTGCGCAGAAAGCGCGGGGGCGGTGGCGATCGCGGCCAGCGCCACGGCACCGGCCAGCAGGAAACGACGCGAAAAGGCGGGGGGAAGGGTCATCTGGTTCTCCGTGTTGGGCGCGCGCCGAATTCTGCGTTGACGCTGCGTCCTTATGGATCGGTCATCGGCAGGCTTTGCGGCAAATGCATTTTTGCGCCCGAATTCCTCAGAAATCCTGTGGAAGGTAGGGCCGCACGAAGGCGCGGTCGAATTCGCCGCGCATCGCCTGCATCTCGCAAGTGGCGATGATCGCTTCGCAAACCGGGGTCAGCTGCACGTCGCGCCGGGTCAGAACCCCGGCGCGCGGCGCGTCGTGCTCGCCGGCCAGCGGCAGGCGCACCAGGTCGCCGCGGGCATAGGTCTGCTTGCTCATCGGGCGGATGTTGAAGATGCCGTAGCACATGCCGGCCGCGATCAGCGCCCGCATCATGTCGGTCGAGCGCGCCGAATAGACCACGTTCGGCTTGAGCCCGCGCGTCGCGAACAGGTCCATCAGGTAGCGCCGCGACAGGTCCAGGTCCAGCACCACCAGCGGCTCGGGCGCCAGCTGCTCCAGCGTGACGAAGCGGCCGCTGGCCAGCGGATGCGCCGCCGGCAGCGCGGCATGGGGGTGGCCGACGAAAAGCGGCAGGAATCGATAGGCCAGCTCGTTCATCAGCCCGTAGCAGAAGGCGAAATCGGCGTCGCCCGTATCGACGGCACGCACCACCTCCTCCCAGTTGCCCTCCATCACCTCGATCATCAGGTTCGGATAGCGTTCGCGCACCTCGCACAGGATCGTGGGCAGCAGGATCGGCGCCAGCGGCGTGAAGCAGGCGATGCGGGCGGTGCCGTCGATGCGCTGCTCCAGGTCGGCGATCTTGCCGTCGAAGCGCGCCTGCGCCACCAGCAGCAGCCGGATCTCGTCGATGATCTTGCGCCCGAAGCTCGTTGGCCCGATCCCGCGCGAGGGCACGCGGGCAAAGACCGGCTGGCCCAGCTGCGCCTCGACATGGTCGATGGCGGCGGCGATGGACGAGGGCGAGACCGCCAGCGCCTCGGCCGCGGCGGTGATCGACTGGTGCCGCTCGGCCGCCTCGATATAGCGCAGGTGCTTCAGGGTGTAATGCATCCGACCCTCAGGAAAATAGCGGAAATCCCGCGCAATTATGCATTTCACGCAGGATGTTTGTCACGGCTAATCTGCCCGCGACGCCGCATCCGACGGAGAAATTGCATGATCCCGACCGTTTTTTCAGCACGCCGCATCATCACCATGGACCCGTCGCGGCCCGAGGCGACGCATGTGATGGTGTCCCATGACGGGCGCATCCTTGCCGTCGGCGGCCCCGAGGACATGCAGGACCGGGGCGAGCTGCACCACGACGACCGATTCGCCGACAAGGTGCTGATGCCCGGTTTCGTCGAGGGCCATGCCCATATGATGGAAGGCTCGGTCTGGCGCTTCACCTATCTGGGGCATTACGACCGCGTGGCCCCGGACGGGCGGCTGTGGCAGGGCGTCACCAGCACCAACGCGCTGGTCCAGCGCCTGCGCGACCGCGCCGAGGAACTGGGGGACGGGCCCGTCGTCGGCTGGGGCTTCGATCCGCTTTTCGTGCCGGGCGACCGGCTGTCGCGGCTGGACCTCGACCGGGTCTCGACCACGCGGCCGGTGGTGGTGCTGCATTCCAACATGCACCTGCTGACCGCCAACAGCGTGGCGCTGGACCTGGCCGGCTATGACGAGAACACCGACGTGCCCGGCGTCATCCACACCGAGGACGGCGAATTGCACGGCGAGCTGCATGAGATGGGCGCCATGTTCCCGGTCATGCGCCGGGTCGGCGCCAGCTTCCGCGCCATGGGCGGCGATCCCGAGGCGATCTGGAACTTCGCGCGCTCGGCCTGCCGGGCGGGGGTCACCACCTCGACCGACCTGCTGAACGAGCTGGCCGAGGAGACGCTGGCCGACCTGTTCGCCACCACGGCCGAGGCCGGCTATCCCTTGCGGCTGGTGCCGATGCTGTCGGCCATGGCGCTGCCACCCGCGGCGGTGGCGGCGCGGGCGAAGGAGCTGCGGGCGCGCTCGACCGACCGGGTGCGGCTGGGCGGGGTCAAGATCGTCACCGACGGCTCGATCCAGGGCTTCACCGCGCAACTGCTGGCCCCGGGCTATCATCGCGGCACCGACAACGGCATCTGGAACATCGCCCCCGAGGCGCTGAACGCCATGGTGGACGATCTGAACCGCCAGGGCATCCAGATGCATATCCATGTCAACGGCGACGGCGCCAGCCTTGCCGCCATCGAGGCGCTGGAGGCGGCGCTGGCCGGGCATTTCCGCCCCGACCACCGCCATGTGCTGCAACATTGCCAGATGGCCGACCGGGCGCAACTGCGCCGCATCGCCGCGCTGCAATGCTGCGTGAACCTGTTCGCCAACCACCTGTATTATTTCGGCGACAAGCATTACGAGATCACCATCGGCCCCGAGCGCGCCTGCCGCATGAACCCCTGCGCCAGCGCGCTGGAGATGGGCATTCCGCTGGCCATCCATTCCGACGCGCCGATCACGCCGCTGGCGCCGCTGGTCACCGCCTGGTGCGCGGTCAATCGCCGAACCGACAGCGGCCGGCAGCTGGGCACGTCCGAGCGCATCCCGCTGGAGGCGGCGCTTTACGCCATCACCCTGGGCGCCGCCCATACGCTGAAGCTGGACGGCGAGCTCGGCTCGGTCGAGGTCGGCAAGCGCGCCGATTTCGCCGTGCTCGAGGACGATCCGCATACCCTCGGCCCCGAGCACCTGCGCGAGGTCCGGGTCTGGGGCACCGTCTTCGGCGGCAGGCCGGTCGCGGCCGGGTCGTTCTGACCATGGCCGCGCCGCTGCCCGTCAACCTGCTCTGCGGCTATCTGGGCGCGGGCAAGACCACGCTGCTGAACCGGCTGCTGGACCGGCAGGGCGAGCGCATTCTGGTCATGGTCAACGATTTCGGCGACATCGCGGTCGATGCGGCACTGATCGCCGGCCGCTCGGCCGACACGATCCAGCTCAGCAACGGCTGCATCTGCTGCTCGATGGGCGGCGGGCTGTTCGACGCCTTCGAGCGGGCGCTGAGCCTTCGCGACCGGGTGGACCGGCTGGTGATCGAGGCCAGCGGCGTGGCCGAGCCGCAGCGGCTGGCCGCCTTTGCCCTGGCCGAGCCCGAGCTGGACTGCCGGGCGGTGGTGGCGGTTGTCGATCCGCAAAGCCTGGCCGAGCGGCTGGCCGATCCCCGGATCGGCAGGGTTGCGGAAAGCCAGATCCGCGGCGCCGACGCCGTGTTCCTGTCGCGCGCCGACATCGCCGGCCGCGCTGCGCTGCGCCGCGCGGCGCGGCTGGTCGCCCGGCTCAACCCGCTGGCCAGCCAGCATCTGGCGGTGGACGGCGGCTTCATGCAGGCCTTGGCGACGCCCCATGACGGCCGCAGCCTAGTGGCCCTGGCCCCGGACCGCGACCATGGTCGGCTGTTCGCCAGCCGCATCATCGGGATTTCCCCACCCCCGGACCGCGAAGGGCTGGCCGCAATCATCGCGCGGCATGGGCGCGCCATCCACCGCTTGAAGGGCTATGTCCGCCTGCCCGACGCGGAGCGCCCGCATCTGCTGCAGCTGGCCGCGGGCGTGCTGGCGCTGGAACCGGCCGAGGCGCCCGAAGGCATGGCCATGAACCGGCTGGTCGCCATCGCGCCGGATGCAGAGGCTCTGGCGCGGCTGGCCGCCGAGCTCGAAGGGTTCGGCATCTCCTTCGGCACGAACTCCTTGGCGCGCCGCTGATGCGCGCCTTCGCCGGTTCCCGGCAGAAACCAGGCCAGCAGCCCGGCCAGCGTCGACGCCATGGCTCTCCGTCAGGCCGCCCAGGATCGCCGTCGCGACGAATTCCGGCTCGGCCTGCTTGCCGGGAAGCAGCGGAGCAAGGATATCGAAAATGGTCGGGCTCGGCATCCACCGCGAACTGCCGCAGCAGGCGATGCGATGCACCGCACCCGCCCCTTGCCGGGCAACTTGCGACGGCGGCAGTGCGTCGAAGTCGATCTTCGACATGCCGAGGAGGATTTCGACATGACGATCCGCATCTCCGCCGCGCCTTCGGACAAGTCCACCATCTGGCGCAAGATCGGCCCGGTCAAACGCCTGCTGGTCGCGGCACCAGGCAGGCCGCATGCCGAGGTCCAGCATCCCAGCGAATTGTCGCCCGGCGATTGCCCGGCCTATAGCGCCGGCACCCACCGGGAAAGCGGGCTTTGCGGGGCGGTCCATCAGCGCCAATGATGGCGATCTGCCGGCGCATAGGCCGATGGCGCGGGCGTGGTGCTGTTGCCGGATTTCATCCGGGCGGAACACTTGTGCAGCGGCCGATCGGGGCCGATCCTGCCCGACTGGACGCCGCCGCAGATGTCGCGCCAGTCGAGTGCATGGCTCTGCAAGCCCCCGGGCAGCATGGCTCCGGTGCGATCTCGAAGATGGCGCGGGGCGTCCGCCGGATTTCCGCGGCTCGCGACCGGTCGCCACCGGGTGAAGGGCCGGGACAAGCCGCCGCGGCGAGGTTCAGAAGGAAAGGGTGAAATGCTCTCCCATATCCGGCTTGTCGCCGGTGACCTTGGACTTCGCGATCTGATAGAGGAAGGACAGGCTGCCGCCCGTCAGCCAGACCTCGGCCTCGGCAAGATCGAAGCGCAGAAGCTGGACATCCTCGTCCTGCCGGCCGTCCTCGAACCAGCTTGCGGCCACGGCGTTCCACAGCTCGTCAAGCTTGGCGCGGTCGTCGGACAGGGCCAGCGTGCCGTGGATCCGGGCAAAGAGCCCTTTCCCCTCGTCGCCGACCACATGCACGGCCTCCTTGCCGCCAACGGCCAGCGAGCGGGCCAGATCCGTCCCCTTGGCGGTGATGAACCACAGCCTGCCCGCTTCGGCTTCGGCATAATGCGACATGGGCACAAGCCGCGCGTCCTGGATCAAGCCCAGCATGCCGGAGTTGATGCCGCCGAGCCGGCTCCAGAATTTCTCGACGTGGTCGTCATGATCGGTCATGCTCGCCTCCTGTTCATGCCGGTCCAACACAATGCGCCGGGAAATGTTCCTGAAGATGCATCGGGCTGGAATCTACTCAAGCCGGCGATCATCCTCATGCGGTTGTTTGCCGCGAGGCTTCGCCATGCGGATCAAGGCGTGCAGGGCCAGCGCCCCGGCCAGCAGAAGCTCATGGCGGGGCGAGCCTTCCGCCGAGGCGCCGGACGCCCCATCCGCGCCGTTCCCGCCTTCGCCGTTCGGATGCGCTGTTCCGGGCGGGGGCGTGTCCGCCTTGACGGCGCCGCGCAGGCCCATGGGCTGCGGTGCGCCGGCCGTCGTGTCGCGTGCGGTCTGCTGTTCGATCTCGGCATTCAGTTCGGCGCCGGCCAGGATCACATAGGCCGACAGCCAGAGCCAGGTCAGCAGGATCACCACCCCGGCCAGCGTTCCGTAGGTTTCGGTATAGCTGCCGAAATTGCTGGCATAGAGCGAAAATCCGAAGGATGCGGCGATCCAGACGCAGACGGCCAGCGCCGCACCCAGGCTGAGCCAGCGCCATTGCGCCGCCTTGCGGGACGGGCCGAACCGATAGACCACCGCCAGCCCCAGCACCGCAAAGCCTGCAAGGATCGGCCAGGCGATGCACGAGATCGCCGCCTGCACCCTTCCGCCGAGATGCAGCAGATCGGCGGCCAGGGGCAGCACCACGATCAGGCCGATCGCGACGATCAAGCCCACCATCAGCGCCAGCGTCAAGGCGAAGCCGGTCAGGTAGAGCATCGGCAGGCTGCGTGTCTCGTCTTCGTCATAGGCGATGTTCAGCCCCTCGATCAGCGTCATCACCCCTTTCATCGCGCCGTAAACTGCGATCCCCAGGCCCGAGACCGCGACGAGCCCGGTGCCGGTCCCGCCATCGGTGACCTTGACGAGCTGGTCTCGGATGATCGCCGCGGCATCGGGGGGCAGGAAGGCGAATATCCGCTCCATGGTGCTGCCCAGATCGGCGGGATCGAGGATCAGGCCGGAAATCGCCACCAGCGCCGCGATGGCCGGGAAGATGGCGACCAGCCCATAGAAGGCGATACCTGCCGCCACCACGCCGACATGGTCTTCGGCGATTTCGGACCGGACCCGCCGGAATATCTGCCGCCAGCCGTTCCTTGGAATTTCGGCGGGAGTGTCCGCGCCATGGCCCAGATCGTCGGTCGGCCTGTCGGGAGGGATCGGCATGAAAGGCCCTTGTAAGACGCGGATGACTGAATTTCAACGCAAAGGGACGGGCACGGATCCGCCGGTCAGCGCGGCTGCGCGCTGCCGCCCTCAAGCTCGGCAATGATGGCGCCGCAGAAGGCTTCCAGGTCGTCCGGGCTGCGCGAGGTGATGATGCGCTCGTCCGATACCACCTGGCTGTCGGTCCAGATGCCGCCCGCATTCACCAGATCCGTGCGGATGGACTTGTAAGAGGTCACCTTGCGGTCCTCGACCAGATCCGCCTCGACCAGCAGCCAGGGCCCGTGGCAGATCGCCGCGACGATCTTGCCCTCGTCGTGAAAGCGCCGCACCAGATCGACCGCGCCGGCCTCGAGGCGCAGCTTGTCGGGGTTGATCTGGCCGCCCGGCAGCACGATCGCGTCATAGCCCGACGCATCGACCGAGGACAAATCCAGATCGACCTGGACCCTCTGCCCCCAATCCTCGCCCTGCCAGCCGCGAATGCTTTCTCCGTCGGGCGAGGCGATCTCGACCGTCGCGCCTGCCTCGCGCAGCCGGTCGCGCGGCACTTCCAGTTCGGATTGCTCGAACCCGTCGGTGGCGAGGATGAGAATCCTGGCATCGGCCATCTTCGGCATGTCGTCGTCCTTTCCTGTTGCAGGTTTCACGCCTTCAGCAGCATGGGGCCAACAACAGGGAAACGGGCGGGATGTTCCTGGCGGGCCGGCCAGCGGACCGGACAAGCCGGCCGATTGCACCGCAAGCCTTCGGCTACCGACCTTTCAGGGCCGGGTGCGGGTCAGGCTGCTTTCGCGGCCAGAAAAGACGTCTTTTGCCCTCCGATCCGGGACCGAACCGCCCGGTCGGGCGCCTGATGCGGCCTCCGGGATGGGCGAGGCCCCGCCGCCGGCATTGCCTCCGCCCTATCTCAAGTCGCCCCAGAGCACTTGCCAGCCCTCGTTCCCGGGGATGAAAAGCGCCTCCTGAACCTCCAGCCGGGCGGCCCTCTCTCCGAAGGTGCCGATGAAATCCTCAAGATTCATGCGGGCGCCGCCGGGGCCGAAAAACTGTATCTCCTGCTGGAAATAGCATCGAAACCCCCCGGCGTCGGGAGAGCAGGATATCTTGGTGACCGAGACCAGCTCGGACGCAAAGCCCTTTTGCCCCGTCCAGACCGCCGGCATGGTCAGGCACTCGATCCCGCGCGCCGGACTGTTGCCGATGGCCGCGACCCCCTGCAGGCAGTCGTCCTCGATCTGCGAGATCGTCGCGTTCACCTCGCGCACGCGGTCCAGCGCGAACCGGGCGATATCCTCGGCACGCGGCTCGTCCCGGCCGGGATTGCGGCTGTTGTCGGTGATGATGATCGCGCGCCACTCGGCATGTTCCAGAGCCGCCTTGTAGACCGCACCATATTCGGGCAGGCGCTGCATCGCCGCCTCGTCGAGATATTGCGCGGCAGCGGCCCGGACCGCCTCTTTCGCGCCGCGACCGGAGGGGGCATCCGCCAGCAGTTTCCGGAAAGCTTCCAGCACGGCCGGATCGCTTTCGATCACGCTGCGGCGAAGAAAGAGCGGCTGGATGCGGGGCCGGAGATCGGCACCGAAATGCTCGTGCACCGCCTCGACGACCGGCCCAAGCGCAGCACCGATCCGCCGGGCATCCGCAAGGCCCTGCAACGAGGCCGGCAAGGTATCGACCTCGGCCATCAGCGCGGTCACGTATTCGTCGCTTATCTTCAGGGCAGGAGGCGCGATGCGATCATGCAGCTCTTGCCGCGCGTCAGGCAGGATATCCTCATCCGCGATGCGCCCGGCCAGCCGGAAAAGCTGGTCGAGGGCGCCGTCTTCCCGGCTGCCGGCGGAAAGTCCGGGCAGGTCGCGGTCGATATCGGCCCGCAGGATATCGGTGCGGATCTGACGCGCGCGAAGCGCCAGCCCCGCGTCAAGCCCGGCGATCTGCCGCGCCGAAAGCTCCCGCGCGCGATCCCGGGCCCCGGCCTTCAGCTGCTCGATCCGGGCGAGGGAAGCCGCCGTGCTGGAAAGCGCCTGCGCCTCGTCCAGCGCGGCCTCGGCCCAACGCGAGGATTCCGCCACATCGGTCAGGCGCTTAACCATTTCCCGATAGCCCCTCTGGTGCCCGATCACTTGCGCGCCGGCAAAGCCCACGTCGGCCATGCCCTGTCCCTGCTCGCAATCCTCGCGGATGAAACGGGCCAGCGCCCTGCGCTCCTCGTCGCTCAGAAGGGCGAAGGGCAGGCCGAACACCGGCTCGAACTTCGCGTCGGTGAAGGCCTCTGCCAGCTCGCGCTGCAGATTGGCGATCACCGTCCCGCGCATGTCCTTGCCTTCGGAATAGGGGGTGATCCATTCCTGCAAGACCGCGCATTGCGCCTCGCGCGAGCGCGCCGCCGCCAGCGTTCCCCCCAGCGGTTCGGGAAAGATCACCGGCGGCGTTTCACCGGCGACGACGGCATCGGCAAGCCCGCCCTCGGACCGCTGCAAGACCAGCACACTTGTCTTGGGCCCCGGCGGCGTGCCCGGCTTGAGCGAGGCGGCCACGGCGAAATCGCCCGACCGGATCAGCGCCACAAGCTCAAGCCCGCCGGCCGGGGTTTCCGACACCAGATAGGCGCCGGCCTTGGCGAACGGCCCGACCGGGCCGGAACTGTGCCGCCGGACATCGTCTTGCGAAATCTCGAAGGCGCGCTGGCCAAGCGGCAGCATCAGCTGCCATCCGTTCAGCTCTCCCACCGGCGCCAGGACAAGATGCAGCTTGCTGCGCCGCTCCACGGGCAGATGCGCCGGGGCGCCGAGGCGAAGCTCGCCGAAGCCCCCGGCCCGGCCGTTCCGCAGCTCGAAATGCATGGCGATGGCGCCGTTCTGCTGTTCCGCCGTGCCGACCCAGCTGCCGGTCATGCTGTCGGGCAGGGGCGGCACAGCGGCGGGGCCGGCATAGGTCAGGCTGACCTTGTCGCAGCCGCGCATATTAACCGGGCCGCTCAGCGACTGGCCATCGACGGCGAGGGACAGGCCGTTGATCTGGAACCGCGGGCCGCCGGGGGAAAGGCTGCCGAGCCCGGCCAGCTCCAGCCGCCCCTCGGCGCTTTGCCCGCCCAGTATCGTGCGCTGCTCGGCGGGCACGCCGCCCTGCTGGTTGGCCACATGCACCCGCGCATCCGCCGCGACGCGATCACCGTCGGTCAGGATCACCGCCTCGATCGGGTGCGACAGCGTGGTCTTGCGCTGGCCGCGGCAGATCACCTCTCCTTTCCAGCGCCCGGCCGGCGGGCCCATGGTCGGCGGCACGGGCTCGCTGTTGGCGTCCTCCAGCCGCACGGCCATCCCTTCCGCCGAGGCGCCGAGGAACCTGTCGTTCAGGGCGCAGCCCTCCATCTCGCCCTCGATGACGGCGCCGCCGTCGCGGGTCCTGCCGCTCAGCGCAAGGGCCTCGACGCCCGGCGGGCGCTCGATCCAGTCGCGCGGCTGCAGCCGGAAGCCGTCCGCGCCGCCGCGGCCCATGACCTTGTAGGCGCCCTTGAGCGCACGGCCGCCTGTCCCGATCTCGAACGAAAAGGTGCCCGAGATGATGCCGTTTCCCGCCTGCTCGGTTTCCAGCGTGAACTGCGCGCCGCCAAGCGCATTGCAGGCATAGGTGCCCGACCATCGCCCGGCCAAGGGTTCGGCCAGCGCAAGGGCCGGCCCGAACAGGAACGCGAGGGTCAGAAGGATACGGGCCATGACCTTACTCGGAAACCGATCTTCGGCCATCCTGAGAGGAAGCGGGGACCATGTCGACTTGTCCAAATGGATCAGATTGGTGGTCGGGGCCCGTCATTCGGCAGCGGTCCCGACGGGCGGCCTCGTCGCCTTGCCCTCTGGCCGGCTGCCGGGCGAGGGCAGCACCTTCGCCCCGAGAGGCCGGCAGCGGTTCGCCCGCCCCGCGACGCGATGGAAAGCCGGCGCCGGTCGATCCAGAGCTGCCGCAAACCCGGCGCCGGCAAGGGCTGGACCGTGGCCGGCATGGCCCGTCCCCCGAAAGGCCGGGCCTGGTCCTGCTGGCGGCGGGTTTGTTCCGGTGCCTGGCGGTGGTCCGAAGCCTGCGGAACAATAAGCCGCATCAAAGGTTATGCACGCATAACGTGTTCGAGGATCGCCCGCTTTGCGTTGCGCTGCCAGAAGCGCAGGCATGGATGCACAAGATTTATTGAGTTATTTCACCGGAATTTCCCAGTCATGCCGCAGGCGTTCTTCCATAAGGCCAGGAGAAGGACGATGCCGCATGCATTCCCGCACAACCCCCGCGCGACGATGATGGCTTGCATACTGGTTGCCGCCTGCACGCCCCCGGACGCCCGGGATCCCGTCAAGGACCACGACGTGCAGGCATCACCGCCGGGAGAGGTCGAATGCAGCGCCCCCAGCGCGGCGGTCATCGGCTCCGGCCTGGCCGCAACCAACAGCGCCCGCATCCAGGCCGGCCTGCCTCCGGTCAGCGCCAACGCCCTGCTGGCCCGCGCCGCCGCCGAGCATGCCTGCGACATGGCCCGCCGGGGCCGGATGACCCATGCCGGCAGCCGCAGCAGCGGGCCGGCGCAAAGGATCAAGACGCTGGGATATTCGCCCCGGATCACCGCCGAGAACATTGCCGCCGGCCCTTACGGGGTCGATCAGGTGCTGCGGGAATGGAACGGCTCCAGCGGACACCGCGCCAACATCCTGATTCCGCAGGTCCGGCAATTCGGCATCGGCCATGCGACGGGCTCGGATGGCCGGACCCGGTTCTGGTCGGCCATCTATGCCGCGCCCAGCGGAAGATGAGGGACGCGGCGGGGCCATGCCCCCCGCACCGCAGGCGCATCTCGCGGCTCTCCTCGTCGCGCCTCCCCCTTTGTCATGCGGCGGATGAGCGCCATGGAGGCCCGGGCGCGAGACGCGCATGGGCCGGCGTCCGACCCGCCTCTTCCTGAACAGCTGCCCCGGTTTTCTCGAAGACAGCAGCGGATGAACGAGGCGGCGGACATCGGCCACCGCACCCCGAAAGCGGGAAACAGCGGTTACGCCCCCCGGAGGCAGCGCGGGAACAGGGTTTCGATCCGGGCTTGCCTTCGGCCTCACTCCGCGGTCGCTATGCTGGCAAAGCACCGGGCCAATGCGGCAGGCGCGCCCTGGTCGGTCGCCCATTTGACGACCTCGGCAGCCTCGGACGGATCGGCCATCCCGCCCCAGATGCCGTAGAACATCTGCTTGCCGCCCCGTTCCTGATACAGGAAGTAACCCACGCCGTCCGCATCGGGGATTTCCGCGCCGACGATGGTCCACGCGCCCTGCCGCAGGACATCGTCGACGGCGATCTGCGAAGCGGGGGGCGGCTCGGTCAGCGCGCCGGTGACGAAGGCGCGGAAGGCATTCCTGCCCGCGTCGTCCTGGATACGGCCGACCCCGTCGCAGGCCTCGGAAGCCTGCGCGACCTGCGGGATGAGAAGAGCGATGGCGATCCACGAAACCTTGAACGAAGGCATGTCCCAATCCTTTCAATGCAATGATCTCTTCGGGCAGGTTACGATAAATTTCCGCCTTGGGGCTGGAAAAACGCGATCCCGGCTTTCAGGATGGATGGGGACGGTGGAAGGATGAAGGAGCCTGGCGATGGATGCTTACGGCCATCTTCGCATTCTCGTCAGCATGATCCTGGGGCTGGGGATCACCCGCGTCCTGTCGGGACTGTCGCGGCGCATCCAGTCGCCCGCCCGGACCGAGGGCATGCTGGCCCAGACGGTCTGGGCGGTCATCGTCCTGCTGGGCGCGGTGCATTTCTGGTGGTGGGAATTCGGGCTGCGCCGTATCAGCGACTGGCATTTCGGCGCCTATGTCTTCGTTCTTTGCTATGCCTCGCTGCATTTCGTGATGGCGACGCTGATCTTTCCCGACGCGCTGCCCGACCATGCCGAAAGCGAGAGCTTCTTCATGCGCCGCCGCCGCTGGTTCTTCGGCGTCTTTGCCCTGACATTCGGCTTCGACCTGTTCGACACGCTGATGAAGGGCAGCGACTATCTTCATGCGTTGGGCCCCGAATATTTCCTGAGGCTGGCCCTGGGCCTGTCCGTCGCCTTCGCGGCGCTTCGCGCCAGGACCCTGCAACGCGTCGCGCTGATCGGCGCGGTCTGGCTGGCCTATGACATCAGCTGGATCGTGCGCAGATATGACAGCCTGGGGTGATGGACATGCCCCGGCGCATGCCGCGCGGCCTGCAGCCCGGCGGCGCCTTTCCGCCAGCGCCTGTTTTCGTGATGCAACCTTGCGCCCCGTTGAGGCTATATGCTTCGCTGGATACTGCTTGGAGCACGAACGATGAAACTGGCGCCGATACTGATGGCCGCCTTGGTTGTTGCCGCGACGGGCGCCGCGCCGGTCGTGGCCGATCCCGGGCGGAACAACGGCAAGGGCGGTTTCGCGGGTCATCACGACCATCGCGGCCACAAGGACAAGCCCCGCACGCAGGCTCGCCATGTTGCCGATTGCCCGCCGGGACTTGCCAAGAAGAACCCGCCCTGCGTTCCGCCGGGTCAGGTCGGCAAACGCTATGGCACCCGGGTAGGCGACACGCTTCGCATCGGCAATTACACCTTGATCCGCAACCTGGACCGATACGGCCTGGAGCAGCGCCGGGGGTGGAATTATTATCGGGACGACGACCGGATCTATCGTGTCGACAGCGGCACCCGAAAGATCCTCGCCGTCCTGAACCTGATCGAGGCTTTCTCGAACTGAGAAAAGCCCGGCAAGCCCGGGCCTTGGCGCCAGCCGCCGGCGCAGCGGGCGGCTGATCGGCCCCGGTGGCGGCACGCTGTCCCGGCCCTCTGGATGGCGGTCGCGACAGACGGCCCCGTTCGCAAGCAGGATCCTCTCGCCCGAAGCGGTTCCGGCGCCCGGCGCCGGTCGCATGAGGCGGATGGCCGAAGGCCACCGAGCCGATGCGCCCCTTCGTCCGGACAGGGTTGGTGCAGATAAAGGTCCCCGCAGGGCAGATCGGCCAGCTCCTGCAAAGGAATGAAGGGCGCCCGATCCCGGCCGGGCGGGCGCATGCGCTGCGCGACCCGGTGCGGGGCAGGTCCTCCATATCGGCCATTGCTGGCTGAACGCCACCCATCCGCCGCCCCTGGACCGACAGCCCGACCCGACCGGGGCATGGGCTTACTGTCCGCGCCGCGCCTGGTGGAAGCCTGTGCTCTGCCCCCGCCGATCTTTGGAATGGAGATCAGACCTCCGCAAGGCGATCCTGTGGCCGCATCGGGCAGCTTTCGATGCCGTGCGGGCCGGGCAGCCATTCCGGCCCGGCCCGCCCGACCGCCAGCACAGGAGCACCGCCATGACCTTTCACCCCGCGAAAATCCCGGCAGATCCCGGCAAGCCCGTCGTGCCGGCCCTGATCGAGACGCGGGAACAGGCGCTTCAGGCGGCACGGCAGCTGGCGGCCGACTGGGCCCCCAAGGCGGCCGAGCGCGACCGACACCGCATCCTGCCGCATCACGAGATCGCCGCCTTCACCGCCTCGGGCCTTGGCGCGATCACCGTGCCGCGCGACTGGGGCGGGCCGGGGCTGGACCATGTGACCCTGGCCGAGGTGTTCGAGATCCTCTGCGCCGCCGACAGTTCGGTCGGCCAGATCCCGCAGAACCATTTCGGCGTCATCCAGCTGCTCTCCGAGGCGGGCAGCCCGGAGCAGAAGGCGCGCTGGTTCGCCGACATCCTTGCCGGCGCCCGCATCGGCAATGCCGGGCCGGAGAAAAGCCGCAAACCCGTCACCCATAACGCCACCGGGCTGAGCCGCAGCCCCGAAGGCCTGCGGCTGAACGGCCACCGCTTCTATTCCACGGGGGCGATGTTCGCGCATTGGATCCCGACCCGCGCCGCCGACGAGCAGGGCCGCCCGGTCCAGGTCTGGGTGGCGCGCGACGCGCCCGGCGTGCAGGTGGTCGACGACTGGTCCAGCTTCGGCCAGCGCACCACCGCCTCGGGCAGCGTGATCTTTCGCGACGTGCCGGTGGCCGAGGACCAGATCATCCCGGTCTGGCAGCGCGCCGAGGTGCCGGGACTGGCCGGCCCCGTCTCGCAGCTGATCCAGGCCGCCATCGACAGCGGCATCGCCATCGGCGCGCTGGACGAGGCGGTCCGCTTCATCCGCGACAAGTCGCGGCCCTGGGTGGATTCCGGCGTCGCCCGGGCCCAGGACGACCCCTATGTCATCGGCGATATCGGGCGGTTGCAGGTCGACCTGTGGGCCGCGCGCGCCGTCCTGCACGACGCCGCGCGCCTGCTCGACGACATCGCCGCGGGCGAAGTCACCGCCGAGGCCAGCGCCCGCGCCTCGGTCGCCGTGGCCGAGGCCAAGATCCTGACCACGGAAATCGCCCTGAATGCCGCAGAAAAGCTGTTCGAGCTGGCCGGCTCGGCCGCGACACGCGAAGGCCCGAACCTGGGGCGGATCTGGCGCAATGCCCGCACCCATACGCTGCACGATCCCGTGCGCTGGAAACATCACCTGCTGGGCAACTGGCACCTGAACGGCGCCCTGCCCGCCCGCCATCAATGGAACTGAGCATGAAGACCGCATCTCCTCCGCAGGGCGTGCATGTGATCGCCTCGGATGCCGAGGCCATCGAGGCCGCCCGCCGCCTTGCCGCCGCATTCGCGCCCGGCGCCTCGGACCGCGACCGCGATCGACGGCTGCCCTGGCAGCAGCTCGACGCCTTTACCGCCTCGGGGCTCTGGGGCATCACCGTGCCGCGCGAACATGGCGGCGCGGCGGTTTCGGCCGTCACGCTGGCGCGCGTCATCGCCATCGTCGCGGCGGCCGACGGGTCGCTGGCGCAGATCCCGCAGAACCATTTCTATGCGCTCGAGGTGCTGCGCAGCGGCGGCAGCCCGGAACAGCGCGCCTTCTTCGACGGGCTGGCGCTGTCGGGGCACCGCTTCGGCAATGCGCTGGCGGAAATCGGCGCCCGCGACTTCCAGCGCCGCACCCGGCTGCTGCGCCAGGGCGACCGGCTGCTGGTGCAGGGCGACAAGTTCTATTGCACCGGCGCCATCTATGCGCATTGGATCCCGACGCTGGTCGTGGACGAGGACGACCGCCAGCAACTGGTCTTCATCCCGCGCGAGGCGCCGGGCGTCACCGTCACCGACGACTGGGACGGCTTCGGGCAGCGCACCACCGGCTCGGGCTCGGTCGCGTTCCGGCAGGTCGAGGTGCGGCCGGAATGGGTCGTCCCCTTCCAGTCCAGTTTCGAGCGCCCGACGCCCATCGGCCCGCTGGCGCAGATCATGCACGCGGCCATCGACCTCGGCATCGGCCAGGGCGCGTTTGCCGCCACCCTGCCCTTCATCCGCGACCGCGCCCGGCCATGGATCGACGCCGGGGTCGAACGCGCGGCAGACGACCCGCTGCTGGTCGCCGGCCTGGGCGAGGTCTCGGTCCGGCTGCGTGCGGCCGAGGCGCTCGTGGACCGCGCCGGCCGCGCCGTGGACGAGGCCATCGCCGACCCGACGGAATTCACCGTGGCGCAGGCCTCGCTGGCGGTGGCCGCGGCGCGCGCGCTGACGACGACGGCAGGGCTGCTCGCCGCCTCGAAGCTGTTCGAGCTGACCGGCACCTCGGCCACCTTCGCCGAGGACAACCTGGACCGCCACTGGCGCAATGTGCGCACCCATACGCTGCACGACCCGGTGCGCTGGAAATACCACGCCATCGGCAACCACAGCCTGAACGGCGTCAACCCGCCGCGACACGGAGCGATCTGAATGGCCCGCACGGACAAGCGCCTTGGCAAGCATATCATCGTCAACGCCTTCAACATGAACTGCGTGGGCCATATCAACCACGGGCAATGGACGCATCCGCGCGACCGTTCCGCGGATTACATCCGGCTGGACTATTGGACCGGGCTGGCGCGCACGCTGGAGCGGGGCCTGTTCGACGGGCTGTTCCTGGCCGACATCCTGGGCACCTACGACATCTATGGCGGCGGCGTCGACCTGACGCTGCGCGAGTCGGTGCAGCTGCCGGTGAACGACCCGATCCTGCTGGTCTCGGCCATGGCGGCGGTGACGCAGAACCTTGGCTTCGGCGTCACGGTGAACGTCAACCAGGAGGCGCCCTATACCTTTGCCCGCCGCATCTCGACCCTCGACCACCTGACCGGGGGACGGATCGGCTGGAACATCGTCACCGGCTATCTGGACAGCGCCGCCCGCGCGGTCGGGCGCGACGGCCTGACCGGCCACGACCTGCGCTATGACCAGGCGGACGAATATCTCGACGTGCTCTACAAGCTGTGGGAGGGGTCCTGGGACGACGACGCGGTGATCCGCGACCGCGACGCCCGTGTCTATGCCGACCCGGCCAAGGTGCGGCGGATTGTGCATCACGGCCGCTTCTACGACGTCGAGGGCTGGCACCTCAGCGAACCCTCGCCCCAGCGCACGCCGGTGCTGTTCCAGGCCGGCACCTCGGGGCGCGGCCAGCAATTCGCGGCGCGGCATGCGGAATGCGTCTTCATCTCGGCCCCGGACAAGGCGCTGGCCCGCAAGGCCTCGCGCAGCATCCGGGAGGCGGTGGTCGCCGCCGGCCGCCGCCCCGAGGACGTCAAGGTCATCCTCGGCATCAATGTCGTGACCGACCACAACGCCGCCGCCGCGCAGGAGAAGCTGGCCGAATACCGCGCCCATTCCAGCCCCGAGGCGGGGCTGGCGCATTTCGCCGCCTCGACCGGCATCGACTTTGCCCGCTACGGCCTCGACGACCCCATCCCCTATGGCCCGACCAACGCGATCCAGTCGGCGGCGACGCTGGCCGAAAGCCGGGGCTGGACCAAGCGCGACCTCCTAGGCCAGCTGGCGCTTGGCGGGCGCTATCCGCTGGCCGTGGGCGACCCGGCCGAGGTCGCGGACGAACTGGAATCCTGGATCCGCGAGGGCGAGATCGACGGCTTCAACCTGACCCGGCTGGTCACCCCCGAAACCTACGAGGATTTCGCCGACCTGATCGTGCCGGAATTGCAGGACCGCGGCAGCTACAAGACCGGATATGCCCAAGGGACGCTGCGCCGCAAGCTGTTCGGCCAGGGCGACAGGCTGCCCGAACGCCACAGCGCCCAGGCCTTTCGCCCGGCAGCCGCCTTGGCGGCCGAATAGGCTTCTTTCTTGGGAAAATATCCACGGGGGTATGGGGGCAGTCAGCCCCCATTTCCTTTCCCGATCAGCGCGCCCGCAGCCGGCGCACCGCGTAATCGCCGGTGAACTGCACGGCCGAGACCAGCAGGATCAGGATGGCGATGACCACCAGCATCACCGTGGTGTCGAAGCGCTGGTAGCCATAGCGGATGGCCACGTCGCCCAGCCCCCCGGCGCCGACCGCCCCCGCCATGGCGGATGCGCCGATCATCGTCACCACCGTGATGGTGAAGCCGCCGATGATGCCCGGCAGCGCCTCGGGCAGCAGGACATGGCGCACGATGTCGAGGCGGCGGCAGCCGATGGATTGCGCCGCCTCGATCAGCCCGGAATCGACCTCGCGCAGCGAGACCTCGGCGATGCGGGCGAAGAAGGGCGTCGCCGAAACCGCCAGCGGCACGATCGCCGCCCAGACCCCGATCGTGGTGCCGGCGACCAGCCGGGTGAACGGGATCAGCGCCACCAGCAGCACGATGAAGGGCACGGCGCGAAAGCCGTTGACCACCGTGCCGACGATGCGGTTCAGCCGGGGCGCCGGAAAGATGCCGCCCGGTCCCGAGGTGACCAGGAACACCGCCAGCGGAATCCCCACCAGCACCGCGATCCCGGCCGAGACCGAGACCATCAGCACCGTATCCCAGAATGCCTGTTGCAGGCGATCAATCATCTGAGGCGTCAACATATCCCAATATCCTTGTCTGATCGGCCAGCGGGGCCAGCGCCTCGGGCGCAACGCCCGGCCCCAGCGCCACAAGCAGCTTGCCGATGGAATGGCCCTGGATGCGTTCCAGCTGCGAGCTGACCAGCCGCAGCCGGCCCCGCCCCGCCCCTTGCCCCGTCACGGCGGCAAGCTGGCCAAGGTCCGGGGCGTTGCGGCCCAGAAAGCTCAGCTCGACCAGCGTTTCGTCGCCCGCCCCGTGCCGCTTGTCGCGCAGGCGCTGGACCAGGTCCTCGGGCAGGCCGTGCTGCAGGGGCTGCAGCAGCGCCTGCGTCGCGGCATGGTTCGGCGCGCCGAACACCTGCCAGACCGGGCCCTGTTCGGCGATCCGCCCGGCCTCGAGCACCACGACGCGGTCGCAGATCTCGCGGATCACGCTCATCTCATGGGTGATGAGCACCACGGTCAGGCCCAGCCGCCGGTTGATGTCGCGCAACAGCCGCAGGATCGAAACCGTCGTTTCCGGGTCCAGCGCCGAGGTCGCCTCGTCGCAGAGCAGGATCTCGGGGCGGCTGACCAGTGCGCGGGCGATGCCGACGCGTTGCTTCTGGCCGCCGGACAGGCGCGAGGGATAGGTATCGCCCTTGCCCGTCAGGCCGACCAGCTCCAGCGCCTGGTCGACGCGGCGGGCGATCTCGCCCCCGGGCAGGCCGGCCACGCGCAGCGGCAGCGCCACATTGCCCCGCACGGTCTTGGCCGAGAGCAGGTTGAAATGCTGGAACACCATGCCGACGCGGCGGCGCAGCGCCACCAGCCCTGCCTCGTCCAGCGCGGCGATATCCTCGCCATCGACCAGCACGCGGCCGGTGCTGGGCCGCTCCAGCCGGTTGATGGTGCGCAAGAGGCTGGACTTGCCCGCCCCCGAGCGGCCGATGATGCCGAAGATCTCGCCCGCGCGGATGTCGAGGTCGATCCCCGCCAGCGCCTGCACCTGCCCCGCCGACGAGGCATAGCTCTTGCCCAGGGCTTCGAAGCGCACGGTCCCCGCCTTGCGCAGCGCCGGGGTGGCGGCCGCGGCGGCCGGGGCCAGCTCGGTCACCGCGCTCCGCCGGCCCAGATTTGCAGCCAGGCCCGTCATCAGCCTTGCCACGCGAGGATATACAGCTTGTCGCTGTCGGCGAAGGAATGGCGCACCTGATCCTTGACCGCCTGCGACTGCTGGAACAGCGCGATGAACTGCGCGATGCGCGGGTCATCCTTGTTGTCGGCGCGGGACACGAAGCTGACGGCGAATTGCTTGTCCTCGATGCCGGAATAGGCCAGTCCCGAGGTCGGATCAAAGGCTCCCGCCGCGACGATGAAATGCGGATAGCCCTGCGCCAGATCCACGTCGCCGGTGATGCGCACAAGCTGCGGCCCCTCGACCTCGGTGAATTTCAGCGCCCGCGGGTTTTCGGTGATATCGTCCAGCGTGCCTAGAAAGCCCACGCCCTCGCGCAGCTTGATGAGGCCGGATTTCTCCAGCAGCAGCAAGCCGCGCCCCTGATTGACCGGGTCGTTCGCGATGGCGACGGTGCCGCCCTGCGGGATCTCGTCAACGCTCTTGTGGCGCAGGGAATAAAGGCCGAGATTGGCCAGGATGCCCTGCCCCACCACCTCGAAATCATAGCCGCGTTCCTTTTCGGCATTCTCGAGGAAGGGCTGGTGCTGGAAGAAGTTCAGGTCGATGTCGCCGCTGGCCAGCGCGGAATTGGGCGTGGTCCAGTCGCTGAATTCGATCACCTCGACCTCCAGCCCCTTGGCCTTGGCCTCCTCGGCGGCGACGTTCACGGCATCGCCATAGGCGCCCGGCACGACGCCGATCTTCAGCGCCTCGGCCGAGGCGGACAGCCCGGCCAGCGACAGCGCGGCGGCAAGGGCGAATGTCACGAGTTTCATTCCTGTCTCCTTATTGGGTCTTGGCCGCTGCCAGCCAGGGCAGCGAGTAAAGCACCGGGTTATGGGCATTCGAGGCGTCGATCTGGTCGCGCACGGCCTGAGATTGCTGATAGATGCGGATGAAGCCGGCGATCTCGGGATCGTCGGAATTGTCGGTCCGGGTCACGAAGCGGATGGCGAAATGCGTGTCGTCCAGCCCGGAATAGATCAGCGCCTTGCCCGCGAAATCGCCGCGTCCGGCATTGACGTAATGGGCCGGATAGCCCTGCGCCAGATCGACATCCGACACGGCGCGGACCAACTGCGGCCCCTCGACCTCGACGAATTTCAGCCCTTTTGGATTGTCGGCGATGTCGTCCAGCGTCGCCTTCCAGCCCACGCCGGGACGCAGCGCGATCAGCCCGGCGGTCTGCAGCAGCGCAAGGCCCCGCCCCTGGTTCACCGGGTCGCTGGCCACCGCCACGCGCGCGCCGTCCGGCAGTTGGTCAAGCCGGTCGTATCGTTCCGAATAAAGCCCGATATTGGGCAGGATTCCCAGCGCGACCGAGGTCAGGTCATAGCCGGTTTCCTGGACGGCATTGTCCAGAAAAGCCTGGTGCTGGAAATAGTTGGCATCCAGATCGCCATTCTCCAGCGCCAGGTTGGGCGTGGTCCAGTCGCTGAACTCGACAACCTCGACCTCCAGCCCCTGGGCCTTGGCCTCCTCGGCGGCGACGTTGATCGAATCGGCAAGCGCGCCGGGCGTCACGCCGATCCTGACCCCGGCCGGCGCCGGGCCGGCCAACAGCATCAGCGCGGCGACCGTGACAGGGATGCGCGTTCTCCACCTCGTTGCTGAACTCATGGCTGATCCTCTGCGGCCAAAAAACGATAATTCTGATCGTCTTTTGCTACGCCGCCAGCCATCCTGCGGCCATTCCAAAGGTCGTGCTGCTGGGAGAGCATCGTTCTCTTTCCCCCGGCAGCGACGCAGGCCCGGTTCCCCGGCCGGGCATGGAGGAAGCGCGGCAGACCGGCCGCGGCTGTGGCGCCGCGCCAGTCCGGGTCCGGCGGCGCAGGGCCGACCCGGCGAATCCGGCCGGACCCATGGGCGCCGTTCTTCCGCGGGACGCCCGAGGCTTCCGCGCCGGGCAGAGAATATCAGTCCCCCAGCCACCGCTCGCATAGCGAATTTTTCCAAATCGGCGGCAGGAAATGCCGGTTTCAGCCCAAATTCCTGTCGCGCCCTAAATCACTATATACTTGGTCGTATTTAAGTGTTTTCCTGAGGCGCGAGAAGACCGGCATCCGCTGCCCGGCCGTGATATCAGCAAAGGACTCCGACATGAGCATCCCTACTCCCGACAAGATCCGCGTGCTCTGGTTCCTGCCGACGCATGGCGACAGCCGCTATCTTGGCACGGCCGACGGCGGCCGGGCGGTCAACCTGCCCTATCTGCGCCAGGTGGCGCAAGCCGCCGATTCCCTGGGTTATTACGGCGTGCTGCTGCCCACCGGCCGCAGCTGCGAGGACAGTTGGGTCACGGCGGCGGCGCTGGCCTCGCAGACCGAAAAGCTGCGCTTTCTGGTCGCGGTGCGGCCGGGGCTGCAATCGCCGACGCTGGCCGCGCGCATGACCGCGACGCTGGACCGGCTGTCGGGCGGGCGGCTGCTGATCAACGTGGTCACCGGCGGCGATCCGGTCGAGAACGCCGGCGACGGTATCCACCTGAACCATGCCGAGCGTTACGAGGTGACCGAGGAATTCCTGAACGTCTACAAGGCCCTGCTGGCCGGCGAAACCGTGAACCACCACGGCAGGCACCTGAAGATCGAAGACGGCAAGCTGCTGTTCCCGCCGCTGCAGGAAAACGGCCCGCCGCTGTATTTCGGCGGCTCGTCGGAAGCGGCGAGCAAGGTGGCGTCGCGGCAGATCGACAAATACCTGACCTGGGGCGAGCCGCCGGCCCAGGTGCGCGACAAGATCGAATCCGTGCGCCGGCTGGCCGCGACCGAGGGCCGCGAGGTCAGCTTCGGCATCCGGCTGCATGTCATCGTGCGCGACACCAATGCCGAGGCCTGGCAGGCCGCCGAACAGCTGATCAGCCGGCTGGACGACGCCACCATAGCCAAGGCGCAGGAGACCTTCGCACGGATGGATTCGGTCGGGCAGGCGCGCATGGCGGCGCTGCATGGCGGGCGCCGCGACAAGCTGGAGATCAGCCCGAACCTCTGGGCCGGCGTCGGTCTGGTGCGGGGCGGGGCCGGCACGGCACTGGTCGGCGATGCCGAAACCGTGGCCGAGCGCATCGACGAATACCGGCGCATCGGCATCGATACCTTCATCCTCTCGGGCTATCCGCATCTGGAGGAAGCCTACAGCTTCGGCGAACGCGTCCTGCCCCTGCTGCCGCTGGACCACCCGCTGCCGCAGGCCAGCCTTGCGGCCAACATGGGCCCCTTCGGCGAGACGATCGGCAACGACCATCGCCCGGCCCCGCCCGCGCCACGTCTTGCCGTAGCCGGAGGCTGAGACCATGACCGCGATCCAGAACCCCCTGCGCATCGTCATTCTGGGCGGCGGCTTCACCGGCGCCTCGCTGGCATGGCAGCTGGCGCGGATGCGGCTGCCGGTGCGCCTGACCGTGGTCGAGCCGCGGCCGGAACTGGGCCGCGGGCTGGCCTATTCCGCCACCGACCCGGCGCACCGGCTGAACGTGCCGGCGCATCGCATGTCGATTGACCCCGAGAACCGCAGCGATTTCGCGGACTGGCTGGCAGAGAATCCGGACCTGCCGGACCCGCAGGCGACGGCGCCGAATGGCGATCTCTATGTCCAGCGCGCGCTGTTCGGCCGCTATGTCGCCGAGCGGCTGGCGCCGCACCTGGCCTCGGGCGCGGTGCGCCATATCCGGGCGCGGGTCAGCGATGTGGCGCATGGCGCGAACGGCGATCTTTTGCTGCTGCTTTCCGACGACAACCGCATCCACGCCGACCTGCTGGTGCTGGCCAGCGGCCATCCCGCCCCTGCCCTGCCCCGGCCCCTGGCCGGACTGGCCGGCAGCAGCCTGCTGGTCGCCGATCCGGGCGATGCCGAGGCGCTGGCCGCCGTGCCGCAGCAGGCGCGGGTGCTCATCCTGGGCGCCGGGCTCAGCGCCGCCGACGCCGTCGCCACGCTGGACCGCCAGGGCCATGCCGGGCAGATCACCTGCCTGTCGCGGCGCGGGCTGCAAGCCCGTGGCCAGGGCGCGGCCGAGCATGACAGCCAGGCCGATTTCACCGCCCCGCCCGCGCGGCGCGTCTCGGACCTGCTGCGCCGGGTGCGCCATGCCATCGTCGACGATCAAGCGCGCGGCAACGGCTGGCACGCCACCTTCTGGCGGCTGCGGGCACAGGCCCCGCAGATCTGGGCGGCGCTGGACATGACCGAGCGGCGGCGCTTCCTGCGCCACCTGCGCGTCTGGTGGGACGTGCACCGCTATCGCCTTGCCCCGCAGACCGAGGCCGTGCTGGCCCGGCTGACCGATCAGAGCCGGCTGGAATTCGTCGCCGGGCATCTTCTGGACGCGGCGAGGCGCGGCGGCGGCGTGGATGTCCGCTGGCGTCCGCGCGGCCGGTCCCAGCCGCAGCAGGCGCATTTCGACCGCATCATCGTCACCACCGGCCCCGCGCAGGACCGATGTATCGACGCCAACCCGGCGCTTGGCGCATTGGCGCGGCTGGGGCTGATCGTGCCCTGTCCGCTGGGCCTGGGCCTTGCCACCACAGAGATCTGCCGGGCGCTGGATGCGCAGGGACGCGCCAGCAACCGCATCCTCATCGCCGGCCCGCTGGCCCGGGGCCATCTGGGAGAGCTGACCGGGGCACCGGAATGCGCCTCCCAGACCAGCCAGATCGCGCGCGAGATCGCCCGCCATGCCCTGCTGGGCCCCATCCTGCACCCGGCGGCGGCACGACCCGCCGTCGCCGCCGGCCACAGGCCGCCTCTGTCCTGACCCTTCGGGACTGCACAGAACAGGAGATCATCATGACCGCCCTGACCATCACCGGCTTTGCCGGCAGCTTTTCCGCCCCCTCGCGCAGCCGCGCCCTGGTCCAGGCCGCCGTGGATCTGGCCGCCGACCGCTTCGGCGCCGTCGGCCATGTCTTCGATCTTGCCGATCTGGGCCCGTCTCTGGGCCATGCTCGCCACATCAGCGACCTCGACCCAGAGGCGCTGTCGCATCTCACCGAGCTGATCCATGCCGATGCGCTGGTGATCGCAAGCCCGGTCCACAAGGGCAGCTATGCCGGGCTGTTCAAGCATGTCCTCGACCTGCTGGATCCCCCCATGCTGGCCGGCAAGCCGGTGCTTCTGGCCGCGACCGGCGGCGGCGACCGCCATGCGCTGGTGATCGAACACCAGCTGCGGCCGCTGATGGCCTTTTTCGAGGCGCAGACCCTGGCCACCGGAGTCTATGTCGCCGACCGCGAATTCACCGGCGGCAAGCTGGCCGACGATGCCGCCCATACCCGGCTGGGCCGGGCGGTGGACCAGTTCGCCCCCTTCCTGTCGCCCTATACCGTCCCCCAGCCCTCCGCCGCGCCCCCGCCGGTGCTGCAGGCCTTCTGAGAGGCTCCCCAGGCATCCCCGCGCAGGACTCGCAGGACTTGGCTATAGTGGTAACGAGCCGCCATCTTCGCCCATGCCGCGGCCGGGCCCTTGCCGGCGCCGGGACAATCCCGGACCCCTATTTCGCCCCGGTCCCGACACCCTCCCAACACCCGGATGCTGGTCACGAGCAACCAGTATGCCGCGAAGCCCCAGCTAGTCAGCCCAGATCCGCGGCGCATCGCGCATCAGCATCCGCGCCTCGATCAGGTCGAGGCGTCGGCAGGCGGCCTCGGCATTGCCCGCGGTCTCGGCCATCAGCTTCTGCCACAGGCGCAGCGCCGAAACCGGGCTCCAGGGCAGTGCCGCCTGCGCCAGCCAACGGCGCAACTCGGGCGGCAGGCGGTCGTATTGCGCGATCGGACAGGGCCGGCGGCGGCGGCGCAGCGAGGTGGCAAGGTTGCCGCGCATCAGTGCAGCCTCCGCGCCTCGGCTGCGGGTTCCGCGGCGGGGTCGAGGGCCAGGAACAGCCGCACCCCGCCGGTTCCGGCGATGGGCGGGGAACGGTGCAGCAGCGTCGTGACCTCCTCGCCGGGCCACAGCCCGCCGCGCAGGATCGCGGCCTCGCCCGCGCGCATCTCGCCGGCCGGCACGACCTGGCCGCTTTCGTCCTGCAACCCGAACTGCGTTCCCGGCCCCCGATAGGTGCAAAGCAGCCGCGCGGGCATCTGGTCGACATGGAATTTCCGGCAGGCATCCGTCGTCACGGCTTCGAAGCGGAGATGCATCAGCGGATTGCGCATGATCTGCGCCAGCATCAGCGCCAGCGCCCCGATGTCGCTGGCCAGCAGGTCGCGCATCGTCCCGGCGGGCAGCCCGGACAGGTCGCAGGCGGCATGGATGCAGTTCTCGACCGCGCGGAAATCCACCAGGGCGCGCAGCGCCGGCATCTGGTCAAGCGGGATGCCCTCGATCCATTCGGCAAAACCGGACGAGAGGCTGCGCCGCCAGATCGCCGCGCCGACCCCCGGCTGGGCAACCTGCTGCAGAACCAGCCCGCTGTCGGATTCGAGGATTTCCCGCGCCTCGGCTTGATCGGGGGATGCTCCTTGCGGAGTTGCGGAAACGGTTTCGGTCATGCAGCGGCTTCTCCTCTACCTGTATGGTCCTCTCGTGGACGGGGCAGCCCTGCCCTTCGTCCTTTTCGTCAGCCGCCGCACTCAGGCGACGCGGCGCTGGCCCCATTGCGGAAAGGGATCGGGCAATCTCGCCCAGGCCTCGGGCGTGAAGTCCCAGGCGTCGACCAGGGCGTCGTCCAGAGCCGTGGTGATGGCCGCAGGGTCCATGCCCGCGCCGATGAACACCAGTTCCTGACGCCGGTCGCCCCAGGGTTCCTCCCAGTTCTTCGCCACTTCGGCGAGGCTGTCGGGATGGGTCGGCCAGCGTTCGCGCGGCACCGAGGCCCACCAGCCGCCCAGCGGCACAACCGAGGAGACGACGCCGGCCAGGCTGAACTCCACCGCCCAGTTCGGGCGGCTTGCGATCCAGAAATGCCCCTTGGCCCGGATCACGCCCGGCAACTCGCCGTTGAAGAGGTCGTAGATCTTGCGGGGATGGAACGGCCGCCGCGCCCGGTAGACGAAGGACGAGATGCCGTATTCCTCGGTCTCGGGCACATGGTCCTGGAACCCGTAAAGCTCTTTCGCCCACATCGGATGCATATGCGCGCGGTCGAAATCGAACAGGCCGGTATCGAAGATCGCATCGGCCTCGACACGGCCGAAATCCGTCTCGATCAGCTGCGCGTCCGGGTTCAGCGCGCGCACGATCTTGCGCGCCCGGTCCAGCCGCTCGGGTCCCGCATCCGTCGCCTTGTTCAGCACGATCACATCGGCAAATTCGATCTGGTCGGTCAGCAGGTTGACCAGCGTCCGCTCATCCTCGTCGCCCAGGCTTTCGCCGCGTTCGGCGATGAAATCGTCGCTGGCGAAGTCGTTGGTCAGGTTGATCGCATCGACGACCGTGACCATCGTGTCCAGCCGCGCCACATCCGACAGGCTGTCGCCGTTCTCGTCCCGGAAATCGAAGGTCGCGGCGACGGGCAGCGGCTCGGCGATGCCGGTGCCCTCGATCAGCAGGTAGTCGAAGCGGCCCTCCTCGGCCAGCTTGCGCACCCCTTGCAGCAGGTCGTCGCGCAAGGTGCAGCAGATGCAGCCGTTGGTCATCTCGACCAGCTTTTCCTCGGCCCGGTTCAGCTCGGCCCCCTCGCGGACCAGATCGGCGTCGATATTCACTTCGGACATGTCGTTGACGATGACCGCGACGCGGCGCCCCTCGCGATTGTTCAGGATATGGTTCAGCAGCGTGGTCTTTCCGGCGCCCAGAAAGCCCGAAAGGACGGTGACGGGCAGGCGATTGTCGCGGGTTTGCTGGCTGGTCGGCATGGCGTCCTCGTAAATGTAATGTTATTACGTTACTCCAATAGCCAGAATCACCGGGACCTGCAATGCCGTTTTCAGGCCGGCCCACCCCGGACAGCGAGGAGAGCAGAGCCATGCTGGAAGATGTGACGACCAGCCGCGTCCGGGAGGATGCCTTGTTCGAGGCAGCCGCGCGGCCCTATCTGTCGCAGGTGCGCCAGGCCCTGATGCGATGGGCCGAGGTGGTGTCCCTGGGCCGACTGGAGGATCTGTTGGCGCTTTACGCCACCGATGCCATCCTGGTCCCGACCGTGGCGGACGAGATCGGCGGCCATGCCGAGGAACGCCGGGCCTATTTCGAAAGCTTCCTCGCCAATCCCAAGCTGCGCTGTCGTATCGACACGCTGCGCAAGCGGATCAGCCACAAGCTGGGCACCGTGGTTGTCGGCGGGCATTACACCTTCACCTTCGAACGCGACGGCGCGGAACAGACGCTGCCGGCCCGCTACCTGTTCACCTTCGAGGAAATCGACGGGGTCTGGCTGATCACCGGGCACCACTCCTCGCGCATGCCATCTTCGTTGTAATTCAAGCACGGAAACACGATGTCGCTCTTTTCCCCCCGCCTCACGGTCGCGCAGGTCGAGGAAGGCCATGCGCTGGCTCCGAAATTCGATGCCGCAGGGCTGATCCCGGTCATCACCACCGACGCCAGCAGCGGCGAGGTGCTGATGATGGGCGTGATGAATGCCGAGGCGCTGACGCGCAGCATCGTAACCGGCGAGGCGCATTACTGGAGCCGTTCGCGGCAATGCCTGTGGCACAAGGGCGCGACCAGCGGATTGATCCAGAAGATCGTCGAGATGCGGATCGACGACGATCAGGACGCGATCTGGCTGCGGGTCGAGATCGCCGGGGGCGCAAGCTGCCATGTCGGCTATCGCTCCTGCTTCTATCGTGCGGTGCCGCTGGGCGGGGACGGTGCGCCACGGCTCGTCTTCACCGAGTCCGAAAAGCTTTTCGATCCGGTTCAGGTCTACGGCGATGCGCCCAATCCCACGCAGCTCTGATGCGCTCTGGATGGCCCGGGCGCTGGCGCTGGCCCGGCGGATGCGCGGCCATGTCTGGCCCAATCCGCCCGTGGGCTGCGTGATCGTGAAAGGCGGCACGATCATCGCCGAAGGCGAGACGCAGCCGGGCGGACGGCCCCATGCCGAGCGGGTCGCGCTGAACCGCGCCGGGGCGGCGGCGCGCGGAGCCACGCTTTATGTCACGTTGGAGCCCTGCTGCCATTGGGGCAGGACCCCGCCCTGCGCCGATGCGATCATTGCTGCCGGGGTGACCCGTGTCGTTGCCGCGATGCAGGATCCCGATCCCCGCGTAGACGGCGGCGGCTTCGCCCGACTGCGCGCGGCCGGCATCGAGGTGACGGTCGGCGAAGGCGCAGCTGACGCCGCCGCGATCATGTCCGGCTTCTTGCACCGCACCCGGACCGGAGAGCCGGAACTGATCCTGACCGAACGGGCGGGAGCGGTCCCCGAGGGCGCCGACGCCCTGCTGGAGACGCGGAGCGGACGGCACGGGCTTCGCCTGCAAGGTTCCCGCCGCATGCCGGGCATGGCTTGCGATCTCAGCCCGGATGGCCTTCTGCGCCGCCTCGGCGGCCTCGGCCTGACTTCGGTTGCCCTGTGGCGCGACGACCCGCTATCCGCCGCGCTTTCTTCAACGCCTGCATGAGGATTTGGATGAACTACATTCCGCAAACCTATGACGAATGGGAACATTGCATCACCGTCAAATGCGGCATCCCGCTGACCCCGGCCTATGTGGCCGGGCGCATCGCCGCGCTTGAGGACGGGCATGACTTCCACACCCAGAAATTCATCGACCGCTGGGGTCAGGCCCATCACGCGAGGACGCTTGAATGGTTCCGCAAGGCCGCAGGCAAGCTCGCCGCCGGTTGACCCGCATTCATTCAGGAAGACACCATGCCGCAGATTCCGGTCACGATTCTCAACGGCTTTCTCGGCGCCGGAAAGACCACGCTCCTGCAAAGCCTCCTGGTGCAGGCCCGGGGCATGCCGGGCGTGCGGCTTGGCGTCATCGTCAACGAGATGAGCGCGCTTGATGTCGATGGCGCGATCCTCGACACCAGCGAGGTGATCTCGCGCCGCGACCCGCGCTTTGCCGCCATTCCGGCCGGCAGCATCAGCGACGCGCAGGGGCTGAAGCAGTTCGCCGGCGCCGTGGACAAAGTGACCGGCGCAGGCGCCACGCATATCCTGATCGAAACCTCGGGCAGCACCCATCCCTGGCCGCTTCTGGAAGCGATCCGCGTGCATCCCGCCCTGCGGCTGCACGGTTTCCTGTCGGTGGCGGACACGGTGACGCTGGCGCAGGACCACGACCTGGGCCGCGCCATCCTGCCCGCCGCCTCGCACCATCTGGCCGAGGGTCGGCGCGGGATCGAGAACCTGCTGGCCGAGCAGATCATGTTCGCCAGCCGCATCCTGCTGAGCAAGATGGACCGGGTATCCGGCGAGACGCTGCGCACTGTCGCGCAGGCGATCCATCCGCTCAACCCCTTCGCCGACATCATGGGGATGCAATGGGGCAATGTCCGGCTGGCCGATGTGCTGGCCCTGCCGCCCTATGACCATGCGCGCGTCGCCACCCTGGGCGCCGAGCTGACCGACTGGGACCGCAGCCGCGGCACCGCCTCGATGTCCGGGGCCGAAGGCTACCGGCTCGGCAGCATCGTGATCGCGGACCCCCGCCCCTTTCACCCGCAAAGGCTGTGGAAGGTCTATAACCATTCCCTCGGCACCGGCATCCATCGCAGCAAGGGCTTCTTCTGGCTGCCTTCGCGCGACCGGCTGCAACTGCTGTGGAACCAGACCGCCGGCAGCATCGGGCTGGAGATCGTCAATTACTGGAAAGTCGCGGCGCTGGAGGACGACAGCCTGAACCTGCTGCCCGAGGAACGACAAGAGATGCGCCGGCGCCTTGCCGGCATGTCGCCCGAGTTCGGCGACCGGCGTTGCCGGCTGACCGTGATCGGCGACCGCGACGGGCTGGCGGACTTCGCCGATGCGGTCAGGGGCTGCTTCTGCACCCCTGCAGAGGTCGCGGCGTGGAGGGCGGGCGAAGCCTTCGACGATCCCTGGCCGGCAAGCACGGCGCGACTGTCGCAGCGATAGACCGCCCGGCCCGGCATTGCGCCTTTCACCCCGGCCGCGACGTCCCGAAGCGGTCGCGATAGTCGCGCGGCGTCAGCGAAAACCGGCGCAGGAAGGCCTTGCGCAACTGCTCGTCCGAGGTGAAGCCGCAGCGGAAGGCAATGGCCTTCAGCGGCAGGTCGCTGTCCAGAAGCAGCGCCTTGGCCCGTTCGCAGCGCGCGCCTTCCAGATAGCTGGCCGGAGTCGTGCCCAGTTCGGCGGCGAACAGACGGGTGAAGTTGCGCGGGCTCATCCCGGCGCGGGCGGCCATGTCGGGGATGCGCAAAGGCTGGTGCAGGTTGGCCAGCAGCCAGGACTGGATGTCCCGCATCCCCGGCGGGCCGCGCATCTGGCTGGTCAGGGCGGCGCTGAACTGCGACTGCCCTCCCGGCCGCTTGAGATAGATCACCAGGTCGCGCGCCACGGCCAGCGCCAGGTCGCGGCCGAAATCCTGCTCGACGAAGGCCAGCGCCAGATCGATCGCCGCCGTCACCCCGGCCGAGGTCCACAGGCTGCCGTCCTGCACGAAGATCGCGTCGGCATCCACGCGGACCCCGGGAAAGCGGCGCTGCAACAGCTCGGCCACGCTCCAATGCGTCGCCGCGCGGCGTCCGTCCAGAACCCCCGCCGCGGCCAGGAAGAACGACCCCGAGCAGAGCGCCGCGAAGCGTTCCGCCTCGAAGGCCCGCCGGCGGCACCACTCCACCAGCCCGGCTTCCCGCGCCAGCGCCGCCTGGATGTCCAGCGCACCGGCGACCATGACCGTGGCCAGCGGGCCGGTCTCGGGCAATCCGGTTTCGGCGGCAAGCGTGATCGGCGTATCCGAGGGGATGGCGCCGGGCCGGGGCGCGGTCAGCACGATGTCGTAGCGGCGCGGATCGCCCCGCTCGGCCAGATGGCGGTTGGCATAGCTGAGCACATTGACCGGCCCGACCGCCTCCATCGACTTGAAGCCGGGATAGATGACGATATGCACCCGGTGGCTGTCCCTGCCGGGCGCGGCTGGCCCCTGCCCTGTCATTCGCTTCCTGTCCCTTGGCCTGAACATCGGGAACCCTGTCCGAAATCGACCGGCCGGACAGGTTCCTGCAGCATCAGTAACGTAATAACATTACGTGATTGGATGCAAGCCGAGGAGACTGTCCGAGATGAAAACCCGCGCCGCCATCGCCTGGGAACCGAACCGCCCGCTGGAGATCGAGGAAATCGACCTTGAAGGCCCCAGGAACGGCGAGGTCCTGGTCCGTATCGTCACCACCAGCCTGTGCCATACCGACATGTTCACCCTGTCGGGCAAGGACCCTGAGGGGTTGTTCCCCGCCATCCTCGGCCATGAGGGCGTCGGGATCGTCGAAGAGATCGGCCGCGGCGTCACCTCGGTCAAGCCGGGCGATCATGTCATCCCGCTCTACATCCCCGAGGATCCGGACTGCCCCGATATCAAATCGGGCAAGACCAATCTGTGCCAGACAATCCGCGAAACGCAGGGCCGCGGCGTCATGCCCGACGGCACTTCACGTTTCTCCTACAAGGGCAAGATGATCCATCACTACATGGGCACCAGCACCTTCAGCGAATACACGGTGCTGCCCGAGATCTCGGTGGCGAAGATCTCGACCGAGGCGCCGCTGGCCAAGGCCAGCGTCATGGGCTGCGCCATTCCGACCGGCATGGGTGCGGTCAGGAACACCGCCAAGGTGGAACCCGGCGCGACGGTGGCGGTCTTCGGCCTGGGCGCGGTCGGCATGGCGGTGATCCAGGGGGCGAAGATGGTCGGCGCCGGCCGGATCATCGGCATCGACACCAACCCGAACAAGTTCCCGCTGGCCCGCGGCCTTGGCGCGACCGAGTGCATCAATCCCGCGGATTTCCAGCAGCCTATCCAGCAGCTCATCATCGACATGACCGGCGGCGGTGTAGATTACTCCTTCGAGTGCATCGGCAACGTCAATGTCATGCGCTCGGCGCTGGAATGCTGCCACAAGGGCTGGGGCGAATGCACGGTGATCGGCGTCGCCGGCGCGGGCGAAGAGATCGCCACCCGCCCCTTCCAGCTGGTCACCGGCCGGGTCTGGCGCGGCTCGGCCTTTGGCGGCGTGCGCGGGCGCAGCCAGCTGCCCGGCATGGTGGACGAATGGCTGCGGGGCGATTTCGACGTCGATCCCTATATCACCCACAACATGACGCATGAGCAGATCAATACCGCCTTCGACCTGCTGCATGCGGGCGAGTCGATCCGCTCGGTCATCCATTACCAGCCGCAGGAAACGATGCGGGTGAACAACCTGCCCGGCAAGATCGTCCCGGCGTAAGCCGATGAAGCAATTCCCCGGGCATCTTGCATGTCCGGGGGTCGCCTGCGCCCGAAGCCGGCCGGCGGGACTATCATCGCGCGATGTCCTGCCCGGAGCTAGGGGGACGGAACCATGCCGTTCAGATAAAGCGACAGGGCATGCGCCGCCGCCCGGGCCTCGACATCCAGGGTCGCGCGTTCCGCGGCTTCATCGACCAGGTGGGCCTTGGGGCCGCTTTCTGCGCATCCTCCAAGGAGCGCGAGAACAAGGACGGTGCTGGCAATTCGCATTGGCGCTCTCTTGTCTGGTTGAATGTTTGCTGCCGCTACCGCAGCTGTCGCCGGATACCGAAGCGGCGCCGTCCCGTAGGAGCAACTTCGCCGCTTATCCGTCAGAACACCAGCGAACGATGCATCTGCGCCCCGGCCCAAGCCCCGTCCCCCACGGCAAGCGAGACCGAATGCGGCACCCGCGCCGCATCGCCGCAGGCGAAGGCGCCGGGCACCGTGGTCTCCTTCGCCGCATCGGTGCGGATCTGGGTGCCGAAGGGGGTCTCCTCCAGTTCGCAGCCCAGGCTTTCGGCCAGCGGCGAGGCCGGGACATTGCGGCCGGCGGTGAACAGCCCGGCAAAACCCAGGCGGCGCCCGTCGGCCAGCACCACCTCGGCCTCGCCGTCCAGCCGCACGACCGGCGCCGTCTCGACCCCGACGCCCCGGGCGGCAAGGTCGGCCAGGGCCGCCGCATCCGGCGTCACCGCGCCATTGGTGAACAGCGTGACCTCGCCCCATTCCGGCAGAAGCTGCGCCTGGTGCAGCGCCATCGGCCCGCTGGCCAGCAAGCCGATCCGGCCGCGGTCCAGTTCGTAGCCGTGGCAATAGGGGCAATGGAACACGGTCCTGCCCCACCGCTCGGCCAGCCCCGGAATGTCCGGCAGAATGTCGCGGACGCCGACGGCGAAGAGCAGGCGCCTGCCGTCATGGCCGGAGCCGTCCTCCAGGGTAACGCGGAACTCCTCTCTTTGCCCGGCGGCATCGACGGCTGTCGCGTCGATCCAGGTCAGGCTCGGATAGCGCAGAAGCTGCTCGCGCGCGGTCGCCCAGATCACCGCCGGGTCGACGCCGTCCTGTCCCAGGAAGCCATGCGAATGGCTGGCGAAGCGATTGCGCCGCCGGCCCGCATCGACGATCAGGACCGAGCGTCGCGCCCGCAGAAGCTGCAGCGCCGCCGCCATCCCGGCGTAGCTGCCGCCAATGACGATGACGTCCTGTTTCATGACTCTCTCCTTGTCCTGCCGGGCCCCGGCCCCGGGCGGCCCATCAACCGAAGGGCCTGCCGCCCTGCTTGAATGCCTGGAACGCCATGGCGAGAAACAGGCTGAGGCTTGCCCGAAAGCGCCTCGAATTCGGCCCGGATGGCGCCCTCGTCGAGATTGGTGCCGATGATCACCAGCCGGCTTGCGGCTTGTCCCTGCGGCCAGCCCTCCAGCCGCATGATCGGATAGAGCCGATGCTGCACGGCATGGATCAGCGCCGGTGCAGAGGGATCGTCCTGAAGCGCGACCAATCCCTTGATCCGCAAGAGCCCGTTGCCCCGCGTCGTGGTCAGCCGCATGAGGAACTGCCGCAGCGCGCGTTCATCGACCGGATCGTCGCGGACAAGCGGGATGGCGACGACGTTCCCATGCCGGTTCAGGTCGTGGAAATGGCCGCCATGGCCGTGACCATGGTCATGGCTCGCTTCCGCCGCCAGCCAGGCCTCGACCCCCTCGCCCTTGCCGAAAGCGGAATAGCTGGCAGGTTCGAGCAGCGCGGCCGGTCGGAACGAGGGATCGGTTCCGTCATGAATCCTCAGGCCCGGGTTGAGTCGCTTCAGCTTTTCCGGCCAATCGCCCGCCGGTGCCACGTCGGTCCTGGTCAGAACGACATGATCGGCGAAGGCGATCTGGCGAAGGCTTTCGGGATGGCTGTCCAGTGCCGCGCCGATGCCCTGGACATCGACGACCGTGATCACGCCCGACAACCGAAACGCCCGCGCCACCGCGTGATCGCGCAGCGACATGGCCGCCACCCCGCCGGGGATCAGGCTGTTGATGATCGGCGCCGGATCGGCCAGCCCCGGCGTCTCGACGATGACGCGCGAAAATGGCGGCAGGCTGCCATCGCGGCGGCCCACGAGCAGCTCATCCAGGGATGAGCGCAGGTCGCTGCCGACGGTGCAGCAGATGCAGCCGGTGGTGGTGACCACCGGCCGCTCCCGCCCCTCGCGGACCAGATCGTGATCGACGGATACCAGGCCGAACTCGTTAATGATCAGGGCCGTATCGTGGAAGGCGGGATTCTCGAGGATGCGGTTCAGCAGCGTGGTCTTGCCCGCACCCAGAAAGCCGGTGAGGAGGAAGACGGGAAGCTGTTCGATGGTGATGCCGGGTTTCATGCGGATATCCTCGCCTCGATCTTCGGTAAATCCTCGGCCGGATGCGGCAGCCGTGGCCGAACCAGGGCGGCAGCCAGCTGATAGGCCCGCACAGGGCCGATCATGCCGCCCGACACGCCGCGCGGCTGGATGCTGCGGCGCGCCCTCATCCGCCTTGCCCCACAAGCGGGGGATCTTCGACCGCGATGCCAAGCCCCAACAGCTCGTCGCGGATACGGTCGGCCGTGGCGAAATCGCGGCCGGCACGGGCGGCGGCGCGTTCGTCCCGCAGCGCATCGATGCGGGCCACGTCTTTCTGGTCCGTCTGGCACGCGGCCAGTTCCGCCTGCCAGTCGCGCTCGGTCCTTTGCAGCAGGCCAAGCTCCGCCCCGGCCTCGACCAGGGCGGCGACATAGCGCGGCCTGAGTTCGGGATCGACCGAGCGCGCCGTGGTGGCCAGCACGAAAAGCTCGGCCAGCGCCGCCGGCGTGTTCAGATCGTCGTCCAGCGCGGCGCGGAAACGGGCCAGCAGCGGGCTGTCCCGGCACAGCCGCAGATCGCCCGGCCCGTCGCCGATGGCGACGTAAAGCCGGGAAAGCGTCCTGACCGCCTGCGGCAGCGTTTGTGCCGTCCAGCCCAGTGGCTGCCGGTAATGCGCCGAGAGCAGCGCCAGCCGCACCGCCTCGCCCGGCGCCTGCCCCAACAGGTCGCGCAGCAAGAGCACATTGCCGAGCGACTTCGACATCTTCCGCCCCTCGACCGTGACGAAGCCGTTATGGATCCAGAAGCGCGCGCGGGTGCCTTGCGCGATCTCGTTCTCATGGTGCGGGAATTGCAGGTCCACGCCCCCGCCGTGGATGTCGATGGGATTGCCCAGGTGATGCTCGATCATCGCCGAGCATTCGATATGCCAGCCGGGGCGCCCCCGACCCCAGGGGCTGTCCCAGCCGGGCTGGCTGGCGTCCGAGGGCTTCCACAGCACGAAATCCGCCGGATCGCGCTTGAAGGGCGCGACCTCGACCCGCGCGCCGGCGATCATTTCGTCGCGCTTGCGCCGCGAGAGCATGCCGTAATCGGCAAAGGAGGGCACATGATAGAGCACATGGCCCTCGGCCTCATAGGCGTGCCCCGCCGCCAGCAGGCGCCGGATCAGGTCGATGATCTGCGGAATATGATCCGTCACCTTTGGCTCGATGCCGGGCGGCCGCACCCCCAGCGCCGCCATGTCGGCGTGATAGGCGGCGGTGAAGCGTTCGGTGATCGCTGCGATCGGAACACCCGCGGCCGCCGCCGCCGCGTTGATCTTGTCGTCCACGTCGGTCAGGTTGCGGGCATAGATCACCCGCCCGAAATGCCGTTCCAGCACCCGCACCAGCACGTCGAAGACCACGGCGGGGCGGGCATTGCCGATATGGGCGTAGTCATAAACCGTCGGGCCGCATACATACATGCGGACCTCGCGTGGATTGCGGGGGACGAAGGGCTGTTTCTCGCCGCCCAGGCTGTTGGTGAGATATAGGGTCATCTGTCGTCTCTGTGTGGAAAATGCGGGATCGGTTGCGCGGGGACGGGCCTCAACAGAGGCATTTGTCGGCATCGCAACAGGTCGGATCGTCCAGATACATGTTGTTGGCGCGATAGAGTTCCAGCGCCGAGGTGTCAGCCCCGACCCGTCCTGCAATGGCGCGGGCGACCACAGCGAAACGCTGGCGAAACTTGTAGATGAAGCAGAAAAGATGGCCGTTATGCGACACCTCGGGCCCGACCAGGAACAGGCCCGGCAATTCGGTGGATTCGTCCTGCGGCGTCAGCAGCGGCAGGCCGGTTTCGTCATAGTCGAACCAGCCCGAGACCGGCGCCGTGCCGCTGGCAAAACCCGTGGCCAGGATCGGCGCATGGGACGAAAGCCAGCTGCGCCCGTCGCCCGCAAGGATGCGGATGCCGCCCGGCTCCTCTTCCAGCGCGACGACCTCGGCGCCGTCGATCAGCGTGATGGCGCCGCCCTTCATCGCCACGTCCAGCCGCTGGCGGGTAAAGGGCGACAGGGCGCGGCTGGGGTCCTTGTCGCGGTCCTGCCAGGGCGCCGCCCCGCGTTCCAGCACCGTCACCCGCTTGCCCGCGCGGGCAAGTCCAAGCGCCGCGTCGATGCCGCTTTCATAGCCGCCGATGACGAAGACCTCGTCGCCCGGCACATCCTGCCAGCGGCCGACCGCGGCGTAGTGGCGGGCAAGTTCCGCACCGATCAGCCCCCCATCCGAAGGGGTGCCGAACTGGCCGCAGGCCCAGATCACGAAATCCGCGCCGATCTCGCCGCGATCCGTGCGCAGGACGAGCCCTTCGCCATGCGGCTCCAGCCCCAGCACCTCGATGCCGCATGCGACGTTCAGCCCGAAGGCCAGCGCCGCCTGCTCCAGATATTGGGCGTAGCGTCCGCCGTCGGGATGCTCGCGCTTCAGCGACCAGCCGGGCGAGCTGTCATAGCTGATCGCGTTCAGGTCGGTCAGGCCGAAGACATTGACGGGAAAGGACGGCGTCAGCAGCCGCGTGCCCGAGGGCCAGCGCAGGAAGCTTTGCCCGATCCGGCCGCGTTCCAGCACCCAGACATCGGGGATCGCCAGGTCGCGCAGCACCCGCGCCACGCCCAGACCCGCCGGCCCCGCCCCGACGATGGCCACGGTGACGTGATCGGGGATGCGACGGTCTTCGGACAGGCTCATGGCGTCACCTCGGCGGAAAGATAGCCGACGGGCAGCACATGCTCGGACACGGCAACGGAGTTCAGGGCGGAGAAGAGATCCCGCAGCTCGGGATCGGTGAAGTCGCGCAGGATCAGCACCAGCTTCGAGCGGCGATCCTCGCCCTGCCAGTCGGTCAGCAGGACCGGCGGATGAAAGATGTGCTGGACGCCGTGGACCACGAAAGGATGCGGCACGCCCTGCAGGTGGATCAACCCCTTGAAGCGCAGCAGATCGGCGCCGCGCTGCGCCATCAGCATCTCCATCCAGAGATCGAAGGCCGTGGCCGAGATCGGCTCGTCGATCACCCAGGAGACCGAGCGGATCGCGTCCAGATGCCTGAGGGCGTCGAGATCGGCCAGCTTCGGAACCGGAACGGCCTCCTGCCGCAGCCAGCCCCGCGCCTCGGCCGACTTCATCGTCGGATCGAAGTGCCCCAGCCCGGTCAGCCGTCGGGGGTCGATCCGGCCATGCAGCGCGATCTGGACCGGCGCAGCGGCATTCAGCGCCGCGATTTCGCGGCGGGCGCCGGGCTCGTCGGCCTCGGGCAGGTCGGTCTTGGTCAGCAGGACAAGATCGGCCAGGGCAACCTGGCGCCTTGCCTCCTCGTGCCGGCGCAGGGTGTCCGGCCCCGTCGCGGCATCGACCGTCGCCACGACGCCATCGGTCACGAAACGCTCGGACAGGTCCATGCTGGTCAGCAGCGTGTGCAGGATCGGCGCCGGATCGGCCAGGCCGGTGGTCTCGATCATCACCCGGTCGAAGTCCAGCTCGCCCGCCTCGCGCCGTTCCGCCAACTCGACCAGCGTGTCCAGCAGATCGCCCCGCAAGGCGCAGCACATGCAGCCCGACTGCAGCAAGACCAGAGTCTCGGTCGTCGAGACGACCAGTTCGTGGTCCAGCCCGATCTCGCCGAATTCGTTGATGATGATGGCCGTGCGGCCGAAATCGCGATGGCGCAGCAGCCCGTTCAGCACCGTGGTCTTGCCGCTGCCAAGAAAGCCGGTCAGCAGCGTGACGGGAAGAGGCGTCGGGCAAGGGTCCGTCATGTCCGCCCCGCCCTTATCCGGCCCTGACGCTTGGGGACGGCGGCGGCATCCCGGCAATCGGCGCAAGTTCCCTGCAATTCGATGACGCGACGTCCGACCTGGAAGCCCAGCGAAGCCGCGCGTTCGGAAAGGACCTCGGCAAGGCCGGCCAGTTCCAGTTCCACCGTGGCGCCGCAGCTGTTGCAGAGAAAGAAAAGACCGGCATAGCGATCCTGTGGATGCGCCGAGGGGACAAAGGCGTTGCGCGTCTCGATCCGGCTGATGAACCCCTGCTCCAGCAGAAAGTTGAGCGCCCGATAGGCGGTCGGCGGGGCCAGGGGCCGGCCCAGCCTGTGGCCCAATGCCCGCAACAGCTCGTAAGCTCTGACGGGGCCGTCGAATTTCAGCAATACCTCAAGCACCGTCCGCCGGAGCGGCGTGAAGCGGACGCCCCGTTCGGCGCAGATGCGCTCGACCGCTTCGATGCTCAGGGTGTGAGCAGGACTGGGACCGGACCCCGACATGCAACTGCCTCGCCAATGGATGAACGTAATGTTATTACGTTACTAAAACGCGCGCAAGCCTCGCCGGCATGAATGGCCCGCGGCCGGATCAAGGCGGACCCCGCAGGCCGCAACCAGCTTGATTGGCAACTCCTCTGGTCCTGTCGGGTAGACGCGCCGGGATCGGCGCAGTTCAGAACGGCGTCTGGAGCAGGCGCAGCGCCGTCGAGAAGGCAAAGATCGCCACGAGACCGCCGAGGACGATCTCGACCAGGCTGGCAAGGACCGGCGCGCGACCAAAGGCCGGCAGCGAGACATGCACGCCGCGACGCAAGCCGACCGCGACGACCGCGGCAAGGCCCGTCACCATCATGGTGCCGATCCCCATGGCATAGACCCCGGCGATCCCGACGGCGTCCAGACCGAACCGCCAGGTCAGGATCAGCAGGAACAGCGCCCCGGTGCAGGGACGCAGGGCCACTCCGGCGACCAGCGCCGCAGCTTCGCGCCACGAGCGGGTCGCCAGAACCTCCTGGGCATCGGGGACATGGGCATGGCCGCAGCCGCAGGTTTCGGAATGCGCGTGACCGTGCCGGTGCCGGCCGGCGGCCAGCCTGCGCAATCCCCGCCAGCACAGGATCACCCCCAGCAGGGCGATCGCCGCGGCCGAGAACGGTTCGAGACTGGCCGAGGCGCCCTCGACGCGGTCGCGCGCGCCGCCGAAGATCCAGACGCCGACATAGACGAGGACCACCGCCACCGTCGCCTGCGCAAGGCTGGTGATCGCGGCCAGGCTGACCATGCGCTTCATCGGCACGTCGGTCGCGACCCCATAGGCGCCAATCAGCGCCTTGCCGTGTCCCGGCCCCAGCGCATGCAGGAAACCATAGGCGAAGCAGATGCCCAGAAAGGTCGTGACCGCCCCGGCCTCGCCGCCCCGCAGGGCGCGCAAGACACGCGCCAGCGCGTTCTGATAGTCGCGCTGCCAGCCCACCGCCATCCGGGCGACTCGGTCGTCCAGCCCGGTCCAGAAGACCAGGCCGGCGGCCACCGCAAGAGCCAGCAGGGTGACGGGGATCACCTTGCGCATTCCAGCCTCATGTCGTCGGCGAAATCGCCGCCCACATCGGGATATTTGCCCTGATCCATGATCTCGTCATTGGTCAGCTTGGCCAGTTCGTCGCCATATTTGCGCTGCGCGGCGGCGATGTCGGCCTTTTCGATCTCGATCCGGCAATCGTCCCGGCCGTTGATCCGGGGGGCTCCGGCCAGGTCATAAAAGGTGTAATAGGTCGGATCATAGACCTGCGCCTCGATCCGCTCGTCCTCGGGCCTGATCCGGTCCAGAAGCGCACGGATATGGGTCACGATGATCCGGCCCTGCTGATAGCGCACGGCGATGTCCAAAGGACCGGACAGCGCAACCGGCTTGCCGTCACGGGTCAGATAGAGGTCGCCCGCGAAATCCTCGGGCCAGTCGCTGAACATGGCGGTGAGGCGGGCGATCTCGTCATCGGTCAGCACGCCATCGCCGTCCTTGTCCATCTCCATGTCCTCGACCATCAGCATCGAGGAGAAATCGTCGAAGGCCCAGACCACGCTGACGGCGCCCAGCCTGCCCTCGCCGTCGAAGCGGAACGTCAGCCCGGTGTCGATGAAGACATGCGGATGCGCCTCGGCCTTTCCGAGCGAAAGGACCGACAGCAGACACAGTGTAGCAACCCCGAGACAGCGCATGGGGCCTGCCTTATGCGCTGGCGTCCGCCTGGACAAATCACAAAACCGGCGTCTCGGCAGTTCCCCGCCGGAGTCTCGGCCCGCTTTCACGTGCCGTGCCACCCTCTCGGACGGAAGCGGAGGGTTGTTGAACCTCGTCTCTTGCCGTCGCAGTTCGGTAATGTAATAACATCACGCAAATTCGAGTCTGTCATGCAGCGACGCCCGGAGCCGCCTGAAATGAACCCCCGCACGGCCGATGCCTGTATCACCTTCGAGGATCTGACGGTCGGCTATGGCAGCCATGCCGCTGTCCATCACCTGAACGGCCCGGTTGCGGCCGGCGCGCTGCTCGCCGTGGTCGGGCCGAACGGATCGGGCAAGTCCACGCTGGTCAAATGCATCACCGGGCTGCTCAATCCGCTCAGCGGCAGCTGCCGCATCGCGCCGCGGACCAGCCTGGCCTATCTGCCGCAGCAATCAGAACTGGACCGCAGCTTTCCGGCGCGGGTGGTGGACCTGGTGGCGCTTGGCCTGTGGCGCAAGCGCGGCCTGCTGGGCCGGCACCGGGCCCAGGATCGCAAGGCCGTGGCGGATGCATTGCGCGCCGGGGGGCTGGAGGGCTTCGAAGGGCGTCCCATCGACAGCCTGTCGGGCGGTCAGTTGCAACGGGCGCTGTTCGCCCGGGTGCTGGTTCAGGATGCCGATCTGATCTTGCTCGACGAACCCTTCAACGCCATCGACGAAAAGACCATCCGCGACCTCATCGGCCTGATCCTGCACTGGCATGGCGAAGGGCGCACGGTGGTCGTGGTCGTCCATGACCTCGACCTGGTGCGGGCGCATTTCCCGCAGGCGCTGCTGCTTGCCCGCCGTCCCATCGCCTGGGGACCCACCGCCGAGGTCGTCACGCCCGCAAACATGCAGCGCGCCCGGCAGTTCCAGGAAGCCTGGGACGAGAAGGCGCCTTGGTGCGAGCCGTCCCCCGCCCCGGCCAGAGGCGTGGCGTGATGGTCGACTGGGTCGTGGCGCCTTTCATGGAATTCGCCTTCATGCAGCGCGCGCTGGCGGGGGCGCTCTTGCTGTCGCTCTCGGCCTGCCCGGTCGGCGTCTTCCTGATGCTGCGCCGGATGAGCCTGACCGGCGACGCCATGTCCCACGCCATCCTGCCGGGCGCGGCGGCGGGCTTCCTGCTTTACGGGCTGGAGATCGTGCCGATGACCATCGGCGGGCTGGTCGCCGGGGCCATCGTGGCGCTTGGCGCCGGCGCCGTGGCACGGTTGACGGTGCAAAAGGAGGACGCCTCGATGGCGGCCTTCTATCTGGTCTCGCTGGCCATCGGGGTCGTCATGGTCAGCCTGCGCGGCTCCAGCGTCGATCTGATGCATGTTCTGTTCGGCACGGTGCTGGCGCTGAACGACGATGCATTGCGGCTGATCGGGCTTGTCGCCGCCGTCACGCTGGCGACCACGGTGCTGCTGTGGCGCGCGCTGGTGGCGGAATGCCTCGACCCGCTGTTCCTGCGTTCGGTCTCGGGCCTGGGGGGCGTGGTGCATTTCGCCTTCCTGGGGCTGGTGGTGCTGAACCTGGTCGCCGGGTTCCAGGCGCTTGGCACGCTCCTGTCGGTCGGGCTGATGATCCTCCCGGGCGCCGCGGCGCGGTTCTGGGTGAACACGACCCTCGCGATGTGCGTCGTCTCGGTCGGGATCGGCATCGTCTCCTCGCTGGGCGGGCTCTTGCTGTCCTATCACGCCAGCCTGCCCTCGGGTCCGGCGATCATCCTCTCGGCCGGGGTGGTCTATCTCCTCTCGCTTCTGGCGGGGCCGCGCGGCGTGCTGCGGCCCGCCCTGCCCCGCCGCCACCACCGGACGGCCTGACGCCATGAAAGGATATCCCATGAAAGACTGGCTCTTCCGCATCGCCGCCTGTTCGGCAATCACGTTTTCTTCCTTTGCGGCTGCGCAGGCGGAACCGCTGGACGTGGTCGCGACCTTCTCGATCATCGGGGATTTCGCGGCAGAGGTCGGCGGCGACCGGATCAGGCTGAACGTACTGGTCGGCCCGGATTCCGACACGCATGTCTATGAGCCGCGGCCGGCCGACGCGATCGCGCTGGCCGGCGCCGATGTGGTGCTGACCAACGGGCTGGAGTTCGAGGGCTTCCTGACCCGCCTGATCGCCGCCAGCGGAACCGATGCCGCCGTCGCCACCCTGACCGACGGGGTTGAGACCATGGAGGAGCCGGGCGGCGGCCATTACCACTATATCGACGGCGAGGCGATCTTCCATGCCGGCGCGCATGATCCCCATGCCTGGCAATCGGTGCCGAATGCCAAGGTCTATGTGCAGAACATCGCCGCCGCCTTCTGCGCCGCCGATGCCGAGGGCTGCCCCGCCTATGAGGCGAATGCGGCCCGCTATGCCGGCGAACTGGACGCCCTCGATACCCAGATCCGCAGCGCCGTCGCCGCCCTGCCCGAGGACCGCCGCACCGTGGTGGTCGCCCACAACGCCTTCCGCTATTTCGAAGCCGCCTATGGCGTGGATTTCCTGTCGCCGCAGGGCATCTCGACCGAATCCGAGGCCGCTGCGGCCGATATCGCGGGCCTGATCCGCGAGATCCGCGACCGCAAGGCCGCGGCCATCTTCGCCGAGAACATCAGCGACACGAGGCTGCTGGAGCAGATCGCGCGCGAGGCCGGACTGCCGCTGGCCGGCACGCTCTATTCCGACGCGCTGTCCGGGCCGGACGGTCCCGCGTCCGACTACATCGCGATGATGCGGCACAATGCCGGTGCCATCACCGCGGCGCTGGCCGCCGACTGACCCGACCGCGCCGGGCCGCTTCAATTCCTTCATCCCGAACCTCATCAAGGAGAGACCATCCATGTTCAGACAACTCGCGGGCGCCAGCACCCTGGCGCTGATCCTGGCCGGCGGCGCCGTCGCCCAGGATCACGACCACGACCACGATCACGACCATGGCGACGTCACGCTTTACCGCGTCTTCGTCGGCGACCATGAAAAGGGTCAGGTCACCGCGTTCGACCTGTCCGAACCCGACCATCGCTGGACCTTCCCGACCACCGGCCAGGTCAAGCTCTATTCCGTTGCCGGCGGCGCGGTGGTGGCCGCGGTGCAGTCCGATGCCGATACGGTGCAGTTCATCCGCAGCGGCATCTCGTTCCACGACCACGGCGACCATCGCGACATCGAGGTGGGCGATCCCGCGGCCATCGACGCCAGCCTGACCGGGCCGCGCCCGTTCCACTTGGTCGAGCATGACGGCAAGGTGGTGCTGAACTACGACAATGGCGGCTATGCCGAGATCCTCGACGGCGGCGCGCTGGCCGAGGGCAAGGTCGAGCCGGTGAAGTTCCCGCAGGCCCGCGCCCATCACGGGTTCGTCGCGCCCTTGGGGGGAAGCTGGCTCTCCACCGTCGCCTCGGACGAGAAGGTCGAGGGCGACGCCTCGGTGCCGCGCCTCGGCCTGCAGGCCTTCGATGCCGAGGGCAATCCGGCGGGCGAGCTGGCCACCTGCACCGCGATCCATGGCGAGGCCTTCTCGGGCGCCTATCTGGCCGCCGGCTGCAAGGAGGGCGTGCTGACCGTCAAGGCCGGCGCGAACGGCCCGGAATACAAGCTGCTGCCCTATCCCGAGGATCTGCCGCAGGGCGTGACCACCGGCACGCTGCTGGGTTCGACCGGCATCCAGGTGTTCCTGGGCAATTACGGCCCCGACGGGCTGGTGGTGCTCGACCCGGTGGACGAGCCGCATTACCGCTACATCAAGCTGCCCTTCCGCCGGGTGGATTTCGCGCTCGACCCGGCCAAGCCCTCGACCGGCTACGTGCTGACCGAGGACGGCAGCCTGCACCGCATCGACCTGTTGAAGGCCGAGATCGCGGCCAGCGCCAAGGTGACCGAGCCCTATTCGATGGACGGGCATTGGAACGACCCGCGCCCGCGCATCGCCATGGCCGGGGACGAAATCGTCGTCACCGACCCGAACGCGGGCCTGGTCCGCCGCATCTCGGCCGAGAGCCTCGAAGAACTCGGCACCGTGCCGGTCGAGGGCAAGCCCTACAACATCGCCGTGACCGGCGGCAGCGGCGTCACGCACTGACGCAGGCACGACACGAAAGGGGGCGGTTTTCCGCCCCCTTCTTTAATTCGGGCAGGACGTATCAGCCGATCCGGCCGCCGCCCTGTTTCGTGATCGCCACCACCGCCGGGCGCACCGGCATGTCGTCGCGGAAATCCGGCCAGCGGGTCGACAGGTCCTCGTAATAGGACGGCCGGCCGTGGCCCTCCCAATCCTCGCCGCCGTCGCCGGGATGCTGCACCGCCACGAAGAAGGTGGTCAGGTCCGGCGTCGGACAGGGGCCGCACATCTCGGCCCCCACGGGCACGCGATAGAACAGCCGCGAGGTGCCGCGCGCCGCGCCCTCGACATCCACCGCCCAAAGACCATCCGTGCGGCCGGTATCCGAAGGCGAATTGCCGTCGGTCGAGACCCAGAGCCGCCCGTCGCTGTCGATGGCGCAATTGTCGGGCATGCCGAACCAGCCATTCGCCGTGGTTGCGGTCGAGAAGGTCGCGCCCACCTCGGCCACCGAAGGATCGCCGCATTGCAGCAGGATCTCCCAGCTGCCCTTGGTCGCCGCCAGATCGCCCCCGTCCTCGAGAATCTCGATGATATGGCCGAAGGCATTGTCCACGCGCGGGTTGGCGGCATTCGCCTCTTCGCGCTTGGTGTTGTTGGTCAGCATGACATAGGCCCGGCCGGTCTCGGCATTGGGCTCGATATCCTCGGGCCGGTCCATCGGCGTCGCGCCCAGCAGGTCGGCGGCGCGGCGGGTCTCGATCAGCACGTCGGCCTGGCTCTCGAAGCCGTTCTCGGCGGTCAACGGCCCCTGCCCGTGCACCAGCGGCAGCCAGACGAAGCTGCCATCCTCGTCGAAGCGCGCGACGTAAAGCGTGCCCTCGTCCAGCAGGTCCAGGTTCGCGGCCCGGTCCTCGGGATCATAGCGGCCGGCGGTCACGAACTTGTAGACATAATCGAAACGCTCGTCGTCACCCAGATAGAAGACGACGCGCCCGTCCTTGGCCAGCGCGCTCGCCGCGCCCTCGTGCTTGAAGCGGCCAAGCGCGGTGCGCTTCTTCGGGGTCGAGTTCGGGTCCATGACATCGACCTCGACGATCCAGCCGAAGCGGTTGGGCTCGTTCGGTTCCTTGCCGATGTCGAAGCGGTCGTGGAACTTGCCCCAGGCATAGCTGTCCTCGGGGATGCCCATGCGCTTGTAGTTCTCGGCCTCGGGGTGGCCTTCGGGCAGCGCGCCGGTGAAATAGCCGTGGATGTTCTCCTCGGCCATGATGTAGGTGCCCCAGGGCGTCACGCCGCCGGCGCAATTGTTGATGGTGCCCAGGACGCGGGTGCCGGTCGGGTCGGCGGCGGTCTGCATCCGCGCATGCCCGGCGGCCGGGCCGCGGATCTCCATCGGCGTCTTGGCGGTGATGCGGCGGTTCAGCGCGCCGTCCAGCACCGGCTGCCATTTGCCGTCCACCTTGCGGATCTCGATCACCGTGCCGCCATGCGCGGCCATCTCGATGTCCACGCGGTCCTCGGTCGCATCGGCGACGGCGATCTTGCCGTCCTCGACGGTGACGATGCCGGGGAACATCAGGTGTTCGTTGGTATATTCGTGGTTCACCACCAGCAGGCCGCGGTCATCGGCGCCGTCCAGCGGGATGAAGCCGACGAAATCGTTGTTATAGCCGAACTGGCGTTCCTGCGCGGCTTCGGACTGGTTCAGCGGGTCGAATTCCGGCGCGTCGGCAAAAACCTTGTCGCCCCAGCGCAGCAGGATGTCGGCGTCATAGCCCTGGGCCACGTGATGGTCGGCATCGACGCCGGCCGTCACCTCGGGGAAGTCGAAGGCCGAACCTTCGACGGCATCCTGGGCGCGCGCCTCGTCGGCGGCCAGCAGGGCGAAGGGGCTGACGGTGGCCGAGATGGCGGTCGCGGCCATCGAGCCCTTCAGGAAGCCGCGGCGCGAGAAGCGCGCGGCGATGATCTCGCCCATGGTGCGGTTGTCGGTCGGATTGTGGCCCGGTCCGTCAGCCTCCTCCAACTGGCTGGTGCGGAAGACATGGCGGGACGGATGTTGCTCGGTCATGAGACGCTCCTGGCTGATGGCGCGGCCCCGGCCGAAGACGGGACCGCCCCTTCCATAGCGGCCCAGTTTGACCAAAGAGTGACAGTGGCCTTCCCTTTCAGTTCCGGGATGATCCGCAGCACGGGGAACGGCAGGCACAAGAGGTTGAACGCGGTTTGATCCCGGTTCCGGCCGACACGCGGATCTGGCCGATGACAGGCGGCATGGGCAGGGGTTTTGCGACACAGGCCGAGGCGGGGCTGAAGCAGGATCGTTCGCCGGGCCTCTCTTCGTCTTCGGGCAGCCTATCCTATTTGGTCGTGTAGCCGCCGTTGACAAGAATGGTCTGGCCGGTCATCCACCAGCCCTCCGAGACCAGGAAGCGGATATGGGGCACGATGTCCTCGATATCGGTCAGGCCGGTCCTGGAGAACCTCGAAAGCGCCGCCGCCGTCCTGTGATAGGCAACCGCATCCTCGCCCTCTGCCGGATAGAAGAAGGGCGTATCCATCGGGCCCGGACCGATCGCAGTCACCGAGATGCCGCGATCGCCGAACTCCTTCGACGCGGCGCGGGTGAAATGCTCGACCGGCGCCTTGGTGCCGGCATAGGCCGCATAAAAGGGCGTGAAGGCGCCAAGCAGCGAAGTGACGAGCGTGCAGATCTTGCCGTTGTCGTTGAGATGCTTGCCGGCTTCCTTCAGGAAGAAGAAGGCGGTCTTGGCATTCACCGCCGCCATCTCGTCATATTCGGCTTCCGAAACCTCGACGATGGGCTTCTTCAGCACCTTGCCGACGGTGTTGATGGCGATGTCCGGCCTGCCGATGGCGGCGATCGCGTCGCCAAAAAGCCTTTCCATCGCTCCGGCGGTGGTCAGATCGGCCTGCAAGGCGATGGCCTCGGCACCAGCGGCCTTGACGGCGGCGACGGTCGCGTCGGCATCCGCCTTGGTCGATGCGCTGTTGTAGTGGATGGCGATGGCTTTCGCGCCGTGCCCGGCAAGATCGCGCGCGACGAGCCCGCCGAGATTCTTCGCACCGCCGGCGATGATGACGGTCTTGCCCTTGATGCTGTGGTCGGTCATGGATCGTTCTCCTTTGTCCGCAGGGCGCCGGTATGGGCGCCGCTTTCGTCCGGACAACATACCGTATGGAAATCGTGGATAAATCCGGCTATTCTGACATCACTTGTCAGAAAAACGGCACAATAGGGCAGCCGAACTTGGACCGCATCGACCTGTTTCGCGTCTTCACCCGTGTCGTCGAATGTTCCAGTTTCACGCGGGCCGCCGACACGCTCGGCATCCCGCGCTCATCGGTGTCGGCGGCCGTGCAGGAACTCGAAGGTCGCGTCGGCGCGCGCCTGCTGCATCGCACCACGCGCCGCGTCTCGCCGACGCAGGACGGCAGGGCCTTCTATGATCGCTGCCTGCGGGTCATTTCCGATGTCGAGGACACCGAGAACCTGTTCCGGCAGACGGCGGCGCAGCCCTCGGGCAGGATCAGGGTCGACGTTCCGGGCCGGATCGGGCGGCTGATCATCGCGCCGGCCCTGCCGGAATTCCTTGATCTCTACCCGCAGATCGACATCGACCTTGGTGTCACGGATCGGGCGGTGAACCTTGTCGAGGACGGCGTGGATTGCGTGCTGCGCGTCGGGCCGCTTGACGATTCCGGGCTGATCGCAAGGCCGCTCGGCAAGCTGGCGCTGATCAATGTCGCCAGTCCCGCCTATCTCAAGCGCCATGGCATTCCGGACAGCCCCGACCGCCTTGGCGCCCATTGGGGCGTCAACTACGCTTCGCCCTCCAGCGGCAGGGTCGAGGAATGGGAATGGATGGACGGCGGAATCCTCCGCACCCGGCCATTGCGTGCCCGCGTCACCGTCAACAGTGCCGAAGCCTGCATCGCCTGTTGCCTGGCGGGTCTCGGACTCATCCAGATCCCGGCCTATGATGTCCGCGCGCATCTCGAAGCCGGAGAGCTTGTCGAGGTGATGCCCGATCACCGGGCCGAGGCCCTGCCGATGACATTGCTCTATCCGCACCGGCAGCATCTTTCACGCCGGCTCCAGGTGTTCGCCGACTGGCTGGAGGCGCTGCTGAGGCGGGACGTGATCGCGGAATAGCCGGTCATCGTCCTTGCTCGGCCGTATCGGGGCGAGCATTGATCGCCGCCAGATCCTCGGCCATCCTGCCTGCCAGCCATTCGCAGATCTGCGGAACCACCGGCGGCAAGGGTTTCGACCGCGGTGCGATCAGGGAATGCTGGCGGCCCGTGCGCAATCTTTTGTCCGACGCTTCAACCATCCTTCCCTCGCGCAATGCACGCGAGACGACGCTGATCCAGCCAAGCGCGATGCCCTCGCCCCGCTCGGCCGCCTGCAGGACCACGGAATAGTCGGAAAAGCGGTGCCACTGTCCTGACCGGGCGAAGCCGGGGCCCAGCAGCCTTTGCCAATGGGCCGCATGCGCGTCATCGAGGTTCAGGAAGACATGGCCTGACGGATCGTCCGTCAACGGTCCCCGCTCGGCCAGATAGTCGGGGCTGCAGACGGGCAGGATGACCTCGGGCGCGAAGGGCCAGACATGATAGCGCGGGTCGTCGTCGCGCACGATCCGGGTGGCGATGTCTGCATGGGCGGGCGGCTCGCCCAGCATGCCCGGGGCCAGGTCCAGGCGCAACTCGATGCCCGGAAAGGCGGCTTTGAAGCTGCCCAGCCGGGGCAGCAGCCAATGGGTCGCAAAGGAACTGGAAAAGGACAGCGTGACCCGGGTCCGGGCAAAGCGGTCCTGCGCCTCGGCAATGGCCGCGCCGATGCCGGCAAAGCCTTGGGAGACGGCGTCGAAGATGCGCTGCCCGTCTGCGGTCAGGGCGATGCCCGTCGGGCTGCGGTCGAACAGGCGCAGGCCCAGCTCGGCTTCAAGCTGGGCGACGGCACGGCTGACCGAGGGTTGGGTCACGTTGAATTCCCGCGCCGCGGCCGAGAAGCTGCCGGTGCGCGCCGCGGCTTCGAAAACGAACAGCGCGCGCGTGGCTGCGCCCAGTCGGAGCGGAGGGGTCATGCCTGCAGCGTATACCCCCTGTCAGGATTATCAAGCTTCCTGCCACGCCCGTCCTCGCGCAGGGTGGAAGGACAGCTTGCGCCCGGAAGTGCCGCAGCAGACAGGACCACAGCATGCCGATGATCGCCCCCGACGCCCCATCAGCCGACCCGCTTCTTCGCCCCTTCCGCCTGCGGGGGCTGGAACTGCGCAACCGTGTCGTCAGCACCAGCCATGCCTCGATGCTGGACGATGGCGGAATGCCGGGGGAGCGTTACCAAGCCTATCACGAGGAGAAGGCCAGGGGCGGCATCGGCATGACGATGATCGGCGGCTCGGCCATGATCTCGCGCGATTCCAGCTGGGGCGGGGGGCAGCTGAACCTGGCGGATGACGCGGTCATCCCGCATCTGGCGGCGATGGCAGAGCGGATCCATGGCCAGGGGGCGGCGATCATGTGCCAGATCTCGCATCTGGGCCGGCGGGCAACGGCGCTTGGCGGGGCCTGGCTGCCGGCCATTGCGCCCTCCCGCGTGCGCGAGACCCGGACCCGCAGCTTTCCGAAAGAGATGGACCGCGCCGATATCGACCGGGTGATCGCGGATTTCGCCGCCGTCGCCCGGCGCTGCCAGGAGGCGGGGCTGGACGGGGTCGAGACGCTGACCGGCGGGCACCTGATCGGTCAGTTCCTGTCGCCGCGCACCAACCGTCGCAGCGACGGCTTCGGCGGATCGCCTGCCAACCGCGCCCGCTTCGCGCTGATGGTGCACGAGGCGATCCGCCGTGCCGTGGGCGACGATTTCGTGGTGGGCATCCGCTATGTCGTCGACGAAGGCGGCACGGACGGGCTGACCGCCGGCGACGCTCTGGACATCGCCCGGATGATCCAGGCCGAGGGCCATGTGGACCTGTTCGACTGCATCTATGGCCGCATGGACAGCGACCTGCTGCTGACCGAGGACAACATGCCCGGCATGTTCCAGCCCTCGGCCCCCTATCTGGCGCATATTCGCGCCTTCCGGCAGGCGGTGTCGCTGCCGGTCCTGCACGCGGGTGGCATCCGCGACGTGGCCACCGCGCGCCATGTGCTGCGCGACGGGATCGCGGATCTGGTCGGCATGACGCGCGCCCATATCGCCGACCCGCATCTGGTCGCCAAGATCGCGGCCGGGGTCGAGGATCGCATCCGCCCTTGCGTCGGCGCCTCCTATTGCCTGTATCGCAAGGCGCATTGCGTCCATAACCCCGCGACCACGCGCGAAACCACCCTGGGCCACGCGATCCCCCGGTCCCCCGCGCCGCGCCGCGCCATTGTCGTGGGCGGCGGCCCGGCGGGGATGGAGGCCGCGCGCGTGCTGACCGAACGCGGCCACCGCGTCACCCTGATCGAGGCAGCGGCGCGCCTTGGCGGGCAGATCCTGGTGGCGGCCAAGGCACCGGGGCGCCGCGACCTGCTGGGCATCATCGACTGGCGGCGCAGCGAATTGGAGCGGCTGGGGGTGGATGTCCGCCTGAACACCTGGGCCGAGGCGGCCGACATCCTGGCCAAGGCCCCCGACATCGTCGTCGTGGCGACCGGCGGCATTCCCGACCTGGACTGGCTGGAGGGGGCCGAGCATTGCCACAGCACTTGGGATCTGCTGACCGGCGCGGTCGCGGCCCAGGGCGAGGTGCTGGTCTATGACGGCACCGGGCGGCAGGCAGCCCCGTCCTGCGCGCTGAAGCTGGCCGATGCCGGGCGGACCGTCACCCTTGCCACCCCCGACGCCGTTCCGGCGACCGAGATGCCCTATCAGGACGCGACCAGCTTTCGCAAACGCTTCTATCAGGCGGGCCTCGCCACCCTGACCGATCATGCCCTGATCCGGGTCGAGCGCCGGGGAAACCGGCTGCGCGCCACCTTGCGCAACGAGATGACGGGGGCGCAACGCAGCCTGGACGTCGCGCAGGTGGTGGTGGAACACGGCACGCTTCCGGTGGACGATCTGTTCGCCGAATTGCGCCGGTCAAGCAAGGGCTTCGCGCTGCACCGGATCGGCGATGCGGTCGCCAGCCGCGACCTGCACGCCTCGATCCTGGATGCCTATCGGCTGTGCCTGGGGTTGTGACGGCGGGCCTTGGGCGCAGGCCTTGGGGTGGGTTTCACCCCGCCGCGCGCCCGGCAAAAGGTGGGTAAAACCCCACCCTGCAGGCCGCTCGCCCTTTCATGGGGTGTGACAGCGTTTGAGAAGGGGCGGGCCTTACAGCCCGCCGAAATGGAACGCCTTGGTTTCCAGATATTCCTCGATCCCGTCCTGCGCCCCCTCGCGGCCAAGGCCCGAGGCCTTGACGCCGCCGAAGGGCGTTTCGGCATGGCTGACCGCGCCGGTGTTCAGCCCGACAAGGCCGAACTCCAAGGCCTCGCCCACGCGGAAGGCGCGCGCGATGTCGCGGGTGAAGAAATAGGCGGCCAGGCCGAAGGGCGTGCCGTTGGCGATGGCCAGAGCCTCCTCCTCGGTCTCGAAGCGGAAGATCGGGGCGACGGGGCCGAAGGTTTCCTCGGCGGCCAGCTGCATCTGGGTCGTGGCGCCGACCAGAACCACCGGATCGGCATAGGCATCGGGCAGATCGCGCGCGGCGGTGGCGCGGGTCGCGCCCTTGGACAGCGCGTCCTCGACATGGGTGCGGATCTTGGCGATGGCGGCGCCGTTGATCATCGGGCCGATGGTCGTGCCCTCGGCCGTGCCGGGGCCGACCTGCAGCGCATCGACACGCTTCGCCAGCGCCGCGACGAAGGCGTCGTGGATGCCCGACTGCACCAGGATCCGGTTCGCGCAGACACAGGTCTGCCCGCCGTTGCGGAACTTGGACAGCATCGCGCCCTCGACCGCCGCGTCCAGGTCGGCATCGTCGAAGACGATGAAAGGCGCGTTGCCGCCCAGTTCCAGCGACATGCGCTTCAGCGTCGGCGCGCATTGTTCGGCCAGCAGCGCGCCGACGCGGGTCGAGCCGGTGAAGGACAGCTTGCGCACCACCGGGCTGGCGGTCAGCGTGGCGCCGATCGCCTCGGGGCGGCCGGTCAGGATGTTGATGACGCCCGCCGGGATGCCGGCGCGTTCGGCCAGCACGCCAAGCGCCAGCGCCGAATAGGGGGTGAGGTCCGACGGCTTCACCACCATCGTGCAGCCCGCCGCCAGCCCCGGCGCCACCTTGCGGGTGATCATCGCGATGGGAAAGTTCCAGGGCGTGATGATCGCGCAGACGCCCACCGGTTCCTTCATCGCAAAGACCTTCTTGCCCGGCACCGGCGAGGGGATGATCTTGCCGTTGATCCGCCGCGCTTCCTCGGCGAACCAGCGCAGGAAGGAGGCGCCATAAAGCACCTCGCCCCGCGCCTCGGCCAGGGGCTTGCCCTGTTCCGCGGTCAGGATCTGCGCCAGGTCGTCCGCATGGTCCAGCATCAGCTGATACCAGCCCATCAGCAGGTCGGCGCGCTCGGCATGGGTGCGCTTGCGCCAGGCCAGCATGGCGCGTTCCGCGGCGGCGATGGCCTGCGCGGTTTCATCTGCCGTGCAGTCGGGCATGGTGCCCATGGCGCGGCCGGTGGCGGGGTTCATTACCTCCATGTCGGGGCGGGCGATCCACTGGCCGTCGATCAGCGCGGCCTGGCGGAACAGGCCGGGATCGTTCAACTGCGGGCCGAAATCGGTCATCTGGTTCATGCGTGTTCCTCCAGCGCGGCCAGGACGGCTGCGGTAATGGCATCGGTGCCGTGCAAGCCGGGGCGGATGCCGATGCCCCGGGCGGTGGCGGATTCGATGGCGGCCAGCACCGCATCGGCGGCGGGCTTTTCGCCCAGGTGCTCCAGCATCATCGCCCCCGACCAGATCGCGGCGATGGGATTGGCGAGGTTCCTGCCCGCGATGTCGGGGGCCGATCCATGCACCGGCTCGAACATCGAGGGGCCGCTGCGGTCGGGGCAGATATTGGCCGAGGCCGCGAAGCCCAGGCCGCCCTGGATCGCCGCGCCCAGATCGGTCAGGATGTCGCCGAACAGGTTCGAGGCGACGATCACGTCCAGATCCTGCGGCGCCATCACCATCTTGGCGGCCATGGCGTCGATATGCATGGGACTGACGGTCACGTCGGGATATTCGGCGGCAACCTGCTGCGTCACCTCGTCCCAGAACACCATCGAATATTTCTGCGCATTGGATTTCGTGACCGAGGTCAGGTGCCCCCGCCGCGCCCGCGCCTGTTCGAAGCCGAAGCGGATGATGCGCTCGACCCCCTTGCGGGTGAAGATCGCGGTTTCGGTGGCGACCTCGTTGTCGCGGCCCTGGTGGACGCGGCCGCCGGCGCCGGAATATTCGCCCTCGGTGTTCTCGCGGATGCAGAGGATGTCGAAGCCTTCCGCCCTCAGCGGACCTTCCACGCCGGGCAGCAGCCGGTGCGGGCGGATATTGGCATATTGGTCGAAGGCCTTGCGGATCGGCAGCAGCAGCCCGTGCAGCGACACCGAATCCGGCACCGTGGCGGGCCAGCCGACCGCGCCCAGATAGATCGCGTCGAAGGGGCGCAGCTGCTCGATCCCGTCCTCGGGCATCATGCGGCCGGTGGCCAGACAGGTCTCGCAGGACCAGTCGAAGCGGGTCGGTTCCAGCGTGAAGCCGAAGCGCGCGGCGGCGGCGTCCAGCACCTGCATCGCGGCATCGGTCACATCCACGCCGATGCCGTCGCCGGGGATCAGCGCGATCTTGTGGGCGGTCATGGTCTTCTCCTTCAGATGTCGATCAGCACCGATTTCGTGCGGCGGTTCGCGGCGAATGCCTCGCGCCCCAGATCCTTGCCAAGCCCCGAGGCCTTCCAGCCGCCGGTCGGCAGGATATGGTCGCGCGACCGGCCATAGCGGTTGACCCAGACCGTCCCCGCTTCCAGCCGCCGCGTCAGGCGCAGGGCGCGGGACAGGTCGCGGGTGAACAGCCCGGCGCAAAGGCCATAGGTCGGGTGCTGGGCCAGGGCCAGCCCCTCCTCCTCGGTGTCGAAGGTCTGGAAGGTGGCGACCGGGCCGAAGATTTCCTCGGTCACGGCGGGATTGTCGGCCGAAACGCCGCCGATCAGGGTCGGCCGGTAGAAGCTGCCCTCGTGATCGAAGCGGGTGCCGCCGCACAGGATCTCGCCGCCCTGCGCCCGCGCCGCCTGCACGATGCCGTCGATCCGCCGCAGCTGCGGGTCCGAGATGATGGGCGAGAAGCCGGGGCTTTCCGCCCAGGTCGGCGCCGGGTGCGGCCTGGCGAAGCGGTCGGCCAGCCGCGCGGCCAGCGCATCGGCGATGCCGCGCTGCACGATGATGCGCGATCCGGCGATGCAGAACTGGCCCGCATTGGGCAGGATGCCACGTTCCAGGCAGGTGGCGGCCAGGTCGATATCGGCATCGTCGAACACCAGCATCGGGCTTTTTCCGCCCAGTTCCAGGGTCATCGGCTTGATGCCGGTGCGCGCGATATTCTCCATGATCGCCGCGCCCGCGCGGGTCGAGCCGGTGAAGCTGACCTTGTCGATGCCGGGATGCCCGGTGATCGCCGCCCCGGTGACCGGCCCGTCGCCCAGGATGACATTGACCAGCCCCGCGGGAATGCCTGCGCGCACCGACAGTTCGGCCATGTAAAGCGTGGACCAGGGCGTCATCTCGGACGGTTTCAGCACCACGGCATTGCCTGCGGCCAAGGCCGGCGCCAGCTTCCAGCCCGCCATCGAGATCGGGAAGTTCCAGGGCGCGATGGCGCCGACCACGCCATAGGGCTCGGCGGCGATGAAGCCCAGGCTGCCCGCGCCCGTGGGCACCAGGTCGCCGCCTTCCTTGTCGGCAAATTCGGCGAAGAAGCGGATCTGTTCTGCCGTCACCGGCACGTCGCCTGCGGCCACATGCGCGACGGGGCGGGACGAGCAGACCGCCTCCAGCCGGGCGAGCGCCGGGGCCTCGGCCTCGATCAGGTCGGCCCAGGCATGCAGCGCGCGCAGACGGTCGCGGGGATGCAGGGTCGCCCATCCCGACACGGCAAGCGCCCGCCGCGCCGCCGCCACCGCGCGGTCCACCATGACCGCATCGGCCACCGGGACATGGCCGATCACCCGGCCGCTGGAAGGCGCGCGCACCTCGAGCCGCGCCTCGTCCTCGACATAGGCGCCGTCGATGAAATGGCCTGCGGGCAGGGTCAGGGACAGGGGATCGAAGGCAAGGGTCATGGCATCCTCGGCTGTTGGGACAAGGGTGGCGCGGGGCGGCCGGCGAAAGCTGCCGAAGGGGCGCGTCGGGCAGCAGAAATCACCGTGCCGCACCGAGGCACGGAAGATTATGCTGTCAGTCCTCCAGCAACGCGCCGACGGGCACCGGGCGCACCGGGGGCTGGCCGCGCAGCCGGCCCACCTCCTGCGGGGCAAGACCGGCGTGGCGGGCGATCAGCGCGGCGGCGGCAAGCTGGCAATAGCGGCCCTGGCAGCGGCCCATGCCGATGCGGCCCAGGGATTTCACGCGGTTGGCCTCGGCCCCGCCCAGGCCTGCGGCATCGCGCATCTGCCCCAGGGTGATCCCCTCGCAGCGGCACAGGACAGCCGCATCGGGCAGCGCATCCAGCTGGCCCGAGGGCCAGGGAAAGGCCCGCGCCATCGCGGCGGCGAAGCGGTGCAGCCGCCGGGCGCGGCGCAGCAGCGCGCGCGTGCCGGGCGTGGCGATCCCCAGGTCGGTCAGGCAGGCATTGGCGGCCAGGGCACCCGCGACCTCGGCGCCATCCGCGCCCAGGATGCGCAGCCCGTCGCCCGCCAGATAGAGGCCCGGCCCCGCCCGGCCCATCTCATCCGCGACCGGCAGCCATTGCGCCCAGGTGTCGGACCACGCAAAGCGCGCGCCCGCCAGGTCGGCCAGTTGCGTTTCCGCCCGCAGGTGCCAGCCAAGCGCCACCGCGTCGCATTCGGTGACCTGCGCCCGGCCCCTGCCATCGCGCCAATGGACCGCATCCGCGGCGATCCGTTCCAGCCGGACGCCGGCGTGATACAGCCGCCCAAGCCGCGCCCGCATCGCCAGCCCCCGCGCCGTCACCGCCGGGCGGGCCAGGGCCATGCCGATGCCGCCCCGCATCTGCGTCGCCAGGGACGAGGTGTCCAGCACCGCCGCGACCCCTGCCCCCGCCGCCAGCAGCTGCGTCGCCACCAGCGTCAGCAGCGGCCCCGATCCTGCCAGCACGATCTGCCGCCCGATGGCCACGCCCTGCGCCTTCAGCGCGATCTGCGCCGCGCCCAGGGAATAGACCCCGGCACGCTGCCAGCCATCCACCGGGACCAGGCGATCGGTGGCCCCCGTCGCCAGGATCAGCCGGTCATGGGGAATGCGTGCCGCACCGACATGCGCCACCCCGCCGCGGATCGCATGGACCGCGGATTGCGGGCGATAGTCCACCTGCCCCGCCGCCACCATGGCGTCGAACAGCGCGTGCAGCGCCCGCGCCTTCCCGGCCTCGGAGCCATAGAGCTTTTCCGGCGGGCGGGTGAAGCCTTCGGGCGGGCGGCGATAGATCTGGCCGCCGGCCCGCGCGGCTTCGTCCACCACGACCGGGCGCAGGCCTGCGCGGACCAGCCGCTCTGCCGCGCGGATGCCCGCAGGCCCGGCACCGACGACCAGCACCCGCGTCATGCGGGCCACCCTTGCGGCGCCTCGGAAAGCAGCCGCATCCCCGCCGCAAGGGGCGTCGAGCAGGCACGCAGGCGCGAGCCGTCCTCGGCCCAGATCCAGCAATCCTGGCAGGCGCCCATCAGGCAGAAGCCCGCACGCCGCTCCGGCCCGAACTCGGCCGGGCGCAGCGATCCGGCGCCGGTCAGGATCGCGGTCAGCACCGTGTCGCCCATCAGCCCGGTCATGTCCCGCCCGTCGAAACGGAACGCCACCGGCGCGCGCCCCGTCTCGGCCAGCCGGACCAGTTGCCCGGTCATTCCGCGGCCTGCGCAAGGGCCGGGCGCGGCAGGTCGGGAAAGCGCGCGCAGACGGCATCGAAGGCGCGGTGCACGGCCTCGGGGCCATTGCCCTCCATGCGGCGGAAGATCTCGGTCTTGGCGAAGAAGCGCCAGTGGATCGGCAGCGCCGTCAGGATCGCCGTCAGGGCCTCATAGGCGGCGCTGGTCCAGCGCGCCTCGAAGGCGTCGCGTTCGGGGCCGAAATGGAAATGCCCCTGATGTTCCGTCGCCTGCGCCCGCAGCGCCGCCGTGGCATCGGCATCGCCGACGACCACGCCGTAATCGCGCCGCGCCGCATCGGCCGAGACATAGCCCCGCGCCACATCCTGCTCGACGCGCCAGACCTCTCGCTCGAAGGGGTTGCCACGCCCGCCGCCGCCGGCGGAACGGATCATCAGCACATCGCCGGGGCCAAGGATCGCGGTGTCGGAGGACCCGGTGCGCCGTTCCTCGGGCGTTCCGGGGTTCACGATCATCTCGGCCAGGCCCGCCGCCTTGCCGCCCAGGATCCCCCAGGGGCGGAAGAGGCTGCGGTCGCGGTTGCGCGCGGTGATGCGGCTGTCGGGGGCGAAGACGCGGAAGGCCATCTCGGTGGCCAGCCCGCCCCGCCAGCGTCCGGCCCCGCCGCTGTCCTGCGCAAGGCCGTAGCGGACGAATTCCACCGGCACCTCGGTCTCGGTGATCTCGATGGGGGTGTTCTTCAAATAGGCCGCGTCCGCGCCCGAGCCGTTGGTGCCGTCGCGCCAGGGCATGCCGCCGCCGCCGCCCACCACCGGGTTCACGGCGGCGATGACCGTCTTCTGCGTGCGCTCGTCCCGCGTCATCACGTTGATGATGCAGTTGTTGCCGGCGGGCGCGGCGGGCATCCGGTCAGGAATGGCCTGCGAGAATGCCCCGAAGATCACCGAGCGCAGCCGCGCGCAGGTCAGCGACCGCATCCCCACGGCGGCGGGCGCGACCGGGTTCAGCACCGTGCCTTCCGGCGCGATGCAGGTGAAGGGCCGCGTCAGCCCGGTGTTCAGCAGGATGCGCGGGTTGAGCGTATAGAGGACGTAATAGACCCCCACCAGCAGCATGGTGTGGCGCGGATCCCCGCCCGAGGGCACGTTCAGCGAACTGCCAAGCTGCGGGTCCGATCCGGTGAAATCCAGCACCGCGCTGTCGCCGCGGATCTTCAGGGTCAGGTTCAGCCGGCAGGGATTGGCCTGGTCGCTGTCCTCGTCGGCGTAATCGGCGAAATGGTAATCCCCGTCCGGGATCGCGCGCAGGATGTCGCGGGCCTGCGCCTCGGCCTGGTCCTTCAGCGCCGCGACGCCCTGGACGAAGCCCTGCTTGCCGAAACGGGCGATCATCTGGTGCACCTTGCGCTCGCCGGTGTTCAGCGCGCCGACAAGCGCCTTGATGTCGCCGATGTTCAGCGCGGGCTTGCGGACATTGGTCTGCATGATCCGCAGGATCTGCTCGTCGAAGACGCCTTCGTTCACCAGCTTCATCGGCGGAAAGCGGATGCCTTCCTGGTGGATCTCGGTCAGGGACCGTGACAGCGAGGCAGGCACCGCGCCGCCCATGTCGGTGTTGTGGATATGCCCGCCGGTCCAGGCGACGATCTCGCCATCCGCGAAGACCGGCTTCCACAGGTGGGTGTCGGGGGCATGGGTCGCGACATGGCCGGAATAGGGGTCGTTGGTGAAGGCCACGTCGCCGGGGCGGTAATCGTCCACCATGGCGATGGCCCGGCCATAGGTCAGGCCCGGATACCAGGTCGCGCCCAGGTCCATCGGCACCGCGAAGGTGTCGCCGCCCTTGTCCATCAGCATGACGGTGAAGTCCTGCGTTTCCTTGACGAAGGCCGAATGCGCCGTGCGGTGCAGCGTATGCGCCATGTTCTCGGCCGCCGCGCGGGCGTGGTTGGCCAGGACCTGAAGCGTCATCTTGTCGAACATGGGCTTACTCCGCAAAGCTCAGGTGGATGTTCAGGTGGTCGTCCACCCGGGCCGTCGCGCCTTCGGGGATGGCGAAGGTGGTGTCTTCCTGCGCGACGATGGCGGGGCCGTGGAAGCTTGCGCCCCCCGTCAGGTCCGCGCGGTCATAGAGCGGGATATCCTGCCAGGCCCCCAGATGCACCGGCACATGGCGCGCGGGCCGGGCAGGGGCGGGGTCGCCCGTCTCTGTCGGAAATTCGGGCTTCGGCCCGGCACCGATGGCGGACAGGCGCAGGTTCACGATCTCGATCCGGCCCTCGGGGTCGTCGAAATCGTAAAGACGCAGATGCGTGGCGTGGAAGGCCTGCGCGATGCGGGCGGGATCGTTCAGCCAGGCGGGTTCCAGATCGACCTCGATCTCGTAGCTCTGGCCGGCATAGCGCATGTCGGCGGACAGGCGCAGATCGGCGGCGCCGTGATGGCCCTGGGCGGCCAGCCAGGCGCGACCGTCATCGGTCAGCGCCCGGAACGGCGCGGTCAGATCCGCGCCCAGATCGGCAAAGACCGTGCGGATGAAGTCGCCGCGCAGATCGGCCACCAGGCCGCCAAGCGCAGAGACCACGCCCGGACGGCGCGGGGCGATGACGCGCGAGATCCCCAGTTCGCGCGCCAGGAAGGCCCCCAGCATCGGCCCGCCGCCGCCAAAGGGCATCAGCGCGAAGTCCCGCAGATCGACGCCGGCGCGCGAGGACAGCTTCTCGACCTCGACGAACATCTCGGAAATCGCGATGTCGAGGATCGCCTGCGCGGTTTCCTCGGGGCTGCGGCCAAGCTGCTCGGCCAAGGCAGCAACGGCCTGCCGGGCCAGCGCCACGTCCATCTGCAACTGGCCGTAGGCCATCTGGCTGTGGCCCAGCCAGCCGCAGACCGCCATCGCATCCGTCACCGTGGCCTGTGTCCCGCCGCGTGCGTAGCAGGCCGGACCGGGGTTCGATCCCGCCGATTCCGGCCCCACGCGCAGCACCCCCTGCGCGTCCACGCTGGCGATGGAGCCGCCGCCGATGCCGATGGAGCTGACCGAGACCGATGGGATGTGCAACGGAAATTCGCCGATCAGCTCGTCCGATCCGAACTGCACCTGCCCGTCCACGATCAGCGCGAAATCGGCCGAGGTGCCGCCGATGTCCAGCGTCAGGATGCGATCCTCGCCGGCCTGGCGGGCCAGCCAGCTTGCGCCGATCACGCCGGATGCCGTGCCCGACAGCAGCATCGACACGCAGTCGCGCCGCCCCTCGGCCGCGGTCATCAGCCCGCCGTTCGACTTGGTCAGCATGGCGCGGGCCGGAACCCCCTGCCCCGCCAGCCGCGATTCCAACGCCGTCAGATAGCCCGCGACGCGCGGGTGGACATAGCCGTTCAGGATCGCGGTCGAGCTGCGCTCGTATTCGCGGATCACCGGCCAGACCTCTGCCGAGGTGAAGACGAACAGATCGGGCGCCTGCGCCTCGACCTGCGCCTTGACGGCGGCCTCCTGCGAGCCGTCGCGCCAGGAATGCAGCAGCGCCACGATCACCCCCTCGGCGCCTGCGGCCTTGGCGCGGGCCACGGCATCGGCGATGGCGACCCCATCGGGGGCGAGGGTCTGGCGGCCGTCGGCGCGCATTCGGGCGGGGATGCCGAAGATCATGTCGCGCGAGACCAGCGGGTCGGGCCGGTGGCAGAACAGCGAATACATCTCGGGCATCCGCAACCGGGCGAGTTCGATCACATCCTCGAAGCCCGCATTGGTGATCAGCGCCAGGCGCGCGCCCTTGCGCTGGATGATGGTGTTGATGCCGACCGTGGTGCCGTGCACGAAGCGGCTGACCGTCGCCGGATCCAGCCCCTCGCGTTCGGCCAGCAGCCGAAGCCCTTCCAGCAGTTCGGCGCCGGGATCGTCGGGCGTGGTCAGCACCTTCAGCGATGCGACGCGGCCCGAGGTCGCCTCCAGCGCGCAGAAATCCATGAAGGTGCCGCCGATATCGACGCCGATCTTCCAGTCCGCTACGGTCCCGTCCATTCCGCCACTCCGTCATTGGTCGAGGCGATGGAACCAGAAGCGGCGATCCGCGTCCAAGACGCAAAGCGGCGCGGGCTATAAGTCGGGCTTATGCCTTCGGATCGTGTCCCGCATCAGGCTTTCCGCGCGCGACAGCACGCGGCCCTTCAGCGTCAGCAGCGACAGGGGCAGCGCCGCATCGTCCAGCAACGGGCATTGCCGGATGCCCGCGAATTGCGCCCAGGGCAGCAGGGAATCGACCACCGCAATCCCCAGCCCCGCCTGCACGAAGCCGACGGCGGTGATCGACATGTCGATTTCCAGGACCGGCTCGAACCGCAGGCCCTGGGCGCGGGCCGCCTGGGACAATTCGTGATGCGGCCGGGTCGCCGCGCGATAAGAGATCAATGCCTGATCCTGCAGGTCGGCAAGCCTGAGCCCGTCGCGGTCCAGGAACGGATGGCCCGGCGGCAAGAGACAGGTAAACCGCGCGCCCCCCAGCGGCTCGACGTCGATATCGGGCGGCATCGTGTCGTCCAGCGCCAGCGCCAGCATGGCATCCCCTGCGCGCAGCATGGTGATCAGCGAGGCGACCGGGGCGACATGGGCGCGCACCAGGATGTCGGGATGCGCCTTGCGATAAGCGGCCAGAACCTCCGGCAGGAAGGACATCGCCGGCGGGGGCGAGGCCGCGATGCGCACCAGCCCCGCCCGCCCCTGCCGCAGGTCGGCGGTCTTGCGGCGCAGCCCTTCCAGCCCGCCGAACAGCCGCTCGGCATCGGGCAACAGCTCCAGCGCCTCGGGCGTAGGGTGCAGGCGGCCCTTTTCGCGGGTGAACAGGGCGAAACCCAATTCGTCCTCGGCATGCAGCAGCACCTGGCTGAGGGCGGGTTGCGAGATGTTCAGCATCCGCGCCGCGGCGGTGATCGAGCCTGCGCGCATCACCGCCACGAACACCTCAAGCTGCCTGGCCCGCATCACCACCCCATAGGTTCGACTTATGGCTCACCCAAGAACCCGTCCTTGACCCTTCATGGCTCAGGGCGTTCCCTTGGGCAAGATTTTCGGGGGAACACGGATGTCGGCGATCGTTCTGGGTGGCGGCTTGATGGGCAGCGCAACGGCGTTCTTCCTGGCGCGCCGGGGCATCGCCACGACCCTGATCGACACCGGCCGCATCGGCGCCGGGGCGACCGTCGCATCCTTCGGCAATATCCGGCGCAGCGGGCGCTACCTGCCGCAATTGCCGCTGGCGCATCGCTCGCTTGCCCTGTGGCACCGGCTGGGGGCGCTGCTGGGCCGCGACGTGGAGTTTCGCGCGACGGGCCATCTGCGGCTGATCTTCGACCCCGAGGGCCTGGCCCTGATGCGCCGCTTTGCCGAAGACGCCCGGCCCTGGGGCTTGGAGCTCGAAGAGCTTGGCCCGGACCAGATCCGGCAGCGCTTTCCGGGGCTTGGTCCGGAGGCCATTGCCGCGTCGTTCTCGCCCCGCGACGGCTCGGCCAACCCGCGCCTGATCGCGCCGGCCTTTGCCGATGCCGCGGCGCGGGCGGGGGTGCAGGTGGTGGACCAGGCGCAGGTGCTGTCCGTCCAGCCCGGCTTTACCGTCGAGACCTCGCGCGGGACCTTCCGTGCCGATCGGTTGGTCAACTGCACGGGCCATCACGGCGCGGCTCTGGCGGCGCAGTTCGGCGAACCCGTGCCGATCGAGGTTCGCGGCCCGCAGATGGCCGTGACCGAGCCCCTGCCGCACCGCATCCTGCCGGTCGTCGGGGTCTGGTCGGCGGATCACGGCGCCTATCTGCGGCAGGTCGAACGCGGCAACGTGGTCTTTGGCGGCGCGGTGGACCGGGCAGCGGTCGGCGCGGATGGCCGCGCCCATGCCGACCCTGCCCGCCTGCCCGCGCAATTGCGCGCCGTGATGCGCCTGTGCCCGGCCCTGCGCCATGTTGCCGTTATCCGGCAATGGTCGGGGGCCGAGGGCTATGTCCGCGACGGCCTGCCGGTCATGGGCGCCTCGGGCACCACGGCGGGGCTGTTCCATGCCTTCGGTTTCTGCGGCCACGGCTTCCAGCTGGGCCCCGGCGTGGGCGATGCGATGGCGGAACTGGTCGCCACAGGCCGCTGCGAAACGCCGCTGGAGGATTTCCACATCGGGCGTTTTGCGGCATGAGCTCAGAATTTCGCCACCTTGCCCCATTGGCTGCCCTTGAAGCGGTCCAGCCGGTATTGCGCGATCTCGGTGATCGGTGTCCGGCCCAGGATCATGTCGGCCACCAGATGCCCGACCCCCGGCCCGATCCCGAAACCATGGCCCGACAGGCCCGCCGCCAGGACCAGGCCCGGCAGGCCGCAATCCGCGTCGATGACCGGCACCCCGTCGGGCGTGCTGTCGATGAAGCCCGCCCAGCTGGCCTGCACGGGAATGTCCCGCAACGCGGGCAGCAGGCGGCGGGCGCGGGCCAGCGTTTCCCTGACCAGGGCCTTCGACGGATGCGGGTCGAGAATCCGCACCCGCTCCATGGGCGTTTCGCGATCCAGGGACCAGCGGGCGCGGGTCTCGAACCCCGCAGCCCAGCCCTGCAGCCCGCCGGGGCGCAGGGCGCGCCAGCGTTTCGCGAACATCGGCAGGAAATGCCTGGCTCCGGCGATCATCCGCGGCGTCGGATCCACATTGGCCCGGCCCGAGATCGCCAGCGTATAGCCGCCGTCGCCCCGGCGCGTGGCCGATACGGCAGCGGTGTGCAGGGCATCGGGCAGCCCCTCGGCCCCCGGCATCACCGACAGGATCGAACTGCGCACCGAGGCTTGCGGGAAGCCGATCCCCAGCTGGTGCAGGAAACTGCCGGCCCAGGCCCCGCCGGCCATCACCACCGTGCCGGTGCGGATCGTGCCGCGCTCGGTCACGACGCCCGCGACGCGGCCGGCCTCAAGCTCCAGCCCGCGGGCGGCGCAGGACTGGATCACATGGCCGCCATGCTTGACGATGCCCTGCGCGATCAGCGGCGCGGCGCTGGCGGGGTCGGCAATGCCGTCCGTGGGCGACCAGACGCCGCCCAGCCAGGATTTGCCGGTGGCGCGGCCGCGCTCGGCAGCCTCGGGGCCCGACAGCATCCGCGTGTCGATGCCTTCGCCTTGCGCGAAGCGGCCCCAGGCGGCCCAGCCTTCCAGCTCGGCGGGGTCATCGGTCAGATACAAGAGCCCGCAGCGGCGAAAGCCGATGCCGGGGCCCAGGTCGGCCGCCATCTGCTCCCACAGGTCCAGGCTGCGCGTGGACAAGGGCAATTCGCGGGCATCGCGGTTCTGCTGCCGGCACCAGCCCCAGTTGCGGCTGGACTGTTCCGCCCCGATGCGGCCCTTTTCCAGCAGCACCACGCTTTGCCCGGCGCGGGCCAGCCAATAGGCGGCCGAGACCCCGACAATGCCGCCGCCGATCACGACGCAATCGGCGCGGGCGGGCGGGTCTCCGGCGGTCTCGATGGACAAAAGCGGTGCGGGCATGGGGTTCTCCGGTCGTGTCACCGCAGGCTAGCGGCGGGTGGCCAGCCGCATCTGCCGCATCTCGCGGCGGCAGCGGCATTTCCTGTCGAATCGCAGCCGGTTGGCAGCGAGGCCGAATTGCAGCAGAAGGGACCCGGAACGGGAAGGAAGATCGAATGGCACCGCCGCTGAAACTGGACCGCATCGATGTGAAGATCCTGGCCGAGCTGCAGAAGAACGGCCGCATCACCAATGTCGAGCTGGCCGATCTGGTCGCGCTGTCCCCCTCGCCCTGCCTGATGCGGGTCAAGAAGCTGCAGCAGGCCGGATACATCACCGGCTACAGCGCCCAGATCAACGTGGCGAAGCTGGGCGAGACGCTGACCGTCTTTACCGAATTCACCCTGAAGAACCACCGCCCGCCGGACTTCGCGCGCTTCCAGGAGGCGCTGGAAAAGATCGACAGCTGCATCGAATGCCACCTGGTGTCGGGCGGATACGACTATCTGGCGAAATTCGTGACCTCGGGGATCGTGGACTACCAGAACATCATCGAATCGCTGATCGACCGCGACGTCGGCGTGGACAAGTATTTCAGCTTCGTGGTCATCAAGACGCCCTTCGTCAAGACGCAGATCCCGCTGACCCGGCTATTCGCGGAACGGTCCTGACGCCCGGGCGGACGAGGCAAGCGGCGCCCGCCGGGCCTGTGCGGTCCGGCGGCATCCGTGGACAGGACAGCTGGCCGCGAAGGCTTGGGCCCTTGCCCGTCGCAGCTACCGTCCCGCGAACTGCGCCATCAGGGCGGGGTCCTGTTCCAGCCCCTTCAGCCAGCCGGTATCCAGCTGGGGGATCGAGCCGATCAGCAGCCGCGAATAGGGATGCGCGGCCTCGGTCGACATGCGTGCGGCGGGCAGCGCCTCGACCACCCGGCCCTTCAGCATCACCAGGACCTCGTCGCAGATCGCCTCGACCGTGGACAGGTCGTGGCTGATGAACATGTAGGACAGGTTCAGCTCTCGCTGCAGTTCCTTCAGCAGGTCCAGGATGGCCGCCGCAACGACGGTGTCCAGCGCCGAGGTGATCTCGTCGCACAGGATCAGCTCAGGCTCGGCGGCCAGGGCGCGGGCCAGATTCACCCGCTGCTTCTGCCCGCCCGACAATTCCGAGGGCAGGCGGTGGCGCAGGTGGCCGGGCAGGCGCACCATGTCCAGAAGCTCGATCACCCGGGCATTGCGCGCGGCCCCGGTCATGCCGTGATAGAAGGTCAGGGGCCGGGCCAGGATCGTCTCGATCGACTGCGCGGGGTTCAGCGCGGTATCGGCCAGCTGGAAGACGATCTGGACGCGGCGCAATTCGTCCTTGCTGCGCTGTCGCAGCGCGGGCGCCAGTTCCTTGCCGTCCAGCAGCAGGTTGCCGCGATAGGCGGGCAGAATGCCGGCAATGGCGCGGGCGAGCGTCGACTTTCCCGACCCGGATTCGCCGATCACGCCCAGGTTGCGGCCGCGTTCCAGCCGGAAGCTGACATCCTGCAGGATCTTCGCCGCCGGCACGCCGTCGCGGATCACGCCATAGCCCGCGCAGAGGTCCTGCACCGCAAGGATCGGCTCGGCCGCGTCGGGCCGGGCCACCGGGACATGCGGCACCGGCTCGAAGGCATCCAGCAGCTGGCGGGTATAGGGGTGCTTCGGCGCGTGCAGGATCTGCTCGGTCGCGCCCTCCTCCTGCACCGCGCCGTTCTTCAGCACGATGATGCGGTCGGCGATCTGCGCCACCACGGCCAGGTCGTGGCTGACATAGACCCCCGCCATGGCGCCCTTGTCCATGACCGACTTGAAGGCGCGCAGCACCTCGATCTGGGTGGTCACGTCCAGCGCGGTCGTCGGTTCGTCGAAGATCACCAGCGCCGGATCGCCGATCAGCGCCATGGCCGCCGACAGGCGCTGCAACTGCCCGCCCGAGACCTGGTGCGGATAGCGGCTGCCGATGGTGTCGGGATCGGGCAGCGCCAGGGCGCGGAACAGCTGCCGCGCCTTGGCCTCGGCCTGCTCGCGCGGCATCAGCTGGTGGATGGCGGTGATCTCGACCACCTGGTCCATGATGCGCTTGGCCGGGTTGAAGGCCGCCGCCGCCGATTGCGGGACATAGGACACCTCGGTCCCGCGCATGGCGGCGCGCTGGCGCTCGGGCATCGCCGTCACGTCGCGGCGGCCCACGCGGATGCTGCCGCCCTGGATGGCGCAGCCGGGCCGCGCATGGCCCATCAGCGACAGGGCGATGGTGGTCTTGCCCGACCCGCTTTCGCCGATCAGGGCCACGATCTCGCCCGGGGCGATGTCGAAGCTGACGCCCTTGATGATCTCGACCTCGCGGCCCGAGTCGGTCCTGGCGCCGATCTTCAGGTCGCGCACGGAAACAAGCGGCTGATCCATCATTCGCTCCTGTCGCGGATGCGGGTGGGCAGGTTGTCGATGAACATGTTGACCGAGATGGTCAGCGAGGCGATGGCGATCGAGGGAAAGATCACCGCCGGCGCCCCGAGGCTGAGGCCCTCGATGTTCTCGCGCACCAAGGCGCCCCAGTCGGCATTGGGCGGCTGCACGCCAAGGCCCAGGAAGGACAGGCCCGACAGCACCAGCACGATGAAGACGAAGCGCAGGCCCAGATCGGCCAGGACGGGGCCCAGGATGTTGGGAAAGATCTCGCGCAGGATGATATGGCCGAAGCCCTCGCCCCGGGCGCGGGCCACGGTGACGAAATCCATGGTGTTGACGTTGACCGCCAGCGCGCGCGCAAAGCGATAGGAGCCCGGCAGATACATGGCCGCCAGCGTCACGATCAGGATCGGGATCGAGGATCCGACGGCCGCCACCACGACCAGGCCGAACAGCAGGTGCGGAATGCCGTTGAAGGCGTCCAGAAAGCGCGACAGCAGCGTGTCGAACCAGCCGCCGACCACGGCCGCGATCATGCCCAGAAGCACGCCGCCCGCGCAGGCCAGCATCACCGCGGCCAGCGCGATGCCGACGGTATAGCGCGTCCCCATGATGATGCGGGACAGGATGTCGCGGCCCAGATAGTCGCTGCCCATCCAGAACTGGCTGCTCATCGGGCCGAAATAGTCGAAATCGACCATGTCGCCGGGGGGATAGGGCGCGATCCAGGGGCCGATGATGGCGATCACCGCCCAGAACAGGATCACGGCCAGGCCGATGCGGCCCACCCAGTTGAAGGAATATCCCAGCCGGGCCGGGGTCGGAAGGCGCAAAGCAAGGGACATCAACGGCGCAACCTCGGGTTGGAGAGAATGGCGATCATATCGGCCAGCGTGATCAGCAGCAGATAGCTGATGCAGAAGATCATCGCGCAGCTCTGGATCAGGGGCAGGTCCCGGGTGGACACCGCGTCGACCATCAGCTTGGCCACGCCCGGATAGTTGAAGACGGTCTCGACGATGATCACGCCGCCGACCAGATAGGACAAGGACAGCGCCACCGCGTTGGCAATGGGGCCAAGCGCGTTCGGCAGGGCGTGGCGCAGGACCATCCGCGTCCGCGACGCACCCTTCAGCAGCGCCATCTCCACATAGGGGGTGTTGATCGTCTCGATCACCGCGGCCCGCGTCATGCGGATCATCTGGGCCGAGACGACGAAGGACAGCGAGATGACGGGCATCGCATAGGCGCGCAGCATGTCACCGATGCTGTTCACATTGACCCCGAAGGACAGCGCCGGCAGCCAGTCCAGCCAGACGGCGAAGACCAGCACCGCCAGCGTCGCCACCATGAATTCGGGCACCGAGATGACGGAAATGGTCAGCACCGAGACCAGGCGGTCCAGCCAGGATCCGCGCCACATGGCGGCGGCGATGCCCAGGGTCAGCGCCACGGGCACGCAGACCAGCGTGACGATGCCCGCCAGGCGCAGCGTGTTCATCAGCCGCCCCGACAGCAGGTCGGCCACGGCCATCTTGTTGACATAGGACATCCCCAGATCACCCGTAGCAAGCCCGCCCAGCCAGGACAGGAAGCGCCAGATCGCCGGCTCGTCCAGGCCCATGGCGGTGCGCAGCCCGGCCACGGCCTCGGGGGTTGCGGCCTGACCCAGCAGCACCTCGGCCACGTCGCCGGGCAGCAGTTCGGTCGCGAAGAAGACCGCGAAGGACACGATCAGCAGCGTGATGAGCGCGATGCCCAGGCGCTGGCCGAGCAGGATCCAGGTGGTTGCGGAACGCAGCATGTCACACCTCCATCAATGGGGATGCCCCTGCGCGCATTGCACAGGGGCGCGGGGCGTGGGGATGTCAGCCCTCCAGCCAGACATATTCGGCGAAGGCATAGCCCATCTGGCCGCCCAGGGGATTGGGGCGCATGCCCTTCATCTTCGACGAATGCGCATCGACGTTGGAAATATAGGCGGGAATGATGGTGCCTGCCTCGGCCGCGATCATTTCCTGCATCTCCCAATAGATCGCCTTGCGCTTTTCCTCGTCCAGCAAGCCGCGCGCCTCGACCAGCATGGCGTCGAACTTCTCGGACTTGTAATGGCTTTCGTTCCAGGGCGCGTCGGAGGCGTAGAGCAGCGAGAACAGGATGTCCGGCGTCGGGCGCGGGTTGATGTTGCCGAAATGGATCGGTGCCTTCAGCCAGTAGTTCGACCAGTATCCGTCGGACGGCACGCGCTCGATCTTGAAGGGCATGCCGGCCTGGGCGCCGGCCTGCTGGACGACCATGGCATAGTCGATGGCCGAGTTCGCCGCGTCCGAGGTGACGATGGGGATCGCCTGGCCCAGCACGCCGGCCTTTTCGAACAGCGCTTTGGCGCGCTCGGGGTCGAATTCGCGCGGCTTCAGGTTCGGGTTGTGATAGCGGTCCATGGCCGAGACGGGCTGGTCGTTAGCGACCTCGCCCAATCCGCGCAGCACGCCGTTCACGATGGCCTCGCGGTTCATCAGGTATTTCATGCCCTCGATGAAATCGGCCTTGTCGCCCGGCGCCATGTCCAGCCGGATGTTGAGGTTGGTATAGTTGCCCGCCGTCGAGATCGAGCTGACGACATGGCCCTGCCCCTCGACCATGCGCATCGACCGCGGGTTGATCGCGGCGGCCAGGTGGATATCGCCCGACAACACGGCATTGACGCGCGCATTGTTGTCCGAGATGGCGAAATATTCGAAGCTGTCCAGATAGGGGCCGGTGCCCTTGAAGTAGTTCGGATTGCGCGTGCCGATCGACCGCACGCCGGGTTCGAAGGTTTCGCAGAGGAAGGCGCCGGTGCCGTTGGCCTTGCTGAAATCGCTGGTCCCTTCGGCCAGGATCATGAAATGGTGCAGCGACAGGATCGTGGGCAGGTCGGCATTAGCCGCCGCCAGCACGATGCTGACGGTGCGGTCGTCCACGGCGGTGATCTCGGCCATCTGTTCGGCGATGGCGGCGGCCTTGGACCCCACGGCCGGATCCTGATGGCGCTTGAGCGACCAGACCACGTCCGACGCCGTCAAGGTCTTGCCGTCGTGAAAGGTCACGTCGGGCTTCAGCCTGATCTGCCAGGTCTTGCCGTCCGTCGTCTCGATGGACTCGGCCAGTTCCATCTTCACCTCGCTGCCCTCCTCGAGGAAGGTCAGCCGGTTATAGAAGGCGCAGCAGCGGGTGTAGTCGGTGGACAGGGACGCCTTGGCCGGGTCCAGCGTGTCGGCGGTCGAGGCCGACCAGCCCGCGGCCTTCAGATGCCCGCCCGTGACCGGGGTTTGCGCGACGGCCTGACCGGCGCGCAGCAGCAGCGACCCGCCCGCCGACAGCGCCACGCCCGACGCCATCAGCATCTTGAGCAGGTCCCGGCGCGAAGCGCCACGGCGGATTGCGGCCTCGACCATCGCGTCGTCGCGGCCCGTCCAGTTGTTCGGCTTGAGGTCTTTCATGTCGTCATCCCTGTTGCTTGCCCGGCGGCTCTCGTGTCCGCTCGGGCGGGTGAAGTCAGTTGTCGAAGGCCTTGTCGGCGGCCTCGGCCAGGTCGATCAGTGCGTGAAAGTGGTAGTCGGGTTCGGTGAATTCCGCGGGTTCGATGGTCCCGCCATAGCCTTTCTGGGCATGCCGGCGCTGGATCCAGGCATTCGTCATGCCCAAGGCGCGCGAAATGCCGATGTCGTGGTGCTGGCTTTGCGCGGTATGCAGGATGTCGTCCTTGGTCCCGCCATTCTTGCCGACGAAGTCGAACACCTGCTGGAAGAAGGCCGGATCGGGCTTTTCGGTGCCGGTATCGTCGGTGGTGAAGCTGGCCCAGAAGGGATTGCCCAGCTTTTCCTCGTATTTCTCGAAGGCCCAGCGGCGGGCATTGGTCATGGCGATCAGCTTGTAGCGCCCCTTCAGCCGGGCCATCGCCTGGACGCTGTCGGGAAAGGGCTGCGCCTCGCCCACGGCGTCGATCATGAACCGGCGGTTTTCCGGCGTGTCGGGCAGGCCGGTCGCTGCCGCGATCCGACCGTAGCAGCGGCCCAGGTCGTCCGGGAAGCGCAGCGCGTCCGGCTGATAGCGGGCGTTGCGGTAAACCGCCAGCGCCTCCTCGCCGTCGACGGTCATGCCGGCATCGGCCGCGATCGTCGCCAGCGCGCCGGTGATCGCACCCTCGAAGTCGATCAGCGTGCCGACCACATCGAAGGTGACATAGGAAAAGCGGTCCAGGGGTCTTGCCGCCGTCAGGGTGGCCATGGGGTGAGCTTCCTTTCGCAGATGCCGCGGGCCGCGGCGGTCAGATCGGCGGACGCGCGGGTCGTCACATCCCCTCACATCCAGATTGCGCCATTCCGGGGCTGCAAAACGCCGAAACGGGCGGCCGGCGCAGCAGATTCTTTCGTATTGGGCGGGGGCGCGGCATATCGCGAGCGCCCTAGTATCCCCGGCTGCGGTCCACCAGCCCCGGCACCGGCTGTCCGTCGCGGTCGGCGCGGATGACGGCCAGGGCGTGGCGCGCGCCTTCCTCGGCATCGGTATGGGCGGCGATATGCGGGGTGATCAGCACGCGCGGATCGCGCCAGGCCCAGTGATCGGCGGGCAAGGGTTCGGTGTCGGTCACGTCCAGCATGGCGGCAGAAAGCCGGCCGCCGTCCAGCGCCCGGCGCAGCGCCGCCATGTCCAGCTGCGCGCCGCGCCCGGCATGGACCAGTCCCGCGCCCTGCGGTAGCCGGTCGAAGAAGCCGCTGCCCATCAGGCCGCGGGTTTCGTCCGTCAGCGGCAGCAGGCAGACCAGGATATCGGCCCCGGCCAGAAAGGCGTCCAGCCGATTCGCGCCGAAGATCTCGATCCCCTCGACCGGCCTGCCCGAGCGGCTGTATCCCGAAACGGCAAAGCCCAGGGCTTGCAGGCTTGCGGCGGCCAGGCGCCCGATCCGGCCCATGCCCATGATGCCCACGCGCCGCGTGCGCGCCAGCCGCGCCGGGCGGGGCTGCCATTCGCCGCGCGCGGCATGATCCAGATAGAACGGCAGATCCCGGTGCAGCGCCAGCGTGGCCATGACCACCCAGTCGCGCACCATCGCCTCGATCCCCGGCGCGATGGTGCGCGACAGCGCCACGCCCTCCGGCAAGGCCGGGAAATGGTCGGTGCCCGCCCCGACGCAGATCACCGTGCGCAGGTTCGGATAGCGCGACAGATCGGCGGGCGGCGTCCAGCAGGCCAGATGCGTGACCTGCGCGGGATCGGTCACGCTGGCCTCGTCGGCGATGAAGCCCTCGCCCGCCTCGGCGAAGATGCGCCCCCAGACGGCGCCGCGTTCGGGGGTGGAGTGCAGCAGCAGCGCCATCAGCGCAGGACCGCGCGGATTTCCGGGTCTTCCAGCGTCAGATCCAGCACCTTGCGGGTGCGGGCGACGATCTGGTCGATCTGGTCCTCGGTGCAGCACAGGGGCGGCGCATAGCCGAAGATGCCCTGCGCAAAGGACCGCACGATCAGCCCCTGTTCCCAGGCCCGGTCGAACAGCCGCGTGGCGGGCTGGACCTCGGGCGGCAGAGGGGTCCTGGCCTCCTTGTCCACGACCAGCTCGACCGCCGCCAGCATCCCCCTGCCCCGCACATCGCCCACCAGCGGATGATCGCGCAGGCTTTCCAGCCCGGCCTGCAACCGCGCGCCTGCGCGGCGGCCGTTTTCCAGCAACCCGCCTTCGTAGAGCGCCAGCACCTCCAGCGCCACGGCGGCGCTGACCGGATGCGCGGAATAGGTGAAGCCATGGCCCACGGCCTTGGCCCCCGCGCCGTCGGCGATGGTCTCATAGACATGGTCGCGCATGAAGACCGCGCCCATCGGCACATAGCCCGAAGTCAGCCCCTTGGCCGTGGTCATCAGGTCGGGAACGATGCCCTCGTCCTCGCAGGCGAACAGCGGGCCGGTGCGGCCAAAGCCGGTGATCACCTCGTCGGCGACGAACAGCACGCCGTATTCCGCGCACAGATCGCGCATTGCCCTGATCCAGCCCTTGGGCGGCACCAGCACCCCGCCCGAGCCCTGGATCGGCTCGACATAGAAGGCGGCGACGCGGTCGGGACCGAGCGACTCGATCTTCGCCCGCAGTTCCGCGACCGAGGCCTCGGTCACGGCCTGCGGATCGCGGCCCGCCGGGTTGCGATACAGGTCATGCGACGAAATCTTGTGCTGCCAGTCATAGGGCACCCCGAAGCCGTCGTGAAAGCCCGGCAGCGCCGTCAGCCCCGCGCCCATGGTCGTGGACCCGTGATAGCCGTTGGCGACCGAGATGAACTGGTCGCGGCCCGGCTGGCCCTTGGCGTGCCAGTAATAGCGGATGAAGCGGATGGTGCTGTCCACCGCGTCCGATCCGCCCAGCGTGAAATAGACGTGGTTCAGATCGCCCGGGGCGCGTTCGGCCAGGGCGGCGGCCAGGCGGATCGGCGCCTCGGCGCCCAGGTCGAAATAGCCGGTGGCATAGGGCAGCTTGCGCATCTGCTCGGCGGCGGCCTCGACGATGCTTTCGTGGCCATAGCCCGCGTTCACGCACCACAGGCCCGCGAAGCCGTCGATCAGGGTGCGCCCCTCGCTGTCGGTGACGGTCGCGCCCTGCCCGCCGGTCAGGATGCGCACGCCGCGCTGTTCATGCCCGCGAAAGGACGAAACCGGGTGGATCAGGTGCCGGCGGTCAAGCTCGGCCAGGGAATTGCTCAGCATGGGGGTCTCCGGGTTCAGCCCAGGGCTTGCGAGATCAGGGCCTGGGTCGTGGGTGCGGGGGTGCGCGGGTTGCGGGTCATGGCGGTGCCACCGCCGGCATGGGCAAGGCCCAGCGTCGCCGCGAAGCCGTCAAGACCCTGTTCCGCGCGCAGATCGACACGCAGGAAGCTGCCTTCGCAGCGGCGCGCGGCCTCGGCCAGCAATGCGCGGGCAGTGGCGGTGTCGGGGGCGACAATCGGCCCGACCACGCGGCCGCGCCCGAAATCGCGCAGCAGGGCAAAGCCGGCATCGCAGGTCAGGACCTCGCCGGCGGCGGCGATGTCGCACAACAGGGATGCGCGGTCCATGCCGCTGGCGGCGCGGTCGGCATCGGCGAGCCGGTCGATATCGGCGGGATTGCCGGTGGCGACGGGCCGTTCCGGCGCGGTTGCGACAGCAAGGCCCTGATGCTGAACGATCTGGCCGCTGGCCCGGAAGCCGAGTTTTTCGTAAAGCGGCAGCCCGTCCGCGGTGGCGATCAGGCGCATTTCGCGGTCGCCGGCCAGGGCGATGATCGCCTCCATCAGCGCGCGGCCCAGGCCCCGCCCGCGCATCGCCGCATCGACGATGATCATGTTCAGCGTGGCGACCGCGCCGAAGGGCGAACACAGCGCGGTGCCGACCACGCGGCCTTCGTCCAGCGCCACGACGCCCCGGGATACGGACAGGGTCAGCGCCCAGTCCTCGGCCCGGTGGGGCCAGCCCGCCTGCTGCGACAAGCGCAGCGCCTGCGGCAGATGGGCGGGGGTAAAGGCAGTAAGAGCAGTGGTCGTGGTCATGCGGTTTGTCCTTCTTGGCACCATCCTGCCACGAGCGCGCCCGCAGGATTGCCGATCTGGCAAGGGCGCGCGGCATGTCCTGCGGATCGCAGAACGGCCGCCGCAGAAAATGCTGTCATGGGCAGAGCCGCCGCCCCAGGCGACGGATCAGGGCGCAGACGTCCTGCAATTCGGCCATCGTCAGGTATTCCTCGGGGCGGTGCGCGCGGGCGATGTCGCCGGGGCCGCAGATGATCGCGGGGATCCCGGCCTGCTGGTAAAGCCCGGCCTCGGTGCCATAGCTGACCGCGCCCAGGGGCGTTGCGCCCGTCAGCTCGGCCAACAGCCGCGCCAGCGGGTGATCGCCGTCAAGCGCAAGCGCCGGATAGGAGGACAGCCAGTCCACGGCCAGCCCCCCTGCCGCCGCCACCACCGGCTCCAGGACCGCCCGGGGATCGACGCCGTGGATCGCGCGGGCCTCGATCTGCGCCTCGGCGCGGTCGGGGATGATATTGACGGCCTGCCCGCCCGCGACGGTGCCGATCTGCAGGCTGGACCAGGGCGGCGCGAAGCGCGGGTCCTGCGGCCCGGATTGCAGCGCCACGGCCTGCGCCGCGGCTGCGTTCAGCGCCGGCAGCAGCGCGTGGATCGCGTTGGCGCCCAGATCGGGGCGCGAGGAATGCCCCGCCACCCCCGTCGCCACCAGCCGCAGCGCCGCCTTGCCCTTGTGCGCCAGCACCGGCACCAGGCCGGACGGCTCGCCGATGATCGCCCCCAGCGGCGGCGCGCAAAGCCCGGGCAGGGCCGCCAGCAGATGCGGCACGCCCCGGCAGCCCGCCTCCTCGTCATAGGAAAGCGCGATATGGACCGGCGCGGACAGCGGCATCGCGACCAGTTCGGGCACCATCGCCAGGGCGGCGGCGACAAAGCCCTTCATGTCGCAGGCTCCGCGCCCGATCAGCCGGTCGCCGTCGCGGCGCAAGACGAAGGGATCGGCCCGCCAATCCGGCTCGCCCGCCGGAACCACGTCGAGATGGCCCGACAGGACATAGCCGGGGCGCGAGGCATCGCCGATGCTGGCGAACAGGTTCCAGCGGTCGCCCTCGGGTCCGGGGACCAGCGCCGGCTCGATCCCGTGCCCGCGCAGGTAATCCGCCGCGAAGCCGATGATGTCGCCGTTCGGGCCGCCCACGACGCTGGGAAACCCGACCAGCCGGGCCAGAAGATCAGTCGGCGAAGACATAGATCTTGCGCACGGTTTCGATGGTTTTCCAGGTACCCTTGAAGCCGGGCTTCATCAGGAAGCTGTCGCCTGCGGTGAAGCGGCGCGTCTCGCCGCCTTCCTCGGTCAGATCGACCACCCCGGAGAGGATATGGCAGAATTCCAGCGCCTCGCCCTTGACGGAACGGGTGGTGCCGGGCGTCGCTTCCCAGATGCCGGTGCGGATCTTCGACCAGTTGCCCAGGGGCACCTCGTCCAGGGCCCAGGTCTTGAAGGCGGGGGCGCCCTCGATCAGTTTCTCCGGGGCGGCCACGTCCTCGCGCGGGGCAAAGGCCGGGGCGGTGTCGATGAGGGTCAGCAGGGTCATGGGGTTCCTTTCCGTTACGCCGCCAGCCTGGCCCGATCCGCGCAGGGTCAGGCACCGTTGTCGGGTCCTGGGCGGCAGGGCCTGCCGTCCATTGCCGGAATTTCGCAATCTCCTGCCGTCAGGCGCCCGACTGCCGCATGCGCTGTCGCAAGACCGCGCCAATGATGGATCAGACGGACCAACAGGAGGCCCCCATGGCGCTGCGCCCGAAATTCATTACCTTCGACTGCCACGGCACGATGATCTTCTTCGACATGGCGGGCGCCGCGCGCGACCATTACGGCGCGCAGCTCAGCGGCCCGCAGATGGAGAAATTCATCGCCAATTTCGCGGCCTACCGCCTGGACGAGGTGCTGGGCGCCTGGAAACCCTATGCCGAGGTCGTCCACAACGCGCTGGAACGCACCTGCAAGCGCAACGGCATCGCCTTCGATCCCGCGGTGGCCGAGGACATCTATGCCCGCGTGCCGAGCTGGGGGCCGAACCTCGACGTGCCCGCGGGGCTTAGGCGCATTGCCGGGAAGATCCCGCTGGTCGCGCTGACCAATTCGATGAACGACCAGATCCCGCATAACATCGCCAAGCTGGGCGCGCCCATCGACCATGTCTTCACCGCCGAAAGCGCGGGCGCCTACAAGCCGCAGATGCGGGCCTTCGAATACATGTTCGACCAGCTTGGCTGCGGCCCCGAGGACGTGCTGCATGTGTCGTCGTCGTTCCGCTATGACCTGATGACCGCGCATGACCTGGGGATCCGCAACAAGGTCTGGGTCAATCGCGGCCATGAGCCGGCCAATCCCCATTACGGCTATACCGAGGTCCGGGACATCTCGGGGCTGGCCGAGGTGGTGGGGCTGTGACGAAATACGCATCCTATTGGCATGATGGCGTGCCCCCCTTTGCGGGCGCCGAGGCCGGCCCGGTCGAGGGACGCTTCGACGTGGCCGTGATCGGCGGCGGCTTCACCGGGCTGAACGCCGCCCGCAGCCTGGCGAAAGCCGGGGTGCGCGTGGCGCTGCTGGAGGCCGAACATGTCGGCTGGGGCGCGTCGGGCCGCAATGGCGGGCATCTGAACAACGGCATCGCCCATGGCTATGCCGATGCCAAGGCGCATCTGGGGGCAGAGCGCGCCCATGCCCTATATCGCGCCTATGACCGGTCCATCGACATGATCGAGCAGATCGTGGCCGAGGAAGGCATCGCCTGCGATTTCCGCCGCTCGGGCAAGCTGAAGCTGGCCTCCAAGCCCAGCCATGTCGCGGGGCTGCGCGCGAATTTCGACCTGATCCATGCCGAGGTCGATCCCGACACCCGCTGGCTGGACCGCGACCAGGTGCGAAGCGAGGTCGGGTCCGACAGCTTCCACGGCGGGATGCTGTACGAGAAATCCGCGATGATCCACATGGGCCGCTATGCCCAGGGGCTTGCCGCGGCGGCGCATCGCCACGGCGCGCGGATCTGGCAAGGCACGCCCGTAACCGGAAGGACAAAGCTGGCCGATGGCTGGCAGCTGCAGACCCCGCACGGCAGCCTGGCCGCGGGCCGGGTGATCGCGGCGACCGGCGCCTATGGCACGACGGCGCCCTTGCGGCATTTCCGGCGGCGCATCATCTCGGTCGGGTCGTTCATCATCGCCACGCGGCCCCTGTCGGATGCCGAGGTCGCCGCCACCCTGCCCGGCGACCGGACCTGCGTGACCTCGATGAACATCGGCAACTATTTCCGCCTGTCGCCCGACCGGCGGCTGATTTTCGGCGGACGGGCACGGTTCTCGGCCCGGTCGGACCAGACCTCTGACGCGAAATCGGGGACGATCCTGCGCCGGTCCATGGCCGCGATCTTTCCGCATCTGGCGGATATTCCCATCGATTATTGCTGGGGCGGGCTGGTGGACATGACCAAGGACCGCTTCCCCCGCGCCGGAGAGGTGGACGGCATGATCTATGGCATGGGCTATTCCGGCCATGGCGCGCAGATGTCCACGCTGGTCGGGCAGGTCCTGGCGGACATCGCCCTGGGCCGGCGCGGCACGAACCCGCTGGAGGGCCTCGCCTGGCCCGCGATCCCGGCGCATAGCGGCAAGCCCTGGTTCCTGCCGCTGGTGGGGCTGTGGTTCGGGCTGAAGGACCGGCTGTCCTGATCGCGCGGGGACGGAAACGCTATCCCAGCGAATGCGATGCCAGCCCGTAGGTCACCGCCCCTTCCGCAGCGCGGCGGTGGGGGCCGATGCACATTTCCGTAACCGTGTCGAAGGCCACCAGCCCGGCATCGGTCAGGAAGGACAGGAAGCCGTCGCTGTCCACCGGCGTGTCGAGGCGCGTGAAACGGCCGGCATTCGCCCGGATCAGCGGGGCGATCAGGGCCTGTGCCATGGCGTCCCCCTCGGCCACGACGGGACCGATCACCGTGCCCTTGCCGAAATCGCGCTGCAGCGCAAAGCCGCAGACGGCACCGTCGCGCAACGCGACCGTGCCGGTCGACAGGGGCAGCAGCGCGTCCAGAACCCGCGTTCGCTTTGCGCCATAGGCGTTTGCATCCAGGGCCCGAAGGCCCGCATCATCCTCTGCCCGCAGATCGCGGACCAGGATGCCGGGTGCGTCAAACGGCCCGATATCCCGCGCCATGCCCTGCTGCTGGCGGATGATGCCCACCGGCCGGAACCCCGCCGCCGCATAAAGGCGATACCCCGAATGCGTCGCGCTGAGCCGCAGATCCCGGCCCGCGCAATCGGCCATCACCCGCTGCAGCAGCCACTTGCCCGCCCCCCGCGCCTGCAACCGCGGCACCGTGACCATCATCCCCAGCATGGCGAAATCGTCGCCCGTCGGGAAATACATGGCCGATCCAAGGGGACGCCCGATCTCGTCGACCGCCAGGTAGCCCTGCCCCAGCGACAGGAACAGATCCAGGTCGCGGGGACGATGCGGCCACAGCACCCCCACCGTCAACTCGTGCAGCAACTGCCGCTGCGCCATGCGCAAGGGCTTGGCGCTGGCATCATAGGCGTCGATGCGCAAATGCGGCACGGGGTTGCGATCACCAGCTGCCAATCCCGCTTCGTTCTGACCCATGTCGCCCCGCTTCCAGACCATTCCCCGGGCAGTATGCCCGCTGTTCCTCGCCATTTGATGCCGTATCACGGCCTGCAGGACAAAGATCGTGCCGCCGGGCCGGCCGCTTCAGGCGCGCCCGCATCGCTCGTGCTGAAATCCTCTGTGCCAGTGTCCGTGGAACGCGCGGTTTTAGCTTGCTGGCATAAGTGATGCGGAAGGCTGCGTGCTTGTCGCATCCCCCAGCCCATCGTCGCCGTCCGCGGACCGGATCAATGAAACGATCGGTAACATGCAACCGGAATTGTTTTCCGAGAGGCGTCGGGAAACAGTCTGTTACAAATTCGGCCCTGGCGGAAACCTCTCGACACAGACGAGACCAACGATGGAAACGCCCAGCGGCTATGTCGGAACAATGCGGAAAAACCGGCACCGTTCCTGATCCTCGGCTACCTCCCGGCCGTCAACGCAGCAAAACTCGGCCCGTCAAAGCACTCCAAAAAGGATGAAAGGGGGGTGTTTCCCGAGACTATGCAAAAAGGACAATATCGTGAAAGTCATTCCCCTGCTTGCCCTGGTGGCCACGCTGGCCGCCTGTTCGGAAAAGGATGAACCGACGGGGCATATCTACCGCTATCCCGGCAGCACTGCCCCCGCAGCCGTCGAGCCTGCGGCACGCAGCGGCCGCGGCGTGGTGGTCGATTATCACAACCACGCATTGCCGAAACCCGAGGAGGGCCAACGCTGGGAATTGCAACCCGGCGCCTTCCTGCTGGTGGATGCCTCCGGGCAAGTGCTCTCGACCGTGCCGGCGCGTTACTCCGGGCTGTGAAGTTGCGGGTTTCGCAAAAAAGGCGGCGACCGGATTGCCCGATCGCCGCCTCTTGCCTGACCCGTGGAATGATCAGCGAAGAATGTCCGAAACCAGTCCCAGAACCTGCACGACTTTCATGGTGTTGGAATCGACCAGAACCACGCGCTCATCCATCACGCGATAAGCGCGGCCGGCCGTCGGTTTTGCCAGCCTGCGGCCCTCGGAAGAGTTCAGAGAGCGGCCGCTGCGCGCGACGTCGCCAATTTTCGGCCCCCTGCTTTGCTGTTTCGCATCCGAGGCGGAATGCTTTTGCGCCTCCCGGCTTTTGGCCCCGAGCTCGGCTTTTTTGCCCGGCTCGGTTTTGACCGCGCAATTCCGGTCCCCCTGCGCGCAACGCGCGGAAGGGTCCGCAAGTGCCGGCGTCGTGCTGATGTGAAGCAGCGCCAAGCCTGCCAGAATGATGATCTTTCTCATGGGAAATTCCTTTCGGCGTTACCGGTTGGCCGGGCCAAGGATCTGCACGATCCGTTTGGTCTTCTGGTCCACCAGCACGACCTGATCATGGACGACACGATATTCCTGACCGCGCGGCGGCGCAGCGAAACGGCTGTTGGCCGCGCGCTGGAAGGGACGACCGTCACGGATGCTGTCGCCTACGCGCAGGGCTTTGCGCCCCTCGGGGGCGTGCTTGCCTTTCGCGTTGCGCGGCGGTGCCTCGGCCGGGCGGGGCTTGTGCTCGCTGCGCTTGGCCTTGCGCGGGGCGTCCTTGGACGGAGGCGCGGGGCATTTGCGATCGTTCTGCCGGCATTCCGGCGGCGGGCCGTCCGGGCGGGTTTCGGCCATGGCCATCTGGCCGCTGCCCAGGGCCGTCACCGCGATCGCGGTCAACATGAAAAAGCGACGCATTGCATCTGTCCTTGCTGTTCTGCGGTCTGGAAGAAAGGCGCGTCGGGCGCCCTTGCCCGACGCAGGCCGGTTCAGCGCGCCGGCGCGGGGTGATGCCGGGGACCGGGCTGCTGCCGCCCCGGGCCTTCATGGCGCGGGCCGTGCGGGCCGGGACCAAAGCCCGGATCGACCTGCTGCAGCCTCTCCAGCTGTGCCGGCTCCAGCGACCCGCGCAGCGCGGTCGCTGCCGCGAGCAGCGCGCGGGCCTTCTCGGCGCGGGCCAGCGCATGTTGCGCCATGCGCTCGGCGGCCAGCGGCCGGGCCTGATCGGCCGGGGGCTCGCCGCCCTCGGCACGGGCGTCGGGAGCCGGCGGTTCGAGGAAGACGATCAACGCCTGGCTGTAATCGCGCCAGGCATCCTGCTGCTCTCCGGTGATGCCCAGATAGGTCTCGGTCGCGGCAAGATGCGCGGCAAGGCCGAGAGCCGGCGTCATGCCCGCCGGGCCGGGCCGGCCGATATGGGGACGGAAGACGTCGTCTCGACCATGAGGGGCCCCGGCAGGACCAGGCTGGGGACGCGCCGGTTCCTCCGCCGGGGCGGGGGATGCCTCGCCGGCGTTCTGCGCCGTCGCGGCAAGGGGGATGCCGGCTGCGCCCAGCAGGGCGGCCATCGCCAGAGCTTTCATCGGGATGTTCTTCATCGGAGGGACCTTTCATCGGTTGCGATGCCGATGACGCTACAGGGGCCGCTTGTCCGGCTTAGGTCTTGCCGGTGACGAATTCTTTCCGGGCGGCCAAGTTTTGCAAACGAGTGTTTCCAAAGGGCGATCCAGCAATGTTTCGTCACAAATTTGCCTGAGCGAGGCGCGCCGAAATCCGCTAGAACGGACGCATCTCAAGGTGATGACGATGAACCATATCCTGATCGTCGACGACGATCCCGAAATCCGCAACCTGCTGCGCCGCTATCTGGAAGGGCAGGGTTTCCGCGTCTCTGTCGCCGCCGACCGCCGCGAATGCGAGGCGCGGGTGACGGACGGCGCCCCGGACCTGATCGTCCTGGACGTGATGCTGCCCGACGGCTCCGGCCTCGATATCTGCCGCAGCCTGCACGAGCACCGGCCGGAGCTGCGCATCATCCTGCTGACCGCGCTGAAAGAGGACGTGGACCGCATCATCGGGCTGGAACTCGGCGCCGACGACTATCTGGGCAAGCCCTTCAACCCGCGCGAACTGGTCGCCCGCATCAAGGCCGTGCTGCGCCGCACCGGGGGTCAGGACGAGCCCGCCGCCCCCGAGACCCGGACCTACGGCTTTGCCGGTTTCGAGCTCGATCCCGGCCAGCGCCGGGTGCGGGCCGCGGACGGCAGCGAGATCGAGCTTACCGGCGCCGAGTTCGACCTGCTGCGCGTGTTCCTGGAGCGCCCGGGCCGGCTCTTGTCGCGCGACCAGCTTCTGGACCTGACCCAGGGCCGCGACCGCGATCCGCTGGACCGTTCCATCGACGTGCTGATGAGCCGGCTGCGCCGCAAACTGGCCGAAAAGGAGCCGGCGCCGATCTTCCGCACGGTGCGCAACGGCGGCTATCAGCTGTCCGTGCCGGTCAGCGTGGGGGCGACGCGGGGATGAGCTCGCTCCAGACCCGCATCGCCGCCCTGCTGATCGCGGCCATTGTCACCGTCGTGGTGCTGGCGACCTATACCGCGACCAGCGTGATGCGCCCCCCCTTGCCGCAGGCCACGATGGAGCCGGTGGCGCGGCAGATCCATGCGACCCTGGCATTGCTGGGCCATGGCCGGCCCCAGGACCGGCCGCGCGCCTTGCAGCCCGCCCCCGCGGGCGGCGAGCCGGACGAGCGGATGTCGCGCTTTCTCGGCGCCGCCCTGCGCCATACCGGCCAGCCGCTCGATGCGCGGGTCACCAAACTGCCGGGCCAGGAATCCTTTACCGCCTCGATCCGCATCGGCGACGGGCGCTGGTTCATCACCGAGATACCGGACCTGTCGCCGCCGCCCGGCCGCTGGAAGGTGCTGGTGATCTGGCTGACCCTGATCGTGCTGGGCAGCGCCGCCATTTCGATCCACGCCGCGCGCCGGCTGACGCGGCCGCTGCAACTGCTCGAGGATGCGGTGGATCGCGTCGGCCCGGACGGCGTGCTGGAGCGAATCCCCGAAACCGGCTCGGGCGAGGTGCGGACGGCGGCGCGGGCGCTGAACCGGCTCTCGGCGCAGTTGCGGCAGGCGATGGAAAGCCGGATGCGGCTGGTGGCGGCGGCGGGGCACGACCTGCGCACGCCGATGACCCGCATGCGGCTGCGGGCCGAGTTCATCGAGGACGATGCCGAGCGGGCGAAATGGCTCTCGGATCTCGAGGAGCTGGACATGATCGCCGACAGCGCCATCCGCCTGGTGCGCGAGGAGGTCGGGCTGGACGGGGGCGAACCGGTCCGGCTGGACCGGCTGCTGCGCCAGATCGCCCTGGAATTGCAGGTGCTGGACCAGAAGGTCGAGCTGGGCGCGCTGCCGCCGCTGACCGTCCATGCCGGCCCCATCGCGTTGAAGCGCGCGCTGCGCAACCTGATCGCCAATGCCGCGACCCATGGCGGCGGGGCGCGCGTGGCGCTGGCGCGCGAGGGCGGCAATGCGGTGATCCGGATCGAGGACGACGGCCCCGGCGTGCCGCCCGAACTGCTGGCGCAGATCTTCGAGCCGTTCTTCCGCGTCGATCAGGCCCGGCGCAAGTCCTTCCCGGGCGCCGGACTCGGCCTCGCCATCGCGCGCGAGATCATCGAGCGCCACGGCGGCAGCATCACCATCCGCAACCGCCAGACCCACGGGCTGGAGCAGGTCTGCAGGCTGCCATGCGATGGGCGATAAGCGCCGGATCATCACGACAGGTTTCGTGAGGCGCTACACCAGCCCGCAAGCCCCCATTATGCCAGGGGCGGCTCGCCCTTTCCGCAGGATCTTCTCCTTCGCTTCCCTTTCGCCACCCGGACACCGCAGACCATGCCCTTGATCGGAACGCGTCGGATTCATTCGCGGGGTCTGGGCGAAAACTTGTCTCGAAATCGGTCTGGTCCTCCAGCTGCTCCGGGGCCGCAGCCCGTCAACCAGGATGATCTCATCGACCCTGGCTTTGCTCCCGGTGTCCACGATGCTTCTGCGGCATCGTCCCCATGATCAAGCGCCCGCGTGGCCGCGGCGCGCGGGGCAGGATGGGGATCTTTCCGGGGCGGCGCCCGGAGCCTTGCGGGTCCCGGGCGCCATGCCGTCATTGCAGGCAGGGCTCGAACTGCCGGCGCGAGGCGTCCAGATGCTCGTCCAGATGCAGGTCCACCGGCAGGCCGTGCCGGGCGGCGGCGTCGAAGAGGATGTCCCGATAACGGTCGGGGTCCTCGGCCACGGCGGGGGTGCGGCCCATGGCGTCCGAGAGCCCGGCGGCGCGGTCGATATTGGCGCGCAGCCAGTCCAGATCCTGCCCGGGATGCGGGGTCATGAAGCCGACCAGCTGCAGGCGCACGCGATCCGCCCAGTCGCCGCGCAGCTGCGCCAGCGCCTCGATCCCGGCAAATCCGGCATCCTTGTCGACATTCACATGGCTGCGGATCGCCGTGGTGCCATGCGACAGGCAACGGGCCAGCGTGCGGCTGGCGCGAGCGGTGACGTCGCCCGGCATCGCCCGCCCCGTTCAGCACCAGGTTCAGCGTGACTGGCAGGGACCCGCCCCCCATCGATGTCCCTTGCAGGATGCCCCGCCTCGGCGACACCGGAGTGATGCCGACGAAGCCAGATCATGCAGGCGGGCTTTTCAGGCAGCGCCTGATGCGCCATGACGGCGTCACTCTTGTCCCCGCATTCAACCCCGCAGCCTTCGGGCGGCAAGCCCGTCCGCGTCCTGATCGAGGAGGATGCCTCGAACCGCAGCCAGGCATTGACCTTGCTCGTCCCCACGCCAATGCCCCGATCCCGCTCCTTTCCCGGATCACCCCGGCCAGTCCGAATCCTGTGCCGCAGGACGCGGCGAGGCCGGGCTCTTCAGCGGCCTGCTAGTCGTAAAGCCCGGCGAAGCGGTCGCGCAGCAGGTTCTTCTGCACCTTGCCCATGGTGTTGCGCGGCAGTTCGTCCACGAATAGCACCCGCTTGGGCTGCTTGAACTTGGCCAGCCGCCCCTCCAGCGGGGCCAGCACCTCGGCCTCGGTCAGGGCGGGGCTGCCGGTCGGGACCACCACCGCCGTCACCCCTTCGCCGAAATCGCGATGCGGCAGGCCGATCACGGCGGATTCGACCACGCCGGGCAGCGCGTCGATCTCGGTCTCGATCTCCTTGGGATAGACGTTGTAGCCGCCGGTGATGATCAGGTCCTTGCCGCGGCCGACGATGTGCAGATAGCCGCGCTCGTCGAATTTCCCCAGGTCGCCGGTGATGAAGAAGCCGTTCGCGCGCAGTTCGGCGGCGGTCTTTTCCGGCATGCGCCAGTAGCCCTTGAAGACGTTCGGGCCGCGCACCTCGATCATGCCGATCTCGCCCCGCGGCAGTTCGGCGCCGGTTTCCGGGTCGGTGACGACGATCTCGGTGCCCGGCAGCGGCAGGCCGACGGTGCCGGCGATGCGCTCGCCGTCATAGGGGTTCGAGGCGTTCATGTTCGTCTCGGTCATGCCATAGCGTTCCAGGATGGCGTGGCCGGTGCGGGCCTGCCATTCGCGATGCGTCTCGGCCAGCAGCGGCGCCGAGCCCGAGACGAACAGCCGCATGTTCGCGGTGGTCTCGGCATTCAGCATGTCGTCCTGAAGCAGGCGGACATAGAAGGTCGGCACGCCCATCAGCACGGTCGCCCGCGCCATCGCCTCGAAGATCCGGTCGACGTCGAATTTCGGCAGGAAGATCATCGAGGCGCCCGAGAACAGCACCACGTTGGTGGCGACGAACAGGCCATGGGTGTGAAAGATCGGCAGGGCATGGATCAGCACGTCCTGCGCGGTAAAGCGCCAGGCCTCGCGCAGCACCTGGGCATTCGAGACCAGGTTGCCATGGGTCAGCATCGCGCCCTTGGACCGGCCGGTGGTGCCCGAGGTGTAAAGCAGCGCGGCCAGGTCGCCGCTGTCCCGCGCCACGGTGGCGAAGGTTTCGGGGGCGGCATCGGCGGCGTCGGTCAGGCTGCCCCGCCCCTCGGCATCCAGCGTGACCATGCGGGCACCGGCGGCCTCGGTGGGCTCGCGCAGCGCCTCTTGCCGGGCAGGGTCGCAGACAAAGACCCGCGGCTCGGCATCGCCGAGGAAATAGCCGATCTCGGCGGGGGTGTAGCCGGTGTTCAGCGGCAGGAACACCGCGCCCGCCCGCAGGGTGGCGAGATAGAGGATGATCGCCTGCACCGATTTCTCGACCTGCACCGCCACCCGGTCGCCGGGCTGGACGCCGAGGGCCGCCAGCGCATTGGCCATGCGGCCGCTGCGGGCGATCAGGTCGCCGTAGCGGATGCGTTCGCCGGCCTGCGTCTCGATGGCCACGGCCTCGGGGTCGGTGATGCCGGCGGCGAGAAGGTCGAACAGATTGTCACTCATGCGTTGTCCCCGTGGTTCATGGGTTGGAGGCCGGCAGCGCGCGCTTGACGCTGTCCGATGCGGCGATGGCGCTGCGTTCGGCGAAGGCTTCGTGGTTCGCCTCGATCCGGTCGAGATCATAGAGATAGTTCACCATCAGCCCATGCGACTGCTTCAGCCCGTGGGCCGAGACATCGCCCAGAAAGTTCAGCCGCTCCAGCCGGGCGCCGTTGCCCAGGTGGAAGCGCGCCACCGGATCGACGACGCGGCCCTTGCCGTCGCGGGCGCGCAGGAAATAGGCCGCGGCGGCGGCCAGAAGCGGGGCGCGCAGGCTTTCGGCCTTGGCCGGGTCCTTGTGCCAGTCGGGATCGTCCAGCAGGGCGAAGGCCAGGCGCTGGTCGGCGTCGATCAGTTCCGACATCGCGTCCTTGCGCTGCTGGGCCAGCCAGGCGGCAAAGCCCGGCACCGGCGACAGCGTGACGAAGCTGCGGATGTTGGGCAGTTCGGCCTTCAGCTCCTCGACCACCTGCTTGATCAGGAAATTGCCGAAGGACACCCCGGCCAGCCCGCGCTGGGTGTTCGAGATGGAATAGAACACCGCGGTGCTGGCGCGCTCCGCCTCGATCGGCTGGCGGTCGAGGTCGAGCAGCCCGGCGACATTGTCCGGGATCTCCTCGGTCAGCGCCACCTCGACGAAGATCAGCGGCTCGTCCACCAGCTGCGGGTGGAAGAAGCCGTAGCAGCGCCGGTCGGTCGGCTGCAGGCGGTTGCGCAGGTCGTCCCAGTTCTGGATGGCATGCACCGCCTCGTAGCGGATGATCTTTTCCAGGATGCTGGCGGGCGTGTTCCAGTCGATATGGCGCAGCACGAGAAACCCCCTGTTGAACCAGGACGCGAAGAGATGCGCGAAATCGCCGTCCACCCGGCGCAGCGCGGGGTTGCCCTTCAGATGGCGCAGCAGCTCCTCGCGCATCCGCACCAGCGCCGCCGTGCCGCCGGGCGCCAGGTTCAGGCGGCGGAACAGTTCCTGCCGGCGCGGCTCGGCGGCGTCGTGCAGCGCCTCGATGGCCCGCCCGTCCTCGGGGTCGCGCTGCACCGCCGCCAGCGCCGCGCGGACCGCCGCCGGATCGGGGCCGAAACGGTCGGCGAGGTTCTGCAGGAAGGCCAGCCGCGTCGCCTCATCGGCATCCTCGAAGGCGGCGAGCAGACCCTGGGCGATGGCCACGCCCGAAGCCTCGCCCCGACGCGACAGCAGCGCCTCGCCCAGCTCGCACAGGTCGGGCGCCTCGGTGGCGGTGCCGGCGCCCCGCCGCCCAAGCAGGCGGCGGCCGCGCTCTGTCAGCACCTCGAACAGCTCGCCCAGAAAGGCCGGGCGTCCGGGGCGCGGGGTCTCGACGGTCTTGATCATTTCGGGCCTCCAAAAAGCGGGTGGCCTGCCGGGATCATCCCGGCAGCACGACGAAGATCAGCCACAGCACGACCGGGGCGACCAGCGTCACCAGCGCGCCGTAGTTCAGCAGTTTGCGGAAAAACACCTGGCGGTCCACCCCGCGGGCATTGGCCAGAACCAAAGCGCCGTTGGTCGAGAAGGGGCTGACATCGACGATGGTCGAGGCGACGGCCATGCCGGCGATGAAGCCGATGGCGCCCACGCCCGTATCGCCCTGCAGGAACGGCACCGCCAGCGGGATCAGCGAGCCAAGCACCGCCGTGGACGAGGCGAAGGCCGAGACCACGGCGCCGATCAGGAACAGCATCAGCGCCGCCAGCAAGGGCGAGGCCATGCCGGCCACGCTGTCGCCGACGAAGTCGATGGTGCCCATGTGCTCCAGCACCGCGACATAGGTGGAAACGCCGGTGATCAGCACGATCTCGGGCCAGGCGACCTGGGCCATGGCGCGTTTCTGCATGGTCGGGTCCCACAGCGCCAGCGCCAGCCCGATGGTCAGCGAGACGAAGCCGATATCGAGGTTGAAGGCCAGCACCAGCACCGCCAGCAGCGCCAGCCCGGCCAGCGTCGCGATCTGATAGGGGGTGCCGTCGGGCTGATTGCCTTCCTCGACCTCGGCGACGAGGCGGTTCGATTCGCCGCCGCCCTCCTCGCCGATGCGGCGGCTCAGCGCCTCGGCCTCGCTGTCGCCGAAGATCTGCGGGCCGGTGGCGGGGCGGGCGATCTCGACATGCGGCACCGTGACCGGCTCGATCCGGTCCGCGTGCGCCTGCATCAGCTTGCGCCCGCCCAGGGCCATGAACAGCAGCAGCGCCACCGCCGCGTTGACGAAGAAGCTGGCGGCGAAGGTGGTCATCGGCGACAGCGGCAGCCCGGCCTTGGCCACCACGCCATTGGTGATGCCGCCATAGATGCTGATCGGCGAAAAGCCCCCGGCCTGCGCGCCATGCACCACCATCAGGCCCATGAGCAGCGGCGAGATCTGGTAGCGGAAGGCGAAGCCCAGCGCGATCGGCGCGACGATGGCAACAGCGCCGGGGCTGACGGCGCCGACGGCGGTCAGGACGGCCGAGATGCCGAACATGATCCACGGGATCGCGCCGATGCGGCCCTTGACGGCGCGCACCGCCATGCGCACCAGCCAGTCGATGGTGCCGTTGTTCTGCGCCAGCGCGAACAGCCAGGTGATGCCGACCAGCGTCAGGAACAGGCCGCTGGGGAAACCGGCGATGATCTCCTTGGCGGCCTGGCCGGCCAGCAGGGTGCCGACCAGGAAGGCGCCGACATAGGCCAGCACGCCCATGTTGATCGGCCAGATCGTGGCGACGACGAACATCGCCGCCAGCGTATAGATTGAAAGCAGATGCGGGGTCATGCGCGGCTCCTCTCCATGCAAACCTCCTTGTCGATTCCCGCGCCCTCCTCCGGCGTGCGAATCCTCTCACGGCGCTGTTATACGTTTCACATACGATGTTGTATATAACAAAACGGAACATGGATAAATGTTCGCCAACCGCCTATCTTCTGGGCAGAGAGGCGAAGGAGGCTTTCATGGCGACGATTCCCACCCCGCTGCGCATCCGCAACGCGCTGGAAAACGCCATCGTGGAAGGCAGATACCTGCCCGGCGCCCGTCTGGACCCCGAGGCGCTGGAGCGGGAATTCGACGTCTCGCGCACCCCGATCCGCGAGGCGCTGCACCAGCTGGAAGCATCGGGGCTGGTCCGGGTGGTGCCCAAGCGCGGCACCTTCGTCACCGAATGGAGCCCCAGCGAACTGGCCGAGCGTTTCGAGGTCATGGCCGAGATCGAGGCCACCTGCGGCCGCCTGGCCGCCCGCCGCATCACCGAGGCGGAAATGGCGGCGCTGGAGGCGGTGCATGGCGAATGCCGCCGGCTGGCCGAGGCGGGCGAGGTCGAGGCCTATTACGCCCGCAATTCGGATTTCCACCATTGCATCTATCGCGCCACGCACAACGCCTTCCTGGAGCAGGAGGCCTCGCGACTGCATGCCATGCTGCAACCCTATCGGCGCATGCAGCTGAAGGTGCGCAACCGGATGATGCGGTCCTTCACCGAACATGACGCGGTGGTGGCGCGCATCCGCGCCGGCGACGGCGAGGGCGCGGCCGAGGCGCTGCGCGCCCATGTCATCGTGCAGGGCGACCGTTTCCACGACCTGATCGCGGCGCTGCGGCAAGGGGGTTGAACCGCAACGGCGGCATCCTGCGGCAATACCCCCGGGCGCATTGGGCCGAAGGGATGGAACAAGACCCATGGCCTGCTTGCGCGCAGGCAGGCCCGGTCGCGCGAGGCGGGCCATTCCAGCCGGTCGCGCACGGCGGCTCCTGGCCGAGGCGCGGCGGGTGGCGCTTTTGTCCTTCCCGACCGCCGGCTCGGCCGATCACCCGAGCCTGGGGCGCCTGCGCGAGACGCTGGCGCTGGCGCTGATCCGCGCCCCCGACCCCGGCTCCGCCGTCACCCGGCGGAACCACAGCGGTTGATCTGCGGGGGCTACGACCGCTCGCTCGCCTTCCATTCCTCCCAGCTTGGCTGGCCCTTCATGAAGTGCTCGATCTGCTGGCGGTTGGCCTCCAGCCGCGGATCGTGGCGAAGGTAGAAGCGGGTTTCACGCGCGATCAGGCCGGACAGGATCAGCAGCCCGATCAGGTTCGGGATGGCCATCAGCCCGTTCATCACGTCCGAGAAGCTCCAGACCACGCCCAGCTGGACCGTGCAGCCCAGCAGCACCGCCAGCGAGAACAGGATGCGGAAGGGCATGACGCCGCGATGGCCCACCAGCCGTTCCAGGTTGCGCTCGCCGTAATAGGCCCAGCCCAGGATGGTCGAATAGGCGAAAAGCACCAGCCCGACGGTCACGATCCAATGCCCCCATTGCCCCGGCAGGCCATGGGTGAAGGCCTGCCCGGTCATGATCGAGGGCGAGATCTGCAGCCCGGTCTGCGGGTCGATCTCGTTCCAGACGCCGGTGGTGATGATGACAAGGCCGGTGCAGGACACGACGATGATCGTGTCGATGAAGGTCTGGGTCATCGACACCAGTCCCTGCCGCACCGGATGCGTGGTCTGCGCCGAAGCCGCGGCGATGGCGGCGGAACCCATGCCGGATTCGTTCGAGAAGATGCCGCGCGCCACGCCGAACTGCACCGCGACCATGATCGTCGAGCCGAGGAAGCCGCCCGTCGCCGCCGTGCCGGTGAAGGCCTGCGAAAAGATCTCGCCCAGCGCGGCGGGCAGCGCCTGGATGTTGACCAGCAGGATGTAGAGCGCGCCCAGCACGTAGAACAGGATCATCGCCGGCACCAGCCCGGCGGTCACCCGGCCGATGGACTTGATGCCACCGACCAGCACCACCAGCGTCAGGACGGCCAGAACCACGCCCGTGATCCAGGTCGGGATCAGGAAGCTGCGCTCCAGGTTCGAGGCGATGGAATTGCCCTGGGTCATGTTGCCGATGCCGAAACAGGCACAGACGGCGAAGACCGCAAAGCACAGCGCAAGGGCCTTGCCGAAGCCGTTCGGGATGCCGCGCTCGAGGTAATATTGCGGGCCGCCGTTCTTCTCGCCGACCTCGTCGGTGGTGCGGAAGCGCACGCCGAGAAAGGCCTCGGAATATTTCGAGGCCATGCCCAGGATCGCCGTGACCCACATCCAGAACAACGCCCCCGGGCCGCCGGCGGCGATGGCCGTCGCCACGCCGACGATATTGCCGGTGCCGACGGTTGCGGCCATGGCGGTGGTCAGCGCCTGGAATTGCGAGATGTCGCCCTCGGCATCGTCATCCTTGCGCTTGAGCAGACCGAGACGCAGGGCAGCGCCCAGCCGGACAAGCTGGATGCCCTGCAAGCGGATGGTCAGGTAAAGCCCGGTGCCCAGCAACAGGGGAACAAGAAGGTAAGGTCCCCAGACGATGCCGCCGATCTTGCCCAAGGCTTCTTCTATCTGATCGAGTCCCATTGATCCCGCGTTTCGTTATTGCAATGCCTACAGACGGGGAATTTCGGCGCCGAATGTCAAGCTCTGCCACGCGCAGCGCCCGGCACGCGACGGCGGGCCGGCGGGGCTCCGCCGCCCGATTTCGCGCCCGGCCCCGCACCCTGGCGCCCCCGGACTTCCCGCCATGCCTCAGCCCGGTATCTGCCGCAGGATCAGGAACAGGAGCGCCGACAGAAGCGCCGCGGCAGGAACGGTGACGACCCAGGCCGCGCCGATGGTCAGCACATGCAGCCTGCGGACCAGCTTGCGGCGACGGCGCTCGTCCGCAGGAATACGTTCCGGGCGGGGAACGGCCATGCGGGCCTTCTTCAGGCGCCGCTCGGCGTCCCATTCCCGGAAAAAGCCCACCCCGAAGATCGCGCCCACCGCGATATGGGTCGAGCTGACCGGCAATCCCAGCCAGCTTGCCAGAATGACCGTGATCGCCGCCGACAGGGCGACGCAATAGGCGCGCATCGGGTTGAGCTTGGTGATCTCGCTGCCGACCATGCGGATCAGCTTGGGACCGAACAGGCTGAGCCCGAAGGAGATCCCGAAGGCGCCGATCAGCATGACCCACAGCGGAATGGTCACGTCGCTATTGAAATTGCCGGTCTGAACGGTCTGCACGATGGCCGCCAGCGGACCGACGGCATTGGCGACGTCGTTCGCGCCATGGGCAAAGCTGAGCAGCGCCGCCGATGCGACCAGCGGGATGCCGAACAGCACCTTCAGCGACTTGTTGCGGTTCTCCAGCCCCGCGGACTGGCGGCGCGTGACCGGAATCATCAGCAGCCAGCAGCCCAGCCCGACCATCAGGCCCAGCAGCAGCGCGGCCCCCATCGAGACCTCGACCAGCTGCTTCAGCCCCTTCATCACCAGATAGGCGGCGAAGGTCCCCGCCATGATGCCGACCAGGATCGGCACCCAGACGCGGGCCGCCGCGATCTTGTCCTCACGATAGACGATGCGGCTCTTGATCAGCGACAGGAAGCCCGCCGCCACGACGCCGCCCAGCACCGGAGAGATGACCCAGCTGGCGGCGATGGCCAGCATCTGGTCCCAGCTGACCGCGCCGAAGCCGGCCCCGGCGATGCCCGCACCCACGACGCCGCCGACCACGGCATGCGTGGTCGAGACCGGCGCCCCGATCCATGTCGCCAGGTTCACCCACAGCGCCGAGGCCAGCAGCGCCGCCATCATCGCCCAGACGAAGGTCGCGGGCGTGTCCAGCGCCTCGGGCGCCACGATGCCCTTGGCGATGGTCGAAACCACGTCGGCCCCGGCGATCAGCGCCCCGGCGCTTTCGAACACCGCCGCGATGACGATGGCGCCCCCCATGCTGAGCGCGTTGGCCCCCACCGCGGGGCCCATGTTGTTGGCCACGTCGTTGGCGCCGATGTTGAGCGCCATATAGGCGCCGAACACGGCGGCGGTGACGACGATCAGCATCTCGCCGCTCTGCCCCAGCAGCATCGCCGCGGCGAGCCCGGCCAGGATGATGAAGACGAAGCCGATGCCCGGCGCCACCAAAGGCCGGGCCACATAGGCGGCAGCCGCCTCCAGATTTGCGAAGCGGCCGAGATCGCGGTCCAGCGTTTCCAAGTGTCGGGGCTCGAGATCCTTGTCAGACATGTTCCGCCTTTCTGTTCCCGCGCGTGCTAGGAGCGAATCGACTACATATCAAGACGCATCCGACCGGAACGCGCCGCACCGGCCCGGGTGCCCGCCGGGCTTGGTCCCTGCTTCGCGGAACGGGGCATGCCCGGCACATCCCCCGCAGGATCGCAAGGCGAAACCCGGCGGACTGCCATCGTCGACAAGCCGCAAGGCCCGGCCAGGACCGGACGTCACGGCACCCTTCCGGCGGGCCTCGGCGGTTGTCGCCGGCGCCGGCTCTGGCTAACCTGCGTCCAGACAACCAGGCAAACAGGGATAAGCACATGAAACTCAGGACATTGTTCGCGGCCTTCGCCGTCGCCGCCTCTTTCGGCCAGGCCGCGGCGGCGCAGGAGATGTCGTTCTTCCGCATCGGCACCGGCGGCACGGCCGGCACCTATTACCCGATCGGCGGGCTGATCGCCAACGCGATCTCCAGCCCGCCCGGCTCGCGCGCCTGCGAGGATGGCGGCTCCTGCGGGGTGCCGGGGCTGGTGGCGACGGCGGTGGCCTCGAACGGCTCGGTCGGCAACGTGAACGCCATCAACGGCGGCGCGATGGAGGCCGGGTTCAGCCAGTCCGACGTGGCCTATTGGGCGCAGACCGGCACCGGGCTCTGGGAAGGCCAGCCGGCGGTCGAGAAACTGCGCCTGATCGCCAACCTCTATCCCGAAAGCATCCACCTCGTGGCACGCAAGGATGCGGGCATCGGCTCGGTCGCCGATCTCAAGGGCAAGCGGGTGTCGCTGGACGAGCCGGGCTCGGGCACGCTGGTCGATGCCAAGATCATCCTGGAAGCCTTCGGCCTGTCGGAATCGGACATCACGCCGGAATATCTCAAGCCCGACCAGGCGGCCGACCGGATGCGCGACGGCGCCATGGACGCCTTCTTCTTCGTCGGCGGCTATCCGGCGGGTGCCATCGCCGAGCTGGCCAGCCAGCACGATGTGGTGCTGGTGCCGATCACCGGCCCCGAGGTCGACAAGCTGCGCGAGGACTATACCTTCTTCGCCACCGACACCGTTCCGGCCGGAACCTATGAGGGACAGGACGCCGATGTCGCCACGATCTCGGTCGGGGCGCAGCTGGTGACCAGCGCCGACCAGCCCGAGGAGCTGATCCACGGCATCACCGCGGCGATCTACAACGAGAACACCCAGAAGCTGTTCGCCGCCGGCCATGCCAAGGGCAAGCTGATCACGCTGGACAGCGCCACCCAGGGCGCGGGCATTCCCTTCCACCCGGGCGCCGAGCGTTTCTACAAGGAGGCCGGCAAGCTCGAATGAGCAGGCCCGCAACGTGACGAAAAGGACGCGGCCGGTCCCTGGTCCGCGTCCTTTGGTCCTGAACCGAACGGCAGGAAAACCGCATGACCGAGCCAACCCGCCCGCTTACCGACGACCAGCTTCGCGCGCTGGAGGAGGAATACGATCCCGAGGCGCGATTCCGCACGGTGACGCGCCCGATCGCCATCCTCTCGGGGATCATCCTGTTCCTGCTTGCGGCCTATCACTATTACACGGCCGGGTTCGGCATCCCGCGCGCGACCACGCATCGCGGGCTGCATATGGGCGTGTCGCTGTTCATCGTCTATCTCAGCTTCTCGTCGCTGGCACGCAACCGGCACAGGACGGACGGTCTTGCCGTCCTCGGCGTGCCGGTGACGGACTGGCTCTTGGCCATCGGCGGCGCCGTCAGCGCCTTCTACGTGCCCTGGATCTATGCCCAGCTGCAGTTCCGCGTCGGCAATCCGCTGCCGCTCGACATCGCCATGGGCACGGTGCTGCTGGTGGCGCTGATGGAGGCGGTGCGCCGCTCGATGGGCTGGCCGCTGCCGGTCATCGCGGCCCTGTTCATCGCCTATGCCTATTTCGGCAAGTCGATGCCCGGCATCCTGGTGCATCCCGGCGCGGACTGGGCCAATATCGTCAACCATCTCTACCTGACCTCGCAGGGCATCTACGGCACCGCGCTCGGCGTCATCGCCACCTATGTGTTCCATTTCGTGCTGTTCGGGGTGATGGCGCAGAAGATCGGCCTGGGGCAGCTGTTCATCGACCTGGCAACGGCGCTGGCCGGCCGTTTCGCCGGCGGGCCGGCCAAGGTCTCGGTGGTCTCCTCGGCGATGCTGGGCACGATCTCGGGCTCGTCGATCGCCAATACCGTGACCACCGGCGCGCTGACCATCCCGGCGATGATCAAGATCGGCTTCAAGCGCCATTTCGCCGCCGCGGTCGAGGCGGCTTCGTCCACCGGCGGGCAGATCACCCCGCCGGTGATGGGCGCGGTCGCCTTCCTGATGGTCGAATACCTGGGCATCCCGTTGCGCACCATCCTGATCGCCGCCGTCGTGCCGGCCTTCATGCATTTCTTCGGCGTGCTGGTGCAGGTGCATCTGGAGGCCAAGCGCCTGGGCATCCGCGGCCTGCGCCAGGAAGAGCTGCCCAAGGCGTGGAAAGTCCTGCGCGAGGGCTGGCTGTCGGTCTTTCCGCTGGTGCTGCTGGTCTGGATGCTGATGTCGGGTCGCACGCCCTTCCTGTCGGCCTTCTGGGCGATCACCGCCTGCATGGTGGTCTTTCTGATCCAGCGGGTCATGGCGTCGGGCGCCATCGAGGGCGTCAAGGAAACCGCCGCCGGCATCTATGAGGGCTTCGTCGCCGGCGCCCGGCAATCGCTGGCCGTGACGGCGGCCGCGGCGCTGGTCGGCGTGGTGATCGGCGTCGTGACCCTGACCGGCGTCGGCTTCAAGATCGCCTTCATGGTCACCTCGGTCGCCGCGGGCTGGGCCGCCTCGGTGCATAGCCTGCTGGCGGCGCTGCCCTTCGAACTGTTCAGCATCCAGACGCTGACGCTGCTGTTCACGCTGCTGATGACCGCGGTGGTCTGCGTGCTGATGGGATGCGGCGTGCCGACGACGGCGAATTACATCATCATGGTGGCCGTGGCCGCGCCGGTTCTGGGCATGATGAATGTCGAGCCGCTGGTGGCGCATTTCTTCGTGTTCTACTTCGGCGTGCTGGCCGACGTGACGCCGCCGGTGGCGCTGGCCGCCTATGCCGGGGCGGGGATCGCCGGGGCCAACGGCTTCAAGGCGGGCAACACCGCCTTCCGGCTGTCCATGGGCAAGGCGCTGGTGCCTTTCGTCTTCGTCTTCTCGCCCTCGCTGCTGCTGGTCACGCAATCCTTCACCCTGCCTGACTTCCTGCTGGCCTTTGCCGGCGCGGTGCTGGGCATCGTGGCACTGTCGGCGGCGATCACCAACTGGCTGCTGGGGCCGCTTCTGCTGGTCGAGCGGATGCTGCTGCCCGTGGCGGCGCTGATGATGATCGCGCCGGAAATCATCTCGACCGTGATCGGTGCGGCGATCCTCGGGCTGGTGCTGCTGCGCCAGTATCTGGCCGGCTCGGGGCCGAGACCCGAGCCGGCCACCTGACCGTGCCCGGCCTTGGCCGGGCGGCCGGGGCCATGCGCCGGTCCGGTGCAATGATGATGCGCAGGGCCTCGGGATCTGCGCGGCTCAGGCGTTTCGCAGGTTCTGCCGCCCGGCCTTGCGGTCGCCGCTTGCCCCCTCAGCCGGCGCACCGATCAGCTGGTCCTTGAGACTGACCGAAGACACCGGCGGCAGGTCGAAATTCAGCCCCGCCTCCAGATGCCGCAGATGGTCGTCGGTCAGACGCAGCAGCAATTCCTCGTCACGCGCCATCAGGGCATCGACGATCCCGACATGGTCGTCGCAATGCGCGCATGAATGCGCGGCACTGGGATACATGCCCAGGATCAGGGTGCTGCGCATGGTCAGCTCGGCCAAAAAGCGTTCCAGCACGCGATTGCCGGAAAGCCGCGCCAGATACATGTGGAACTGCTGCGACAGGCGCAATTCGGTCGGCTTGTCCCGGCGGGCCCGCGCCTCGGCTTCGGCGGCGATATTGGCGCGCAGATAGGCGACATCCTCGTCGCTGACGCGGGCCACGGCCTGCCGGGCGATGGTCCGCTCGATGGCGCGGCGGGCCTGGAAGACCTCGCGCGCCTCTTGCGCGGAAGGGGTGACGACGAAGGCGCCGCGATTGGGCCGCAGCTCGACCACCTGCTTGGCGGCCAGCGAGGCCAACGCGCGGCGGACATTGGCGCGGTTGCAGTTGAACAGCTCGCTCAGCGCCTGTTCGCCCAGCTTCGCCCCGGCGGGCAGGCGCTGTTCGGAGATCGCGTTCAGGACCGCATCGACGATCTGGCTTTCGGGCTGGGCGTCCATCGGGCTCGGCTTCTTCCTGCTTGGCCTGCGGAATTACAGGCAAATCCTGACCGTCGCAAGTATTGCACAAATCCGTTGACTTGATAACATGAATTGTTAACAATGATTGTTAACACAAATGGAGGTAGTGGTGGAAATCCTGGTCGTCAACCCCAACTCGACCCAGTCAATGACCGACAAGATCGTCGAGGCCGCCCGTGCGGTGGCCAGCCCCGGCACGGTGATCCACGGCGCGACCGCCGCCGGCGCTCCCGCCAGCATCGAAGGCCATTACGATGAGGCGATGTCGCTGCCCGGCCTGCTGGCGCGGGTCCGCGAGGCCGAGGCGCAGGGCATCGACGGCATCGTCGTCGCCTGTTTCGACGATCCGGGCATCGCCGCCTGCCGCGAACTGGCCAGCGGCCCGGTGCTGGGCATCTGCGAAGCCGCGGTGAAGGCGGCCAGCATGCTGGCGACCTCGTTTTCCGTCGTCACCACGCTGCCGCGCTCGGTCCCGGTGATCGAGCACCTGATCCACGGCTACGGCCTGTCGCACCAATGCCGCCGCGTCCGCTCGGCCTCGATCCCGGTGCTGGCGCTGGAGGAACCCGGCTCGAACGCACGGATCAAGGTGCGCGATGAAATCCTGTGCGCCATCCGCGAGGACCGCTGCGAGGCCGTGGTGCTGGGCTGCGCCGGCATGGCCGACCTGACGGCCTGGCTCAGCGAGGAGACCGGCATTCCGGTGATCGACGGCGTCAGCGTCGCGACCCGCATGATCGAGGCGCTGGTGGGCGCGGGGCTGAGGACCAGCAAGATCAACGCCTACGCTTTCCCCAACGAAAAATAGGGAAGCAGGAAAAGGGAGGAGGACTGACAATGACAACGCATGAGATGGCGCCCGACAGCGCCGTGACCGAACACAAGGCCGTCGGAGAGGAAAGCCTTGCCCCGCAGGAAACCCGGATCATGGACCCGTGGTCCTACCTGTTCGCCTGGCTGGGCGGCTGCGTCTCGATCGGGACCTTCACCGTCGGCTCGGGGCTGGTGGGCACGCTGAACCTGCTTCAGACCTTCGTGGCCATCGCCATCGGCTGCACCGTCATCGGCGTCGCGCTGATGATCAACGGGCAGGCCGGGCACAAATACGGCATCCCCTTCATGGTGCAGGCCCGCTCGGCCTTCGGCTTCACCGGCACCCGGATCCCGGCGCTGGTGCGCTCGGTCCCGGCCATCGTCTGGTTCGGCTTCCAAAGCTGGATCGGCGCCGGGGCGCTGAACCTCGTCTCGGATACGCTGTTCGGCTATTCCAACATCTGGGTGTTCTTCGTCGGCTTCCAGGCCCTTCAGATCGGCCTGTCGGTGCTGGGCTTCCACGGCATCAAATGGCTGGAAAACATCGGGTCGGTCTTCATCATCTTCTCGCTGATCTACATGTTCTTCAGCGTCATCGACAAATACGGCGCCGAGATCAGCGACAACCTGATCAATGTCGAGGGCACCTGGGGCGCACCGTTCTGGGGCGGCACGATGCTGTTCCTGGGCATCTATTCGACGATGATGCTGAACGTCTCGGACTACGCGCGCGAGCTGCGCAAGAATGTCGGACCGCTCCGGCAGGTGGTGATCTATGCCAACTCGATCCTGCCGGCGACGCTGTTCATGGGCCTGATCGGGCTGATGGTCTCCAGCGCGACCGGCGAGGTCGATCCGATCAAGGTGTTCTCCAGCGCGGTCGACAACAAGCTGCTGCTGGTCGTGACGCTGCTGTTCATCGCCTTCGCGCAGGTGACGACGAACATCCTCAACAACGTCGTGCCGCCGGCCTATGCGCTGATGGATGTGTTCAAGGTCAACTTCAAGACCTCGGCCGTGATCGTCGGGCTGCTGGCCTTCGGCACCTTCCCGTGGGAGCTGGTCAAGGACGAATCGGCGGCGGGCCTGAGCCTGTTCATCCGCACCTATTCCGCCTTCCTCGGCCCGATCTTCGCGATCCTGGTGGTGGATTACTACGTCCTTCGCAGGCGGAACCTGAACCTCGCCAAGCTTTATGATCCCGAGGGGCCGTATAAGGGCGTCAACATGGCCGCCGTCATCGCCATGGTCGTCGGCGTCGTCTTTGCGCTGATCTTCTCGGGCATCTCGTGGTATGCAAGCCTGCTGCCCTCGGGGGTGCTCTACTATCTGCTGATGCAGCACCTGCCCTCCGCCCAGCGTTTCCGCGAGAACTGAGCCATGAGCATCATCACCGGACAGGCCCGGCGCTGGACACTGGCCGCCGGCTGCGCCATGGGCCTGCTGCAGGGCCAGGCGCTGGCCCAGGACTCGGGGCGGATCATCGTGCTGATCAACCCGAACTCGAACGAGGCCGCCACGCAATCCATGACCGAACTGGCGCAGGCCGCGGTCGGGGAAGCCGCCACGGTCCAGGGGCGCAGCAATGCCGGCGCCCCGGCCCTGCTGACCACGCCCGAGGACATGGCCAATGCGGTTCCGGGCGTGGTCGCCGCCGGCACCGAAGCCGCGTCCGATCCGCGCGTCGCGGCGCTGATCGTGTCGGCCTTCAGCGATCCCGGCCTGCCGGAACTGCGTGCGGCGGTCGGCATCCCGGTCCTCGGCATCGGCGAGGAGGTCTTCCACGAGGCCGCGCGCGACGGCCGGCCCTTCGGCATCGTGACGGTGACGCCGGATGAAGAACTGATCGAGTCCTTCCGCCAGAAGGCGGCCTCGCTCGGCTACGAGGCGCAATATCGCGGCGTCCGGGTCACGCCGGGCGACCCGGCCGAACTGGTCCGGGATCCCGACCGGCTCGACGCCGCCCTGGCCGATGCCGTCAGGCAATCGGTCGGCGAGGACGGCGCCGAGGCGGTGATCATGGGCGGCGGCCCGCTTTCGGCCTCGGCCATCCGGCTGCAGTCGCAATTCGAACAGCCCCTGGTGGTCGCGGTCACCGCAGCCGCCCGCGCTGCGGCGAAGAAAATCGCGGATCCGGACTGAACCGCCATCGCACGAGCAACGGGCCGGCATAGAACCCCCGCGCCCCGCACCGTTCCCGGTGCGGGGCGCGCGCGGGCTCTTTCCGGCTTGCTCCATGCAGGTTAGCCCCTTGCGGCGGCACCCGCAGGAGGAATGCGGCAGCGGCCATTCGCAGCACCTTCCTGGATGACTCCCCTGTCGCAGCACCTGGACGATGTGGCGGGGTGCACTCTGGGGCCCAAAAGCGCGCCAACCAATGACCGGGATCTTGATCTTCCCCAAGAAGGAAGCTGCCGATGCCTGATCCAGTGACTACGGACGGCCATCCGGGCGTGCCGCGACCTATGACAGCCCGCATATCCGTGATCGCGACTGTGCCCACACGCGTGAGATCGACCCCGTGTGCGGCACGGGCAGCCCTGGCGTCGATCCGGCTCAATGCCGTTCAGGTCAGGCGGGCGTCGGGGCCGTCCGTCCGAGCGAACGGTCAACCCGATCGCAGGTCGTGATCTAGGGTCGCCGCGCCTGGATCAGGCGCCACCAGCCCTCGATGCTGGGCTCCTGAAGCAGTTCCCGCGCGCTGACCGTGATGCCCGCCTGCTTCAGTTCGGCGACCAGCTTCAGCACCGACAGCGAATCCAGCCCCAGGAACAGCAGGTTTTCATCGGAACCAATCTCCGCCTCGTCGGGGACAAGCGCCTGCACACGCGTTTCCAGCCATGCCCGGCCGAGCGTTTCGATAGATCCGATGTCGTTCATTTCGATCCCGTCCTGTCCTGCGCGGCCAAGCCTTTCCTTGACACCGCCATTAGTTGAGTATTTTTATCAACCACTATCGCCAGACGCAAGGGGATGAACATGGACCTGACCGCCATGCAGGCAGCCTATTGGACCGGGCGCGATTGGAAGGGGCCGGGTGGCGGCGTATCCGCGCATCTGCATACCGAATTCCAGCCGCAAGGGCTGGAGCCGCAGCGGCTGGACCGCGCGGTGCGCGGGCTGTTCCGCCGGCACCCCATGCTGCGGCTGCGGGTCACGGCCGCAGGCCAGCAGGTGATCCAGCCGCTGGACGACCGCCACGCCCTGCGGGTCGAGGATCTGCGGGCGCTGGCGCCGGATCAGGCGCAGGCGCGGCTGGCCGCGACGCGGCGGCGGATGACGCATCAGCGGCTGGACATCGCCTCGGGCGAGGCGGCGGAATTCCTGCTCAGCCTGCTGCCGGGCGGCGAACAGCGACTGCATGTCGACCTGGACATGATCGCGGCCGATCCCTCCTGCTTCGGGCTGGTCATGGACGACCTGGCCCGGCTTTACGAGGATCCGGCCGGGATCGCTGCGGTCGAGGAACCCGAAGGCTGCTATTTCGACTACCTGGCCCGGCTGCCCCCCGACCCGGCGGCCGAGGCGGCGGATCGGGACTGGTGGCGCGCCCGGCTGTGCGACATGCCGCCGGCGCCCTCGCTGCCGCTGCGCGACGGGGCGGCCGCGCCGGAAACCACCCGGATCTCGGCCCTGCTGCCGCCGGCGCAGGCCGCGGCGCTGCGGGGGCTTGCGCGTGAATTGCGGGTCACGCAGACCGCGCTTTACCTGGCGGTCTTTGCCGCCGTGCTGGCGCGGGCGACGGGCGACCGGGCCTTTCGCCTGACGCTGCCGGGCTTCTTTCGCGCCCCGGTGATGCGCGGCGCCTCACGGCTGGTCGGGGATTTCACCAATATCCTGCCGCTCGGCCTGCGGGTCGGGCCCGAGGCCACGCTGGCCGGACTGGCGCGCGAGGCAGGGCGCGAGATCGCCGAGGCGCTGTCGCATCAGGCCTGCCCCGGCGTCGCCGTGCTGCGCGAGATGTCACGCGGCGGCCAGGGCGTGGAATCCGCGCCGGTGGTCTTTACCAGCGGGCTCGACCTGGACGGGGCGCAGCGCCAGCTGCTGAGCCCCCGCGTCGGCCGGCTGTTCGGGCGACTGGTCTGGAGCGTCTCGCAGGCGCCGCAGGTTGCGCTGGACGTGCAGGTCGCATCGCTGGCCGAGGGCGTGCTGCTGAACTGGGACCTGCGGCTTGACGCGCTGCCCGGCGACTGGGTCCGCACCGGTTTCGATGCCTGCCACGCGGCGCTGTGCCGGCTGGCCGATGCGCCCGATCTGGCGGCGGCGCCGCTGTCGGACTGGCTGCCGGCACCGATGCGGATGCGGCGGCTGGGCGAGCTGCAAAAGGCCTATCTGCTGGGCCGCGAGGCCGAGCTGCCGCTGGGCCGCACCGCCATGCAGGAATATCGCTGCTATCGCGGCCCGCTGGATGCCGAAGCCCTGGCGCTTCGGGCCAAGGCGCTGATCGAGCGGCACGAGGCGCTGCGCTGCCGGCTCGACCCTGCCCATTCCGCGCTGCGCGTGCTGGACGAAGCCGAGCCGCCGCTGGAACGGATCGATCTTTCGGGACTGGCCGTCGATGAGGCCGAGGCGCAGCTCTCTGCCCTGCAGGACGAATTCGCCCGCGCACCGCTGCCGCTGGACGGGTTGCTGTGGCGGCTGGTGCTGGTGCAATTGCCCCGGCCCCGGGAACAGGCTTTGCTGGTCAAGATGGACGCGCTGGCGCTGGACGGCGCCGGGATCGCGCAGGTGATCGCCGAACTGCTGGCGCCCGGGTTGCCGCCGGCCTCCGTCCTGCCCGACCCGCCGCCCGAACAATCCGACCGCGCCGCCGATGCCGACTGGTGGCGCGCGCGCCTGGCCGGGGTCGAGGGGCCGCCGCGCCTGCCCTGGCGGCAACCGCCAGAGGGCATCGACCGCCCGCGCTGGCGCCGCGACAGCCGCCGCATCCCGCGCGATCAGCTGGCGCGCCTGGCCCGGCTGGCGGCGGCGCGGAAACTGACCCGCAACAGCATCGCCATGGCCGTGGTGCTGGAGGTGCTGGCGCGCTAGACCCCGGACCTTGCACCCTGCGTCGCGGTGCCGGTGGCGCCACCGCCGGGCGGGGCGCTGGCCAACCGCTCGTCCTTCATCGCCGTCGACTATCGCGCCGACCGGGGCAGCTTCCTGGACCATGCCCGCCGGCTGCAGGAGGACCTGCTGGAGGGCATGGCGCATCCCGGTCTGTCGGGGGTCGGCCTCAGCCGGCTGCTGCTGGCGCAGAACGGCGGCCGGATCGCGCTGCCGGTGGTGCTGACCAACGGCATGGGCTGGGACCGGGTGCCCGCCGATGCCGGGCTGCGGCTGGTGGACGGGCTGGTGCAGACCCCGCAGGTCGCGCTGGACCTGCGGCTGTCGCTGGATGCGGACGGCGCGCTGCTGCTGCAAGCCGATCACGTCGAGCAGGCGCTGGAGCCTGCGGTCGTCGGCGCGTTGCTGGACGCCGCCGCCCGCGCCTTCGCCGCGCTGGCCGGGCGGGACGAGCTGACCCTGGCCGGCGCCGATTTCCTGCCGCCGCCACCCGCGGCCCCCGCCGGGGCGGAACATGCCGGCCCCGGCCATCTGGAGCGCATCGCGGCGCAGTTGTTCGACGGCGATCCCGACCGCACGGCCCTGATCTGCGACACCCGCAGCACCAGCTACGGCGCGCTTGGCCTGCGGGTGCGGCGCGTGATGGCCGGGCTGGCCGCGCGCGGGCTCGCGCCGGGCGACATGGTCGCGATCTGCCTGCCGCGCGGGCCCGAGCATCTGGTGCTGACGCTGGCCTGCGCCTTCTCGGGGCTGGTCTGGGTGCCCATCGACGCCGCCGCGCCGCCCGAGCGGCGCGACTACCTGCTGCGCAATTCCGCGCCGCGGCTGGTCGTGGCCGCAACCGACCTGCCCGGCTGGCCGCTGGCCTCGCCCCGCACCCTCGAAGCGCATGACCCGGCCCCGATCCCGCAGGGACTGGCCGCGCTGTCCCGTTCCGAAGCGGCCGCCTATTACCTTTACACCTCGGGCACCACCGGGCGGCCGAAATGCGTGGTGCTGAACAATCACGCCACCGCGAATGTCATCGGCCATACGCTGGATGCCTGGGGGATCGGTGCCGAGGACGCGGTGATCTCGGTCACGCCGCTGCATCACGACATGTCGGTCTTCGACCTGTTCGGCACCCTGGCCGCCGGCGCGCGGCTGGTGATGCCCGCGCCGGCCGAGGAAAAGGACGCCCTTGCCTGGAACCGTCTGGTGCGCGACCACGGCGTGACCGTCTGGTGCTCGGTCCCCGCCATCGTCGAGATGCTGCTGGCCTGCGCGCCGGATGACGGGCTGGCCTCGCTGCGGCTGGTGGCGCAGGGCGGCGACTACATCAAGCCGGCGGTGATCGACCGGCTGCGCCGGCTGCGGCCCGATGCGGCGCTGTGGTCGCTGGGCGGCCCGACCGAGACCACGATCTGGAGCATCTGGCACCGGATCGGCCCCGAGGACGACCGCATCATCCCCTATGGCCGCGCCCTGCCCGGCAACCGCTACCTGCTGCTGAACCCGCAGGGCGAACCCTGCCCCGAGGGCGTGGCCGGCCGCATCCACACCACGGGCGTGAACCTGGCGCTCGGCTATCTGCGCGACGGCGCGCTGGAACAGACCGACTTCACCGAGGTCGGTGGCATCCGCGCCTTTCGCAGCGGCGACCTGGGGCGGCTGCGCGGCGACGGCACCATCCTGTTCGACAGCCGGGTGAACGGCTATGTCAAGGTGCGCGGCGTGCGCATCTCGCTGGCCGATGTCGAGGCCGAGCTGGCCGCCCATCCCGCCGTCGCGCAGGCCCTGGTCGTGGACATTCCCGACGCGCGGGGCGAGACGGTGCTGGCCGCGCTGGTCGCCGGTCGCGACCTGCCCGAACCGGCCGCGCTGCGCGCCTTCCTGCGCGAACGGCTGCCGCAATCGCACCTTCCCGACCGCATCCTTGCAATCCCGGCGCTGCCGCTGTCGGCCAACGGCAAGCCCGACCGCCGCCGCGCGCGCCAGATCGCGGGCCAGCCCGGCCCCGAGCCAACCGCACCGCCAGAAGCGCCAGGTGCCGAGCCGGCGGACGCGCTGACGGGCCTGATCCTCGCCGCCTTCCGCGAGGCGCTCGGTGCGCCCGGAATGGGGCCCGAGGACGATTTCTTCGACCATGGCGGGCATTCTCTGGTCGCGACCCGGATCATCGGCAGGCTGCAGGCCGAGCATGGCATCGCCCTGCGCTTCACCGACATCTTCCGCCATCCGACCGCCCTCGCGCTGGCCGGGATCGCCACCCGCAGCGCGCCGGCCGCGCCGATGCCCGCAGCCGGGGACGACGCGGCCGAACCCCAGGCGGCGCCCCTGTCGCTGGCGCAGCAATCGCTGTGGAAGGCCTATGCCGCCTTCGGCTATGGCGGCATCTTCAATCTGCCCTTTGCCCTGCGTTTCCCGACCCCGGTGGACGAAGCGGTCTTCGGGCTGGCCTTCGGCGACCTGATCCGCCGCCATCCCGTGCTGCGCAGCCATTTCCGCGAGGAAAACGGCCAGCCGCTGCAAGACGTGGTCCCGGTCGAGCGGCTGGGCGATTATCGCTGGTTCTGGATCAGCGCCGAGGCGGGCGAGGCAAACCGCCGGACCGAGGCCGGCCATGTCTTCGACCTTGCCCGCGAATTGCCGCTGCGGCTGCGCTTCTTCCGCGAGGGGGACGAGCAGGTGCTGTCCATGCTGTTCCACCATATCGTGCTGGACGAATGGTCGCTGAACCTGCTGATGGACCAGCTTGGCCACGCCTATCGCCAGCGCGCGGCGGGGCTGGCGCCGGATTGGCCCGACCAGCCGCCGGGCTTCCACCGCTTCGCCGCCGCGCAAAGGGCGGCGGATACGGACCGCGCGCATCTGGACTACTGGCTGGATCACCTGCGCGGCGCACCGCGTGCCCGCCCGATCCTCGGCGCTGCGCCGGGCGGGCAGGACCCGCAGGGCGGCTGGACCCGGATCGACCTGCCGGCCGAGGTCGCACGCGGGCTTTACGCCACGGCGCGGCGCAACGCGGCCTCGCTTTTCGCGACGGCCTATGCGGCGATCGGCGCGGCGCTGGGGCGGCTGGGCGGCATCGGCGACCTGGTGATCGGCACCTCGGCCTCGGGGCGCAACGATCCGGCCTGGTTCGACACGGTGGGCTATTTCACCACCATGACCGCGCATCGGCTGGCGCTGGGGGCGCAGGACACGCCCGCCGCGCTGATCGCGCAGGTCCGCGACCGCATCGCCCGCTCGCTGCCGCATTCCGAGGTCCCGCTGGACCTGGTGGGCGAGGCGCTGACCGGCAATCCCGTCACCCGGCTGGACGAGATGTTCGAGGTCTTCATCCAGATCCACGCCCGGAACCGGATGAACGGCGCCATCGCGCTGATGGACGGCAGCCGCGTCGAATACCGGCAGATCGACCCGGACAAGGCGGAATCGCTGCTGGGCCTGCAATTCGAGATCGTCGAGGACGTGGCGGACGAGACCGCCGGCCTGCGCATCATGCTAAGCCATCGCGCCGACCGCTACGGCCCCGCCGAAATCCGCCGGATCACCCAAGCGGTCGAGGCGATGCTGGCCCGCTTTGCACAGCCGCAGGACGATCAGCCGCTGGACGCCGGCGAGGCAAGCCCCAGATGCGCGGCCAGCGTCTCTCCGGCATAGGCGTGGCGAAAGCGCCGCGCCTCGGCCAGCGCCGGGATCAGTTCGGACAGCAGCAGGTCCAGCGATTCCCCGCTGCCGCCCGGCAGGGCGATGAAGCCGTCCATGGCCCCGGCATCCGACCAGGCGGCGATCTCGGCCAAGGCCTCGGCCGGGGTGCCGACGAAGGTCCAGTGCCCGGAATTGGCGACCTCGGGGCGCAGCAGCAGGTCGCGCAGGGGCGGGCTTTCCTGCCGGATCAGCCGCTGCAGCAGCCCCGAATGGGTGCGGCTGCGCAGCGCCGCGTCCCCGGCCGGCAGGTCCGCGGGGGTCAGGGGGCGGTCCTCGGGCCAGTCGCCCAGGTCGCGGCCGACCAGCGCCCCCAGCTTGGCCCGCAGCGCGGCAGGATCGCGGCGGGCCTGCGCCTCGCGGAACATCTCCTGCGCCTCGCTCCGGCTGGGCGCCAGATAGGCGTGAAAGCCCGGCAGCAGCCGCGGCGCGTCGTCGCGGCCGGCGGCGCGGGCCCGGCGCTGCAGGTCCGACCGCAGCTCTTGCCCCGCGGCAGGGTCGGGGACCGAGGCGAAGATCGCATCGGCGACCGAGGCGGCGAAGCCGCGGCCCTCGGCCGAGGCGCCGGCCTGGAACAGCGCGACGCGCGCGGGATGGCGCGGCACGTTCAGCGGCCCCTCGACCTGATAGAAGGCGCCGCAATGGTCGATGGCCGCCAGCCCTTCGGCACCGTGGCTGTCCCAAAGGCGGCGCACGACATCGGTGAACTCGGCCGCGCGGGCGTAACGCTCGGCCGCCGAGGGCATGGCGGCAAGGCCGAAATTCCGCTCTCCATCCAGCGCGGTGACGATGTTCCAGCCCGCCCGGCCGTTGCTGAGCCAGTTCAGCGTCTGCAATTGCCGCGCGGCGACATAGGGCGGATTGAAACTGGTCGAGACCGTCGTGACCAGCCCGATCCGCCGCGTCGCCCCGGCCACGGCGGTCAGCACCAGCGTCGGATCCAGCGCCGCCCGCGCGATGCGCGGCCCCGCCCCCTTCGGGTCGATGTAAAGGCTGTCTGGCTTGAAGACGAAGTCCAGATGCGCGGCCTCGGCCCGGACCGCCAGCGCGCAATCCAGCGCCAGCGCCTGGTCCGGGGCCGGCGGCGGCCCCCAGGTCCGGGCAAGGGCCAGACCGATATGCAGCATCCGCGCCATCGCATGCTCCTCGTGAAATTGCGTCTGGATAATTCCGAGTGTTTTACTTTACGAACCGGAGGACGCGATTGCCAGCCGGAGTGAAAACGTGATCCGCATCCAGGGCCTGACGGTCGGCTATGGCCGAAAGCCGGTCATTCGCGGGCTGGACGCCTGTTTTGCGCCGGGGCGCTTCACCGCGCTGGTCGGGCCGAACGGCTGCGGCAAATCGACGCTGCTGAAGGCGGTGATGGGCTTTCTGCGTCCCCAGGCCGGCCGCGTCACGCTGGACGGCGTGCCCATGGCGCGCATCCCGCGCCGGGCGCTGGCACGGCGCATCGCCTGGCTGCCGCAAGAGAACCATTGCCCCGACTACCTGACCCTGGGCGAGCTGGTCGAGATGGGCGGCCATGCCCGGCAGGGGCTTTTCGCCGGGCCGGACGACCGCGACCGGCTGCTGTTTCGCGAGGCGCTGCGCATCGTCGGGCTGCAGGATCAGGCGCATCTGCCGGTCAACGCCCTGTCCGGCGGCCAGCGGCAGCGCGCCTTCATCGCCATGGTGCTGGCGCAGGACACGCCCGTCGTGCTGATGGATGAGCCGGTGAACCACCTGGACGTCACCTATCAATATGCCCTGCTGGGGCTGGTGCGCGACCTGACGCGGCGCCATGGCCGCACGGTGGTCTCGGTCCTGCACGACCTGAACCTGGCGCTGAGCTTCGCCGACGAGGTGGTGATGATGTCGGGGGGAGAGGCCCGCGCCTCGGGGCCGGTGGCCGAGGTCCTGAACGCCGCGAACCTGCGCGAGGTCTTCGACCTAGACGCGCAGGTCATCCGCCACGAGGGGCGGCGGATCTGCCTGCCCGCCCTGCCGGAGCCCAGCGCATGAGGCGCGGCTTTCCGGTCCTTGCGGCGCTGGCGCTGGCGCTTTGCCTGCTGCTGGCCCTGTCGGCGGGCGAAAGCTGGATCCCGCCCTCGGGGATATGGGCCGCGCTGGCCCGCTTTGACGAGACGCGGCAGGCGGATGTCATCGTGATCTACCAGCGCCTGCCGCGCGCGCTGATCGCCATGCTGGCCGGGGCGGCGCTGTCCATGTCGGGGGCGGTCCTGCAGGGCGTGCTGCGCAATCCCCTGGCCTCGCCCTCGCTGGTCGGGATCAATGCCGGGGCGGCGCTGGCGGTGGTGGCCGGCGCCTTCCTGCTGGGGCTGGAGCCGCGGGCGCAGGGATCGGCCGCGCTGGCGGGCGGCGGCCTGGGCTTTCTGGCCAGCCTCGGCGTCGCGCGGCTGGCCGGCCATGCGCATGATCCGCGCGGGCTGGCGCTGATCCTGTCCGGCGCGATCGTCTCGATGTTCCTGGGCGGGCTGACGCAGGCGCTGCTGCTGTCCGATCCGGCGCTGCGGCAGGATTACCTGGGCTGGCTGGGCGGCAATGTCAGCCATGTCCATGCCGAAAGGCTGGCGGATTTCTGGGGGCTGGCGGCGCTTGGCATGGCGGCGATGCTGCTGCTGGCCCGCCGGCTGTCGCTGCTGGCGCTGGGGGCCGAGAAGGCCGCCTCGCTGGGCATCGACGTGGCGCGCGCGCAACTTCTGGCGCTGGGGGCGGCGGTGCTGGCCTCGGCCTCGGCTGTGGCGATCTGCGGACCGCTGGGGTTTCTGGGACTGGTGGTGCCGCATCTGGTGCGGCCGCTGACCGGCGCGCGCTTCGGGGCGCTGCTGCCGGGCTGCGCCCTGGCCGGGGCCTGCCTGTGCCTGCTGGCCGACCTGATCGCGCGCATGGCGCTTGCCCCCCTGGCGCTGCATACCGGCGTCGTGCTGGAGCTTCTGGGCGGCATCGCCTTCATGCTGATGGTGCGCCGCTTCTACCTGCGCGGAGCCGAGGCATGAGCAGTCGCGCCCTGGACGGCCGCCGCGTGCTGCGCCTGCCGGGCGGGATGCAGATCGGACTGGCGAATCTGGCCGCCGCGCTGGCCCTGACGCTGGCGAGCCTGGGGCTGGGGGCGGTTTCGCTGTCCTGGGGCGAGACGCGGCTGGACCTGCTGGCGCCGCTGGATGCGGATCAGGCTTTCGCGCTTTACCAGGTGCGGCTGCCGCGCCTGCTTCTGGGCTTCATGGCGGGCTGGTCGGTGGCGCTGGCCGGCGCCATGCTGCAATCGCTGGCCCGCAATCCGCTGGCCGATCCGGGCCTGCTGGGCCTGTCGCAGGGCGCGATGGTGGCGATCATGGTCCTGACCGTGCTGGCCCCCGGCCTGCCGCCGGCATGGCTGCCGGGCGCGGCGCTGCTGGGCGGCCTTGCGGTCGCGGCGCTGCTGCTGGCGCTGGTCCGCGGCCATGCCGGCGGGCTGGCCGTGCTGCTGATGGGCATTGCGCTGGAATCGACGCTTTCGGCGGTGACGGCGGTGCTGGTCCTCTATACCCCGCCCGAGACCTCGCATGCGCTGGCCGGCTGGATGGCCGGGTCGCTGGCGCTGGCCGACTGGCCGCGGGTGACGATGCTGGCGCCATGGTTCGCCGCCAGCCCGATCGCCATCCTGCTGCTTGGCCGGGCGCTGCGGCTGATCGACCTCGGCGCGCCCATGGCGATGGCGCTGGGGCTGGATGCGGCACGGACGCGGGTGGCGGTCCTGATCGTCGCGGTGCTGCTGAGCTCGGCCGCCTTGACGGCGGTGGGGCCGCTGATGTTCCTCGGGGTCATGGCGCCGCAGCTGGCGGCGGCGCTGTCGCCCGCCTCGGGCCGGGCGCGTCTGGTGCTGGCGGCGCTGACCGGCGGGCTGCTGGTCACGGCGGCCGACATGCTGGCGCGCAACGCCGGCACCGATATCGGCCTGCCGGTCGGGCTGGTCCTGGTGACGCTGGGCGCGCCGCTTTTCGTGCTGGCGATGCGGATGCGGCTGTTCCTGCGGATGAGTTCAAGCTGAAAAGGAGGACGAGATGCGCCGATTGCTGATGACCGCCCTTGTGGCGCTGGCCGCCATCGGGACGGGACAGGCCGCCGAGGTGACCGACGATACGGGGCGGCAGGTGCGGATCCCCGACGACCCGCAGCGCGTCGTGGCGCTGCACGAGCCGGTGCTGGCGGTGCCGCTGATCGAGCTGGGCGTGCCGGTCGTCGGAATCTACGGCCGGGGCGACGACGGCTCCAGCCTGACCGCGGGGGATTTCCTGCACGAGATGCTGGGACGTTCCAAGGATGCCGACCCGATCCCCGGGATCGGCCCGGTGGGCAGCATCAACCTGGAAAAGCTGCGCGCGCTGCGGCCCGACCTGATCATCGGCACCGATTACGATGCCGGCAAGGCCAAGGCCCTGTCCCAGGCGGCGCCGGTCTATCTGCAGAACAGCAGCGCCGCGACCGCCCACGGCTTCAGCGTGCAGGAGGAGCTGGCGCGCGTCCTGCATCGCGAGGACCGCTTTCGCGAACTCAGGACCGCCTATCAGGCCCGGCTGGACGGATTGCGCGGCCGGTTTCCCGACCGCCTGCCCAAGGCGCCGGGGGAAAGGACCTATCTCATCGTCATGCTGACCGACCAGGCCAATGTCGTGGCCGGCATGTCCGGCGCGGTGCAGGCCCTGGAGGACCTGGGCTATCACCGGGCCGAGATCGCCGGCGAGGGCTCGACCCGGCAGTCGCGCTCGATGCTGATCCTGCCCATCGGGGCCGAAAGCCTGGCCGGCCTGAACCCCGACCTGCTGCTGGTGATGACCAGCTTCGCCGCCCCGGCGCGGGACGAGGCGGCCGCGCGCGCGGCGCTGGACCGGCTTTCGCCCGGCTGGGACCGTTTCATGGCCCCGGCGCGCGAGGGACGGATGGTGTTCCTGGATTCCGCCAGGGTCACCAGCCCTTCAGTCGCCAGCGCCATGCACACGCTCGACGCGGTCGAGGGCTGGCTGGCCGGGGGGCCGCGCTGACGGCGAGGGCGCCGGGGCCGACGACCGGCGGTCTGCGGCCGGCCGCTCTGCGCGGCAGGCCCGCCAATGCGCCACCTGCTGGCGGATGAACCATTCCGCCACCTGCCCGAACAGGGGACCGATGAAATCGGGGGCGAGGCCCGCCTCGGCGGCCCAGGCCGCGCGTTCGTCCAGCATCTGCCGCACCCGCTCCGGCGCGGGGATCGAGGCGATGTCGGGCTTGAAATCCGCCGCGGCCAGCACATAGCGCAGCCGCAGCCCCAGCAGCCCGACGATGCGGGCGTCGATCAGGTCGATGCCGCGCCGGACGTCGCCCAGCCCCGCCACCGCTTCCGGCGGGACCAGGTCCGGCGCCAGATCCTCGGGCACCACGACGGTCGGGCTCATGCACGCTCCTCCTGCCGGGCGGCGACGGGATCAGAAAAATGCGCCTTGCACAGTTGCTCGCGCAGCTGGCGCTTGTTGACCTTGCCGACGCCGGTTTGCGGAAAGCGATCCAGCACGATCACCTCGTCGGGGATCTTGAAGGCGGCAAGCCCGGCCTCGGCCAGATGGCGGCGCAACGCCCCCGGCCGGGGCGTGGTGCCCGGCGCGGCCAGCACGAAGGCGCAAAGCCTTTCGCCCATCAGCGCATCGGGCCGCCCCACCACCGCCGCATCCAGCACCGAGGCATGGGCGACCAGCAGATCCTCGACCTCGTCCACGCCGATCTTTTCGCCACCCCGGTTCACCTGGTCCTTGGCCCGCCCCTCGACGGTGATCGCGCCGTCGGCATCGCGCCGCGCGATGTCGCCCGAGCGATAGAAGCCGTCGGCGGTGAAGGCCTGGGCATTGTGCCCGGCCATGTCGTAATAGCCGCGGATCGTATAGGGGCCGCGGACCTCCAGCTCGCCCGGCTCGCCGATGGCGGCCTCGCGCCCATCCGGGCGGATGATGCGCAGCTCGTCCCAGGGCGACATGGGCCGGCCCTGGGTGTTCACGATACGCTCCTCGCTGTCGGTCAGCGCGGTGAAGCAGACCAGCCCCTCGGCCATGCCGAAGACCTGCTGCAGCTGGCAGCCCAGCTCCGGCCGGATACGCCGGGCGCTGGACGGGGTCAGCTTGGCGCCGCCGACCTGCAGCAGTTGCAGCGACGACAGGTCCGCCCCCAGCCCGGCCTGCGCATCCAGCCACAGCAGCGCCAGCGGCGGCACCAGCGCGGTCATCGTGACGCGATGGCGGGCGATCAGGTCGAAGCAGATCCCAGCCTCGGGCTCGGGTGCGATGACCACCGTGCCCCCGGCCTGCAGCGTGCCCAGAAAACCCGGGCAGGCCATCGGGAAGTTGTGCATCATCGGCAGCACGCACAGATAGCGCGTATCGCCGTCCAGCCCGCTGGCCGCCACCGCCATGCGGATGTTGTAAAGATATTCCATGTGCCGGCGCGGGATCAGCTTGGGCACGCCGGTCGTCCCGCCCGAGATCTGGAAACAGGCCACGTCCTCGGCATTGGGACCGGCCGGCAGCGGGAGATCGGGACGGAACAGGCTGTCGAAGGGCGTCGCGTCCCGGCCGTCGCCAAGCACCACCACATGCCGGACCGAGGGAACCTTGTCCTGCACCCGCCGGGCCAGCGCCACCATGTCATACCCCCCGGGCTCCTGCGCCGTCAGGATCGCGCGGGCGCCGGTGAAATTGGCAAACTGGCCAAGCTCAAGGTCGCGATGCCCGGGCAAGGCCAGCACCGGCACGACGCCCAGCCGGCAAAGCGCGAAGAACAGCGTGACGAACTCCCCGCAATTGGGGAGTTGCACCACCACCCGGTCGCCGCGAACCAGTCCCAGCGCCGAAAGCCCGCCCGCCAATGCCAGCGCATCGCGGTGCAACCGGTCGTAACCGATCTGCCGCGCACCGTCGATCAGGGCGATCCGCCGACCCAGCCGCCCGGCTTGCCGCGCCAGAAGGTCGAAGAATGTCTCGTATCGCCAGATCCCGGCCTCGCGGTAACGGTCAGCAACGTCCCGGGGCCAGAACGGGCAGCGGGCCTGCCAGTCCAGAGCGTGATCTGCCACAGCAATCTCCTTTCGCAATCCGCTGGCGAAGGGTGGGCAAATCTTCCTTGATAGGGAGGACCATGTCCGCTCCGCCGAAATCCCGACCGTGACGACTGGCGGAGGGCTGAACGCACGGTATCTTATCTTTTTTATCGGATTACTGTCGCACAACTGCAGATGGGTGTAAAGTGATCCTGCGGCGCAGGTTGTGGCGCAGGGGTCACGCCCTGGATTCCCAGGCGCCGCCGCCCTTGCCCCAAGCCTTGTCAATCGGTTAACCCGGCGCTGTCGCTCGGCGGTTTCCCGCCGGGGGAACGGAATCGCAAATGGCAGCCAGCATTCGCCAGCCCGCAGTAGATCTGGATAGGGTTTGGAGATGAATGGACATAAAATCCCGGTGCTGCTTGGCACGGTCGCCATGCTGGCATTGGCCACGGCCCCCGCGCTGGCTCAGGACAATCAGGGCATGGCCGAGGCGGTGCGGCTGGACGAAATCGTCCTGACCGGCGAAAAGCAGGCGCGCAGCATCAAGGATACCGCCTCTTCGGTGGCCGTCCTGACCACGCGCGACCTTGAGGAGAGCGGCGGGCAGGACAGCACCGCCGATGCGGCGACGGGCATCGCCAACGTGACCTATGTCGCCTCGGGCGGCCAAGGCGGCGCCCCCACCATCCGCGGGCAGGACAGCGAGGGTCCGAATTCCGGCGCGGTGGCCTTCTTCGGCGGCACGGCCCCGCGGCTGGCCTTCAATCTGGACGGGCATTACCTGGGCTATAACGAGATCGTCTGGGGCAGCCAGGCGCTTTGGGACGTCGAGTCGATCGAGGTCTTTCGCGGCCCGCAGACCGCGACCCAAGGCGCGAACTCGATCGCCGGGGCGATCATCGTCAAGACCAAGGATCCGACTTTCCAGCCCGAGGGCGCCGCGCAGCTGGAATATGGCAGCCACAACCGCCGCCGCGCCAGCCTGATGGCCTCGGGGCCCTTGTCCGAGGATCTGGCCGGGCGCATCACCGTCGACTACTGGGCGCGCGACAATTACATCGACTATACCAACCCGGATTTCGCCGTCGGCTCGACCGACCAGGACCATGAATCCCGCACCATCCGCGCCAAGCTGCTGTGGCAGCCGCAGGAGATCCCGGGGCTGGAGGGCAAGCTGACCTTCTCGCACAGCCTGACCAACCGGCCGAACTGGGAAGCCGCGACCGAGCCCTATGAGGATCTGGAAAGCGCCACCGCATCGAATCCCAGCTGGCGGCTGCGCACGAACACCACCATCCTGGATGTCAGCTATGAATTCGGCAATGGCTGGACGCTGTTCAACCAGCTGCAATATTCCGACATCTGGATCAAACGCTCGACCGAGCCGGTCGACTCGGGCACGGCGACCCTGGATCAGGACGTGACCTCGAACGAAACGCGCGTGACCTTCGGCTCGCCCGAGGACCGGATCAGCGGCGTGGCGGGACTGTTCGTCTCGCGCACCGATTCGGACGAGCTTCTGGATTACCGCGGCACCACCACCTATGACGACCGCAAGGACAGCCTGGGGATATTCGTCGAAACCACCTGGCGCCTTGCCGACCGCTGGAGCCTGACCGGCGGGCTGCGCTATCAGCGCGACGACATCACCCGGCGCGGCGTGTCGAGCTTTACCCCGAACGTGCTGGATTACGACGAAAGCTTCGACGCCTGGCTGCCCAGGATCGCGCTGGCCTATGACCTGGACGAATCGAGCCGCATCGGCGCCATGATCAGCAAGGGCTACAACCCGGGCGGGGTGACGCTGAACCTGACCAGCGGGGAATACGTGCCCTTTGACGCGGAGACCTCGTGGAACTACGAGATCTTCGGCCGCACCCGGCTGCTGGACGACCGGCTGGAGCTGACCGGCAACCTGTTCTACACCCAGCTCCATGATGCGCAGCGCTATGTCGTGACCAGCTTGCCCGAGAACATCGGCAGTTCGATCACCGTCAATGCCGAGCGCGCCAAGTCCTATGGCCTGGAACTGGGGATGGACTATCTGGTACGCGACAATCTGCGGGTCAAGGCGGGGCTGGGCCTGCTGCATACCGAGATCAGCCGCTTCACCAGCGCGGAGGCGGATTACCAGGGCCACCGCTTCGGCCGGTCCCCGGACTATACGCTTTCGCTGGCGGCCGATTGGGACATCACCCCGGAATGGCGGCTCAGCGGCCAGCTGCGCCACACCGACGGCTATTATTCCGACGACAACGAGGACCGCGACACCTGGGTCGATTCCTATACCGTGGCCAATGCCCGGCTGACCTGGCAACCGCGCGAGAACCTGCAGGCCTTCGCCTATGTCAACAACCTGTTCGACGACCGCTCGGTGACCTATCTGCGGGCCAGCCGCTCGATCGGCGGCTTCGAGGCCACCGTGGTCGAGCCGCGCGAGGTGGGTATCGGCCTGAAGGTGACCTTCTGAGGTAAAAGGTCCGGCGAGTTCGACATGGCCCAGGCGCTTCTGGCCGGCGCCCGGGCCGCACCGCCGGGCCGTCAGGCGCAATTCGACGCGAACGGCAGCGATCCGGACAAGGGCACCGGCATTTGGGCCGGTGCGTTTTACAAAGATGAACCGGCGGAGTTGGGCCGAATTCTCACCGCCAAGGTGCTGCGGTCAGGAAATCCTTCAGGACGGTGTCGAACCGCGCCGCCGATTCCAGGTTCACGATGTGCCGCCCCGGCAGGGACAGGTGACGTCCGCCCCGCACCTCTCCGGCGATCGCGGCCAGTTCGGCCGGCGGGCAGACCGGATCGTCAGCCCCGGAAATCGCCAGCAGCGGATTGGCGATCTGGTGAAGCCGGCCGCGCAGATCCGCCCCGGCAAGCGCCGCGCAGCATCCCGCATAGCCATCGACCGAGGTGGCGGCGAAGCTGGCCAGGATCGCCGCGACGCTGGCCGGATCGGCCGCACGAAAGCCCGGCGTGAACCAGCGTTCCGCCGTCGCGGGAAGAAGGCTGCCCAAGCCCCCTGCCCTGACCTCGTCGATGCGGGCGTTCCAGCCTTCGGCGGTGCCGATCCGGGCGGCCGTGGCGCAGAGAACCACGCGCCCCAGCCGCGCCCCGGCATGGATCGCCAGCCATTGCCCGGTCAGCCCGCCGATGGACAGGCCGCAGAAATGGCTGCGCGCGATCCCCAGCGCGTCCCACAGCGCGATCACGTCGCCGCCCAGATCGGCCAGCCCGTAGGGCGGCAACGGCGCGCCGGACCGGCCATGGCCGCGGCGGTCATAGCGCAGGATGCGGAAATCCCGGCAAAGGCTTTCGATCTGGGCGTCCCACATATGCAGGTCGGTGCCCAGTGAATTGCAGAAGGTCAGCCACGGCTTTTCCCCGGCATCGCCGTCGATGCGGTAGTGCAGCCGGTGGGTGGGCAGGTCCAGGCAGGGCATGGGCGGCCTTTCATGCGAATGCGGCGCGCGGCGAGGGGCCGCGCGCCTTGTTGCAGGGATCGTCAGGCGGCGGCAAGCCGCGCCGTGTCGCGGGCGCGCCCGTTGGCAAGCGCGAAGACCAGCATCGCCAGGGCCGAGACCGCCGCCGGGATCGCGAAGAGCAGGAAGTTCTGCTCCAGCGGCAGTTCCCGCGCCAGCAGCACCCCGCCGAAGGTCGGCCCGACGATGGCGCCGATCCGGCCCACGCCCGAGGCCCAGCCCAGCCCGGTCGAGCGCACCGACAGGTTATAAAGCTGCGCCACGCTGGCATAGAGCAGGATCTGCGTGCCGATGGTCGTGGCCCCCGCGACGAAGACCAGCAGGAACAGCATCGCCGGCGCCGGGTTGAAGCCAATCAGCGCGATGGATGCCCCGGCGGCGGCGAAGAAGGCGACCACCACCTTCGGCAGGCCGAAACGGTCGCCCAGCCACCCTCCGGCGATCGCCCCCGCCATGCCGCCGAAATTCAGCGAGAACAGCGACAGCAGGCTCGCCCGTTCCGCATATCCGGCCTCTTGCAGCACCTTGGGCAGCCACGACGACAGCAGATAGACCAGCAGCAGGCAGCAGAAGAAGGACAGCCACAGCATCAGCGTGCGCAGCGTCCGGCCGTGGCGGAACAGCTCGGCGACGGATGCCGAGGCGCCCTTGGTCTCGGTGAAGACCAGCTGGTCATCGGCCGCCAGCGGGCTGGCCGGGTTGATGCGGGCAAAGATGCGCCGCGCCTCGTCCTGCCTGCCCTGACGGATCAGGAAACCCAGCGATTCCGGCAGTTTCCACAGCACCAGCGGCAGCAGCAGCAGCGGCACCGCGGCGATGAAGAACATCGGCTGCCAGCCGAAGGAGGGGATCAGCCCGACGCCCAGCCCCGCCGCGACCATGCCGCCGACCGAATAGCCCGAAAACATCAGCGCCACCATGGTGCCGCGCAGGCGCTTGGGCGCATATTCGTTCATCAGCGCCACGGCATTCGGCATCAGCCCGCCGCAGCCCAGGCCGGCGATGAAGCGGAAGATCTTGAACTGCTCGGGCGAGGTGGCAAAGCCGGTCAGCACGGTGGCCGAGGTGAACAGCACGAAGCTGATCGCGACGCCCTTCTTGCGGCCGATCCGGTCGGCCAGCGGGCCCAGGATCAGCGCCCCGAACATCATCCCGAACAGCGCCCAGGCCTGCAGCGCGCCGGCCTGCGGCTTGGTCAGGCCCCATTCCGCGATCAGCGTGGGCAGCACCGTGCCCGCCACGAAGACATCGTATCCGTCGACGACCAGCAGCGTGCCGCACAGCGCGACCACCATCCATTGGAAGCGGCCGAACGGACCCTGGTCTATCGCCTCGCTGACATCTATGTTTCGCATGTCGTTCCTCCCTTGTTTTTCGCTTGAAAGCCCGGTCAGCCGCTGTCGCCCCCCGCGACGCTCATCCCGTGTCGCCTCCGGCGACGGGCAGGACGGATCCGGTGATGTAGGATGCCTCGTCCGAGGCCAGGAACAGGATCGGCGCGACCTGTTCGTCGATGGTGCCGTAGCGCCTCATCGGGGCCGATTGCGTCACCTGCTCCACGACTTCGGCCATCCATTGCCGCTCGGCCGGGCTGTCGCCCTCGGCATTGCGCGGGATGCGGCGCGGCGGCGCCTCGGTCCCGCCGGGAGCGGTGGCGACCACGCGGATGTTCTGCGCCGCAAGCTCCATCGCCAGGGATTGCGTGATCGCGTTGACGCCGCCCTTGGCCGCCGAATAAGGGACGCGATGGATCCCCCGCGTGGCGTTCGAGGAGACGTTGACGATGGTGCCGCCGCCGCGCGCCGCCAGATGCGGCAGGACCGCCCGGCAGCAATAGAGCGTCGGCATCAAGGATCGACGGATCTCGGCGTCGATCTGGGCGGGCTCGAATTCGGCAAAGGGCCGCATGCGGATCGCGCCGCCCACGTTGTTGATCAAGATGTCGATGCCGCCGAACGTTTCGGCCGCATGGCGCATCGCGGCCTCGGCGCCGTCCCAGGTCTCCAGGTCGGCGATGAAGGCGGCGGCATCGCCGCCCGCCTCGGCCGCCACCTCGGCCACGAAATCGGCGCGGTCCACGAACAGCACCCGCCCCCCTTCGGCCGCCGCGCGCAAGGCCACGGCGCGGCCGATGCCCTGCGCGGCCCCGGTCACGACCAGCACCTTGCCCACGAAACGCCCGGCGAAGACGGCCCCGGTCATGCGATGGCCTTCAGGGGCGCGTTGGGGGTGAACTTCTCGTAATGGAAGCTGGCGGGGCGGATGCCGTTTTCATCCAGATAGTTACGCACGGCATCGACCATGGGCGGGGGGCCGCACAGATAGACATCGACCCCGCCCGCCGCCAGCATGTCGCCGGGCATATGCTGCGTGACCCAGCCCTTGCGGGGATGGGCGGATGCGGGATCGGCCACGACAGTCGCGAAGGTGAAGTTCGGCAACCGGCCTGCATAGGCGGCAATCTGGTCCACCAGCACCAGGTCCAGGTCGCGCGTCACGCCATAGACCAGGTGGATCTGGCGCTGCGACCCGGCGCGGGCCAGGACCTCCAGCATCGACAGGAAGGGCGCAAGGCCGGTGCCGCCCGCCAGGAACAAGAGCGGCCCGTCGCCGTCCCGCAGATAGAAGCTGCCCATCGGCCCGGTCAGCTCCAGCCGCTCGCCCGGCTGCGCACGGGCCAGCCAGCCGCCCATCAGCCCGCCGGGGATCTTCTTGATCAGGAAGCCCAGCCGATGCTCGCCCGGCGCGGAGCTGAAGGAATAGGAACGGTGATCGCAGCTGCCCGGCACGCCGATATTGACATATTGCCCCGGCAGGAAGGCGGGGGCGTCCTCCACCTCAAGCTCCAGCACCACGGCCGCGTCCTGATGCGGCTCGATCCGCGTCACGGTGGCGGCAAAGACCTGCTGGCCGGTCTTGCAGGCCTGCGAGGTCGTGGGCACCGACAGCACGCAATCCGAGGACGGCACCATCTGGCAGGTCAGCACCAGCCCCTCGGCAGCCTCGTCCTCGGTCAGGGCGTCCTCGATATAGTCCTCGCCCATGTCATAGGCGCCGCTTTCGGCGCGGCACTTGCAGGTGCCGCAGACGCCGTCCGAGCAGTCCATCGGCAGGTTGATCTTGTTGCGGAACGCGGCGTCGAGAACCTTCTCGCCCGGCTTGCAATCGACGAAGCGGGTGATCCCGTCCTCGAAGTTCAATGCGATGCGGTAGCACATGGTCGCCTCCTCCTTGCGGTTGTGCTGGGACGGATCAGACGTGATAGACGTCGATGACCTGGCGGATGTAGTCGTTCTTCAGGACGATCTTCTTGGCGGCGATGGCCAGCCCGTCGCCGGTCCGTCGCAGGGTCACGAAGATGGTCCCGAAGAACTGGTCGGTGACCTTGTAGCGGTGGTTCAGCGTATGGAAGTTGTAGCGGACATCCACCTCGGTCCCCCGGTCCTCGACCACCTCGACATTCAGGACGGCGTGGCTGGTGCGCGGCTCGGGCGTCGAGGCGCCGGAACGCTCGGTCTTGATGCGGAAGACGCGATCCTCCAGCCCCTCGCGGTTCGGGTAATAGATCAGCGAGATCTGCGACTGCGGATCCTCGGTGATCTGGTCGTTGTCGTCCCAGGCGGGCATCCAGTAGGTGACGTCGGGCGCATAGCAGGTCAGCCATTCGTCCCATTGCCGGTCATCGAGCAGGCGCGCCTCGCGATAGAGAAAGGCGCAGATGGCGTCGTAGCCCAGGCTGGTGCCGGTGGTGTCGTGATCCAGGCTCATGCCGCGGCCCCCCTTTTCTCGGCGGCAAGCGCGTCGCGCATCACCCCGGCCCAATATTCGTGCTGGCAGACGAACAGCCCCTCGTCCTCGCTGCGTTCGCCGGACAGAAGCGGCTTCAGCCCCATGCGCCGGGCGTTCTCGTCCGGCCCGTCGATCCACAGCGGCGCGCCGCGCGACATGTCGTTCCACAGCGCCAGGCTGCCGGCATAGGCGGTCTGGCAGGCGCGGAATTCCTCGAGGTCGTCCGAGGTGCCCATGCCCGACACGTTGAAGAAATCCTCGTATTGGCGGATGCGATGGGCGCGGTCCTCGGCGGACTCGCCCTTGGGCGCGAAGCAGAAGATGGTGACTTCGGTCTTGTCCACGGAAAGCGGGCGGACGACGCGGATCTGGGTGCTGAACTGGTCCATCAGGAACACGTTCGGATAGAGGCAGAGGTTGCGCGTCTGGTTGACGATGAAGCCCGCCTTCTCCTCGCCCAGCCGGGCCACAAGATCCTCGCGGCGGTTCCAGACCGGCCGGACCTCGGGGTTCTTCGTGTTGGTCCACAGCAGGATATGGCCGTTCTCGAACCCATAGACGCCGGCGACGGACTTCGACCAGCTGTTGGCGTCCACCGCCTTGGTGCCGGTTTCGCTGCGCCGCTCCATGGTGGTGGCATAGTTCCAATGCACCGAGCTGACGTGATAGCCGTCGCAGCCGTTCTCCATCTGCAGCTTCCAGTTGCCGTCGTAGATATAGGAGGAATTGCCGCGCAGGACCTCCAGCCCCTCGGGGGCCTGGTCAACGATCTGGTCGATGATGATGGTGGTTTCGCCCAGGAACTCCTCCAGCGGCGCGACATCGGCATTGAGGCTGCCGAACAGGAAGCCGCGATAGCTTTCGAAGCGTGCCACGCGGGTCAGGTCGTGCGAGCCGTCCTTGCCGAACTGTTCGGGATATTGCGTCGTCTTGGCGTCCTTGACCTTCAGCAGCTTGCCGGTGTTGGAAAAGGTCCAGCCGTGGAACGGGCAGGTGAAGCTGCCCTTGTTGCCCTGCTTGCGGCGGCACAGCATCGCACCCTTGTGGGCGCAGGCATTGATGACCGCGTGCAGCGTGCCGGTCTTGTCGCGGGTGATGACCACCGGCTGGCGGCCGATCCAGGTGGTGTAATAGTCGTTCGGTTCGGGGATCTGGCTTTCATGCGCCAGATAGACCCAGTTGCCTTCGAAGATGTGCTTCATCTCCAGCGCGAACAGGTCCTCGTTGGTGAAGATGTCGCGGCGGCAGCGGTAGAGGCCGGCCTCCTTGTCGTCCTGCACGGCCGTCGCCAGAAGTTGATCCAGGTCGCGTGCCTTCTCGATGATCGCGGACATGAGCTTTCCTCCCAGGGGATGCGCCTTTCGCGGGCCGGCCCCTGCCAGATGTCGGTGATGGTTGATCGGGTTCGGAAGGGGGCGGCCTGCGGCGGCCGCCCGAGAGCATCGGTCAGGCGGCAGCGCGGCGGCGCTGTTCATTGGCCTGGTTGTCGACGCCATCGACCAGGGCGGTCAGGTGGATGTCGAATTCGATCTCGGCAAAGGGGCCGTTCAAGCCGTTGGCGTGGATGCTGTCCTCGTCGGTGCGCTCGACGACATGCGGCACCAGCCCTTCGCGGGTCGCATAGGCGAAATCGTCGTCGATCAGCGGATCGCCCTCGATATTGATCTGCGTGGTCAGCTTGCGGTGGCCGTCGGCGCTGACGAAGAAATGGATATGCGCCGGCCGCTGGCCATGGCGGCCAAGCGCCGACAGCAGGGCCTCGGTCGGGCTGCCGGGGGGCACGCCATAGCCGCTGGGCAGGATGCTCTGGAACCTGTAGCGGCCCTGATCGTCGGTGATGATGGTGCGGCGCATGTTGAAGGGCGCCTGCTTGCCGGTCGGATCGAAATGCGAATAGAAGCCGCGGGTGTCGCAATGCCAGACCTCGACCTTGGCGCCCGGCAGCGGCCTGCCGTCCGATCCGTGGACCGTGCCGTGCATGATCAGCGTGTGGCCGTCGGTGTCGGTGCCGTCGTCCAGCCGCGCGAAGCCCACCGATTCCGGGGCACCCGCGACATAGAGCGGCCCCTCGATGGTGCGCGGCGTGGGGTTCTCGATCCCCAGCGAGGCGTCGATGGCGTCCAGCCGCTCGTCGATGAAGTGATCGACCCCCAGGCCCGGCGAGACCAGCCCGGCCTGCCCGGCCGCGCCCAGATCGTTCAGCCAGGCCACGCCCGTCCAGTATTCGTCGGGGGTGATGTCCAGGTCGTCGATGGCCTTGAACAGGTCGGACATCAGCCGATGCACGATCTGCTTCATGCGCGGATCGCCCTTGTCGTTGTTCAACCCGCTGAGTTCCTTCAGGAACTCCTGCACATCGGGTCGATCGAAAATCTTGACGGTCATGGTTTCTCCTCCTGGATTCGCTTGGAAACTGGGCGGGCAGGCTTCCCCGGACCTGCCCGTTGGGACTTAGCTGTCATCCTCGCGGATGGCGGAAGGGTGGCGCAGAAGCGGCGTGACCTCGATCTCCATGAACGGAAACAGGGGCAGGCCGGACAGGATCTGGTGCAGCTCGTCGTTGTCGCCGACGTCGAAGATGCTGACATTCGCGTATTGCCCCGCGACCCGCCAGATATGGCGCCATTTGCCGCTGCGCTGCAGATCCTGCGCATAGGCCTTTTCGCGCGCGATGATCCCGGCGGCTTCCTCGGCCGGCAGATCGCGGGGAAGCTTCACGGTCATGGCGACATGGAACAGCATCGTCACACCCTCCCGCCGGGCAGGCTGATCGTCTTGCGGATCCCGTCGCGGGCAAAGAAGGCCAGGCGATCCTCGTCCAGCGCCACTCCCAGGCCGGGGCCGGCGGGGACGGTCAGCTCGAACTCGCCGTATTCCAGCGGCTCGGCCAGGATCTCCTCGGTCAGCAGCAGCGGGCCGAACAGCTCGGTGCCCCATTGCAGATTGGCGAAACAGGCGAAGGCATGGGCCGAGACCACCGTGCCCACCGCGCCTTCCAGCATGGTGCCGCCGTAAAGCCCGATCCCCGCCGCATCGGCGATGGCCGCGACGCGCAGCGCGTTGAAGGCGCCGCCGCTCTGCTCCAGCTTGACGGCAAAGACATCCGCGCCCTGCAGGCGCGCGATCTCGAAGGCGCTTTCGGGGCCGGTCAGGGATTCATCGGCCATCAGCGCCACGGGCCAGCGCCGCACCAGCCGCCGCAGCGCCGCGGTCTGCGCGACCGGCTGCTCGACCAGCTCGCAGCCCGCATCGGCAAGGGCGGGAATGCCGAAGGCGGCCTCGCCCTCGGACCAGGCCATGTTCAGGTCCACCCGCACCGAGGCGCGGTCGCCAAGCGCGGCCTTGATCGCGGCCACATGGGCGATGTCGTCGCGCATCGGCCGCGCGCCGATCTTCAGCTTGAAGACGCGGTGGCGGCGCAGGTCCAGCATCCGCTCCGCCTCGGCGATGTCGCGCGCCGTGTCGCCCGAGGCCAGCGTCCAGGCCACCGGCAGCCGGTCGCGCCGCCGTCCGCCCAGAAGCTCGCTGACCGGCAGGCCGACCCGCTTGCCCTGCGCATCCAGCAGCGCCGTTTCCACGGCCGACTTGGCAAAGCGGTTCTCGCGCACCATCCGGCCGATCCGCGCCATGAGCGCCTGCACCTGCGTCGCGTCCTGGCCGATCATCACCGGCGCAAACCAGCTGTCGATATTGGTCTTCATGCTTTCGGGGCTTTCGCCGCCATAGGCCAGGCCGCCGATGGTGGTGCCCTCGCCGATGCCGACGATCCCGTCGCTGCAATGGACGCGGACCAGCATCAGCACCTGCCCGTTCATGGTCGCGACCGAGAGCTTGTGCGGCCGGATCGTCGGAAGGTCGAGGATCACCGTCTCGACCCGGGAAACGACGGGGCGGATATCGGTGCGCGGGGCGATGGGTGCGAATGACTGGTTCATGACGCCAAATTGCGGCGGCGGCCCCTTTCTGTCCAACACCATTTGGATTTGAAAGAATACCCTGAAGGTATTATGGTGAAGAAAATATGGCCCCGCGGCCAGTTACCCCGCCACAGAATACCAAAAACAATCATCGTTTTTGCTCTTGCCTGCCCAGAGGATGGCCATGGATCTGCGACAGCTGCGCTATTTCACCGCGGTCGCGCGGGAACGGAACTTCACCCGCGCGGCTCAGACCCTGAACATCGCCCAGCCGCCGCTGAGCCGCCAGATCCAGCTGCTGGAGGAGGAGCTGGGCGTCGCCCTGATCATTCGGAAAAGCCGGCCGATCAGGCTGACCGACGCGGGACGGCTGTTCTACGAACAGGCGCTGCAGGTGCTGGGGCGGGTCGACCAGATGAAGGACGCGACGCGCCGCGTCGGGCTGAATCGCAACCGGGTGCTGTCCATCGGCTTCGTGGCCTCGACCCTCTACGGCGGCCTGCCGGTGCTGGTCAGGAAACTGCGCCAGAACGTGCCCGAACTGGACATCCAGCTGCTGGAAATGCTGTCGATCCAGCAGATCCCCGCGCTGAAGGAAGGCCGCATCGACATCGGCTTCGGCCGCCTGAAGCACAGCGATCCGAATGTCGTCGGCACCGTCCTGCGCGAGGAGCGGCTGGTGGCCGCCCTGCCCCAGGACACCCCCCTGGCGCGGGATCCCGCGCCGCTGCCGCTGGCTGCGCTGGCCGGGCAGGCGCTGATCGTCTATCCCAAGGAGCCGCGCCCCAGCTATGCCGACCAGGTCCTCAACCTGCTGCAGGACGAGGGCATTCGCCCGGCCGAGGTGCTGGAGGTGCGCGAAATCCAGACGGCGCTTGGTCTGGTCGCGGCGGAGTCGGGCATCTGCATCATCCCTTCCTCGGCCCGGCAGATGCGGTCGGACGTGCGCTATCGGCTGATCGACAGCCCGCGGGCGACATCGCCGGTCATCCTCAATCACCGCGCCGGCGACGCCTCGCCCTATCTCGACCTGGTCAGGCAGCTGATCCGCGACATGTATGCCGAAAACCCGGTCTGGCTGGAGGCCAACAATCTTCGCCCAACCCCTCCCGACGACCGCAGACCGGACCGCGCGTAAGGTCCTGCGCCGAGGTCACCGTGCGTTGCCTGCCATCAGGGAATGCAGGGCACGGTCGAGGCTGTGTCAAAACTGCTCAACTGGACTGCATGTTGTCAGGGGCTTTCGAAGGCCGAAGTTCGCGCACGCGACCCGCGCCATCCCGAGCTCCGGCGCCCTGCCGGGCCGTTTTAGGTCATGTTGACAAATGGCGGAGCCAGAGCCTGATGCAGGCGACGTCGACGAAGCCAAGGAAGCTTTCGGCGGTTTTGTCGTAGCGGGTTGCAAGGCGGCGGCTATTTTTCAGCTTGTTGAAGCAGCGCTCGACCATGTTGCGCAGGGTGTAGATGGTCATGTCGACAGCCTTGCGCACCCTTCGGTTCCTTCGCATCGGTATCATGGGCAGGGCGTTGCGGCTCTCGATGTCTTCCCGAATTTTATCAGAGTCATAGCCCCTGTCGGCGACCAGAACTGCTGGTTGCGGCAGGTTGTCGGCCATCACCATATCATAGCCGGTGTAGTCGGAATCCTGCCCCGGCGTGATCTCGGTCCTCATCGGGAGGCCTGCGCCGTTGACGCGGAGATGGATCTTGGTCGAGAAGCCACCTCTCGAACGGCCAAGAGCCTCTTTCGGAGTCCCCCTTTTGCGCCCGCCGCATGATGATGGGCGCGGATCACAGTGCTATCAACCATCTGGAGCTTGTCTGGCGCGATCCCAGCGTGGTTCAGCGCATCCAGGATATCCTCCCACAGTCCCGCCAAAGTCCAGCGGCGGAACTGACGGTAGACCGAGGACCACTTGCCAAACTCTTCGGGCAGATCGCGCCATGGCGCACCAGTCCTTGCGATCCAGAATATACCATTCAGAACAAGACGATGGTCCGCAGGTTTCCGCCCGTTAGGGTGCCGGACGGCACGAATGAAGCCCTCGAAGAAGGTCCACTCATCGTCGGATATCAGGTTGCGTGCCAAGTTCATCTCCCACGTAGAGATGAGCTTGAATCATAGGACGACTGCCAGAGGAATCCCTTTTGTCAACACGACCTAGCCGCTGGCATTCGGCGGCGCGGCACCTGTTCCTGTCCGCGGCGGGCGGCTTTCCATCGGACGGGAGAGGGTTTTCGCGCGGCCAAGGAACGGATGCATGCCGGGCGCGTTGTCAGAAATCCGCTTCCCGCGACCTTGATCGTCCAGGAACCATGTTTGCGCGCATCCGCGCGCGGGGTCGCCAGACATGGAGGGAAGGCTGCGCATGAAGGAAGGACGTCAGGCGTTCCTGCTCCGTCTCAGCGATGCGCTGGCGGCGATTCCGGATGCCGCGGAAATCCAGGAAACGGCGGCGCGCCTGCTGGCGGAACGCCTCGGCGCGGATCGCGCCGCCTATCGCGAGGTCGCGGCGCCGAACGATGCGCGCAACGCCGGGACACATGCCCGCCCGGATGCCCCCGGCCGGCAGGGCGATGACCGGCGGGGCGATGACCGGCAGGGCGATGGCGGGGCGCGGCTGGCGGGCCGGATGGGCGAGCGGCTTCGGCAGGGCAAGCCGGTCGCGCTGGCCGATATCGCGCAGGATCCCCGCATCGGGGCCGAGGCACGCCGGGCCTTTCTGGCCGCCGGAACCCGGGCGCTGCTGGTGGTCCCGCTGCTCCGGCACGGCCGGGAGGCGGCCAATCTGGTCCTCGAACACGGCGCGCCGCGCGACTGGACCCCGGCCGAGGTGAAGCTGGCCGCCGAGGTGGCGGAGAGGGCGCGGGCCGCGGCCGAGCGGGCGGGGGCGCAAATCATCCTGCGCCAGAGCGAGCAGCGCGTCAGCAAGCTTCTCTCGCTGATGCCCGCCGCCGTCTACACCTGCGATGCCGAGGGCCGGCTGACCTTCTTCAACCGCCGCGCCGCCGAGCTGTGGGGGCGGGCGCCGCGGCTCGACGATGCCGGCGAGCGGTTCTGCGGATCGTTCCGGCTGTGGACCGCTGACGGCGCGCCGCTGCGGCCCGAGGACAGCCCGATGGCCGAAGCCCTGCGCGACGGGCGCAGCGCCCGCAACCTCGAAGTCGTCCTCGAACAGCCCGGCGGTGCCCGGCTGGTCACCCATGCCAGCATCGACCCGCTTTACGACGATGACGGCCGGCTGGCGGGGGCGATCAACGTCTTCGTGGACGTGACCGAACGCAAGCAGGCCGAGGCCGCCCTGCAGGCCAGCGAGGAAACCCGCCGCCGGAACCAGAACTGGCTGGCCGCGCAAAAGGAGGCGTTCCGCGCCGCCATGGACGGCGCGGCGCTGGACGTCTCTCTGGGCATCCTTGTCGCGGCGGCGGTCGAGCAGGAAAAGGGGGCGCTGCGATGCGCCTTTTACCTTGCCGATCTTGAAAGCGCGACGCTGCACCATGTCGTCGGCATGACCGACGCCTATGCCGAGCGGGTGAACGGCTTCGAGGTCTCGCCCGAGTCGCTTGCCTGCGGACTGGCCTTCGCCAGCGGCCAGCCGGTCATCACGCCCGACGTCACCCGGGAACCGCGCTGGCGGCCCTGGATCTGGCTGGCGCGCGACTTCGGCTATCGCGCCTGCTGGTTCTTTCCGGTCGAGACCGCCTCGGGACAGCTCGTGGGCGCTCTGGCGATGTATTTCGCCGAGCCGCGCGAGCCCACGGCCCGGGATCGCGAGCTTGCCGCGGCGCTGACCCAGACCGCGGCCATCATCATCTCGCGCATGTATGCCGAGGCGGCCTTGCGCGGCAACGAGGCGCAGCTGGCCGAGGACCTGCAGGCGATGGAGGAGCTGCACGCCGTGGTAAGGGATCTGATCGGCGCCAAGCCGCCGCAGGCGCTTTACGACCGCATCGTCCAGGCGGCGGCGGTGCTGATGCGTTCGGATGCCGCCAGCATCCAGGTGCTGGACCATGAACACGGCCAGCTGAAACTGCTGGCCCATCGCGGATTTCACCCCGAATCCGCCCGGTTCTGGGAATGGGTCGGCATGGATGGCGCCAGTTCCTGCGGACGGGCCTATCACAGCGGCGACAGGGTGGTGATGGCGGATCTGGAACCGCTGATCGACGATCCGGCCGAGGTGGGGGCCTATCGCCGCTCGGGGCTGCGCGCCGTGCAGTCCACGCCGCTGCGGACCCATCGCGGCACGGTGCTCGGCATGCTCTCGACCCATTGGCGCCGGCCGCACCGGCCCAGCGAGCGCGAGCTGCGCTTCCTGGACCTGCTGGTGCGGCTGGCGGCCGATCTGGTCGAGCGGGTGCAGGCCGAGGACCGGCTGCGCGCCAGCGAGGAGCGGCTGCGCCGGTTCGGAGAGGCCTCGCATGACATCTTGTGGATACGCGACGCGAAAACCCTGCAATGGCAATATCTCACCCCCGCCTTCGAGACCATCTACGGGCTGGGGCGCGACGCGGCGCAGGCGGGCGACAATTATCGCGCCTGGATCAGGATGATCGCGGCCGAGGACCGGCGCAAGGCCAGCCATGCCATGCGCCAGGCCCGCCTGGGCCGGCACGTCACCTTCGACTATCGCATCCGCAGGCAGAACGACGGCACCACCCGCTGGCTGCGCAGCACCGTCTTTCCGATCACCAACACCGCCGAGCGGGTGACGTTGATCGGCGGCATCGGCCACGACCTGACGCAGCTGCACAAGGCGGGGCTGCGCCTGCAAACGCTCATGGAGGGAATCCCCCAGCTGGTCTGGCGCGCCATCGACGGCGGGCACTGGACCTGGTCCAGCCCGCAATGGACCGACCATACCGGCCTGAGCAGCGAGGACAGCGCCGGGCTGGGCTGGCTGGACGCGCTGCATCCCGACGACCGGGACAAGGCCATGCATTTCTGGAACGCCGCCGTGCGCACCGGCCATCTTGAGATGGAGGGCCGCATCCGCCATGCCGCGACCCGGCAATACCGCTGGTTCCAGACCCGCGCCACGCCGGTCCGCGACGAATCCGGCATGATCGTCGAATGGCTCGGCACCTCGACCGACATCCACGAGCTGCGCGAATTGCAGGAGCGGCAGAAGGTCCTTGTCGCCGAATTGCAGCACCGGACCCGCAATCTGATGGGCGTGGTCCGCTCGATGGCCGACAAGATCGCGCGCACCAGCACCGACCTGGCCGATTTCCGCGAACGGTTCCACGACCGCCTGGCGGCGCTGGCCCGGGTCCAGGGCCTGCTGTCGCGGCTGGAGGAACATGACCGCGTGACCTTCGACGACCTGATCCGGACCGAGCTTTCCGCCATGGGCAGCGCCTCCGAGCGGGTGGTGCTGCACGGACCGCCGGGCGTCCGCCTGCGCTCCTCGACCGTGCAGATTCTGGCCCTGGCGCTGCATGAGCTGGCGACCAACGCGGTCAAATACGGCGCGCTGGGTCAGCCGGCGGGCCGGCTTGCGGTAAGCTGGCGGCTTCAGCCGCAGGGCGGGCAGGACAAGCCCTGGCTGCATATCGACTGGCGCGAAAGCGGGGTCAGGATGCCGCCTTCGGGCGCGGGTCCGCATGGCAACGGCCAGGGCCGCGAGCTGATCGAGCGCGCCCTGCCCTATCAGCTCAGCGCCCGGACCTCTTACAGCTTCGGACCGGACGGCGTGCATTGCACCATCTCGATCCCGGTCTCTGCCAGCACGACGGAGCCGGACCGGCATGACTGAACCCCTGCTCAAGGCCCGCCGCATCCTTGTGGTCGAGGACGAATTCCTGCTTGCGGCCGAGCTTCGGGGCGAACTGGAACGGGCCGGCGCCATCGTGGTCGGGTGGGCGGGAACGCTTCAGGACGCGATGGCGCTGATCAGAGCCGAAAAGCGGCTGGACGGCGCGCTTCTGGACGTGAACCTGCACGGAGAAGCCGCCTTTCCCGCAGCCGACCTGCTGATCGAGCGGGGGGTGCGGTTCGTGTTCGTGACCGGCTACGACCAATCCGCCCTGCCCGACCGCTTCGCGGGCATCCTGCGGCTGGACAAGCCGGTCGATATGGAAAAGCTCGTGCAGGCCATGGGCGGGTGAACCCCGCCGCAAGGCGGGCAACGGATCAGTTCAGGTGACGCCTGCGCCGTTTCGCATATTCCTTCCCAAGCAGCCGCAGAAGCCATGCTTTCAGCTCCTGCTCGGCCTGTCCCCGCTCGGTCATCGCGACGGCGGATTTCAGCGCCGCCTCGACCAGCCGCTCGGCCGAGGCCCTGTCCGGCATCACCCGCTGCGCCTGCACCAGCATGTCGACCACGATGGTTTCGATCGATTCCGAAGGCCGGACGGGCAGGCGGTCGTGTTGGGCATGCAGGTCATGCAGCATCGGCCGGGCGTGGCTGGGCTTGCTGTAGATCCGGGCATCGCGGAACCGCGGCGGCACGAGCTCGTGATGGCCGCCGGTCAGAAACAGAAAGGGGATGCCGGAGCTCTTCAGGGAATCGGCGATGCAGAAAGAGGTCTCGTCGCCCAGTTTCACGTCGAGGATGGCGGCCTCGATCCGGTCGTCGCAGAGAATGGCGTCATGCACGTCCGCAAATGGGCCCACGACGGAATCGCCCAGCTCAAGGATCTCGGTCGTCAGCTGTTCCGCCAGGAAATAATCGTCCTCAACAACGAGAATGCGCAACCTTCACCCCCCTTCTGCGGGCGCACTGGTCGCATCCCGGAACCAGCCGCGGCCTGCCCCCGTGATCACGATCTGCCCGCCCGAACCCACCGGACCGGAACCAACTCGCAAGCGCGCGGAATGTTCCCCGGCGCGGCCGGCATGGCCAAGCCGCAGGCAGCGCCATGGCGGACGCCTGCAGACCCGTGCGCTGTCATGGTCCCTGCGGCAGAACATCGGGCTGGTGGGGACCGCCGGAATCGGGCGGTCCCCGGCGCGGATAGGGTTACCAGTCGTCGCGGAACCGGCCGCGCGCGCCTTCGCCCATGCGGTCGTCGGCGCGGGTATAGCCGCGGCGCCCGCGGTCGTTGTAATCGCGCAGCTCGTCCTGGCGGCGGCGGCGCTCGGCCTCCTCATCGCCGAACCACGAGGCGACCTCGTCCCCGGCGCGATCCGTCCAGTCGCGATCGTCGCGGCCATAGCCGCCTTCCCGGTCCTGCCGGCGATGGGTGCCGTAGGCGCCGCCGTAATCGCCCCGGCCATAGCCGCGGCGGGGATCGTCGCCATAGCCGCCGCCATAGCCGCCGGGCCGGCCGGAATAATCGCCGTAGGGCGTGCCATAGGCGCCGCGCCCATAATCGCCGTAGCGCCCCGACCGGCCATAGTCCCGGTCGCGATAATCGCTGTCGTCGTCGCGGGCGTAGCGGCTGCGATAGGACCGCTCGGAATAATCCGGGTCCCAGCGATTGCGGTCTTCGTCCCTCCAACGATCTGCCATGTCATCCTCCTGTTCGGTCAGCGCCGCCGCGGGCGGCTGGGTGCGGACAACCGGGGGCGGGCCGGAATGTTCCTGAAAACCGCCGCCCGCCTACCAGAGCTGCGCCGGCCGGGCGATCATCAGCCAGAAGATGCCGAGGACGGCGGCAAAGGCCGGAAAGCCGAAGGCGAACCAGGTCCGGAACAGCCGGAAATAGCGCGGCGGCAGCGCCTGCCCCTCGCGCAGCGCCGCCACGGCAAGGTCGCGCATCCGCATCTGCATCCAGACCACCGGCAGCCAGAAGGCGCCGGTCAGCAGATAAAGCAGCAGCGACAGCACGATCCAGTGCTCGCCCAGCCCGTAGCCCAGATGCCAGGCCAGCGCGAGCCCGGTCAGCGGCTGCGCCACCACGGCGGTGGCGGTGAACAGGAAATCCGCGATCACCACGATCCGCGCCACGCCGGCGATCACTGCCTTGTCGCCCGAGCGATGCGCCAGCAGCATGAAGAAGGCGATGCCGGCGCCGGTCCCCAGCAGCACCGAAGCGCCGATGATATGCAGGTATTTCAGGCCAAGATACAGCATCAGCGTTCGTCCAGGATCGCCAGCGCCACGAAATGCGCGACAAGGATCGGCCAGATCTTCAGCAGGGGCCCCAGCGGTTCGTTCCACAGCTCGGGCAGCAGCAGCGTGCCGGCGACGATGTAGAAACAGGACAGCCCGATCGCCGCCCACAGCCCGCGCCGCGCCGTCGGCCGCCAGGCGATGGCCAGCCCGATGGCCAGATCGGCCAGCGCCCCGGCGACCACGCCCGGCCCGGCCAAGGCGCCGGTCCGGGCGCGATGCATCAGCTCCAGCCCGTTCTCGAAGCCGGTGGTCAGCGAAATCACCGCCGTCAGCGTCCAGAACAGCACCAGCACCACGAACAGAACCGGCTTGATGGGGTAAAGCCCGGCGAACCAGCGTTCCTGGACCGAGGCCGGACGTGCGCGCAGCGCCTCGGCCAGGCTGCGGGGCCGGATGCCGGTGATCTGCGTCCAGGGCCCGGGATCGCCGACGGCGCCGTGGCGGATCTCGCGCCGCGCGGTGCTGCGCAGCGGCGGGCGCCAGCCCAGCCTGCCGGCCAGATCGCCCAGCCGGTAAAGCAGCCCGGCCGCCCATCGCGGCAGCGCCAGGGTCCGGGCCGGGCGCCAGCCCAGCCAGACGCGATGCAGCGCCACCACCTCGGCAAAGGACAGCCGTTCGGGCCCGGCCAGTTCCAGCGCCAGCCGTGCCGGCCGGTCGGGCTGGACGACGAAGGCCACGGTCTCGACGACATCCTCCAGCGCCACCACCTGCAGGGGGCCGGTCTCGGGCATCACCGGCAGCACCGGCAGGACCGCCAGACCCCGGATCAGCGCGCTGGCGCCGAAGACCGGGCCGCCCAGCACCACCGAGGGCCGCAGGATCACCCAGTCCAGATCCAGCGCCATCAGCGCCCTGTCGCCTTCGAGCTTGCTGGCCGAGAAGGCCGAGGCCTGCTGCCGGTCCACCCCGATGGCCGAGAAATGCACCACCCGCCGGATGCCGGCCGCCGCGCAGGCGCGAAACAGCGCCGCCGCGCCGCCGGCATGGGCGGCCGTCGTGTCCTCGCGGGCATTGTCCTGCAGCACGCCGACGCAATTCACCACCGCCTCGACCCCCTCAAGATGCGGCCGCCAGAGGTCGGGATCGTCCGCCTGCCCGAAATCCACCCGGATCCATCGCGACACCGCGCCGAAGGCGGGCGGGCGGGCGCTGCGGCTTGCCCCCAGCACGACATGGCCGTCGGCGGCAAGCCGGGCGCAGACGCTCTGCCCGATCAGGCCGGTCGCGCCTGTCACCAGCACCCTCATGGCCGGCCGGCCCGCGGCGTGCTTCTGGGCCGCATGGCGGCGGCGCGCCTGAAAGCTGGGTGGTTCATGGTCCCGTCTCCCGCAAGAAAGGCCGGTCCTGAACCCGCTGGCGGCGGCTTTGTTCCGGCGTCGACGAAAAGCCCGGCCAAGGGTCATGTCGCGCAGGCAGCGCCTTTCGCGGTTTCAAAGGACCGGCCGGAGGAAGCCCCCCGCTTTTAAAACGGGGGGCTGGCTCTCAATGCTCGGCAGGTTCGATCCATACTCCCATCGCCTGCATTGCAATCACCGACGCTGCTGCAAAAACCGCGCCGGTCATGACGCCGGCGACCAGCGCCGATGCGAGAATCGTTTGATGTGGCATGCTCACCTCCTGATGCCTGTGAGCGGCGCCCCCACGCGCTTATGGAATTAACGCATGAGCAAAAACCCATTGGCGGAAATTGGCTGGACTGCCCATTGCGTCAGCACCCTGCAAGGCGAAATGGCACAGCCGTTTCCGGAATACGGGCGTGTCTGGAACAATGCAGCGATTTTCCGGTTGTTAGCGCCTTTGCCGGAAAAGGCATTTCAGCGAGGAAAGGAAAAAGCCATGGCAAGCAAGCATCCCAAGACCCGCCATCCCTCGGACGCCGATCTGCGGCACGATCCCGGTATCGGCCGTTCGAAGGGCGTCAACCGCAAAGACCCCGAGATCGGCGGCGAAAATACCTTCGAGGGCGATGTGCTGAACGATACCACGCCGCAGGGCGGCGTCGATCCCCGGCAGCGCGGCCGCGAAAACAAGTGACGCGGCGATATAATATCCAGGAGGCAAGAATGACCGGAAAGAAAACCCGTCAACAGCAGCGCCAGATTATCGAGAAGCGCGTGGATACCAGCAATGCCGGCAAGGATTTCGATCCCCGCCCCTATCTTGAGGCCGCAAAACATCCTGAGGGGCAAATAACCGAAGGGCGGGTCAGGCCGCAGGATCTGGAAAACGACGATGGCGACCCTTCTCCCAAGGGGGAAAATCAGGAAAGCCAGCACCACAAGCGCGACGGCCGGCCGGAGGACGAGGGCTGAACCCCGCCCGGCCGAATGGCGAACCCGGCCGGTTCATCGCCCGAGGGCGGCCGGATCGAGGCCGAAGCGCCCGAGCCGGGGTCGCCATCCCCCGACCGCCCGGAATTCGGCTCGGCCATCCGGCGATGCCGCTCGGCCAGCATTCTCGGCCAGCATTCCCGCGGGCGTCACATGCGCCGCCGCCACCTGCAGCCGGGTTTTCCTGCCGGTAACGATCTGCTCCTCCCCGCCATCATCGCCTTGAAGCCCGCCTCGGCCACCGAGGTGGATCCTCTGTTTCATGCGGGGCCTGGCCGGGGTGGACGGCCAGCAGCGCCGTCGCCCGGCTTGAGGCTGTCTTGTCCTTCCGCAGGTCCTGCAGGGCGGCGGCTGCATCCCGAACTCTCCCGTCCGACGTGATTCAGTTTTGGCTGTTTGCGCGGATGAGGATGGCTGTGATGATGATCAGCAGCAGGATGGCGAGGACGGCGAGCCTCTGCGGCAGGGGGCGCGGGCCGGGGTTGCGGCGGGCGCGGGCGCCCTGGGCCAGCTCGGCGCGGCGCGCCAGGCGCAGCTGCTCGCGGCTGACCGGGGTGCCCGCCGCCTCGTCGTCGGTGCCCAGCGGCGCCGCCGCCGGGTCGGGAAAGCCCAGCTTGTCGCCGGTCCGGCCGGCGTCGATCTCGGCGCGCAGCCGCAAGGGATTGGCGCCGCGGCTCTCCTCCGGCCGCTTTCCTGCTTCCGTCTCCGGCCCGGGCGCGCGCGCCTTCTCCATCGCCTTCTCCGTCGCCTTCTCCGGCCTGCTCATCGATCCGGTCCCACGGGGCGGAAAGGGGGCCTTGCGGCCCCCTCTCGCCCGGGTTCAGCGGCGCCCGCGCGAGGCATGGCGCCGGTCGTCGTCATCGTCGCGGCGATGGTCCCAGCCGCGGCGTGCCGCCTCGGCATGGCCCTCGGGATCGCCGAACCAGCCGCCCTGGCCGCCCTGGCCCTGGCCGCGCCCATAATCGTCGTCGCGCCCGCGCGAGGCATAGCGCCGGTCGTCGTCATAGCGCCGCGAGGAGGCGTAGCGGCGGTCGTCGTCGTCGCTCACGAAGCGGCCGCGGCTGTCGCGCTCGCGGTCGTCGTCCCGGCGCGACGCGCCCTGCCCGGCGCCCCGGCCGCGCGAGCCGTAGCGGTCGTCGTCATCGTCGCGGCGGTGGTCCCAGCCGCGGCGTGCCGCCTCGGCATGGCCCTCGGGGTCGCCGAACCAGCCGCCCTGGCCGCGGTCGCGCCCATAATCGTCGTCGCGCCCGCGCGAAGCATAGCGACGGTCGTCGTCGTAGCGCCGCGAGGAGGCGTAGCGGCGGTCGTCGTCGTAGCGCCGCGAGGAGGCATAGCGGCGGTCGTCGTCGTCGCTCGCGAAGCGGCCGCGGCTGTCGCGCTCGCGGTCGTCGTCCCGGCCCGACGCGCCCCGCCCGGAGCCCCGCCCGCGCGAGCCATGGCGGTCGTCGTCGTCGCTGACGAAGCGGCCGCGCTCGTCGCGCTCGGGCATGTTCGAATTCCTCGGCATGATATCCTCCTGATTTGCCGTAAGGTGCCGCGGTTGCGGCGTCGCCGCGCCGTCCTGCCCGGACAGCGCCGTCATGCAGGCGCGGATGCGCCTGCCCAGGGCCGCGGGCTCCACCCCCGCGGCCCTGGCCTTGGCAAGAAGGCCGCTGCGCGGCTTCTCCTCGCGTTCGACGATCCCGCCGATCATCCGGGCCGCGACGCGCAGCCCGGCCAGCGCCAGCGGCCCGTCCAGGTCCCGCCCGGCCCGGCCGAGCAGGAACGACACCAGATCCGCCTCGACGGCGTTCTCGGTCAGCAGCGGGAATTCCTGCAGCCCCGCCTCGGCGGCGGCGTCGTAGAGCAGCCGATGCGCCCCGGCATGCCGCGCCCAGGCCTCGGCCAGGCGCGGCAGCACGGCTTCGGCCTTTTCGGCATCGGCCACCCCGGCGCATTCGCCCAGAAGCGCGCGCAGGGCCTTGTGATGGCCGCGCAGCGCGGCGAAGCCGTCGCCCCGGCCATCCGCCTGATCCTGATCCTGATCCTGATCTTGCTCCTGATCTTGATCTTGCTCCTGATCCGGCTGCTCCTGATCCGCCTGGTCCTGGCCGGATTGCGCGCCCGATTGCGGCCCCGATTGCGGCCCCGATTGCGTCCGGGCCCGATCCTCCGGCCCGCCCTCCTGCCCGCCCTCCTGCCGGCGCCTGCTGCCGGAGGTCTCCGTCTCACGCGCCATGTGATGCCTCCATCTGATGCCCCTCCATGCTGTGGGGCCGATGAACCGGCAGGGGGCGCAAATGTTCCCGCCCCGGCCCAGGCCGCCGCGGCGACGGCAGGGGCCGGAAGGCAGGGAAAGGAACGGGGGCCGCCGGGGCCACCCCCCCTCCGCAAGCCGCCGCAAGCCGCCGCAAGTCCTTGGAACGCAAGGCCCCCGGAACGCCAGGCCCCCGGCGGCGCCCCGCCCGCATCGCCCGAATGTGAGCGGGAGGGCGCGTCCCGTTCTGCAACACTGCCGGAATATGCAGGTTGCAGAGGGTCGCCAAGCGGCGACGATCGATTAAGATATGTCAACTCGCCTGGAAGATGGAGACCCCGATGGCCAACGCTGAAGGCGGCCCCGCCGTCGATCCCGAGCCGGACCCCGAACTGGACAGGGCCCTGGCCGACCTGCTGGCGCAGACCGAGAAGGAGCCGGTCTCGCCGCGGCTGCGCGAACTGGCCAGGCGGCTCGAGACGGCGCTCGAGGACGCCCGCCACCGCCGCGCCGGCCCCGGCAAGGCCGCCGGCAATGGCCCCGGCGATGGCGGCGGTCCCGGCAAGGGCGGCGGCGCCCGCTAGCCCCGGCCGCTTTCCGCCCGGCCGCGCTTTCGCGCGGAACCATCCCCCCGTCCCGGCATTGACTCGGCGTCGCCACCTCGAGGATCGCGAAGGACCGTCATGTCGGACGACATACTCGGACATATCCCAGCCCTCCGGGCCTATTCGCGCGCCCTGTGCAGGTCGGTCCCCGATGCCGAGGACCTGGTCCAGGAGACCCTGCTGCGCGCCATCGAGAACGCCCATCGCTACCGGCCCGGCACCAACATGCGCGCCTGGCTGTTCACCATCATGCGCAACCGCTTCCTGACCAATTGCCAGAAGGCCGCGCGCGAGCGCACCGGGGCGGCGGATTGCGCCTCGCTGCTGGCGCAGGTCAGGCCCGGGCAGGAATGGCACCTGCAGGCGACCGAGCTGCAGGCGGCGCTGCGCGAGATGCCGCGGCATTACCGCGAGGCGATCATCCTGGTCGGGGCGCTCGGCGAGACCTATCTCGACGCCGCCCGCATCCTCGACTGCGACATCGGCACCATCAAGAGCCGGGTGAACCGGGCGCGTTCGATGCTGCGACGGGTGCTGGAGCCGGCGCTCTGACCCGACCCCCGGGCCGACCCGGGCCCCGGGCGCCTGGGCCGGGGCATGGTCATGGCCAGGGCCGGGCGGCTCGCCGGAAGGACGGGCGGGGAACCGGCGCGGGAACATATGCGGGGAAGACGGGCCGGGAACATTTGGAGCCTGGAACATTTGCCCGGCCGGGCGGTTTCCCGCCTTCCCGGAGGCAGCCGGCACGCCCTGCGGAAGTTCCCCTCGCGCGCCGCCGGTCCGCGGCCCGGGGGCAGGCGCGCCGCGCCGGGCGGTTCCGCCGGCCGCGCGCGCGCCCCTCGGGGCCGCGGCGGGCGCCGGCCCTGCCGGGGTCGGGGCGCGGCCGCCACGCCGCCGCCCGGCCGCATCCGGAGGACCCGGAGCGGCGGGCCGGCAGGCCGGCGGCGGCCGCGTCCCGATTGAGGCGGCCAGAACGAGGCGGCCAGAATGAGGTGGAGCGTTCGAGAGGGCCGATCGAGGCGCGGCCGAGCAGGGCGAGGCGAATGATGCCGGCCGACGGGTCCGGCCGTGCGTTCGGCCCTGTGCGTTCGGCCTCGTGCGTTCGGCCTTGTGGCCCCGCCTTGCCGGAGGGCCGCCGGCGTGCCCCGCCCTCCTGCGTTTGCGGCCTTCCGCATCCCCCGCCGGCTTTGCCTCCGCGCCGGTGCCGCCGCCGTCCTGCCCGGGCTTGCCGGCCCAAGGGGGCGTCGCGCCGCGGCCGAGCCTGGAGGCCCTCAGGTCCCGCTTCAGGACCGGGCCCGGGCTACTCCCCTCCGGTCCTGGCCGCCCTCCTGCCCGGGACGTTCCCCGGAGGGGGACGCCTCATGCCGCGGCCATCCTGCGCACCCCGCCTGCGGCGGGCATGCGTTTCCCGGCACCGATGCCTGCCTCGCCGCCCCGCCGGAGGCCCGCCTCAGGCCGGCTCGACCGCGTCGCGGTTGGCCTCGCTCTCGGCGATCTCGGTCAGCAGCTCGTCGGTCTGCGATTCCTCCTCCAGCGTCTGCTCCAGAAGCGCCGCCGCCTCCTTCAGCCCCAGCTGCCGCGCCCATTGCCGCAGCGTGCCGTAGCGGGCGATCTCGTAATGCTCCACCGCCTGGGCGGCGGCGATCAGCCCGGCATCCAGCGCCGGGGCGCCCTTGAAGGCCGCCAGGACCTCCTCGCCCTCCTCGATGATGCCGTCGATGGCCGGGCAGGTCTTGCCCCGCGCCGGCTTGCCCAGAAGCTCGAACACCTGCTGCAGCCGCTCCACATGCGTCTCGCTCTGCTCGCGGTGCTGCTCGAAGGCCTCGCGCAGCCGCTCGGACTGCGCCCCGCGCGCCATCTTCGGCAGCGCCTTCACGATCTGCCGCTCGGCATAATAGATGTCCTTCAGCGTGTCGTGGAAAAGATCGTCGAGGACCTTGTCGGGCATCGGATGTCTCCTTCCTGAAAAAAAAACAGCCCCGGAACCCGGAGCCGCGACGCAATCAACAAAACCAAGGCAAAGATGTTCCACGGAACAATCAGAAGAGAAAAAGGTTCAGGCCCGCGGCTGGGGTGCGGGCGCGGCCGGGCCGGGGCGGGCCTGCTCGCCCCGCGCCAGGTCGAAGCGCGCCTGCGCGGCCTGTATCGTGCCGATATTCGCCAGCGCCCATTGCGCCAGGGCGCAGACCGGCTCGCGCAGCGACCGGCCCAGTTCGGTCAGTTCGTAGTCCACGCGCGGCGGGATGCTGGGCGTCACCGTGCGCGACACCAGCCCGTCACGCTCCAGCCCGCGCAGCGTCAGCGTCAGCATGCGCTGCGAAATGCTGGGAATCTCGCGCCGCAGCTCGTTGAAGCGCCTCGGCCCCTCGGCCAGGACCGAGACGATCAGCAGGCTCCACTTGTCTCCGATCCGCTGCAGGACGGCGGTAAAGGCCCTGCAACCGAAACTGTCGGGGTCGTGCATGGGAAGATCCTCCGGTTACCTCTGTGCGACCATGGCACAGCCATGTAAGCGCGGCACAGGATTGTGCCTTCTTGCGGCCGGCCGCATGCCGGTTACATGGGAAGCCGCAGTATATATTCCATACCTAGGAGGCAATAGTGACCATCCTGCATATCGACAGCAGCATCACCGGCGAAAACAGCGTCAGCCGCGCGGTCAGCCGGGCCATCGTGGACAAGCTGGCCGCCGGGCGGCCGGATGCCCGCGTCGTGCACCGCGATCTTGCCCGCCATCCGCTGCCGCACCTGACGCTGGACGCCCTGGCCGACGCATCCGTGCTCGAGGAGTTTCTGGAGGCCGAGACGGTGGTGATCGGCGCGCCGATGTACAATTTCACCCTGCCCAGCCAGCTGAAGGCCTGGATCGACCGCGTCGTGGTTTCCGGCCGGACCTTCCGCTATACCGAGGCCGGGCCGGAGGGGCTGGCCAAGGGCAAGCGCGTGATCGTCGCCCTGGCGCGCGGCGGCTTCTACAGCGAGCATCCGGCCGCGGCGCTGGAGCATCTGGAGACCTATCTGCGCTCGGTATTCGGCTTCATCGGCATCGCGCCGGAATTCGTCATGGCCGACGGGGTGAATCTGGGCCCCGAGCAGCGGCAGGCCGCCATCGAGCAGGCCCTGGGCCAGACCCTGGAACTGGCGGCCTGATCGCGATGCGGCCCGGCAGGCGCCGGGCCCGTCCCGGCGGCGGGGACGGATGCCGGCCCAGCCTTGCCGCATGACGCGAGGGCCCGCCCCCCCGCCGCGGGTCAGCCGCGGATGCCGGTGGCGAACATCGGCCCGCCGCGCCAGCGCGGGAAGCCGTAGCCGTGGATCTCGACCAGATCGATATCGGCAGGCGCCTGCGCGATGCCCTCCTCCAGGATCGCCTGCCCCTCGGCGGCCATTTCGGCGACAAGGGCCTGGGCGATCTCGTCGCGGCTCATCGCCGGGCCGGGCCGGATTTGGCCCGCCAGCAGTTCGGCCACCGCCGGGGAAGGCTGCGGCCTGCGTTCGCCCGGGGCATAGTCATACCAGCCGCCGCCGGTCTTCTGGCCCTTGCGGCCGGCGCGCACCAGGATGTCGCCCAGCGTCTCGGGCACCTCCTGCCCCGCCGCCCGCGCGCCCTCGCGCTGCAGGAAGGCGATGTCGAGCCCGCCCAGATCCTGCGCCTCGAACGGGCCCATGGCAAAGCCATAGCCGCGCATGGCGGCGTCGATTTCTGCGATCGGCACGCCCTTGCGGACCAGCGCCTCGGCCGCGGCGCGATAGCGTTTCAGGATACGGTTGCCGATGAAGCCCTCGCAGATGCCGGCGCGGACCGGGATCTTCTTCAGCAGCCGCGCCAGCGCGAAGCCGGTGGCCAAGGTGCGGTCCGAGGTTTCCGGCGCGGGCACGATCTCCAGGAGCTTCATCACATTGGCCGGGCTGAAGAAATGCAGGCCAATGAAACGCTTGGGGTTGGGCAGCCCCTCGGCGATGGCGCGCGGATCGAGATAGGAGGTATTGGTCGCCAGCACCGCATCCGGGCGGCAGACCCGGGCGAGTTGCTCGAACACGGCGCGCTTGACGCCGATTTCCTCGAACACCGCCTCGATGACCAGATCGGCATCGGCGAGGCTGGCGTAATCCGTCGTCCCGGTGACGCCGGCCGCCAGGGCCTCGGCCTGCGCCTCGGTCAGCTTGCCGCGCTTGACGCCGCCCGCGAAGATGCCGCGCAGATTGGCAAGGCCGCGCGCCACCGCCTCGTCGTCGCGCTCGACCAGGGTGACGGGCAGGCCAGCCTCGCGCAGGGCGGCGCCGATCCCCGCGCCCATGGTGCCGCCGCCGATGACCGCCGCGCGGCGCAGGGGCAAGGGGTCCACCTCGCGCAGGGCGGCCGGGCGCAGCGCGGCGCGCTCGGCGAAGAAGACATGGCGCAGCGCCGCCGCCTGATCCGAGCCGCGCAGTTCCAGGAAGGTCTGGCGCTCGAAGGCCATGGCCTCGGCGAAGGGCGCCTCGACGGCCTTGCGCAGGCAGGCCAGCGCCCGCAGCGGCGCGGCAGCGCCCTTGGCGGCTTTGGCCACGGCCTTCTCCTGCTCGGCCCAGAAACCGGCATCGGGCGCGGCGACGGGACGGGCCGAGACCGGCGCGGGCAAGGGCCGGGCCAGCGCCTGCCGGGCGAAGGCTGTGGCGCCTTCCAGCAGGTCGCCCTCGATCACCGCATCGACCAGCCCGGCGGCGAGGGCCTTCGGCGCGCGCATCGGCCGGCCCGAAGTGACCAGCTCCACCGCCAGCGCGGCCCCGGCAAGGCGCGGGGTGCGCACCGTGCCCGAGGCGCCGGGAACGATGCCCAGGCTCACCTCGGGCAGGCCGACCGAGGCGTCGGGGGCGGCCACCCGGAAGCGGCAGCCCATCGCCACCTCGAACCCGCCGCCCAGGGCCGAGCCGTGGATGGCCGCGACCCAAGGCTTTTGCGCAGCCTCGATCCGGTCCACCAGATCGTGCAGGTGCGGCGGCTGCGGCGGCTTGCCGAATTCGGTCACATCGGCCCCGGCGATGAAGGTGCGACCGGCGCAGATTAGCACCACCGCCGCGACCTGTGGGTCCGCGTCCAGCATGTCCACGGCATCCCACAGCCCCTGCCGGAGCGCCTGGCTCAGCGCGTTGACCGGCGGGTTGTCCACGGTGACGATGGCGATTTCCCCTTGGCGGGCGATGGTGACGGTCATTTCCTCAGATCCCCAGATAGGCTTCGCGGATGCGCGGATCGGCGATCAGTTCCGCCGCCGGTCCCTGCATTGTGATGCGGCCGGTTTCCATGACATAGCCCCGGTCGGCAATCTTCAAGGCGCCGAAGGCGTTCTGCTCGACCAGCAGCACGGTGACGCCAAGCGCCTTGAGCCCGCTGACCACGTCGAAGATCTGCTGGACGATGATCGGCGCCAGGCCCATCGAGGGCTCGTCCAGAAGCAGGCAGGACGGCCGGCCCATCAGCGCCCGCGCCATGGCCAGCATCTGCTGCTGGCCGCCCGACAGCCCGCCGGCCGCCAGGTTGCGCTTTTCGCGCAGGATCGGGAACATCTGGAACGCGTCCTGCATATCCTTTTCCACCCGGTCGTCGCTGTAGAGGAAGGCGCCGAGGCGCAGGTTCTCCTCGACCGTGAGGTTGGTGAAGATCTGCCGGCCCTCGGGCGATTGCGTCAGCCCGCGCGCCGGGCGGCGATGCGCCGGCACCCCGGCCAGCGGCTCGCCCCGGAAGGTGATCTGCCCGGCCGAGACCGGCTGCACGCCCGAGAGGCAGCGCAGCAGCGTGGTCTTGCCCGCGCCGTTGGCGCCGACCACGGTGACGATCTCGCCGGAATCGACATGCAGGTCGATGCCGTGCAAGACCTCGATGCGCCCATAGCGCGAGCGCAAGCCCTCAACCGTCAGCATCGGCACCCTCCTCGGTTCCCAGATAGGCGGCGATCACCGCCGGGTTGCGGCTGACCTCGGCCGGCGCACCCTCGGCGATCTTCTCGCCATGGTCCAGCACCACGATATGGCTGGAAATGCGCATGACCATCTTCATGTCGTGCTCGACCAGCAGGATGGCGGTGCCGGATGCCGCGACCTCGGCGATCAGGTGGTCGATCTCCTCGGTCTCGACGGCGTTGCAGCCGGCCGCCGGCTCGTCGAGCAGCAGCACCTTGGGCTTCATCGCCAGCGCGCGGGCGATCTCCAGCCGCTTGAGCGAGCCATAGGACAGGTTCCCCGCCTCGCGATCCGCCGCCCGCTCCAGCCCGACCCGGGCCAGAAGCGCGCGCGCACCCGCATCGGCCGCCCGCGCCCGGCGGCGCGAGGCGGGCAGGTGCAGCAGGTCGGCCAGCACCGCCCCCCGCTCCTGCAGGTGAAAGCCCGAGATGGCGTTTTCCAGCACCGTCATGTTCTGGAAGATCTGCAGGTTCTGGAAGGTGCGCGACATGCCGCGGCTGGCCAGCCGGAACGGCGCCATGCCGGTCACGTCCTCGCCTTCCAGCACCACCCCGCCCGAGCCGGGCTGATAGACGCCCGAGATCATGTTGAACAGCGTGGTCTTGCCGGCGCCGTTCGGGCCGATGACCGAGACGATCTCGCCCGGCTCGACCTTGAAGCTGACATCGTTCACGGCCTTGATGCCGCCGAAGCTGATGCCCAGACCTTCGACCGAAAGCAGCGTCATTCGTCCCTCCCCCTCAGCTTGCGCAGGACCGAGGGCAAAAGCCCCTCGCGCAGGAAGATCATCACCAGCATCATCACCAGGCCCAGCACCAGCTGCTCGTATTCGGCAAAGACGGTCAGCGCCTGCGGCAGCAGCGTCAGGATGCCGGCGCCGAAGATCGCGCCCAGCACCGAACCGGCGCCGCCCAGCACGGCCATGGTCACCATCTCGATCGAATGCATGAAGCCGGCGACATCGGGGGTGATGAACTTGTTCTGCAACGCCACCAGCGAGCCCGCGACCGAGGCATAGACGGCCGAGATGACGAAGGCCTGCAGCTTGACCCGGGCCACGTCGATGCCGACGGTGCCGGCGGCGATCTCGGACCCGTGCAGCGCGCGCAGCGCCCGGCCGCTGGGGCTTTGATGCAGGTTCAGCGCCAGCCAGGCGCCGGCCAGCAGCACGAGCCCGCAGAAGAAATACCAGAACTGGCCGTTGGTCAGATCCAGCCCCCAGTCTTTCAGCAGCCCGCGCAGGCCAAGCTCGGGCACGGCGATGCCGTCGGGGCCGCCGGTCAGCTGGCGCTCGTTGTTCAGCACCATCGAGACGAGGATGCCGAAGCCCAGCGTGGCCACGGCGAGGTAATAGCCCTTGAGCCGCAGGATCGGCCGGCCGACCAGATAGGCCAGCACGCCCGAGATCGCCGCGCCCAGCACCACGGCCAGCGACGGATGCAGGCCCAGATGCGTCGGCGCCAGCGCGCAGGCATAGCCGCCGATGCCGGCGAACCCGGCATGGCCCAGGCTGATCTGCCCGGCATAGCCGGTCAGGATGACGATGCCGGTCACGGCCAGCCCGTTGACGAAGATCAGCGCGCCGACCCGGTAATAATAGCCCGAGGGAAAGAAGAAGGGCGTCACCGCGATCAGCGCGGCCAGCACCAGCAAAGTGGCGGATTTGGCGGTCAGTTTCGGCATCACACCCGCTCCGTCGATTTGCGGCCGAACAGGCCCTGCGGCATGAAGAACAGCACCAGCAGGATCACCACGAAGGCCGCGGCCTCCTTGTAGGTCGAGGAGAGGTAGCCCGCCGTCAGCGCCTCGATCAGCCCGATCAGGAAACCGCCGGCCAGCGCGCCCTTGGGATTGCCCATGCCGCCCAGCATGGCGCCGGCAAAGCCCTTCAGCGCAAAGCCGATGCCGACGTTATAGGCGGTCAGCGTGATCGGCGTCGCCAGCACCCCGGCCAGCGCGCCGATCCCGGCCGACAGCGCGAAGGACAGCGTCATGACGAAATTGGTGTTGATGCCGACCAGTTGCGCCGCCAGCCGGTTGTTCGAGGTCGCCAGCACCGCCCGGCCCAGAAGCGTACGGGTGAAGAACAGCCACAGCCCGGCAAAGACCACCAGCGCGCCGCCGATCACCCACAGGCTTTGCGGCTGGATCGTCGCGCCGCCGATGCGCAGCGGCGTGTCGCCCGAAAAGGCGGGGAAACTGTGGATCTGCTTGTCGAACACCAGCTGCGCCGCGCCCTGCAGAAAGACCGAGGCGCCGATGGTGATGATGATCAGCGACACGACCGGCGCGCCGCGCGCCGGCTCGATGGCCAGCTTGTTGATGGCGACCCCCAGCGCCGCGGTGGCGACGATGGCGATCAGCGCCGCCAGCGGCAGCGGCAGGCCGGCGGCATGGGCGAACCATGTGATCATGCCGCCCAGCATGACGAACTCACCCTGGGCGAAGTTCACCACGTCCGAGGCGTTGTAGATGATCGTGAAACCAAGGGCGACCAGCGCATAGACCGCGCCCACCGTCAGCCCTGAAAACAGGAATTGCAGAAGTTCAGACATGCCGAGGCTCTCTGGCTGGGCTCTCCCGAGCGGGCGGAAGCGGTCCCCCTGCGGGGACCGCGCGGGTTCATTCGACGATGGACCAGCTGCCGTCCTTGACCTCCAGCATGCGGAAGGCCGACAGGTCCAGCCCCAGATGGTCCTCGGGGGTCATGGTGTAGATGCCGGTCGTGCCCGCCAGCCCCGAGGTCTGTTCCAGCGCGTCGCGGATCGCCTCGGGCTCGGCCGAGCCGGCGCGCGTCACCGCATCGACCAACAGGGCGAAACCGTCATGGGCATAGCCGCCGAAGGTGCCGACCGGCTCCTTGAACTTGCCCTCATAGGCGGCCTTGTAGGCCGTCACCACCGGCTTTTGCGGATCGTCCTCGGCCAAGAGGTCCGCGACCAGCAGCGCGGTGCCGGGCAGGCGCACGCCCTCGGCGGCCTCCTTGCCGGCCAGCTCGATGAACCCGTCCGAGGCGACGCCATGCGACTGGTAAAGCGGCAGCTCGATGCCCAGCTGGCGATAGTTGCGGGTCACGATGGACGGGCCCTGGCCGAAGCCCGGATTCAGCACCGCCTGCACGCCCGCCGTGTTGCGGATCTTGGTCAGCTGCGCCGTCATGTCGGCGTCCTTGGGGTCGTAGGTCTCGTCCGCGGCGATCTCGATGCCGTATTCGCCGACCACGTCCTTGCACTGCGCCTGCATCGAGGCGCCGAAGCCGTCGGTGCCCGAGATCATGCCGATCTTCTGGATGCCGCTCTTTTGCATGTCCTCGAAGATCTTCTGGCAGGCCATGCGGTCGGTATGCGGCGTCTTGAAGGTGAAGGGCTTGACGGGCTGGACGATGTCGATGGCGCCGGCCAGCGAGATGAAGGGGATCTCGGCGTCCTCGGCCACCGACAGGATCGACATCGAGGTGCCGGTGGTGGTGCCGCCGATGATGGCCTGCACCTCGTCATCCTCGATCAGGCGGGTGGCGAAGGTACGCGCCTTGTTGGCGTCGCCGCCGTCGTCGTAAAGCACCAGCGCGATCTCTTCGCCGTTGATGCCGCCCTTGGCGTTCAGCTCTTCGACCAGCATCTGCAGGGTCTTGGCCTCGGGATCGCCCAGGAAGGCGGCCGGGCCGGTGGCCGAGACCGAGGCGCCGATCCTGATCTCGGCGCTGGCGGCAGAGGCCAGGCCAAGCGCGATCAGCGCCGCCGGAACGGTCGTCATCAGGATATTCTTCATGGTTTGTTTCCTCCCAGAAACGAGTTGACTTGGTCAGGCCGCCGCCGGCCGCCGCCACATGGCGCGTCGGAACCGGCTGGCGACGAAGGCGGTGTCGGTCAGGCTGGCATTGCCCGCCGGGTTGGCCCCGGTCACGTGGAAATCGCTGAAGGCCGCCGACTGGTTGACATAGATGTTGCCGGTCAGGTTGACCGACAGGTTGACGCCGGCCGCGGCAAAGGCCCGCGCGGCGCGGGCGATGCGCGCCTCGTCCCGGTCGTAGAGCGCGGCGGTGATCGCCCCCTGGCGGCGGGCCAGATCGGCGGCGCGGGCAATGGCGGTATCGGCATCCTTCACCGCGACGACGAAGGCGATGGGGCCGAAGCATTCCCGCTCGCAGGCCGGATCGCCGTCCCGCAGCGCCAGCAGCAGCGGCGTGGCGGTGCGCCCCTGCCCCAGCGGCGCCGAATCGCGCAGCACCCGGCCAAGCCCGCGCGCCTGCTGCACGCGCTCCAGCGTCGCGGGGTTGGCGATGGCGCCGCAGATGCCCGCGGCGCGGGCCGGATCGGCCAGCAACGCGTCGATGGCGGCGGCGAGCGTCAGCCCGACTTCATCGCAGCTCTTGTGGCCCTGGTCGGTGTCGATGCCGCCCTCGGGGACATAGATGTTCTGCGGCGCGGTGCACATCTGCCCGGAATAGAGCGCCAGCGAAAAGGCCAGGTTGGCGCACATGCCGGCGAAATCGTCGGTGGCGGCGATGGTGACGGTGTTCACGCCGGCCTCTTCGGTGAACAGCTGCGCCTGCGTCGCGTGGCCGCGCAGCCAGTCGCCGAAGGCGCCCGAGCCGGTATAGTCGATCAGCCGCACCGCCGGGTGGGTGGCCAGGTCCTGCGTGATTTCCGCGCCGCGCTCGTCCACGGCCAGCAGCACCGAATCGGCCGGCAGCCCGGCCTCGGCCAGCACCTCGCGCAGCACGCGGACGGTCAGCGCCAGCGGCAGGATGGCGGCGGGATGCGGCTTGACGATCACCGGGTTGCCGGTGGCAAGGCTGGCGAAGATCCCGGAATAAGAGTTCCAGGTCGGGAAGGTGTTGCAGCCGATGGCCAGCGACAGGCCGGCCGGCACGATGGTCCAGTGCTTTTCCAGCACGATCGGCGCCGCCTTGCCCTGCGGCTTTTCCCAGCGCGCCTGCGGGGCGAATCGGGTCATCTCGTCCCAGGCCATGGCCACGGCCTCGAGCCCGCGGTCCTGCGCATGCGGCCCGCCCGCCTGGAAGGCCATGGCGAAGGCCTGCCCCGTGGTGTGCATGGTGGCATGGCCCATCAGGAAGCTGATGCGGTTGAGCCGGACCAGCGATTCCAGGCAGACACCCACCCGCGCCTCGGCGCCGGCCGCCGCCAGTCCCGGCGCCGCCGCCTGCGCGGCCGCGATCAGCGTCGGGGCATCGGCGGCCGGATAGGTGATCCCCAAGGCGCCGCCAAAAGGAGAGACCTCGCCGCCCAGCTGCCGCTGATTCGGGTGGCCCGGCAGCTCGAAAGCGGCATTGCGCAGCGCCTCGAACCCGGCCTGACCGTCCTCGCGGGCGGTTTCGCCATAGAGCTTGCCGCTTGGAATCTCGGGAAACGGGGTCCAGAAGGCACGGCAATGCAGCGCCTCCAGCGCGGCGTCCAGCAGCGGCCGATGGCGGTCGAAAAATTCTGTCACGGCTCCCCCCACACTTGACCAGATTATCATTGACCGGCCGGTCGGTTTATGCAACAAAAATTTTCAGGGAGCCCCCGAAAGCCGGGGCAAGGGAGTTTTACCGATGACGGAAACCGTCCTGGCGGCCTTGGCCGATGGCGTGCTGACACTGACGCTCAATCGCCCCGACAAGCTGAATTCCTTCAACGAAGAGATGCATCTGGCGCTGCGGGCCGGGATCCAGCGCGCCCATGACGATGCCGCGGTGCGCGCGGTCCTGCTGACCGGCGCCGGGCGCGGCTTTTGCGCCGGGCAGGATCTGGGCGACCGCGACCCGCGCAAGGGCGGCCCCGCCCCCGATCTGGGCCAGACGCTCGAAACCTTCTACAACCCGACGCTGCGGCTGATCCGGGCGCTGGAAAAGCCGGTGGTCTGTGCGGTCAACGGCGTGGCGGCCGGGGCGGGGGCCAATATCGCCTTCGCCTGCGATATCGTGCTGGCGGCGAAATCGGCGAAGTTCATCCAGGCCTTCTCGAAGATCGGGCTGGTCCCCGATGCCGGCGGCACCTTCAGCCTGACCCGTATCCTGGGCGAGCTGCGCGCCAAGGCGCTGGCGCTGACGGCCGAACCGCTGCCGGCGGAACAGGCCGCCGCCTGGGGCCTGATCTGGAAGGCGGTCCCGGACGAGGCGCTGATGGACGAGGCCGGCGCGCTGGCCGCGTCCCTTGCCGCGGGTCCGACGCTGGGCCTGGGCCTGACCAAGCGGCTGATCCAGGCGGCCGCCACCAACAGCCTTGACCAGCAGCTGGACATGGAGCGCGACTGCCAGCGGCAGGCCGGCCGCAGCGCCGATTACGCCGAGGGCGTCACCGCCTTCCTGGAAAAGCGCAAGCCGGAGTTCCGGGGACAATGAAAGACGCAACCATGAAGCCCGTTTCCCAGATGACCCCGCAGGAGCTGGCCGAAGCCTCGGCCAAGGCGATGTGGAACGACGATTCCGCCAGCCAGCGGCTGGGCATGAGCCTGGACCATATCGCCCCGGGCGAGGCGACGCTGTCGATGACCATCACCGAGGCGATGTCGAACGGCCACGGCAATTGCCACGGCGGCTATATCTTCACGCTGGCCGACAGCGCCTTCGCCTTCGCCTGCAACAGCTACAACCAGTTGGTGGTCGCGCAGCATTGCTCGATCACCTATCTGGTGCCCTGCCGCATCGGCGACCGGCTGACGGCGGAGGCGCGCGAGGTCTCGCGCCGGGGCCGCTCGGGCATCTACGACATCCGCATCACCAATCAGGACGGCGCGCATGTGGCCGAGTTCCGCGGCCATTCCCGCACCGTCAAGGGCACCCATCTGCCGGTCGAATCCTGACCGCAAAGCATTGCAAGGGGAGGAATCCATGCATCCACTGGCGCCGGAAAAGAAGGAGCTGGACCCGATCGAGATCGCATCGCGCGACGAGATCGAGGCCCTGCAGTTCCACCGCATGAAGCGGTCGCTGAAGCACGCCTTCGAAAATTCGCCCTTCTACCGCAACCGCTTCATCGAGCATGACGTCCATCCCGAGGACCTCAAATCGCTCGCGGACATCGCGAAATTCCCCTTCACGGTAAAGCAGGACCTGCGCGACACCTATCCTTTCGGCATGTTCGCCGTTCCGCAGTCCAAGCTGGTGCGCATCCACGGCTCGTCCGGCACCACCGGCAAGCCGACCGTGGTGGGCTATACCCAGGCCGATATCGACCATTGGGCGAACCTGATCGCGCGCTCGATCCGCGCCGCCGGCGGGCGGCCGGGCGACATCCTGCACAATGCCTATGGCTACGGGCTGTTCACCGGCGGCCTCGGCGCGCATTACGGGGCCGAGCGGCTGGGCTGCACCGTGGTGCCGATCTCGGGCGGCATGACCGAGCGGCAGGTGACGCTGATCCACGACTTCAAGCCGCGCATCATCATGGTGACGCCCAGCTACATGCTGTCGATCCTGGACGAGTTCCGCCGCCAGGGCCTCGATCCGCGCGAATCCTCGCTGCAGATCGGCATCTTCGGCGCCGAGCCCTGGACCAACGCCATGCGCGAGGAAATCGAAGAGGCCTTCGGCATGCATGCCGTCGACATCTACGGCCTCTCCGAGGTCATGGGCCCCGGCGTCGCCATGGAATGCGTCGAGACCAAGGACGGGCTGCATATCTGGGAGGACCATTTCTACCCGGAAATCATCGACCCGGTGACCGGCGAGGTGCTGCCGGATGGCGAGCTGGGCGAGCTGGTCTTCACCACGCTGACCAAGGAAGGGCTGCCGATGGTGCGCTACCGCACCCGCGACCTGACCCGGCTGCTGCCCGGCACCGCGCGTTCCATGCGCCGGATCGAGAAGATCACCGGCCGCAGCGACGACATGATCATCCTGCGCGGCGTCAACGTCTTCCCGACCCAGATCGAGGAGCAGATCCTGAAATGCCGGGGCCTCGCGCCGCATTTCCAGATCGAGTTGACCCGCTCGGGCCGCATGGATTCGATGATCGTGCATGTCGAATGCACCCCCGAGATGACCGACGAGGCCGCCCGCGCCCATTCCGCCAAGGAGCTGGCGCATCACATCAAGAGCGTGGTCGGCGTCTCGACCCGGATCGAGGTCAGGGATCCGAATGCCCTTGCCCGTTCGGAAGGCAAGGCCAAGCGGGTGCTTGACAACCGGCCCAAGACATGATGCCGCATCGCGGCAGCCGGCATGACATGCGGTCGCAGACCCGCTAAATCGAAAGGGGGCCGGCGCGCCCCCTTGTTTTTCTCGCCTCCCGACCGCGGGCGAACAAATGATCTTGTGAGGATGGCATGGCTCGGACACGGGCAGCGGATTTCGAGGAAAAGCAGCGCGGCCTGTTGGACAAGGCGGCCGAGGTCTTTGCCGATCTGGGCATGGAAAAGGCGTCCATGGCGCAGATCGCCGCGCATAGCCAGGTCTCCAAGGCCCTGCTTTACCATTATTATCCCAGCAAGGATGCGCTGATCTTCGCCATCATCATCACCCATCTGGAAGAGCTCGACGCCGCCATCGAGGATGCCGACGACCCCGGCCTGCCGCCGCAGCAGCGCCTGCGCCGGCTGGTGGGCACGCTGCTGGACCGCTATCGCGGGGCGGACAACCAGCACAAGGTTCAGCTGAACGCCACCCCGGCCCTGGCCGACGACCAGAAGGCCGAGATCCTGGGCGTCGAGCGGCGCATCGTGAAGCGCTTCGCCGCGGTCCTGCGCGAGATCAACCCGGCGCTGGACGATCCGCAGCGCCCGCTGCTGACCCCGGTCACCATGTCGCTGTTCGGGATGATGAACTGGGTCTATATGTGGTTCCGCGACGGCGGCCGCATCACCCGCGAGGATTACGCCGACGTGGCGACGACGCTGATCCTGGAGGGGATCAAGGCGGTGCGGTAATGCCGCGACGCGACGGTTCTCGACGGAGTGCCCCGCGAAGCGCAGGCGGAAGTCCCGGTGACGGGCAGCTGACCGGAAGCGAAGCGATCATGCAGACCGTGCCCAGGCAATTCGAGCAGATACCCGCCGCGCTGGCGACCTTGCGAAACATCCTCGGCGATGCGCTGCTTGCAGCCTATCTGCATGGATCGACGGCTTCGGGCCAGCACCGGCCGCAAAGCGACATCGATCTTCTGGCCGTCGTGGATCGCGCCCTGTCCGAAGGTCAGCGCAGCGACTTGCTGGCAGCCCTGCTGCGTCTTTCCGGCCGCCACCCCGCCGCGCCGGGCGGCCCGCGCTGCCTTGAGGTGATGATATTCCGCCGCGCCGACCTCGCCGAGCCTGCTTCTTGGGGCCGGGCGGAATTCGTCTATGGCGAGTGGTTGCGGGAGGCGTTCGAAAGCGGCAGCAAGGCGATGCCGGCGCGTGATCCCGAACATATCCTGCTTCTCGCACAGGCGCGCGAAGAGGCTATTCCCCTGTTCGGCCCGGGCGCGGACCAGCTTCTGCCCGCATTTCCCCCGGCCCGTCTCCGGCAGGCCATGCGCGACATGCTTCCGGCCCTGCTGGCCGGTTTGCACGGGGATGAGCGGAACGTCCTGCTGACGCTTGCCCGGATGTGGCATACGGCGAGCACCGGACAGTTCGCCTCCAAGCAGGCCGCCGCCCTTTGGGCAAAGCGGCGAATCCGGGGGTGGGAAGCTGCGACGCTGGACCATGCGCGGCAAGCCCATCTCGGCGAGATCGCCGATGACTGGAGCAGCAGGTCCGACGCGGCGCAGCGATTGGCCGCGCATCTGGAAAGGCAGATCGCCGGCGAACTGGGAGTTTCCGAGGGGTCCTGACCAGCCGCTGGCCGGTCCGGGCTTTCGCAGGTGCGGGCAGGGACGATCCCGAAGCACCGCCCTGCCCTTCCGCTTATTCCGCCGCCTGCGCCAGCGGCCACTCCTTGGCCACCATGGTCAGCACGTCGTATTGCGCCACGACCTCGCCCTTCTGGTTGGTGACCTGGCAATCCCAGCGCACTTCGCCATGGCCGGCATTCTCGCGCGGGTTGATCTCCTTGCAGGTCAGCCGCACCTGCAGCGTGTCGCCGAAATAGACCGGGGTCAGGAAACGCAGGTTGTCCACGCCGTAATTGGCCAGAACCGGACCCGGATTCGGCTCGACGAACAGGCCGGCCGCGAAACTGGCGATCAGGTAGCCATGCGCGACGCGGTCATCGAAGAACGGGTTCGCCTTGGCCGCCGCCTCGTCCATATGGGCATAGAAGGTGTCGCCGGTGAAATGCGCGAAATGCTCGACATCCTCGCGGGTGATGGTGCGCGTCGCCGTGACCAGCTGGTCGCCGATGCGCAGCTCGGCCAGCGACTTGCGGAAGGGATGCACGCCCTGCTGCGCATCGGCGCCCTCGATCCAGCGGCCGGTGACGGCGGAGAGCAGCCGCGGCGCGCCCTGCACGGCGGTGCGCTGCATGTAATGCTTGACGCCGCGGATGCCGCCCATCTCCTCGCCGCCGCCCGCACGCCCCGGTCCGCCATGGACCAGCGGCGCCAGGGGCGAGCCGTGCCCGGTCGAGCTTTTCGCCGAGGCGCGGTTGCCGATCAGCACCCGGCCGTGCCAGGGGGCCGCGCCCAGCACCGCCTGCTCGGCGACCTTCGGATCGTCGGTAAAGACCGATGTGACCAGCGAACCCTTGCCCAGCCGCGCCAGCGCCACCGCCTCGTCCAGGTCGTCATAGGGCATGATCGTCGAGACGGGACCGAAAGCCTCGACCTCATGCACCGCCGCCGCCTCGAAGGGCTTCGCCGCATGCATCAGCACCGGATTGAGGAAGGCGCCCTTGGCAGGATCGCCCGAGGTCACGCGCACCGCGTCCGGGTCGCCCGCCACGATCTCGGCCGCCGCCTGCAGGTCGCGGATGCGCTCGCGCACCTCCTCGCGCTGGTCGAGGCTGGCCAGCGGCCCCATGCGCACCCCCTCGTCGCCCGGCAGGCCAAGCGCGGTCTTGCCCAGCCGCTCGTCCAGCGCGGCGACCAGCGCATCGACCTGGGCGCGCGGCGCGATGACGCGGCGGATGGCGGTGCATTTCTGCCCGGCCTTGACCGTCATCTCGCGCGCGACCTCGCGCACGAACAGCTCGAATTCCGGCGTGCCCGCCACCGCGTCCGGACCCAGGATCGAGGCGTTCAGGCTGTCCGCCTCCATGGTGAAGCGCACGGAATTGGCGACGATCGCCGGATGGGTCTTGAGCTTGCGCCCGGTCCAGGCCGAGCCGGTGAAGGTCACGGCGTCCTGTTCGGTCACATGGTCCAGAAGATCCCCGACCGAGCCGCAGATCAGCTGCAGCGCGCCCTCCGGCAGGATGCCGGTCTCGACGATGCGGCGCACCATCAGCTCGGTCAGATAGGCGGTCTGGCTGGCGGGTTTCACCAGGCAGGGCACCCCGGCCAGCAGCGTCGGCGCGATCTTTTCCAGCATCCCCCAGATCGGGAAGTTGAAGGCGTTGATATGCACCGCGACGCCATGCAGCGGCGTCAGGATATGCTGGGCGACGAAGCTGCCGTCCTTGGACAGGACCTCGACATCGCCATCGGTCAGCACGCGGGTATTCGGCAATTCGCGCCGGCCCTTCGAGGCATAGGTCAGCATGGTGCCGATGCCGCCCTCGATATCCACCCAGCCGTCGGTGCGGGTGGCGCCGGTATGCAGGCTTTCGGCGTAGAACTCCTCTTTCTGCGCCATCAGCGCCAGGCCCAGGGCCTTGAGCATGCCGGCGCGCTCGTGGAAGGACATGGCGCGCAGCTTCGGCCCCGCCACCTCGCGGCCATGGGCCAGCGCGGCGGCGAAGTCGATGCCGCTTGAATCGATCACGGCGACCGGCTCGCCGGTGGCGGCGTCCAGCAGGGTCTGGCCCTGCTGGCTGCCGGGGGTCCAGCCCCCGCAGACATAGCTTTCAAGACAGCGCGGAGTGGTCATTGGCGTTTCCTTGGTCAGTCTTGGTTTTGGTCAGGCGGCCGGCCGCGCCCCAGGGGAACGCGGCCGGAACGCCGATCACAGGCCGAGCGCGGCCAGATGTTCCGAGGCCAGCGCCTCCCAGCGGGCCAGCAGCGCCTCGTTCGGGCTGTGGCGCAGGCCGAAGCGCGCCAGCGTGTCGTAGCGGTCCGAATGGGCCACGCCGAAACCCGCCGCCACCCGCGGCCGCCAATAGGCGACGGCGGCGCGGGCTTCCTCGCGCCCCTCTTCGGTCGCGGCGATCTGCTCCAGCCCCTCAAGACCCAGCTCGGCATGGCGCGCCTCGCGCGGGGCGATCTCGCGGAACACCTCGGCCAAGGGGCCATAGGAAACGCGGGTCAGTTCGGTCATCTGCACCCCGGTCGCCAGCCCTTGCAGAACGTTCATCACCACCGCATCGGTCCAGCCGGTGACGGGATAGTGGAACACCGACAGCCGCATGTCGCCGGGCCGGCGCGCAGCGCCCAGATCGGCATCGCGTTCGACCCGCGCGGCCCAGTCGTGGCTGGTCTGATAGCGCGCGGCATCGGTGCCGAACTCGGCCATCACCCGCAGCACGCGCTCGGCATGGTCGGCTTTTTCCAGCGTGATGCGGCTGGCGGCAATGCGCTCCTTGATGCCGGGGGCGAAGTTGATCGCATTGGCGAAGCCGGCCGAGGCGGCAAGCTCGCTGTCGACAAAGGACGACATCAGCCGCAGAAGCTCGCCGCGATAGCGGGCGGGCGCGTTGCCGGGCGCGGTCAGCACCCCGCCCTGCGCCAGATAGTCCTCGATATTCATGGTATCGGACATGGGTTCCCCTCCTGCGCCCGGATCATTCGTCATAGGTGACGACCACGCGGTCGCTGACCGGATAGGCCTGGCAGCTCAGCACATAGCCGGCGCGGACCTCGTAATCCTCCAGCGCGTGGTTCACCGCCATCTCGACCTCGCCTTCCAGCACCTTGCAGCGGCAGGTCGAGCAGACGCCCGCCTTGCAGGAATAGGGCGCGTCCATGCTGTTGGCCAAGGCCGCCTCCAGGATCGTCTCGCCCTGACGCGGCATCTGGAAATTGCGCGTGGCGCCGTCCAGCGTCACCGTGGCGGCAACGCCCTCGCCCGCCTTGACCGCCTCGCGCGAGACGGCGCGGGCCTTGGCCCGGCCCGGCTGGCTGGAGGCGAAGAGCTCGAACTTGATCTGATCGTCGCGCAGCCCGTGGTCGCGCAAGGATGCCGCCACGGTCAGCATCATCGGCTCGGGCCCGCAGATGAAGGCGGTGTCCACGGCCTCGGCATCCAGCCAGTGCTGGAACAGCGCCGTCATCTTGCCCGCGTCGATGCGGCCGGTGAACAGGTCGATCTCCTGCCCCTCCTGCTCCAGCACATGGATGACCGAGAAGCGGCCCAGATGCTGGTTCTTCAGATCCTCCAGCTCCTCGCGGAACATGATCGTGTTGATCTGGCGGTTGGCATAGACCAGCGTGAACTGCGCCCGCGGCTCGCGCGCCAGCACGGTCTTGATGATCGACAGCACCGGCGTGATGCCCGAACCGGCGGCGAAGCCCAGATACTGCTTTTCCGCCCCGGGATCGAGCGGGGTGAAGAACTTGCCCATCGGCGGCATCGCCTCGATCTCGTCGCCGGGCGCCAGATTCTCGTTCGCCCAGGTGCTGAAGGCGCCGCCATCGACGCGCTTGATGCCGACGCGTAGCGCGCCCTCGTCCTTGCCGGCGCAGATCGAATAGCTGCGGCGCAGCTCCTCGCCGTCGAAGTCGCGGCGAAAGGTCAGGTATTGCCCCTGGGTGAAATCGAACAGCGCGCGATCCTCGTCGCGGGGGGCAAGGGTGACGACCACCGCGTCGCGCGTCTCGCGCTTCACGTCGATGACCTTCAGCGGGTGGAAGCGTGCCATGTGGGTATCCTTCCTGAAGCGGGGCGCATTCTCAGATGCATTTGAAATAGTCGAAGGGTTCCAGACAGTCCTTGCAGCGATAGCTCGCCTTGCAGGGGGTCGAGCCGAACTGGCTGATCTTTTCGGTATTGGCCGAGCCGCAGCGCGGGCAGGCGATGGTCAGGTTCGCGCCGGTCATCCGGGCGATGCGCCCGGCGATCTGCCCGTCCGCCGCCGTGCCGTCGATGGGGGGCGCGATGCCATAGGCGCGCAGCTTTTCCCGCCCCTCCGGCGTGATCCAGTCGGTGGTCCAGGGCGGCGACATCTGGCGTTCCAGCCGCAGCTTGTCGATGCCGCGGCCGCGCAGCGCGGTCTCGATGTCCAGGTTGATGATGCTGGTCGCGGGACAGCCGGAATAGGTCGGCGTGACCTTCACGACCAGCGTATCGCCCTGCCATTCGACGCCGCGGATGATGCCCAGGTCGGTCAGGCTGATCACCGGGATCTCCGGGTCGGGCACCTCGGAAAGCCAGCCCCAGACCTCCTCGACGCTGGGATGGGTCGCTGCGGCCATGGCGCTTTACCAGCTTGCGCCCGGATAGGCGCGCTGCAGGAACTGCATCTCGGCCAGGATATAGCCCAGATGTTCGGTATGGACGCCCTGCTTGCCGCCCTTATGCGCGAAATCGCTTTCGGGGACCTGCAAGGTCGCCTCGCCCAGCACATGGCGCAGGGTCTCGTCCCAGCCGGCGCGCAGGCTGGCCGGGTCGGGGGCGATGCCGCGCGCCGCCATCTCGGCATCCTTGTCGTCGCCCAGGAACATCTCTCCGGTATAGGGCCAGAGCGCGTCCAGCGCCTCCTGCATGCGGCGATGGCTTTCCTCGGTCCCGTCGCCCAGCCGCACCACCAAGTCGGACGAGCGTTCCAGGTGATAGGCGACCTCCTTGCCGGCCTTGGCCGCGATCTCGGCCACGCGCGGGTCCGAGGACGCGGACAGCGCCTTCAGCAATTCATGGTGCCAGGCGTCGAACAGGAGCTGCCGCATCAGCGTATGGCCGAAATCGCCGTTCGGGCGCTCGACAATCAGCAGGTTGCGGAAATCCCAGGCGTCGCGCAGATAGGCGAGGTCGTCGGCGGTCCGGCCCTGCCCCTCGACCTCGGCCGCGAGGCCGAGCCAGAGCTGGGTCTGGCCGATCAGGTCCAGCGCCACATTGGCCAGCGCAATGTCCTCTTCCAGGGCCGGCGAATGGCCGCACCATTCGGACACGCGGTGGCCCAGGATCAGCGTCGAGTCGCCGATGCGCAGCAGGGTTTCGAACAGCGCCTCCTGCCCGGCATCGGGCTGGGGCACGGTCGGATGGGTGGGATGGGCCTTGGCCTCGCGCCGGGCAAGGTCCGCCACCTCGGGCGTGTTCATGTCGGGCAGCGACGGCATCACATATGCCCCACTTCTTCGGGAATGTCGAAAAAGGTCGGGTGGCGATAGACCTTGCTGTTCGACGGCTCGAACAGCGGCCCCTTGTCCGAGGGGCTCGACGCCGTGATCTGCGCCGAGGGCACGACCCAGATCGACACGCCCTCGTTCCTGCGAGTATAGACGTCGCGGGCGTTCATGATCGCCATTTCAGCGTCGGGCGCGTGCAGGCTGCCGACATGGCGGTGGTTCAGCCCGTGCTGGCCCCGGATGAAGACCTCCCAGAGCGGCCATTCCTTGGACATGGTTCTCTCCCTAAACTTGGTTCTGCGACTGGCGCGTGTTCCTGGCGATGACGGGTTATTCGGCGGCCTGCGCCCGGCGGGCGGCGGCCTTCTCGGCATGGGCCATCAGCCCCTCGCGGAACCAGGCGCCGTCCTCCCAGGCCTTGACGCGGGCGCCCAGCCGGTCCTTGTTGCAAGGCCCGTTGCCGGCGATCACGTCGAAGAATTCCGACCAGTCCGGCTCGCTGAAATCGTAGCCGCCCTTTTCCTCGTTCCATTTCAGGTTCGGGTCGGGCACGGTCAGGCCCAGATATTCCGCCTGTGGCACGGTCTGGTCGACGAATTTCTGCCGCAACTCGTCATTGGTGTTCATCTTGATCTTCCACGCCATCGACTGCGCGGAATGCACCGAGTCCTTGTCGGACGGCCCGAACATCATCAGCGCCGGATACCAAAGCCGGTTCAGCGCATCCTGCGCCATGCGCTTCTGCGCCGGCGTGCCCTGCGCCATCTTCATCATGATGGCATAGCCCTGGCGCTGGTGGAACGACTCCTCCTTGCAGATGCGGATCATGGCGCGGGAATAGGGGCCGTAGCTGGTCCTTTGCAGCGGCACCTGGTTCATGATCGCCGCGCCGTCGACCAGCCAGCCCACCGCGCCCATGTCCGCCCAGGTCAGCGTCGGGTAGTTGAAGATCGAGGAATATTTCATCTTGCCGGCGTGCAGCAGTTCCATCAGCTCGTCGCGCGAGACGCCCAGCGTCTCGGCCGCCGAATAGAGATAGAGCCCGTGCCCGGCCTCGTCCTGCACCTTGGCCAAGAGGATCGCCTTGCGCTCCAGCGTGGGCGCGCGGGTGATCCAGTTGCCCTCGGGCAGCTGGCCGACGATCTCGCTATGCGCGTGCTGGCCGATCTGGCGGATCAGCGTCTTGCGATAGCCCTCGGGCATCCATTCCTTGGGCTCGATCTTCTCGCCGCGGTCGATGCGCTCCTGGAAGGCAAGCTCCTCGGGCGTCATCTCCTCGCGGGTCTTGGCGCCTTCGGATTTCACAAGCTGGGCATACATGGCTGGATCCTCCCCTGGATCAAACGCGTTCGATGATGATGGCGATCCCCTGTCCCACACCGATGCACATGGTGCAGAGCGCATAGCGCCCACCGGTGCGATGCAGCTGATACATCGCCGTCGTCACAAGCCGGGCCCCCGACATGCCAAGCGGATGGCCAAGCGCGATGGCACCGCCGTTCGGATTCACATGGGCGGCATCGTCGGGCAGGCCAAGGTCGCGCAAGGTCGCCAGCGCCTGGCTGGCGAAGGCCTCGTTCAATTCTATCACATCCATCTGCTCGATGGTCAGCCCCGCACGCGCCAGCACCTTTTTCGCCGCCGGCGCCGGGCCGATGCCCATGATGCGCGGCTCGACCCCCGCAGCGGCCATGGCGACGATGCGCGCCTTGGGCGTCAGACCGTGCCGCCTCGCGGCCTCGCCCGACAGGATCGCCAGCGCCGCGGCGCCGTCATTCACGCCCGAGGCATTGCCGGCGGTGACCGTCAGATCCGGGCCGTTCACGCCTTTCAGCTTGGCCAGCGTCTCGGCGGTGGTGCCGGGGCGCGGATGCTCGTCGGTGTCGAAGACGATGGGCTCGCCCTTCTTCTGCGGCACGGTGACCGGCACGATCTCGTCGCGGAAGATGCCGGCCTTCTGCGCCGCTTCCCAGCGGGCTTGGCTGCGGGCGGCGAAGGCGTCCTGGTCGGCGCGGCTGACGGCGAAATCGGCGGCCACGTTGTCGGCGGTCTGCGGCATCGAGTCGATGCCGAACTGCGCCTTCATCGCCGGGTTGACGAAGCGCCAGCCGATGGTGGTGTCATAGACGGCATTGGCGCGCGAGAAGGCGGTTTCCGCCTTGGGCATCACGAAGGGCGCGCGGGTCATGCTTTCGACTCCGCCGGCGATGACGAAATCGCAATCGCCCGCCTTGATCGCCCGCGCCGCCATGCCGACCGCATCCATGCCCGAGCCGCAAAGCCGGTTCACCGTGGTCCCCGGCACACCGACGGGCATTCCGGCCAGCAGCACCGCCATGCGGCCGACATTGCGGTTGTCCTCGCCGGCCTGGTTGGCGCAGCCATAGATCAGATCGTCCACCGCCGACCAGTCCACGCCCGGATTGCGCTCCATCAGGGCTTTCAGCGGCAGCGCCGCCAGATCATCGGCCCGGACCGAGGCCAGCGCCCCGCCATAGCGACCGATCGGCGTGCGCACCGCATCACAGATGAAGGCGTCCTGCATGCTCTCTCCCTTTTGCTGGCAAAGCCGGTGATTCTCCAATTCACCGACCGGTTGGTCAGTTTATACATGGCAAAACATCACAAAGGAAGAAAATTATTCAGGTGTCTTGTAATGTTTTGGCAAAGAATGAAAAAAGAGGCGTAAATTCAACGGTCTGCTTCTGACAGATCGGCCAGCCGCTCCTGGCTTTCGGGCGTCTGGCCGGGCAGGAAGCCGTCGCTGCCCTCGAAATGCGCGGCGATCCAGCGCTCGGCCGCCGGGGTCAGCCGCCGGTAGAGATCGCGAAACAGCGCCCGCGCCTCGTGCCCCTTCCAGTCGCCGGGCAGGGCGGCCTGCGGCAGGCGCGGGTCGCGCAGCAGCACGCCGCGATAGTCGTGGACCAGCAGCAGCCGGGCGATCAGCGCCGTCTCGTCCGAGGGCGCCGCCCCCGCCTCGGCCAGCGGTGCAAAGCGCGCCAGCAGGTCGAGATAGCGCCGGTGCAGCGCCGAAAGGTCCCAGAACTGGCCGATCCGGCCCAGCTCGGCCGGGTCCGCGGCCGGGAACAGCAGCGCGCCCTCGGGGACCGGCTGGCCGCGGTCGGGGCGGATGAACACCGCCCCGCCCATATGTCCCATGCGCTGGCGGCGGGCCTCGTCCTCGGCCAGGGCGGGGGCATGCAGGATCTGCCAGCCGCGCGCCGGCACCTCGGCCCGGTAAAGCAGCCCCGCCGCCTGATCGAATTCCCGCTGGGCCGAGGCGTCCAGCCGGTAATAGCTGCGCCGGCCCAGCCGCTCGCCCCGCAGGCGGTGGGCGGCGACCAGCCGGGACACGGCGGTGCGCACCAGCGATTCGTTGATGCCGACGCGGCCGCAGACCTCGATCAGCGTCCCGGTCCACAGCACGCCGCCGCGCGGCACGACCACATCGCCATAGACGGTGACGATGAACGCGGCCGAGCGCAGCTCCATGCCCTGCAAAATCCCGTCGATCAGCCCACGCTCGGCCGTCCCGCCTTGCCGCATGTTTCCCCCGTCGCCTGCAACCGGACCATAGAACCCGGGAAAGCGGCCCTGCGCAATGCGGCTTGGCCGTCGGGGCCCCGACGGGCCGAGGTCACGCTCTTTGGCCCAGGTGCCCGGAAAACCCGGCCGTCTTGACCTGAATCAACGCTGTGCCGGATTGACATCCGCAGGATGGCGCACAAATCCCCCTAAGACGCGTGGCAGGATCGCGGCAGCAACAGCCATCCCGCCAAGAGCCGCCGCAGGAGACGCCATGGACAAGCCCGCCCCCGCCCTGCCCCCTGCCCCGGCCGCGGACCTGCCGCCGGTCGCCCGGATCGAGACGCTGGGCAGCGAGGTGTTCCGCACCTTCGACCGCATGCGCGAGGCGATGCTGGGCCAGTTCACCGGCGGCCTGTCGCCCGCGGCCCTGACCCTGGCCCTGCAGGACTGGACCATGCATCTGGCCGCCGCCCCCGGCAAGCGGCTGGAGCTGATGGACAAGGCGAACCGCAAGGCGGCGCGGCTTCTGTCCCATCTCGCCGCGCTTTGCGTGGATCGCGAAGCAGCGGCCTGCATCGAGCCGCTGCCCGGCGACTATCGCTTTGCCGCCGAGGGCTGGAAGAAGCCGCCCTTCAGCATCTGGGCGCAGGCCTTCCTGCTGCAGCAGCAATGGTGGCACAACGCCACGCATGAGGTTCCGGGCGTCAATCCGCATCACGAGGAGATCGTCTCTTTCACCGCGCGGCAGATCCTCGACGTGTTCTCGCCCTCGAACCTGCCCTTCACCAATCCCGAGGTGATCGCCCGCACCCTGGAGACCGGCGGCACCAACCTGCTGGCCGGCATGCGCAACTGGTCCGAGGACGTGCTGCGCATGGCGACCGGCCAGCCGCCGGTGGGGACCGAGGATTTCACGGTCGGCAAGGACGTCGCGGTCACGCCCGGCAAGGTGGTCTATCGCAACCACCTGATCGAGCTGATCCAATACGCCCCCGCCACCAGGACGGTGCTGGCCGAGCCGATCCTGATCGTGCCGGCCTGGATCATGAAATACTACATCCTGGACCTCTCGCCGCAGAACTCGCTGATCCGGCATCTGGTGGCGCAGGGCCATACGGTCTTCTGCATCTCGTGGCGCAACCCGCAGGCCGAGGACCGCGACCTGACGCTGGACGATTACCGGCGGATGGGCGTTATGGCGGCGCTGGAGGCGATCAAAGCCATCCTGCCGCAGCGCAGGGTCCATGCCGTGGGCTATTGCCTGGGCGGCACGCTGCTGTCGATCGCCGCCGCCGACATGGCGCATGACGATGACGACGACCGGCTGGCCAGCCTGACGCTGCTGGCGGCGCAGACCGATTTCAGCGAGCCCGGGGAACTGGCGCTGTTCATCGACCACAGCCAGGTGAACCTGCTGGAAAGCATGATGTGGAACCGCGGCTACCTGTCGGCCGACCAGATGGCGGGGGCGTTCCAGCTTCTGCGCTCGAACGACCTGATCTGGTCGCGCATGGTGCACGACTACCTGATGGGCGAGCGGCGGCCGATGATCGACCTGATGGCCTGGAACGCGGATTCGACGCGCATGCCCTATCGCATGCATGCCGAATACCTGAAGCGGCTTTACCTGGACAACGAGCTGGCCGCCGGGCGCTTCATGGTCGAGGGCCGGCCCGCGGCGATCCAGAACATCCGCGTCCCGATGTTCGTCGTCGGCACCGAGCGCGACCATGTCGCGCCCTGGCGCTCGGTCTTCAAGATCCATTACCTCAGCAATACCGCGCTGACCTTCGTGCTGACCAGCGGCGGCCACAATGCCGGCATCGTCAGCGAGCCCGGGCGGCCGCATCGCCGCTATCGCATCGCCCTGCGCGAGGCCGGCGGCCGCTGCCGCAGCGCCGACACCTGGGCCGAGACCGCCGAGGCCCGTCCCGGATCGTGGTGGGAGGCCTGGACCGAATGGCTGGCCGCGCATTCGGCGGCCCGACGCGTCGCCGCCCCCGGCATGGGCGCGCCGGCCAAGGGCTATGTGCCGCTGGCCGAGGCGCCGGGGACCTATGTCCTGCAGCGATAGCCTGCCGCTGCGGCATTCCCGACGCCGGGCGCCCCGACGCATTGAACTGGCCGGCGAATGCCTGCAAACACGATAGGCGACGGGAAACTGCCGAAGGAGAGCCGCATGAAGCCCGCCGATATCGCGCCGGAACAGGGCGCATGGCATGCCCGCAGCGGCGAAGAAACCTGCATCGCGCTGGCGACCGGCCTCGACGGGCTCAGCCGCGACGAGGCCGCGCGGCGGCTGGAACGCTTCGGCCCGAACGCGCTGCCGCCGGCCGCCCGCACCCATCCGGTGCTGCGCTTCCTGGCGCAGTTCAACAATGCGCTGATCTATTTCCTGCTTTCGGCGGCGGTGGCGGCGATAACGCTGGGCCATGTCATCGACGGTGCGGTGATCGTCGTGGTGGTGCTGATCAACGCCATCGTCGGCTTCATCCAGGAGGGCAAGGCCGAACGCGCGCTGGACGCGATCCGCGACATGATCGCCCCGCATGCCGTCGTGGTGCGCGAGGGCGAGCGGCACACCCTCGACACCCGCGAGATCGTGCCCGGCGACATCGTGGTGATCGAGGCCGGCGACAAGGTGCCCGCCGACCTGCGCCTGCTGCGGGCGCGCGGGCTCAGCGCCGACGAGGCGATCCTGACCGGGGAATCCGTCCCCGCCGAAAAGACCGAGCCGCCGGTGGCGCCCGACGCCGCGCTTGGCGACCGCGCGCCGATCCTGCATTCCGGCACGCTGGTCACCTCGGGCCAGGGCATCGGCGTCGCGGTGGCGACCGGCGCGCAGACCGAGATCGGCCGCATCTCGGGCATGATCGGCACGGTGCAGACCCTGACCACGCCGCTTCTGCGCCAGATCAACGCCTTCGGCACCCGCTTCACCTGGTTCGCGATCGCCACGGGGGCGCTGCTTTTCGCCTTCGCCACCGTGTTCCGGGGTTACGACTGGCTCGACGCGCTGATGGTGGTTGTGGCGCTGGCCGTCGGCGTGGTGCCCGAGGGGCTGCCCGCCGTCATCACCATCACCCTTGCCATCGGCGTGCGCCGCATGGCCGCCCGCAACGCCGTGGTGCGCCGCCTGCCGGCGGTCGAGACGCTGGGCGCCACCTCGGTGATCTGCTCGGACAAGACCGGCACGCTGACCCGCAACGAAATGACCGTGCGCCATCTGGTGACCGCCGCCAGCGTGACCGAGATCTCGGGCCTGGGCTATGCGCCTGAGGGCCGGTTCCAGGCCCCGGAAGGCAGCGAGCCCGCGCCCGAACCCGAGCGCGACGCGCTGATCCGCGCCGGCCTGCTTTGCAACGACGCGCGGCTGGTGGAACGCGACGGCCACTGGACCGTGCTGGGCGACCCGATGGAGGGCGCGCTGGTCGCCACCGCCGCCAAATCCGGCCTGCACCCGGAGACCGAGCGGGCGCTGTGGCGGCGGCTGGACGAAATCCCCTTCGACGCGCAGCACCGCTTCATGGCCACGCTGCACGACGATCCGCAGGGCGGAAGGCGCATCTTTGTCAAGGGGGCGCCCGAGCGGGTGCTGGCCATGTGCGCGACGCAGGCGAGCGGCGGCACCCCCCTGCCCCTGGATCCCGGCTACTGGCAGGCCCGCATCGATGCCTGCGCCGCGGGCGGCGAGCGCGTGCTGGGCTTTGCCACCCTTGCCGTCGGCCCCGAGACCGAGCGGCTGGGCTTCGACATGGTCGAGACCGGGCTGACCTTCCTGGGCCTTGCCGGCTTCATCGACCCGCCACGCGACGAGGCCATCGCCGCGGTGGCCGAATGCCGCTCGGCCGGGATCGCCATCAAGATGATCACCGGCGACCACAAGGGCACGGCAGCGGCCATCGCCCGCCAGCTCGCCATCGCCGACGATCCGAAGGTGCTGGAGGGCGCCGCGCTGGACGGCATGCCGGACGAAACCCTGCGCCGGGTGGTCGAGGAGGTCAGCGTCTTCGCCCGCGCCACGCCCGAGCACAAGCTGCGCATCGTCGACGCGCTGCAGGCGAACGGCCATATCGTCGCCATGACCGGCGACGGGGTGAACGACGCGCCGGCGGTCAAGCAGGCGGATGTCGGCGTCGCCATGGGCCGCAAGGGCACCGAAGCCGCCAAGGAGGCGGCGCAGATGGTGCTGCTCGACGACAATTTCGCCTCGATCGTCGCCGCCGTGCACGAAGGGCGCACCGTCTACGACAACATCCGCAAGGTGATCGGCTGGACCCTGCCCACCAATGGCGGCGAGGTGCTCTGCGTGATCCTGGCCATCCTGCTGGGCCTGACGCTGCCGATGACGCCGGTGCAGATCCTGTGGATCAACATGATCCTGACCGTCACCCTGGGGCTGGTCCTGGCCTTCGAGCCGCCCGAGCCGGATGTGATGAACCGACCGCCCCGGCCGCGCGACGCGCCGATCCTGTCGCGCTTCCTGGTCTGGCGCATCGGTTTCGTGTCCGTCCTGTTCATGCTGGGGGCCTTCGGCATCTTCGCCTATGCCGGCATGCGCGGCTATGGGATCGAAGGAGCCCGCGCCATGGTCGTCAACACGGTGGTGGTGATGGAGATCTTCTACCTGTTCAACGTGCGCTACCTGCACCGCAGCTCGTTCAGCCTGATCGGCGCCATGGGCACGCCGGCGGTTCTGGGGGCGATCGCGGTGGTGGTCGCGGCGCAGCTGCTCTTCACCTATGCGCCCTTCATGCACGAGCTGTTCGACAGCGCCCCGGTGGCGCCGGCCGACGGGCTGGTGATCCTGCTGATCGGCTTTGCCACGATGGTGATCCTGGAGGTCGAGAAGGCGCTGACGCGGCGGGCCATGCTCTGAGGGACCGGGCCGGCGGACCAAGACGCCGGCCGGCTCCGAGATTGCGGGCGCGCTCAGCCGTTGCCGGCATTGGCACGCGCCAGGATCCGCGTCACCTCGGCATCGCTGACCTGCTCGAAGTCGCGGTAATACAGCCCGACGGCGTGGAACGGCTCGGGGGTGCCAAGGCAGACCACCGCATCGGCCTCGGCCCGGATGTCCCGCAGCGCATCCGCCGGGGCCACCGGAACGGCCACGATCACCCGCGTGGCGCCGGATCGCGCCAGCGCCCGCAGCGCGACGCGCATCGTCGCCCCCGTGGCGACGCCGTCATCGACCACGATGACGGTGCGGCCGCGGATCTCGGGCGGCGGACGGTCGCCGCGGTAAAGCTGCCGCCGCCGGGCGATTTCGCGGATCTGCCGGGCCTCCTCCGCCGCGACATGTTCAGGCGTCGCGCCGGTCGCGGCAACGAGCCGGTCGTTGAGCAGCAGCTGCGGGGGCGAGCCGTCCACCACCGCCCCGATGGCGAGCTCCGGCTGGCCCGGTGCGCCGATCTTGCGCACCAGGATCACATCCAGCGGGGCGCCAAGCGCCCGCGCGACCTCATAGCCGACGGGCACTCCGCCGCGCGGCAAGGCCAGGACCAGCAGCGGCTCGTCCCGTTGCCCGGCCAAGGCGGCGGCAAGCTGCCGGCCCGCATCAACGCGATCTGCGAACATCCCCGCCCCTTTCCCGGTGATCCGCAGCAGAAAACCCGCCATCCGCCGGAATGTTCCTTCGGCCGCCACAGGCTGGCCCGGCCAGAATGCGGCATGAGCGCCCCCGGCTATGCCATCGCGGCTCCGCCATGCCCGTCCAGGATATGGCTTGCTGGCGGCAGGCTTGCAGCCGCGCCCGTCCGGTGTGGAGCGAGCTTTTCGCCTGAAATCGGCTGAAACGCGCCAATGCCAAGGTGCAAAGCTGTAAACCGCATTATGCAGATGTTCTGCGGATTATACCTGGCTTATAGTTGTATTTCCTTTAAATTATCGACAAGCTGAAAATACCTTGAAAAGGGTGCTGAACCCCGGCCGGCAGCCGATGGCGGGTCAGCCAGAAAGGGGGCGTGCCGGCTATTCGGCAAGCCTCGCTTACAGGTTTCTTGCATGCGCCCGCCGGGAAATTGCCAGTTGGCAATTTCCATCAGCCGCCGAACTGGCGCTGCAGGAATTCGTGAAACGCCGCCTGCAGCTCCTCGTGGCCGATGTCCTGGCGGAACTCCAGCCGGATCTTGCGGCCGCGCCGGGTGACGGTCAGTCCGCCCTTGGGGCCACCGGTTCCGATCACCTCGCCCTCGCCCTCGGCCTGCGGCTTCGGGCCGAGCGCCGCGGCCTTCAGCCGCGCCAGCACCTGCGGCACCGCTAGGAATGCCCCCTGCCCTGCCCGGGCGGCGGCCTGCTCGGCGCCGATGGCGGCCGCCTCGGCCAGCACCTTGTCCTCGGCATCCTGCAGCAAGGGCCGCAAGCTGCGCGCATGCAGCTCTTTCAGGTCGGTGATCTGCGGCCAGGCATCGACCACCACACGCGGCAAGCGCGCGAGATAGAGATAGCGCGAGAGCCAGGCTTCCGAGACCTCAAGCCGGGCCGCCATCGCCTTCTGCTTGCCGCCGTAATAAAGTTCGAGCGCCTGCAGATAGTCCCGCGCCCGCTCGTAATCGCTCAGATCGGCGCGGTCGCGGTTCTCGATATCGGCCAGGCGAAAGGCCTCTTCATCGGTCAGGTCGCGGATCTCGATGAGATAGCGGAATTGCGGATAGTTGTTGGCGCGCAGCCAGCTGACGGCGAAATGCCGGCGGGCGCCGCAGATCACCTCGTATTCCGCCCCCTGCCCCGGCGGCAGCTTGCGCACGACGGCGGGAAATTCCTGCTGGCCCTGGGCCTTGAGGCTGTCGATCAGGTCCCGGCAGTTCTCCTCGGTCAGCAGCTCATAGGCGCGGTTGTGGCGCGCCCACATCACGCAGCTGTCCGGATCCACCCAGCGCAGCACCTTTTCCTCGCGCTCGCCGCTCTCCGACAGCGCATTCTGCCGTTTGAGGAACCGCGCGCCGCCGCGGTCGGGCGATTCCGGGACCGAGAGATCCTTCAGCACGTCGTCGAAGATCGCATCATGGCGCTTGCTCACAGCAGGCCCTCCTTGCGCAGTTGGCGGTGATGGCTAGGCCAGGTCTTGCGGATCAGCAGCTCGACCTCGCGCCCGACCGCGTCCAGATAGGCGCGGCAACGCTTGTGGGTCTCGGTCCGCGTCGCCGGGCCGGTCAGCTCATAGACGGTCATCAGGTTGGCGGTGGCATTGTCGATTTCTGCCGAATCCTTCAGCGAGGCGTTCAGCATGTCCTGCGGAAAGACGGCATCCATCATGCGCTTGATCGCCTGATGGGCCGATTTCTGGTCGTTCATCTTCGAGGTCAGGATCTTCACGAAGCTGTATTCCCTGGCCCCGCCGTGACGCGCCAGCTCGACCAGGGTGGATTCCATCATCTTCAGGAAATGCGCGGTCGAGGCGAAGTCGATATTGTTCGGCGGCGCCGGGATCAGCAGCGCATTGGCCGCCCGCAGCACCGACAGCGACAGCATGCCAAGCGCCGGCGGCGGATCCAGCAGGATGATGTCGAACTGATCGGCGATCGAGGCCACGCCTTCGCGCAGCCGGTCCAGAATGAAGGCCGGATCCCGCGCCATGCGGGCGGCAAACTCATATTCGGCGTCGTAAAGGCCCAGATTCGCCGGAATCAGCGCGATGCCGGGCCAATAGGTCGCCCGCAGCGCGTAATGCAGCGTCCGGGGGCCGCCATGCTGGAGGAACGGATAAAGCGTATCCTCGTCCTCATCGACATCCACATCGGGGTTGAGGCCGAAGACAGCCGTGGTCGAGGCCTGCGAGTCGCAATCGACGACACAGACCCGATAGCCCTTGAGCGCGAAATATTGCGCCAGATGCACCACGAGGGTGGATTTCCCGACCCCACCCTTGAAGTTCTGCACCGCCATGACCAGCGGCGGGTCTTCGGGCGCGCGATGCGGCAGCGTGCCGAAGACCTCGCGCATCCGGTTCACTTCGGCCAGAGTGTACCCGTTGCGGCGATTGGTGGTCGCATCCTTCACGGGTTCGGGCAGCCGGCCATCGGCTTCGGCGTCGCGGATCGCCTTTTCCGAGCGACCGACCATTTCGGCCGCGGTTCGGACATTGAACAGCAGCTCCAGCTGCTTACGGGTGCCGGGCGCGAAGACGCGTTCGCGCAGGCGTTCGATGACGGTCGAGGCGCGGCGGCTAAGCACCGCGAGCTCTTCCAGGGTGACGGGAGGAAAGGCTGGGGTCATGGCTATCTTTTCTGCTCGTTTTCGTCACTATGTCCAAAACGGCGCCAACCGTAAAGTTCGGATTTATGGGCTTTGCAGGTGAAAAAGCGGAAGTTGGCGCGGCTGCGTCCAGGCACCGGAAATTCCCTTATCTCTGGCCGGGTGACGCTGCTTTTCAGGCTGCAATCATCCCGATTTGTAAGGGTTGCGCCGTTCGCTGGCAGATTGCTCCCATGAATCCTGTGGATAAACAACCATCCGCTTCATTCTGATTCTTGGATTCTAGATTCGGGTGCGCCATCCACCTGAAAAGACGGAAAGAATTCCTCCAACGCTTACGGATCGGGACGATTCCCCCTACCTTACGGGATGGCTGGCCTTACGGATCGGGCAGCCTGTCCTTACATGCCGGGTGCGGTCCAAACCTTACGAATCGGGTGGAGTCGGCGGCAGGAAAAAACGCCCGGAATTTCCCAGCGAAAGCAAGGGGCTGCGAATCACCTTTTCGGACTGGTTCCCGCCGTTGCTTACATTTTGGGTGCAACGTTCGCTGCTCGCTTGAAAACTTACATTTCATCCGATACAAAAGTAAGAACGGCAGGGTAGGGGAACATGGCCGAGTCGGCGATTCGAACAGTAGAGGCGCGTCCGAATGCGGACAGTCTGATCAAGCCGGGAGAGCTTGTCGATCTGATCGAGGTCACGCCGCTGACCCTGAACGACCGGCGAATCTATAACCAGCTGCTGGAGAATGCTTGGGATGCCATCGACAAGCCGGTGACGCATGTCATCGCCAAGTCGACCTTGCGGGGCAGCCATAATTCCAATGATCGCGTGGGGGAAAGCCTGGAACGGCTCATGTCGGCCATCGTGAAGGTTGCCGTGATCTGGGACGGGGAACCGGCTATCGAGCGGGTGCAGCTGCTGGGCGGCAACCTGGAAAGCGGCCGGGCCGACGGGCTGCTAGAATACGAGATCCCCGCGCGTCTGCGCAAGATCATCCGCAACAGCCAGGTATTTGCCCGGCTTCAACGCGAGGTGATGTTCGCCCTGTCGTCGAAATACGCGCTCACGCTTTACGAGATGGTGCAGAAGCGCGGCAACCTGCGCTGGAAGGCTTCGGAACGGTTCACGCTCGAGGCCTTGCGCGGGATCATGGGGGTCCCAAAAGGTAAGCTTTCGTCCTGGTCGAACCTGAAACTGCGCGCGATCGACCCTGCCGTGGCCGAGGTGAACGCGCTTTCGGACTACATGGTCGAGATCTCGCCGATCAAGACCGGCCGGGCCGTGACCCATGTCGAGATGCGCTGGTGGCGCAAGGATGGCGATGCCAGCGGCGCGGCCGACCGGGCGCTGCAGTTTTCCAAGGTCGGCCGGCGCGTAAAGGCCGAGGGCCGCACCGAGCAGGTGTCGGCGGGGCAGGCGCCCCGCCCGCGCCCCGCCTGGCTGCAATCGCGCGGCCCGGCCCTGCAGACCGCGACCTATGAGACGGCGCGCCTGCGCCATCCCGGCTACGACATCTATTTCGTGGAGGGGGAATGGAGGAGTTGGAGCGCGGGAAAGGAGCCGGCCAAGGACCCGGACCGCGCCTTCCTGGCCTTCTTCCGCAGCTATGCCGAGAAGAACCCGCTTTAGGAAATTGCCAATTGGCAATTTCCACGGCGCCGCTTGCGATAGCCCCAGCCCGTCGCGCCCAAGCCATGACCGGTTCGTTCAATGCCTCCGGCAGAAAGCCCGGTGAAGCGCGCCGATCAGTTCGGCGGCAGGATAGTCATTCCGGCCGCGGCGGCGCTCGCCAGTATGGCAGGCAGGTCGGGTTCTTTCGGAGCCGGCAGGCCGATGAAATCCTCGGGCAGTGCCTCACCGATACTGGTGAAGAATTGCTGATGCATGCGGCCCGGTGCGTTCAGGATCAGCAAGCGTGCCGGTGCGGTCCCGACCGCCTTGAAGGCGTGAACAGCGCCGTCCGGGATCGGCACGAAATCCCCGCTGCGGGCCAGGCGCTCTTTCCCGTCGATCAGGAATGCGACCTCTCCGTCGAGGATATAGAAAGCCTCGGTTTCGCCGGCGTGGTGGTTGGGCGGTGCTCCGGCCCCGACCGGAACGATGCATTCTACCAGGCAATATTTGCCCTGCACCTCGTCGGGGAAAGCGTGAAACGACATGAGGATATTGAGAACATTGTATTTCCGCGCCGTGCTGGTCATGGCTGACAATCCTAGTTGAGCCGAGTCGGTATTGATGATACCAGAGTCTCATAATAAGACAACGGTATCGATAATGACGACCGCAAAGGGCCGCACGGCCCAGAAACAACGCACCCGCCGCGCCATCCTCGAGGGCGCGCGCCAGCTGATGCGCGAGGGGCGGCCGGTCACGGTGACGGCCGCCGCCGCCTTGCACGGCATTTCGAAGGCGACGGCCTACCGCTATTTCTCGGACCCGGCGATGCTGGCGGCCGAGGCGGGGCTGGACGTGGCGGTCGAGCCCTATGAGCAGATCGTGTCGGGCGCTGGCGATCTGCGGCAAAGGCTCAAGGCAATCAGCCTTTATATCTTCGACCTTTCGGTCAGCCACGAGGCCGGGTTTCGCCGCTTTGTCGGCTTGACGCTGGCGGCCTGGACGCCCGACCCGAAGGCGGGGTCGCCGCAGATGCGCGGCGCCCGCCGGGTGGCGCTGTATGAGCAGGCCTTGCAAGAGGACGGCGGCGGGCTGGCGCCGGCTCGGGCCCAGGCGCTGGTCCGGGCGCTGTCGCTGGCGACCGGCACCGAGGCGATGATCGCGCTTTACGATATCGTCGGCGCCGATCCCGTCACGGCGCGGCGGACGGTCGGGGATGTCGCAGATGCTATCCTCGACCGCTATCTGGGGCCCAGCCCGCCGGCCTAGGAGCGGCGGGGCATGGGGAAAGGGGGCGAGGCCGGCGCTTCGGCCTCCACGTGACCCCGGCCGGGCAGGCCGTGCGCGATCGCGCCGACCTGATGCCCAACCGCGCGCTGGCGGCGATGTTCCGGCCGCTTTCGCCGGACAAGGTGCGGGCCTTCATCGCCACCATGGACAAGCGGGCCGACCGGCTGGACGGCCCGGAATATGCGCAGCGCATCGCCGGGAGCTTCGACAACCACGATTTCGGCAGCGGTGACGAGGCAGCCCGATGCGGGGCAGGGGCCTCATGCCCCCTGCAGCGCCGCCTGAAGCCGGATCGCCGCCAGCCCGGCGGCGATGGCCAGCCCGCTGGCCACGATCACCACGGTGCCGATCCTCCGGCCGCCGACCAGCGCGGCCATCGTCGCCTTCGAGGCGGTGTTGACCCCGACCGCCACCAGGATCGCCTGTGCCGCCGTGGCGATGGCCAGATCGCCGCCGCCCAGCCGCGCCATCGAGATCGACACCGCATCCACATCGCCGATCCCCGAGATCGCGGCGACGATCAGCACCCCGACATCGCCGTATTGCCGGCGCAGGATCTCGGCGGCCAGAAGCACCGCGGAGATGAAACCGGCGATCTTCAGCGCCGTCCCCACCGCCAGCGGATTGTTGATCGGCAGCGCCGGGCCGTGCTGCGCCCGGCTCTGCCGCAGCAGCAGCGCGGCGGCGCAGGCCATGACCAGCGCCGCCGCGGCCAGCGGCAGGGCCAGATGCGGCAGCAGCGCCCGGTTCAGCCCGACGGCCACCGCCCCGACGCGGAGCAGCATCACGATGCCGGAAATCAGCACCCCCGCGCCCAGCAGCCGGGCGGCGCCCGGCTCGGCCCTGCCCAGCCGGGCGAAGGCCAGCGTGGTCGCGGTGGATGAGGCCAGCCCTCCGGCCGCCGCCATCACCACGATTCCCAGCCGGTCGCCGAAGGCCCTGACGGCGAGATAGCCGGCAAAGGAGATCCCCGCGATCAGGATGGCCAGCAGCCAGATCTCGCGCAGGTTCACCGCATCCCAGGGGTCGAGGCTGCGATCGGGGATCACCGGCAGCAGCAGGAAGGACATCGCCGCCAGCGTCAGGATCGCCCGGATCTCGGCCCAGCTCAGCGCCGCGACCCAGCGGTGCAGGTGCTCGCGCGCCGCCAGCAGCAGCGTCATCGCCACGGCGGCGGCGATGGCGGGGATCAGCGGCCCGGTCACGGCCAGCGCCCCCAGCAGGAACACCAGCATCCCCGCCACCGCCGAGGTGGCGCTGACATCCTGGTCAAGCCGCGATTCCAGCCATTGGAAGGCGGCAAAGACCAGCGCGAAGCCGCAGAACACGATGCCGATGACCAGGCCGCCGAATTCCAGCGCCAGCACGCCGGTGGCGCCGCCGGTCAGTCCGGCCAGCGCAAAGGTCCGCAGGCCGGCGGCGCGCTGGTGGTCGCGCTCGGCCCGGGTGCGCCAGCCGCGCTCCAGTCCGACCAGCAGGCCGATGGCCAGCGACACGGCAAGACGGCTAAGAACCTGATCCTGTTGCATCGCCGCATTCTGCCACCGCCTTCGGCGGCTGGCCAGCGCCGCGAAGGACCGGCATGATCGCCGCGGCGCGGCATGGGAATTTCGCCACGCCGGCACTGGACGAATGCCTTGCCGCGCCTGCATGATCACCTTTCCAAACAGCGAGCTTCGACCATGACCGAGACAGGACCCTTCACCGTCAGCGATCTCATCGAGGAAAGCGGCGTCGCCTTCGGCACCAGCGGCGCGCGCGGTCTGGTCACCGCCATGACGGACCGGGTGGCCTATGGCTATACGCAGGGCTTCCTGCGCTACCTGCGCGAGATCGGCGAATTCGCCCCGGGGGCCGAGGTCGCGCTGGCGGGCGACCTGCGCCCCTCGACCCCGCGCATCCTGCGGGCCTGCGCCCAGGCCATCCGCGACGCGGGCGGGCAGGTGGCGTTCTGCGGGCATGTGCCGACCCCGGCGCTGGCGCATCATGCCTTCGCGCGGCACATGCCCTCGCTGATGGTCACCGGCAGCCACATCCCCGACGACCGCAACGGCATCAAGTTCCACCGCGCCCGGGCCGAGGTGCTGAAGCCCGACGAGGCCGGCATCGCCCGGCAGGCGCTGGTGCTGGACCCGGCCCGTTTCGGCCCCGACGGCGGTCTGGCGGATGCCGCGCCGCTGCCCGAGCCGCGCGACATCGAACAGGACTACCTGCGCCGCTATCTCGACTTCTTCGGCCCGGATGCGCTTTCGGGGCTGGTGCTGGGGCTCTACCAGCATTCCGCTGTCGGCCGCGACCTGCTGGCCCGCATCCTGCGCGCGCTTGGCGCCGAGGTGCTGCCGCTGGGCCGCTCGGATCGCTTCATCCCTGTCGATACCGAGGCGCTGCGGCCCGAGGATGTCGCACTGGCGCGGGGCTGGGCGGCCGAGCACCGGCTGGACGCCATCATCTCGACCGACGGCGATTCCGACCGGCCGCTTCTGGCCGATCACCGGGGCGAATGGCTGCGCGGCGATATCCTGGGCCTGCTTTGCGCCCGCGAACTGGGCGCCGAATGCGTGGTCACGCCGGTCAGCAGCAACACCGCGCTGGAGCTGAGCGGCGCCTTCGCCCGCACCATCCGCACCCGCATCGGCTCGCCCTATGTCATCGCCGCCATGGAGGAGGCGGCGCGCGAGACCCTCGGTCCCGTCTGCGGCTACGAGGCGAATGGCGGCTTCCTGCTGGGCAGCGAGATCCGGCGCGAGGGGCCGCGGCTCGCCGCCCTGCCGACGCGCGATGCGGTGCTGCCGGTGGTCGCCGTGCTGGCCGCGGCCCGCACCCGGCCGCTGGCCGAGCTTTGCGCCGGGCTGCCGCAGCGGGCGACCTTCAGCGAGCGGCTGAAGGATTTCCCGACCAGCCGGTCCAGGGCGATCCTGGCCTGGCTGAGCTCGGGCGACGAGGCCGAGCGGAGCGCGCGGATCGAGGCGCAATTCCCCTTTGCCGGCCGGTTGCAGCGGATCGACCAGACCGACGGGCTGCGGATGGGATTCGCAAGCGGCGCGATCATCCACCTGCGCCCCTCGGGCAATGCGCCGGAACTGCGCTGCTATACCGAGGCCGAGACCGAGGACCGCGCCCGCGCCCTGAACGCCGAGGCGCTGGAGCGCATCCCCCGGATTCCCGTCCCCGCCGCCTGAATCCCGCGGGCAGAGGCTTGCCGGGCTTGCGCGCCGAAGCCGAACGCTGCGACGATCCGGTCGTGCCGGGCCCCTGCCTGCCGGGGCAAGGCGCTCCCGCTGCGGCAGGGGCCGGGGCATGAAACGAGCCTGTCGGCGCGGGGCTGTTGACAGCCGCCGCGGCCGGTGGATTGCTGCGCCGGGCAGGCGCGGCGCAAGGAGAAATGGATGACACGGTTTTCGGCGAATCTGGGCCTTCTCTGGGCCGACCTGCCCTTGCCGCAGGCGATCCGTGCGGCGCATCGCGCCGGGTTCGACGCGGTCGAATGCCACTGGCCGCAGGAGGTGCCGCCCGCACAGGTCGCCGCGGCTTTGGCCGAGACCGGCCTGCCGATGCTGGGCCTGAACACCCGCCGCGGCCGCCCGGGCGAGAACGGCCTTGCCGCCCTGCCGGGCCGCGAGGCCGAGGCCCGGGCCGAGATCGAGCGCACGCTGGACTATGCCGCCGCCATCGGCTGCGGCGCGGTGCATGTCATGGCGGGAAATGCCGAGGGCGACGCGGCGCAGCAGGTTTTCCTGGCCAATCTCGACCATGCCTGCCGGCTGGCGCGGCCGCAGGGCATTACCGTCCTGATCGAGCCGCTGAACCGCCGCGACGCGCCCGGCTATTTCCTGACCGGCTCGGACCAGGCGGCGCGGATCATCGAGGCGGCCGGGCACGACAACCTGCGGCTGATGTTCGACTGCTACCACCTGCAGATCATGGAGGGCGACATCTCGCGCCGGCTGCGGGCGCATCGCGACATCCTGGGCCATGTGCAGATCGCTTCGGTCCCCGACCGCGGCTCTCCGGATCACGGCGAGCTCGACTACCGCCATGTCTGCGCGGTGCTGGAGGATCTGGGCTGGACGCGGCCCCTTGGCGCCGAATACCGGCCGGAAGGGCCGACCGAGCCGACGCTGGCGTGGCTTCACCGGCGCCGGCTGGTCCGGCCATAGCGCCCGGTCCCGGCTCGGGGCCGGCTAGCGGGTTTCGACGGTGGCGAGATAGCGCCGCACCGCCTCGCCGTCCTGGTGCAGCCAGGCCTGGTCGTCGTCGCGCAGGGCAGGGGGCTCCAGCCAGCCGGGCTCGATGCCGGTCATGTCGGGCAACTGGTGCGCGATGCCCTTGTGGCAGTCGATGCAGGTCTTTTCGCCCGGGATCAGATAGCGCTCGTGGATCTCGGCCGCGCGGCGGGTCTGCTTGGTGAAGTCCATCGCCACCGCCGCGTGGCAGTTGCGGCATTCCAGCGAGTCGTTGGCCTTGAGCCGCGCCCATTCGTGCTTCGCCAGCTCCAGCCGCTTTTCCAGGAATTTCTCGCGCGTGCTGATGGTGCCGAAGATCTTGCCCCAGACCTCTTTCGAGGCCTGCATCTTGCGGGCGATCTTGTCGGTCCATTCATGCGGGACATGGCAGTCGGGGCAGCTGGCCCTGACCCCCGAGCGGTTCGAGAAATGCACCGTCGGCATCAGCTCCTGATAGACGTTGTCGCGCATCTCGTGGCAGCTGGTGCAGAATTTCTCGGTATTGGTGATCTCCAGCGCGGTGTTGAAGCCGCCCCAGAAGACCACGCCGCAGATGAAGCCGCCCAGCGTCAGGAAGCCGATGCTGAGAAAGCTGCTGGGCCGGCTGATGACGCGCCAGAACCAGGTGACCCGGCCCCAGACCCAGCGGATGACCCTGCTGATCCAGCCCATGTCACGGGCCCCCGGCATTCTGGTAGCCGTCGCGGAACGCGTTCGGCACCAGCGGTTTCACGTCGGTCTGCTGAACATGGCAGGCGGTGCAGAAATAGCGCCGGGGCGTCACGTCGGTCAGGATCTGACCGTCGCGGTCCATGAAATGCGTGACGCTGATCATCGGCGCGCCCGAACCCTCGGTGAACTGCGGCTTGTGGCAGTCCATGCAGCGGTTGGTGTTCACCGTCAGCTGGTAGCCGTCGATGGAATGCGGGATCACCGGCGGCTGTTCGGGATAGTTGCGCATCCGGCGCACGTCGTCGGTGATCGGCCGGCCCAGCGGCGGGATCTGGCCTTCGGTCATCGGCTCGGACCAGCCGGTCAGCGGCGGCACGATCTGCACCGCCGGCTCGGCCTGCGGCAGGGCGGCGCCGACCAGCGCGAACAGCACGAGGCCGGCCATGGCGGCGGGCCGGATCAGACGGAAAGGATCTTGACCGCGCATTTCTTGAAATCCGTCTGCTTGGAAATGGGATCGGTGGCGTCCAGCGTGACCTTGTTGATCAGCTGGCTGGCGTCGAACCACGGCACGAAGATCACGCCGCGCGGCATCCGGTTCCTGCCGCGTGTCTCGACGCGCGAGCGGATCTCGCCCCGGCGCGAGACGATGCGCACCTCGGCCCCCTGGTTGAAGCCCATGTCGCGGGCGTCTTCGGGATGCATGAAGCAGCGCGCGCCGGGAAAGGCCCGGTAAAGCTCGGGCACGCGCATGGTCATCGAGCCGGAATGCCAATGCTCCAGCACCCGGCCGGTCACCAGCCAGATGTTGTATTCCTCGTCGGGCGGCTCGGCCGGCGGCTCGTAGGGCACGGCGATGATCTTGGCCTTGCCGTCCGGGTTGCCATAGAACTGCACGCCCGCGCCCGGCTCGACATAGGGGTCCAGCCCCTCGCGATAGCGCCACAGCGTTTCCTTGCCGTCCACCACCGGCCAGCGCAGGCCCCGCACCTCGTGATAGGTGTCATAGGGGGCAAGGTCGTGACCATGGCCGCGGCCGAAGGCGGCATATTCCTCGAACAGGCCCTTCTGGACATAGAAGCCGAAATGGTTGGCCTCCTGGTTGGCGTAATCGGGATTCAGCTCCGAGATGTCGAAGCGGTCCACGCTGCCGTTGCGGAACAGCACGTCGAACAGGCTCTGGCCGCGATAGTTCGGGTTGGCGGCCAGGATCTCCTCGGGCCAGACCTCGTCGGTGGTGAAGCGTTTCGAGAACTCCATCATCTGCCACAGGTCCGAGCGCGCCTCGCCCGGCGCGTCGACCAGCTGGTGCCAGACATGGGTGCGCCGCTCGGCATTGCCATAGGCGCCCTCCTTCTCGACCCACATGGCGGCGGGCAGGATCAGGTCGGCGGCCATGGCCGTCACCGTCGGATAGGCGTCCGAGACGACGATGAAGTTTTCCGGGTTGCGATAGCCCGGCCAGGTCTCGCCGCTGTTGTTGGGCGCAGCCTGCAGGTTGTTGTTCACCTGCACCCAGTAGAAGTTCAGCGTGCCGTCATGCAGCGCCCGGTCCTGGGCCACCGCATGCAGCCCGGGCTTGTCGGGGATCACGCCTTCGGGGATGCGCCAGATCTCCTCGGCATGCTTGCGGTGTTCGGGATTGGTCACCGTCATGTCGGCGGGCAGGCGATGGGCGAAGGTGCCGACCTCGCGCGCCGTGCCGCAGGCCGAGGGCTGGCCGGTCAGCGAGAACGGGCTGTTGCCCGGTTCCGAGATCTTTCCGGTCAGCAGGTGGATGTTATAAACCATCTGGTTGGCCCAGACGCCCCGCACATGCTGGTTGAAGCCCATGGTCCACAGCGACATGACCTTGCGCTCGGGATCGGCGTAAAGCTCGGCCAGCTGCTCCAGGAAGCCCGGCTCGACCCCGGTCAGCTCGGACACCTTTTCCAGCGTGTATTCGCTGACCAGCTCGGCGAATTCCTCGAATGTCGAGGGCGTGGTCGCCGCCGGGTCCTCGGCCGTGCGCGCGGCCATCTCGCGCGGGTCGTCGTCGCGCAGCCCGTAGCCGATGCCGGTCGCGCCGGCGACGAAGGTGGTGTGCCGATCCACGAAATCGCGGTTCACCCGGCCGGTCTGGATGATGTGATTGGCGATGTAGTTCAGGATCGCCAGGTCGGTGCCGGGCTTGAAGACGATGGGAATGTCCGCAAGGTCCGAGCTGCGATGCGTAAAGGTGGACAGCACCGCCACCTTCACATGTGGATGGCCCAGCCGCCGGTCCGCCACCCGCGTCCACAGGATCGGATGCATCTCGGCCATGTTCGAGCCCCAGAGGACAAAGCCATCCGCCGCCTCGAAATCGTCATAGCAGCCCATCGGCTCGTCCATGCCGAAGGTGCGCATGAAGGCATAGGCCGCCGAGGCCATGCAATGCCGCGCATTGGGGTCGAGGTTGTTCGACCGGAACCCCGCCCGCATCAGCTTGGTCGCGGCATAGCCCTCGAAGATGGTCCACTGGCCGGAGCCGAACATGCCGACGGCGGTGGGCCCCTTGTCCTTCAGCACCCGCTTGGCCTGGGCGGCCATGGTGTCGAAGGCTTCCTCCCAGCTGACCGGGGTGAGCTCGCCGTCCTTGGCATAGACGCCGTCCTTCTTGCGCAGCAGCGGCTGGGTCAGGCGGTCCTGGCCATACATGATTTTGGACAGGAAATAGCCCTTGACGCAGTTCAGGCCCCGGTTCACCTCGGCCAGCAGGTCGCCATGGGTGGCGATCACCCGGCCGTCCTTGACGCCGACCATGACGCCGCAGCCGGTGCCGCAAAAGCGGCAGGGCGCCTTGGACCAGGTGATCTGCAGCGATTCGACGCCGCCGGGCACCGGCTGCGCATCGGCGGAAAGCGGGATATTGGCGGCCATCGCGGCGATCCCCGCCGCCTGCGCCTTGAGCAGGTCGCGTCTGGAAATGCTCATGCCAGCGCCTCCTTCTCATCGGCGGGCAGCACCTGTTCGAAAACCAGATTGGCCGAGAACACCTCCTCCATGACCGAGATCTCGGCCAGCCGGCCGCCGATCTCGCCCACCGAGTCGCCTTCAAGGACCAGGACGATCTTGGCGCCCTGGACCGCGTGCACCTCGGTCCCCGGCAGGGCGGCAAGGCGCCGCGCGATGTCAGGGGCCCGTTCCGGCCGCGTGGTGACGATGGCGCTGGAGATGTGAAGGAAGCGCGGCTCTGCCTGTTTCAGCTTTCCGGTCAGAATGTCGCGTCGCTGGATGGGGGTCCTGTCTGGCTCGCGCATGGGCTTTCCCTAATGTATGGGTCCGGGTGGTCCGAAGATGATCTGCCACATCCAGACCAGGAAGCCGTAGCCGCCGACGATCGCCACCGACAGGATCGGCCAGATCACCACGGCGAGGATCAGGAAGGCAAGGATTTCGTCCCGCTTGCGCTGCGGGGGATGACCGGCTTCTTTGGCGGAATCGATCATGGTCTGGCAACCTTCGCGTGCAGGCGCGTCGCTGGAAGCTTCGGTGGACGCCTTGGTTCATTCTTCCCACAAAACCGTGAAGAGTCAAAAAGGTTCCTGCCCGATTTACGGGCAATCGGGCGTCCCGGCGAAACCCGGCCCGCCTGCCGCTGCGATGCCACCGCCTGGGCAGGGAGGGAAAGACCAGCAAAATCATGCGGCAAGACTGCTGCCCCGCGCGCCCGCCGCGTGACGGGGCGCGGGCCTGAAGGACGGCGCGGCGCCCGGCTTGTCGGCGCACCGCACCGCCGCGGGAGGCCGAATCGTTGACCGGCCGGGTCCGAGGAAACCTGCATCCGTGCGAAATCCGCTGCCGGATACATCCTTGGGTAGAGGAAGCGTCACAATCTTGCCGCAATCCGACGCAATGCCGGCCGGGCGCGCCATCTCTTGCCCCAGCCCGGCAAGCCGGAATCGCTCGGGCCGGAGCCAGCGCCCCTTTGCCAGCGGATGGGCTTCCCGGGGTTTCTGACGACCACCTTTTGCGGCGGGCCGTTCATCCTGCCCGGCTCCGCCACAACCCCGCGAGACCGCGCCGGCCGGCATGGCGACCCCGAACGAATGGAATTTCGGGCGCGCATTCATCGCACAGCCCTGAATAAAACAAAAAGATTCGGAAAATCCTATTCCAAAAACTTTCGCAGCCCGGGGATTCCGGCAAGAAATGCGCAGGCTCCGGGAAAACCCGATGCCGCAGAATCCCCGCCTTGCCGCATTGCATGCCGAATCGCTTTACCTGTGATTAAAATCTGCTAACTTTCAAGAAGATCAGAGTGACCCACCCGTTTATGAGCTCTGAGATGTGTGCATTACCGTTTCGCGATTGCCAGAATGTCCGGGTTTTTTCAGACAGCCCGACATGGACCGAAGTCCGGCCGGGATTGAAAATGCCCGGCCAAGGCCGCTGCATCGGCGGTATCCCGGATAATGCGCTGGTTTTTCGCGCCGCTTTCAACCGCGGCGGCAATTCGCAATCGGCCTTCCGCGCCGGGCGATCCGGCATTCGGGGCGCACGCCGCCGCCGCCAGACCGGCCCCGCGATCCCCGCGGCAGGCCGGGGCGGCAGCAGGAGGAGGTGGACATGGTGATGGCGTCTTTCATGGCCCTGCGTCAGGGCATTCCGGTCGAGGAGGTGGACCCGCTGACCGTCGAACTGGTTTATGCCGCCGAGCAGCCGGCGGAGGCGGTGCGGACCCGGGTGGCCGCCGCCCTGCCGGATGCCGAACTGTCGGTCGAGCCGGTTTTCGACGCCGAGGCCGACCGCTATTTCTTCGTGGATTTCCCCCGGATCGACCCGCATGGGCAAGAGCGCGAGATATTCGCCTTCGCCCGCGAGCTGCGCGCCGCCGTCGGCGCGGCCGAGGCCAATCCGGTCCTGCCCGACAGCCTTTACGGCTCGGCCCATCTGGGCGCCGAACAGGAAAGCCTGGCCGGGCTCTGCGCGACCAGGCCCGACAGCAGCCGCCCCTGGGGCTGGCATCACCCGCTGATCGACACCATCGGCGCCTGGCAGACGACGCGGGGGCAGGGGGCGACGGTGGCGGTCATCGATACCGGCTACAGCAGCCATAACGAGCTGGCCGATGTCCTGGACCTGCGGGCCGAGCGCAATTTCGTCGAGGGCGGCACCGATGCCCGCGACCGTTTCTCGACCGGGCCGCTGATGCAGCCGGGCCATGGCACGCTGGTCATGTCGGTGATCGCCTCGCGCGGCTCGGCCGATGCGGCGGGCGAGACGCAGAAGCCCGGCGGCATCACCGGCACCGCGCCCGAGGCCAGGATCATGCCGCTGCGCACCATCCGGTCGGTGGTGGATTTCAGCCAGCGCCAGATCGCCGCGGCCATCGACCATGCCGTCGCGCAGGGGGCGGACGTCATCGCCATGGCCCTGGGCGGCCCGACGCGCGTCGCCAGCACCGAGGCGGCCCTGCGCCGCGCCGTGGCGCAGGGCGTGGTCATCGTCTGCGCCGCGGGCAATTGCTGGCCTCTGGTGGTGTTCCCGGCCGCCTATGCGCCGCTGGGCATCTGCACCGCGGTGGCGGCGCTGCAACCCGACCTGCGGCCCTGGGCCAAGACCGGCAGGGGCCCGCAGGTCACCTTCTCGGCCTTCGGCGAGCATGTCTGGGGGGCGGCGAAGAACCGCGCCGGCGACAGCGATGCCGGCATCCGCGCCAGCCAGGGCACGACGCTGGCGACCTCGATCAGCGCCGGGGTGGCGGCGCTGTGGGTGGCAAGGCATGGCGGGCGGGCCAAGCTGCAGCAGGCGGCGCGGCAGCGCGGCACCACGGTGCAGGCGATGTGGGTACATTGCGCGACGCAGGGCATGACGCCGCCGCCGGTCTGGAACGGCTCGCAGCGGCTGGGGGCGGGGGTCATCAACGCCGCCCGGGCGCTTGGCGCCGCGCTGCCGACCGCGACCGAGGCGCCGCCGGCGCCGCCGCCGGATGCGGCCCCGACGCTCGACATCCTGCAGATGCATCTTGCCGGCATCGACGAAGGCATCCTGGGCGAGGTCGACCCCGCCATGGCGGACCTGGCGCCCGAGCTGATCTGGCTGAGCTATCGCGCGGCGGCCCGGCAAAGGGCGCTGGAATCGCTGGCCGAGGCCGTGGCCGGGACCGAAGCCCCCGGTGTCCCCGCAGCCATGCCTCCGGCCGTGGCCGGCGCGGACCAGCCCACCGAGGCCCTGGCCCGGGTCCTGCGCGACGCCCCCGCCCTGCGCGCCGCGGTCGGCCTGTGACGGGGCGGCGATGGCGGTCACGGCCAACCGCATCCGCGCCGTGCTGGGCGCCCATGCCGCCACCGTGGAAGAGGCGCTGGCCTTCCTGTTCCCCGATCCCGACCGGCCGGTGAATCTGGACGGGCTGCGCGAGGCCGCCGAAGAGGGCGACGACCTGGCCGATGTCCTTGCCGCCGTGCTGAACGACAGCGGCACCAGCGGCAGCTTCATCGCCTTTCTGGGCGCGCGCGGCATCGAATTGCGCCCCCTGCAGCCCAATGCGCCGATCTGGGATGCGGTGCGGCGCCGGCGGGGCGCCGAAAGCGCGATCCCCGAGCCGGAGCCGAACGATTTTCCCTTCGACCCGCTGGCGGCCTTTGCCACCCGGGCCCGGCAGTTCCGCTGCCGCATCCTGCTGGACCGGCGGGTGATGGGGTCGGGGGCTTTCGTCTCGGCCCGGCTGGTGCTGACCGCGGCCCATGTGATCGAGGAGCTCATCTGCGCCCGGCAACCGCAGCCGGCCCTTCCCGGCGCCGATCCGGCAGCCGTGCCGGCGGCGGGCCCGCACCTGCATCAGATCCGCATCCTCGCCTCGGATGGCAGGCGCTATCCCGCCCGGCTGGTCTGGCATTCGCCGGTCCATGCCTGCGAACACGACGGCGGCCTGCCGCCGCCTGCCGAGGCGGCCAGCCACCGCGACGTGGCGCTGCTGCGGGTGCTGCTGCCGCTGGGGCACAGCTACGGCCATATCGAGCTGCCCCCGCAGCCCGTCGAATGGACCGGCCCCAGGATGCTGGCGCTGGTGCATTATCCGCGCGGCAAGGCGCGGGGCTTCGTCTCGGGCCGGGTGCTGCGCCGCAAGGACGACATCCGCCTGCAGCACGACATCGCCACCGAGCCGGGTTCCTCCGGCGGCCCGGGCTTCGATACCGACCTGCGCTTCATCGGGCTGCATCAGGGCCGGACCGGGGGCCGGGGCCGGCTGGTGCCGCACAGCCAGTTCGCGGCCGAGCCGGCCTTTCTGGACGCGATCCGGCAGGATTGCCCGCCGCGCTATCTGTGGTCGCTGGACGGCAATCTGGACGGGCCGATCATCATCGGCCGCCAGCAGTTCTTCGCCGGGCTGGCGGCGATGGTCGAACAGCCGGATTCGCTGCTGCGCGGGCTGTGGATCCGCCGGCTCGACACCAGCCGGGCGACCGGACTGGGCTTCAGCTTCGACATGCTGCGCGCCTTTCTGGCCAGCCAGCGGCCCGCCGCGCAGGCCATGGTGCGCGATGTGCTCTGGCGCGTCCCGACTGCGCTTTCGACCGAAAACCTGCTGGACGGGCTGGCGCGGATGGCGCTGGACCGCCCCGCCGCCGAGGCCCATGCCGGGGTGCGCGGCCATGAGACCAGCCGCGTCGCCGAACAGCGCGACCGCGCGCAGCGCCTGGCCCAGGAGCTGCAGCGCCGCGCCGAGGCCGAGGACCGCATCTTCTGGTTCTTCCTGGAAACGCCCCCCGGCGGCGAGCTGGCCGAGCCGGTTCTGGCCGAGTTCGAGCATCTGGTCGAATGGCTGGTCGCCCATCGCAACCTGCGCCTGATCCTGGCCGGGTTCGAGCAATATGCCTTGGCCCCGCTGCGCTTCCAGAACGCCGAAGAGGCGCTGACCGCCCGGCGGCCGGGGCTGCTGGTCGATCCGCTGGGCCGCTTTACCGATGCCGACATCGCCGTGACGCTGGCCGCGATGCTGCGCGACCTGACGGGCGAGGAGGCGCTGGACCCGGTGCTGGCCGAGGACATGGTGCGGCAGGTCACGCATGGCCTGCCGCAGCTGCATCCCGGCATCTATGATTTCGATCACATGCGGCGGGCGACCAGGCGCCTGCAGAGCTGCGTCAGGAAACGGATGGGGATGCGCTGATGGCGATGCCGGACCGATACCGCCAGCTGCGCCACAGGCTGTTTCTCCGCGCTGCCCTGAGCGACAGCTTTTCCCCGCGCCTGCTGCTGCAAGAGGTGCTGCAGGGCGAGGAGCGCATCGACCTGCAGCTGCGCGGCCAGCTGATGTCGGCGCTGCGCGAGGCCTGCACCGAGGAAGCCGGCGTCGCCCCGGAAAAGGGCGGCGCGCTGTGGCGGATGCGGCTCTTGCCGCGGCACAAGTCGCTCGCGGCCGCCGCCCCGGCCCGAGATCCGGCCGCAGACCTGTCCGCAGACCTGTCGGGCGACCTGCCCGACACGCCCATCGTCCGGGCGCTGCAAGGCCGGGACGGTTTCGCGCCCGACCGGCTGCGCCGGCTGATCGACGGGCTGGAGCCGGTCGCCGCCGAGGAACTGGCCGGGCTGGTGGCTGTTCTGGAACAGGCGGGGCCGGGGGCGCCGGGCCATCCGCTTCTGGCGGGCCTTGGCAGCCTGCTGGACCGCCTGCGCGGCGCGGCGCTGACCGATGCGCTGCTGGAACAGGGCATCCTGGGCCGGGCCGAGGAAATCGCCCGCATCCGCGCGGCGCTCGCCGCCCCGCAGCGGGCGCCTCCGCTGCAGACTGTCCATATCCAGGGGCTGCCGGGGCTGGGCAAGACCTTCCTGCTCGAACAGGTGATCCGCGAATGCCGCGACCTGCCGGACATGGTGCTGATCCGGCTGGATTTCGACCGCTCCTCGCTGCAGACCGGCGACATCGCGGCGGTCTTCGACGAAATCTCGCGCCAGATCGGCACCACCATTCCCGAAGCCGCCGCCGCCCTGCAGGACCAGCGCCTGCGCGAGGCCGAGCGGCGCACCTCGATCGGGGCCAACACTGCCGAAACCGTGGCGCCCTTCGAGCATCTGCACCAGATGATCGAACTGGTCGCGGGCCGGGGCCGGCGGCTGCTGTTCCTGCTGGACACGCTGGAGGTGCTGCACGGCCATGGCGAAACCTTCGTCGGGCGGCTGCTCGAAGAGCTGGACCGCTTCGCCGCGCCGGGCAGCATCCCGATCAACCTCATCTCGGCCGGGCGCGGCAGCATCTTCGGCGAGGATCACCCGCGGCTCCGGGCGCTCATCCCGCTGGAGGGGCTGGAAAATCAGGTGATCCAGGCGATCCTGGAACGGCGCGGCGTGCAGCCGGGGCTGCGCCGCCGCATCGCCCGGCTGTCGCAGGGCAACCCCCTGCGCCTGCTGCTGGTCACGCGCGCGGTCCAGGAAAGCGGCGGTTCGCTGGGGGAAGAGCAGATCCGGCAATCCACCAACGGCTATCTGTATCGCGCCATCCTGTCGCGCGTGCCCGCCGACATCCGCCGCATCGCCTCGGAAGGGCTGATCCTGCCCTGCCTGGATGCCGAGGCCCTGACCGGCATCGTGGCGCCCGCGCTGGGTCAGGTGCTGAGCCCGGCCGAGGCCGAGGCGCTGCTGGAGACGCTGGCGGCGCAGTCCTGGCTGGTCCGGCGCGATCCGGCGGGCGGGCTGGTGCATCGCGACGAGCTGCGGGCCGAGTTTCTTGAGCTGACCTATGCCGAAAACCCGCAAGGCGCGGCCGAGATCAACCGCCGCGCCGCCGCCCATCACGACGGGCGCGATCCGGCCCTGAGGCTGTATCACCTGCTGCAGCTGACCCGGGCCGGGGAGCCCATGCCCGGGATCGATGCCGCGCTGGCGCTGCGCCTTACCGGCCGGCTGTTCGACGACCTGCCGCCGCCGGCGCGCGACGCGGTGCTGCGCGCGCGCGGCGAACGGGCGCGCGGGACCGCGCCGCCGCGCCGCCGCGCCGATCCGGCCCCGCGCCTGCCCGGCGCCGCCCGTCCCCGCCGCCGCCCCGACCGCGCCGGCATGGCCTGGCTGCAGGTCGCGCCCGGCAGCGCCCGGCTGATGCGCATCGACCCGCCGGCCGAGGGACAGCCCGAAAACGCCGGCGACCTGACCGACCTGCGCAACATGCTTGAAGCCGGGGCGCTGCGCGAGGCGTCCTTCCTGGTCCGGCAGCGGTTCCGCCGGCCCTTTCCCGCCGACGGCCCGACCGGGCTGCTGCTGCTGGCGCATCAGTGGCGGACCGGGCAATGGGGGATCGTCCGCCGGCTTCAGCCCTGCCTCGACATGGCGGCGTTGGAAGGGGCGCTGCACGACGACGTGGGGCTGACCGGGCTGGTGCTGCTGGAAATCTGGGCCGAGTTCCGCTTTGACGAGCTTTGCGCGCGGCTGCGGCAGGACGATTTCCTGGCGCTGGCCGGCCGCGCGCTGGGGCAGATCGGGCGCGGCGGCCTGCGCGCGGCGGCGCTGGAATTCGCCATGCTCTGCGCGCGCGGCCCGGGGCTTTCCGGCGAGAACGAGGCCGCCGGCGCCGTCGCGCGCTGGCTGCCCGAGGCCCCGCCCCATGCCGCCCTGGCGCTGCATGCGCGGGCGCAGGCGCTGCGGGCCGGTTTCGGCCTGGAACTTGCCCCCGCCGGGCAGGACCCGCGCGAGATGGATGCCTGCGGCGCGGCGCTGGCGATGGCGCCGGTCAATCCCTACGGCCAGCCGATCCGCGCCCTGATCGACACGCTGGCCGATGCCGGCGCGGCGCGGGTTCCGCAGGCGGCCGAAGGCCTGGGCCCGCGTCTGGACGAATTGTCGGCGCTGCTGATACCGGGGCTGTCGGGGCTGGATACCGCGCAGGCGCGGCTGGCCTCGGGCGGGCGCGAGGCGCTGGCGCTGATCCAGGCCATGGGGCTGGTCGCGGAATTCGCCGGCGGGGTGTCGTCCCTGGTGCCGGCGCCCGACCTGCTGGTGCTGGCCCGCGCCGCGGCGCGCTGGCAGCAGGCGACGCTGGGCCTGTGGGGCTATGGCCGGAACCGCCCGGCCGGCTGGGCCTGCGAGGCGCGGATCGACCCGCTGGCGCAAGAGCGCGCGCTGCGGCTTCTGGCCCGGCCCGACGCCACGGAGGCGGCGCGGCGCGCCTTTCACATCTGGCAGGCGTCGCCCGACCGGCCGCCGCCGGCGGATTCGCCGCCGCTGCGCGCCGCGCTGGCCGGGATCGCGACCGATCTGCCGCCCGGCGCCGGGCTGGACGAGCGGCTGGCGCTGGTGCAGCGCGCGGGGATTATTCCGGTCCAGCAAGCCCCGCTCGCGGTGCTGAGCCGGCGCGACGGCAGCGATGGCCACTGGCTGCCGGTCCTGGAACAGGGCGGCGGCACCATCACCCAGGCTTTACGATCAGGAGGGCAGGCAGGATGAACCATGAACAGGAAAGCCTGGGCCGGCTGGAACGGCTCTCGGGCAGCGGCGCCATCGACCGCGCCCGCGTCCTGGTGGACGACGATCCGCCGATCCTGCGCGAGCTGGGCCTGACCCCGGACCGCGCGCGCGAGCTGCTTTCGACGCAGCCGACGCAGCTTGAATCGGTCGGCTCGCAGCCCTCGCAGCTCGAGGCGATCGTCCGCGCGCTCGGCCGGCCGCCGCTGATGGTGGTGCAGGGCGCCGTCCAGGGCAAGCACAAGCTGGGCGCGGATTTTCCCGCCGATATCGACGGCCGGATCACCGCGGTCGAGCCGCTGCTGGGCTCGGTCGGCAGGGTCGAGTTCCTGAACCACGACCAGAGCTGGGGCGGCACCGCCTGGGTGGTGCAGAGGCGCGACGATCACCTTCTGGTCGTCACCAACCGCCATGTCGCCCGGCTGGTGGCGCGGCGCACCGCGCGCGGCGATGCCGTCTATATGTTCGCCCCGGGCAATGTCCAATACGGCGCCGCGGTGGATTTCGCCGAAGAGCTGGGCCTGGACCCCGACCCCCGGACGGTGCTGGCCATCGACCGCTTCGTCTATCTTGCCGACGACATCGCCGCCGATATCGCCATCGGCCGCATCGCCTGCCCGCCGGCCGGATCGCCGCTGGCCCTGCAGCCGCTGACGCTGGCCGAGCAGGACATCGCCAAGGACGAGCTGGTCGCCGTCGTCGGCTATCCGGCCCGCGATTCCCTGCGCAACGATCCGACGCTGATGGAGCGGTATTTTACCGGCATCTACGACGTGAAACGCTTTTCGCCGGGCTATCTGATGGCGGCCGAGGGCCCGCAGATCCTGCGCCACGACTGCACGACCCTGGGCGGGAATTCCGGCAGCCCGGTGATATCGCTCTGCAGCGGCAAGGTGGTCGGCCTGCATTTCGCCGGGCGCTTCGGCATCGGCAATTCCGCCGTGCGCGCCTCGACGATCCGGGCGGTGCTCGACAGCATCCCGCAAGGGACGAGCCGCACGTCCACCGTGGTCGGTTCGCTGCCCGATCCGCCGCCCGCCGCGGCCTCTCTGGCCGGGCGGCCGGGGTATGACCCGGATTTCCTGCAGACCCATCCGGTTCCTCTGCCGCAGCCCGGCCAGCACCTGCCGCTGGCGGTTCCCTCGGATGCCAGCGCCGAGCGCCCGCATGAGCTGAAATACCAGAATTTCGGCATCCTGTTCTCGGTGGCGCGCCGGCTGCCGCTGCTGGCGGCGGCGAATATCGATGCCCGCAAGCGGCGCCCGCAAAAGCGCCACCCGCAGGGCTGGCGCAGGGACGGTCGCATCGCCGCCGACCTGCAGGCCGGGGCCACGGACCAGGGCGATCCGGCGGTCGTCGCGGTTTCCCTGGTCCGGCCGGCGGCAATGGCCTGGGGCGATGACGAGGAAACCGCGGCCCTCGCCTTTGCCGACGGTTTCCATTGCCCCGTCGCCTGTCCCTGGCATCTGGGGCTGGGGCCGGACAACGCGCTTTGGACCGGGATCGAGGACCACATCCTGACCAGCCCGCGCACGCATGGCTTCCGCTGCGTCCTGTTCCACGGCCCGATCCTGCACGAGGACGATCCCCGGCCCGAGGGGGCGGCCGCGGGCATTCCCATGCGCTACTTCAAGGTCGTGGTCATGCTGGCCGAGATCGGGGGCAGCGGCGGCGAGCTGGGCCTCAGCGCCAGCGCCTATCTGCTCAGCCAGGCCGATCTGATCCAGCGGCTGCTGCAAGAGCAGAAGGTGATCGAATCGGTCGAGGGCTTCGACTTCGCCAGCTACCGCACGTTCCAGCTGCGCCTGTGCGACCTGGAGCGCATCAGCGGCTTCGATTTCGGCGCGCTGAAGGCGGCCGACCCGCTGGCCGCGCTGGTGGAAAGGGGCGGCGCCCCCGGCCGGCCGCCGCGCGGCGTGATCGAACTGCAGAGCCTGGACGACATCGTGCTGTAAGCCCCCGCGCCACGCGCCCGACGGCGACGGCCGGGCTTTGCCGCCGCTTCATCCTTCGCAGGGTTTCGGCGGATTGCGCCGGTGGCCCGCGCCGGCCGGGGCCGATCCGGCTTTTTCTTGACACCGGCTGGGGCCGGCCCCTTACTATCGCCCAGCCTCAACACAGGGCGCAGCATATGCCGGAAAGCATCCAGAAGGAGGACTGGGAGCGATTCCGCGCGCTGGGGAGCGTGCCCCCCAGCATTCGGGAGGTCGTGCTCAGATCCTGGGTCAGGTCCAGGGGGCGGAAAGAGATCGAGACCCTCAAGCGCGCGCCCAGCGTCGCCCAGGACGAATTGCGCGCCATCCGCAACCGCAACCAGCGCCTGCGCTCGGCGGCGCAGACCGCGATCCGCCGCGCCGGCTACATGCTGAACGATGCCGGGATGATGCTGCTGCTTTGCGACCGCGGCGGCGTGGTGATGGAGGCCGAGGGCGATGCCCGCATCCTGTCGCGCGGCCAGGAAAACCACCTGCATCCCGGCGGCCATTGGGACGAGGACGCCATCGGCACCAACGCCATCGGCACCGCGCTGCACCTGGCCAAGCCGGTCACCATCTCGGGCGTCGAGCATTTCTGCGAGGCGATCCAGCGCTGGTCCTGCGCCGCCGCGCCGATCCGCGACCCGTTCAACGGAGCGCTTCTGGGCGCCATCGACATCTCGGGGCCCTCGGGGCAGTCCTTCGGGCAGGTCGCGGCCTTCTCGGTCACGCTGGCCATGCAGATCGAGGAGGCGATCCGCAATGCCGGGCTGCAGGAACACCGGCGGCTGATCGAGCGGCTGCTGGCCGAGCGCCGCGGCCAGCGCGGCGACGAGATCATGGTGCTGGACCGCTTCGGCCAGCCGGTCTGGTCCAGCGCCGATTTCCGCTCGGCCGCCGGCCGGGCCTGGGGCGACGAGGCCGGGGCGGCCCTGCCGCTGCCGCCCGACGCGCATCAGGGCGATCCGGGCAATCTGGCCGCGCGGCTGCGGCAGGTCCTGCCCCATGCCGATGTGGACGTGCTGGTCGAGCGCGGCGACATGCTGGGGGTGATGGTCACGCTGCAGCGCCCCGGTGCGCGGGGCCGGCCGGCCCCGGACCCGGCGGTGAGCCTGGCGCAGATCGCGCAAAGCGGCGCGGCCATGGCGCCGATCTGCGCCGCCGCGCGGAAATATCTGGAAAGTGGCGTGCCGCTGCTGATCGAGGGGCCGGTCGGCGCGGGCAAGGAGACTCTGGCCCGGGCGCTGCACCTGGCCGGGCCGCTGTCCGGCCAGCCGCTGGAGTTTCTCGATTGCAGCCTGCTGGACCCCGAGACGCTGCGCGGCGACCTGATCGATGCGCGGCTGGCGCGGCTGGCCGAGGCCGGCGGCACGCTGTGCCTGGACGAGCCGGCCCAGACGCCGCGCCAGGCGCAGCCGCTGCTGGTGCAGGCGCTGGCCCGGCTGGCCCGCGCCGCGCCGGTGCCGCCGCAGATCCTGTCGCTGTCCTCGGTCGGCCTTGCCGAGCGGATGGCACAGGGCGATCTGCGCGGCGACCTGTATTTCCGGCTGGCCGCCGCCACCCTGCGCCTGCCGGGCCTGGCCGAGCGGCGCGACGACCTGCCCGGGCTGATCCGCCGCTTTGCCCAGGCCTATCCGCAGCGCCGCCGCGGCAAGCCGCTGCGCTTCACCCCGGCGGCGATGCGGCAGCTGCAGGCGCATGACTGGCCCGGCAATCTGCGCGAATTGCGCAACCTCATGGAATCGCTGGGTGCGACCTCGCTCAGCGGGCTGGTCGATCGGTCCGATCTTCCCGCGCATCTGGCCCGGCCCGCCGGCCCCCGCCGCGAAGAGACGCTGCGCGACCGCGAGCGGGCCGAGATCGCCGCCGCCGTCGCCGAGGCGGGCGGCAACATGACCGAGGTGGCGCGGCGGCTGGGGATCGCGCGTTCGACGCTGTATCTGAAACTGGACCAATACGGCATCCCGCGTCCGCGTCGCGACTGAGCCGGCGCCGGTTTCGCGGACGCGGCAAGGCGTCCGCAGCATGTCCGACGGACCGTCCGAAAACCGGACAACACGGCCGCCCCCCGGCACGACATCCTGACCCTACGCCACGGGAGGGTGGCGCAATGGGAGGAGAAAACCGTGCCATTGGACAAATCCAACAATCGCAAGGTGCAGGTGCTGGGCATCGATGCCGGCGGCACCATGACCGACACGTTCTTCGTCGATGCCGAGGGCGACTTCGTCGTCGGCAAGGCGCAATCGACGCCGCAGAACGAGGCGCTCGGCCTGATCGCCAGTTCCAGGGAGGGGCTTGAACATTGGGGCCTGACGCTGGAGGAGGCGCTGTCCGAAATCCAGACCGGCGTCTATTCCGGCACCGCCATGCTGAACCGCGTGGTGCAGCGCAAGGGCTTGCGCTGCGGGCTGATCGTCAATGCGGGGATGGAGGATTTCCACCGCATGGGCCGCGCCATCCAGGCCTATCTGGGCTTCGCCTACGAGGACCGCATCCACCTGAACACGCATTACTACGACGAGCCGCTGGTGCCGCGCCACCTGACGCGCGGCGTGATGGAGCGGGTGGACATGTCCGGCACCGTGGTCATCCCGCTGCGCGAGGACACCGCCCGCCAGGCCGCCCGCGACCTGATCGCCCAGGATGTCGAGGGCATCGTGATCTCGCTTCTGCACAGCTATCGCAATCCCGGCCATGAACGCCGGGTGCGCGACATCGTGCTGGAGGAGATCCAGAAATCCGGCAAGGCGATCCCGGTCTTCGCCTCGACCGACTATTACCCGGTGCGCAAGGAAACCCACCGCACCAACACCACGATCCTGGAAGCCTATGCCGCCGAGCCCTCGCGCCAGACGCTGAACAAGATCACCAGCGCCTTCAAGGAGAACGGCTCGAAATTCGACTTCCGGGTCATGGCGACGCATGGCGGCACCATCAGCTGGAAGGCCAAGGAACTGGCGCGCACCATCGTCTCGGGCCCCATCGGCGGGGTGATCGGGGCGAAATACCTGGGCGAGGTGCTGGGCTATTCCAACATCGCCTGTTCGGATATCGGCGGCACCTCCTTCGACGTGGCGCTGATCACCCAGAACGAGCTGACGATCCGCAACGACCCGGATATGGCGCGGCTGGTGCTGTCGCTGCCCTTGGTCGCCATGGATTCGGTCGGCGCGGGGGCGGGCAGCTTCATCCGGCTGGACCCCTATACCAAGGCGATCAAGCTGGGGCCGGACAGCGCCGGCTATCGCGTCGGCGTCTGCTGGGCCGAGTCGGGGATCGAGACCGTCACCATCTCGGATTGCCACGTCATCCTGGGCTATCTGAACCCCGACAATTTCCTGGGCGGGCAGGTCAAGCTGGACCGCGAACGCGCCTGGAACGCCATGAAGGAGCAGATCGCCGACCCGCTGGGCCTGACGGTCGAGGATGCGGCGGCGGGCGTCATCGAGCTTCTGGACAGCGACCTGCGCGACTATCTGCGCTCGATGATCTCGGGCAAGGGCTCGACGCCGGGCAACTTCGTCTGCTTCAGCTATGGCGGCGCCGGTCCGGTCCATACCTACGGCTATACCGAGGGGCTGGGCTTCGAGGACGTGATCGTGCCGGCCTGGGCGGCGGGCTTTTCCGCCTTCGGCTGCGCGGCGGCGGATTTCGAATACCGCTATGACAAGTCGCTGGACATCAACATCGCCAGCGACGCAAGCGCCGATCTGAAGGCCAACCAGGCCAAGACCCTGCAAGCCGCCTGGGAGGAACTGCGCGAGCGCGTGCTGGAAGAGTTCGAGATCAACGGCTACAGCCCCGACCGGGTCAAGCTGCAGCCCGGCTTCCGCATGCAGTATCGCGGCCAGCTGAACGACCTGGAGATCGAAAGCCCGATCACCGAGGCGCATTCCGCCGAGGACTGGGACAAGCTGGTCGAGGCGTTCAACGACACCTATGGCCGGGTCTATGCCGCCTCGGCGCGCTCGCCCGAGCTGGGCTATTCGGTGACCGGCGCGATCATGCGCGGCACGGTGCCGATCCCGAAGCCGAAGATCCCGAAAGAGCCCGAGGCCGGCCCGACCCCGCCCGAGGAGGCCAAGCTCGGCACGCGCAAGTTCTACCGGCACAAGAAATGGGTGGATGCCCAGCTTTACCGGATGGAGGCGCTGCAGCCCGGCAACCGCATCACCGGCCCCGCCGTGATCGAATCCGACGCGACGACCTTCGTGGTGCCGGGCGGGTTCGAGACCTGGCTGGACGGCCACCGCCTGTTCCACCTGAAAGAAGTCTGATTTCCCGGGGAGGAAACATCATGAACATGCAATCCAAAGTCGAGACGCGCGGCATCGTCCGCGGCGGCGAGACGCTGAAGCAGCACCGCGACCGGCTGATGGAGGCCACCAAGCGGACGAAACATTACGCCGGCCTCGACCGGCTGGAGCTGCGCGACAGCGATCCGATCAAATACAACAAGCTGTTTTCCCGCCTGCGGGCCGGGGTGGTGGACGCGCGCGAGACCGCCAAGAAGATCGCCGCCTCGCCCATCGTCGAGCAGGAGGGCGAGCTGTGCTTCACCCTCTACAACGCGGCGGGCGATTCGATCCTGACCTCGACCGGCATCATCATCCATGTCGGCACCATGGGCGCGGCGATCAAATACATGATCGAGAACGGCTGGGAGCAGAACCCCGGCATCAAGGACAAGGACATCTTCTGCAACAACGACAGTCTGATCGGCAATGTCCATCCCTGCGACATCCACACCATCGTGCCGATCTTTCACGAGGGCGAGCTGATCGGCTGGGTCGGCGGCGTGACCCATGTGATCGACACCGGCTCGGTCGGGCCGGGCTCGATGTCCACCGGGCAGGTGCAGCGTTTCGGCGACGGCTACTCCATCACCTGCCGCAAGATCGGCGAGAACGACGAGCTGAAGCGCGACTGGCTGCATGAAAGCCAGCGCATGGTGCGCACCACCCGCTACTGGATGCTGGACGAGCGCACCCGCGTCGCCGGCTGCCACATGATCCGCGACCTGGTGCAGGAGGTGATCGCCGACGAGGGCATCGAGGCCTATTGGAAATTCGCCTATGAATCGGTCGAACACGGCCGCATCGGCCTGCAGGCCCGCATCAAGGCGATGACCATCCCCGGCAAATACCGGCAAGTGGGCTTCGTGGACGTGCCTTATGCGCATGACGACGTGCGGGTGCCCTCCGACTTCGCCAAGGTCGACACGATCATGCATACCCCGTCGGAAATCACCATCCGCGGCGACGGCACCTGGCGGCTGGATTTCGAGGGATCAAGCCGCTGGGGCTGGCACACCTACAACGCCCATCAGGTCAGCTTCACCAGCGGCATCTGGGTGATGATGACGCAATCGCTGATCCCGACCGAGATGATCAACGACGGCGCCGCCTACGGGACCGAGTTCCGCCTGCCCAAGGGCACCTGGATGAACCCGGACGACCGGCGCGTCGCCTTCAGCTATTCCTGGCACTTCCTGGTCAGTTCCTGGACGGCGCTGTGGCGGGGTCTCAGCCGGGCCTATTTCGGCCGCGGCTACCTGGAAGAGGTGAACGCGGGCAACGCCAATACCTCGAACTGGCTGCAGGGCGGCGGCTTCAACCAGTATGACGAGATCCATGCCGTGAACTCGTTCGAATGCGCGGCGAACGGCGTGGGCGCCAGCGCGCATATGGACGGCATCAGCCATGCCGCCGCGGTCTGGAACCCCGAAGGCGACATGGGCGACATGGAGATCTGGGAGCTGGCCGAGCCGCTGGTCTATCTGGGCCGGCAGATCAAGGCCAGCTCCGGCGGCGCCGGCAAGTATCGCGGCGGCTGCGGCTTCGAAAGCCTGCGCATGGTCTGGAACGCCAAGGACTGGACGATGTTCTTCATGGGCAACGGTCATATCAGCTCGGACTGGGGGCTGATGGGCGGCTATCCGGCGGCCTCGGGCTATCGCTTCGAGGCGCATGACACCCGGCTTCAGGAGATCATCGCCGATGGCGGCGCCATCCCGCATGGCGGCGACACCGACCCCGAGAACCCAACCTGGGAGGCGATGCTGCCCGATGCGCGGATCAAGCGCGACAAGCAGGCCATCACCACCGAGGCGATGTTCAAGGATTACGACCTCTATCTGAACTACATGCGCGGCGGGCCGGGCTTCGGCGATCCCTTGGACCGCGAGCCGCAGAAAGTGGCCGACGACGTGAACGGCGGTTATCTGCTGCCCCGCTTTGCTGACAGCGTCTATGGCGTGGTGCTGAAGGGTGCCGGCGACGGCATGAAGGGCGTGGACGCCGCCGCGACCGAGGCCCGGCGCCGCGCCATCCGCAAGCAACGGCTGGAGGAATCGGTGCCGACGCAGGAATGGATGGCGGGTGAACGCCAGCGCATCCTGGCCAAGGAGGCCGGCGTGCATGTCCAGCAGATGTATGCCGCCTCCTTCAAGCTCGGCCCGCGCTTCGAACAGCAGTTCCGCAGCTTTTGGGACCTGCCGGTCGACTGGCGGCTGATGGAGGCCGACCTGCCGATCCCGTCCTACGGGCGCGAATACTCGATGGACATCTCGGAACTGCCGGACGTCCGGACCGTGCAATTCGTCGAGGAATGACGCCCGGGGCTGCGCCCGCCCCCTCGGGCGCAGCCGTTCTTTCAGGCCCATCCAATGGAGGAAAAGATGGCCTATACCAAAGCCAAGATCAAAGACCTGGTAGACGGCAAGATCGACCGCGACACGCTGCACACCATGCTGTCCACGCCCAAGGACCGCGAACGCTTCCAGATCTACCTGGAGATCCTGCAGGAACAGGTGGACTGGGACGACCCGATCATCCTGCCGCTGGGACCCAAGCTTTACATTGTGCAGCGCAAGTCGGACCGGAAATGGATGATCCGCAGCCAGGCCGGCCACGATTTCTGCGAATGGGACCAGAACTGGAAGCTGCACGCCCGCATCCGCGTGCGCGAGACCGCCGAAAGGATGGAGGAGCTTTATCCCCGCCTGATGGCGCCCTCGCCGGAATGGCAGGTGATCCGCGAATATTTCTGCCCGCTTTCCGGCGATCTGCTGGATGTCGAGGCGCCGACGCCCTGGTATCCGGTCATCCACGACTTCGAGCCGGATATCGAGACCTTCTACAAGGACTGGCTGGATCTGCCCGTCCCCGAGCGCGCCTGAGCGCGCCGTGCCTTGGGCGGCCATCCCCGGCCGCCCTTGCCCATGCGCGGATTTGTCCGAAATTCGGACGGGCCTTGGCCGCCGCGGCAGGGTAGAGTCGGCAGGAACGCGCGGATGCCAATGGAGGAAAAGGCCATGAAGGCATTGGTCTACAACGGTCCGGGCCAGAAGGACTGGGTGGAAAAGAACCGGCCGGCGATCCGCAAGCCGACCGACGTGATCGTCAGGATCACCAGGACGACGATCTGCGGCACCGACCTGCACATCTTGAAGGGCGACGTGCCCACGGTGACGCCGGGGCGGACCCTGGGCCATGAGGGCGTCGGCGTGGTCGAGGAGGTCGGCGAGGCCGTGCGCAATTTCCGGCCCGGCGACGCGGTGCTGATCTCCTGCATCACCTCTTGCGGGGCCTGTCCGAACTGCAAGCGCCAGCTTTACGCACATTGCGCGGATGGCGGCTGGATTCTCGGCCATCTGATCGACGGCACCCAGGCGGAATATGTCCGCATCCCGCATGCCGACAATTCGCTTTATCCGATCCCCGCCGGCGCGGACGAAGAGGCGCTGGTGATGCTGTCGGACATCATGCCGACCGGGCTGGAGATCGGCGTGCAGGCCGGCCGGGTCAAGCCGGGCGATACCGTCGCCGTGGTGGGTGCCGGGCCGGTCGGCATGTCGGTGCTGCTGACGGCGCAATTCTACGCGCCGGGGCGGATCGTCATGCTGGACACCGATCCCGCGCGGCTGGAGCTTGCGCGCCGTTTCGGCGCCACCGACACCATCCAGGTCGGGGCCGAGGACGCCGTGGCCCGGATCATGGAGCTGACCGAAGGGCAGGGCGTCGACGTGGCGATCGAGGCGGTGGGCGTGCCCGCGACCTTCGACATCTGCCAGAAGATCGTCTCGGCCGGCGGCAACATCGCCAATGTCGGCGTGCATGGCCAGCCGGTCGAGCTGCATCTGGAAGAGCTCTGGATCAAGAACATCACCATCTCGACCGGGCTGGTCTGCACCAATACCACGCCGATGCTGCTTCGCACCCTGCAATCGGGCCGGGTCGATCCGGGGCAGCTGGTCTCGCATCGCTTCCGGCTGGACGAGATCCTGCAGGCCTATGAGGTCTTCGGCAATGCCGCGCGGGAAAAGGCGATGAAGGTGATCCTGGCCGCCTGAGCAAGCCTGCCGGTCCCGGCCGCCCGCCGCCGGGACCGCACGGGGTGGAAAGGGTCCTTGCGGCGGCCGCGGGATCGGGTGCCCCGGTTCTTGTGCCGGCGGGCGCTCAGTCCAGCGTCCGGCGGAACCGCAGCAGGGCCAGCAGCCCCAGCACCGCCACCATGGCCGCCAGCGCCGCGAATTGCGGCGCGACATCGGCGAAGCCCGCGCCCTTCAGCATGATGCCGCGCACCAGCCGCAGCAGATGCGTCACCGGCAGCACCTCGCCCAGGGCCTGCGCCCAGCCGGGCATGCCCCGGAACGGGAACATGAAGCCCGACAGCAGGACCGAGGGCAGGAAGACGAAGATCGCGACCTGCATCGCCTGCATCTGCGTGCGCGCCACGGTCGAGATCAGATAGCCCAGCAGCACCAGCGCCAGCACGAAGACCATCACCCCCGCCAGCAGCAGGCCCAGCGAGCCGACGAAAGGCACGTCGAAGACCGCCCAGGCCGCCCCCAGGATGACAAGGACCTGCACCGCGCCGACGGCCAGGAAGGGGGTGATCTTGCCCAGCATGATCTCGGCCGGGGTGGCGGGCATGGCCAGCAGGTTCTCCATGGTGCCGCGCTCGATCTCGCGGGTCAGCGCCATGGCGGTCATCATCACCATGGTCATCTGCAGGATCACCCCCAGCAGGCCGGGGACGATATTGTATTGCGTGACGCCCTCGGGGTTGTAGCGGCGATGCACGATGATCTCCGGCGCGCGAGGCGCGACGATTTCGGGCGTGCCCTGGACCGGTTCGGCCGGCCGGTCGCGGCGAAAGGCGCTGTCGGCAAGGCGCGGCAGCGCGGCGATGGCGCCGCTGGTCGCCGAGGGGTCCGAGCCGTCCGCCTCGACCAGAATCTGCGGCCGGTCGCCCTGCTGCATGCGCCGGCCGAAATCGGCGGGCACCGTCACGACGAAGGAAACCTCGCCCCGGGTGATCAGCCGCTCGGCTTCCCCGGCCGAGGCCGCGGGATGGGTGATGCGGTAATAGCCGCTGTTCTCCAGCGCCGCGGCGAAGCTGCGGCCGAAGCGGTCCTGCGCCGGGGCGACCAGCGCCGCGGGCATGTCCCGCGGGTCGCTGTTGATCGCATAGCCGAACAGCAAAAGCTGCATGATCGGCACGCCCAGCATCATGGCGAAGGTCACGCGGTCGCGGCGCATCTGGATGAACTCCTTGCGCAGAAGCGCCCGCAGCCGTGTCGGGGAAAAGCTCATCGCATGTTGTCCTCGGAGAGCTCCATCAGCCGGATGAACACGTCCTCGAGGCTGGTCTCGGCCGGCCGGCCCGTCACGCCTTCGGCGGCCAGCGCGGCTTCGAGCTGCTTGCGGTCGGTGCCGGTCACATGCAGCGCGGTGCCGAAGGGCTCGACCTGCCCGACGCCCGGGGCCCGGCGCAGGCGCTCGGCCAGTTCGCCCGGCCGCGCCGATCGCACGGTCAGCGTCACCAGCCGCGCGCCCGCGATCACCTCGGCCACCGTGCCCGAGACCACCAGCCGGCCATAGGCAATGTAGTTGATGCGGTGGCAGCGTTCCGCCTCGTCCATGTAATGGGTCGAGACCAGCACCGTCATGCCCCCCAGCGCCCGGGCGTGGATCTCGTCCCAGAACTGGCGGCGGGCCTTGGGATCGACGCCGGCGGTCGGCTCGTCCAGCAGCAGAAGGCGCGGCTGGTGCATGATGCAGGCGGCCAGCGCCAGCCGCTGCTTCCAGCCGCCCGAGAGGCTGCCGGCCAGCTGCGTCCTGCGCGAGGTCAGGCCCAGATCCTCAAGCGTGTCGCGCACCGCCTGCCGCGGCAGGCCGTAGAGCCCGGCGACGAAGGCCAGGTTCTCCTGGATGGACAGGTCTTCGTAGAACGAGAATTTCTGCGTCATGTAGCCGACCTGCCGCCGGATCGCGCGCTGCTGGCGGCGCACGTCCAGGCCCAGCACGGTGCCGCTGCCCGCATCGGGCGTCAGCAGGCCGCAGATCATGCGGATGCAGGTGGTCTTGCCCGAGCCGTTCGGCCCCAGGAAGCCGGCGATCTCGCCCTCGGCCACCCGCAGCGCGACGTCGTCCACCACCCGCCTGCCGCCGAAGGATTTCGTCAGCCCGGTCACGTCGATGGCCGTCGCCCCGGTCATGGCGCCTTCCAGACATCGACGATCTGGCCGGGCTTCAGCGCGCTGCCGGGATCGGGGCGGGCCTCGACCAGATAGACCAGCTTCTGCCGGGCGTCGCGGGCATAGATGACCGGCGGGGTGAACTCGGCCTCGTCGGCGATGAAGGAAACCGTGGCGCTGCCGGACGTGCAGCCGTCGCAGCCGACCCGCAGCCGCATGCCCGGCGACAGCGCGGCCAGATCGGCCTCGGCCACATAGAAGCGCAGCGTGACTGCGCCCTCGGGCAGGAAGGACAGCACCGGGGCCGACGGCCCGGCAAGCTCGCCCCGATGCCGCAGGATGTCGGTGACGGTGCCGGAGGCGGGCGCGGTCAGGCGGCGCTGCTGCAGCTGCCATTCCATCGCCTGCCGGTCGGCCCGGGCCCGGGCCAGCGCGGCGCGGGCGGCGGCGATGGCATCGGGGCGGGCGGGCAGGCGGGCGACGGCCAGCCGCGCCTCGGCCTCGCGCATCGCCGCCTCGGCCATGTCGGCGGCAGCGCGGGCCTCGTCCCGCTGCGCGGGCGAGCTGACGCGCTGCGCCAGCAGCCGTTCCTGCCGCGCCGCCTCGCGCGCCGCGCGCTCGGCATTGGCGCGGGCCGAGGCGAGCGTCGCCTCGACGGCGGCGATCTCGGGCTGGCGCCCGCCCTTTTCCAGATTGGCCAGCTCGCTGGCGGCGCGGGCCTCGGCGGCCCTTGCCGCGGCCAGCGCCAGCGCGGCGTCGCGGCTCTCCAGCATTGCCACGGCCTGCCCGGCCTCGACGCGGTCGCCGCGCTGCACGGCCAGCGTTTCGACCCGCGCCGTCGCCACCGGGGCGATCTGCACATACTCGCCCTCGACATAGCCGGTGCCCAGGGGCGGCGGTGGGCCGCATTGCGCAAACAGCGCCGCCAGAAAGGCGAGCGAGCAGATGAGATCAGCCATCCCCGCCCCCGGTCATCCGGTCCAGATTGGTCAGCATCCGCCGCGTGATCGCCCGCGCCTCGGGCCGCGCATAGTGCCGCCAGCCCATGCGGCGCTGGACGATGGGCGCGGCGACGCGGAAATAGACCGCCTGCCCGACAAGCGAGAACACGGCCAGCTTCACCTCTTCGGATTCCGCCGGCGCGCCGGTCGCGGCGGACCACAGCGCGCAAAGCGCCCGGTGCCGGGGCTCGACCAGCGTGGCATAAAGCCGGTCCAGCACCGGGCTGCCCGGCTCGGCCAGCTCGCGCAGGACGAAGGCCACGGCATCGCTGGCGCCGGGGCTGACGATCATGAAGGTGACGATGCGGCGCACCAGCCGCCGCAGGATCATCCGGGCCTGGCGGGGGTCCGGCCGGTCCTGCAAGCCGGGCAGGGGCCGGGCGACCTGCGCCACCTGCTCGGCCACCGCGTCGGCGCAGGCGATGCGCAGCCCGTCCTTGCCGCCGAAGTGATAGGCGATCGACGAGATGTTCGTCCCGGCCTGCGCGGCGATGGCGCGCGTCGAGGCGGCCTCGAATCCGCCGCGCCCGAATTGCTGCAGGGCGGCCCGGATCAGCGACATGCGGGTGGGATGCGGGTCCATGCCGGTCTCGCGCTGTATTCAATCAATCGCTTGATACAGGATTTTCCCCGCCGAGTCGAGCCCGCCGAGTCAAGCCCGGTGTGGGGCTCCCGATGCGGGGCTGTAGGGCGGCGCGTCGCGCATCTCCGCCGCGCGGGGCCGGTCAGAGGCCCGGCGGCGGGGGGAGTTGCGCCATACCGGGGCGCGCGTCGCCTGCCACTTGTGGGCCTCGCCGCCCTTGCCTCAGGCGTTCCGCACCAGCCAGTCGGCGAACAGCCGGGCCTTGGCCGAGGCGCGGGGGCTGATGGCAAGGGAAAACCCTGCCGGCGCGGGCACGCTTTCGGGCACCAGTTCGACCAGCCGCCCCTCGGCCAGCAGCCTGGCCATCAGCCCCTCCCAGCCCAGCACCGCGCCGACATCGTCCTGGGCGGCCTGCAGGGCGATCATGTGGTTGTTGACGAACAGGCTGCGGCCGGACGGGGCCGGCTGGCCGAGTTCGGAAAACCATTCCGCCCAGCCGGGCCAGGCATTGTCGTCGTCGTTCAGGTGGATCAGCGGGGCGCGCAGCAGGTCGCCGATTCCGGCGATGCGGTGGTTTTCGGCAAAGCGCGGCGTGCCATAGGCGCGGATGCGGTCGCGGAAGATCTCGCGCCGCTCGCCGCCGTCCTGGCCCGGCCGGACATAGCCGATGCCGATGTCGTGCCGGCTGGCCGCCCGCGGCACGTCGCTGACGATCTGCGAGACGGTGATGGCGGGATAGGCCTTCCAGAAGGCGGTGATCTTCGGCGTCAGCCACAGGGCGCTGACCGCGGTCGTGGCGCGGATGGTGACATCGACCGCATCGGGGCGGGCGCGCAACTGGCCGACCGTGTCCGAGATCGTCTCGAAGCCGCGCTGCAGGGCGACCAGCAGGAAGGCGCCCTTCTCGGTCAGCTCGACCCCGCGATGCCGGCGGAGGAACAGCGCGCAGCCCAGATCCTGCTCCAACGCCTTGATCTGGTGGCTGATGGCGGCGGGGGTGACGTTCATCTCGCGCGCCGCCGCCTTGAAACCGCCGTTGCGCGCCGCGGCCTCGAAGCAGATCAGCGCGGTCATCGAAGCGAAGTCGTAGGGCCGAGCCATGCGCCTCCTGCGGTCTTGGATTAGCTGAAATAATCCAAGGTGAATTTTAATGCCGTTGTCAAGCCGGCGCATCCGGGGGAACGTCAGGGCAGATTCACCCTCATCCCCTGGAAGCCGAACATGTCCGCCACCAACACGAATCTGCATGACCTGCTTGCCCGCCGGATTCCCGGACACGCGCTGGAACAGCCCTTCTATACCTCGCCCGAGATCTATCAGCAGGATCTGGAGCATATCTTCTACCGCGAATGGCTCTATGCCATCCCGGCCTGCCAGCTGGTCAAGCCCGGCAGCTACGCGACGCTGCGGGTCGGCGCCTATAACATCGTCATCGTCAAGGGCCGCGACGGGGAAATCCGCGCCTTCCACAACTCCTGCCGGCATCGCGGCTCGATCGTCTGCAAGCAGCGCGAGGGTCAGGTGGCCAAGCTGGTCTGTCCCTATCACCAATGGACCTACGACCTGGACGGCAAGCTGATCTGGGCCAACAGCATGGGCCCCGATTTCGACCCGACCCAGCACGGGCTGCGCGGGGTGGCGCTGCGCAACCTCAAGGGGCTGATCTATATCTGCCTGTCGGACAACCCGCCGGATTTCGAGACCTTCGCCCGCCAGGCCGAGCCCTATCTGGCGGTCCATGACCTTCAGGACGCCAAGGTCGCCTACAGCTCCTCGATCATCGAGAAGGGCAACTGGAAGCTGGTGTGGGAAAACAACCGCGAATGCTATCATTGCAGCGGCAACCATCCGGCGCTGTGCCGGTCCTTCCCGCTGGATCCCGAGGTGGCGGGGGTTTCGGCCGACGGCTCGATCTCGGCGCGGTTGCAGACGCATTTCGACGCCTGTGCCTCGGCGGGCGCCCCGGCGCAGTTCCTGCTGGGCGGCGACGGCCAGTTCCGGCTGGCGCGGATGCCGCTGCAGGAAACCGCCGTCAGCTATACGATGGACGGCAAGGCGGCTGTGACGCGCCAGCTGGGCCGCGTCGCCAAGCCCGACGCCGGCTCGCTGCTGGTCTTTCACTATCCCTCGACCTGGAACCATTTCCTGCCGGATCACTCGCTGACCTTCCGCGTCACCCCGATCAGCCCGACCGAGACCGAGGTGACGACCACCTGGCTGGTGCACAAGGATGCGGTCGAGGGGGTGGATTACGATCTTCAGCGCCTGACCGAGGTCTGGATCGCCACCAATGACGAGGATCGTGAGATCGTCGAGACCAACCAGGAAGGCATCTTCTCGCCGGCCTATGTTCCCGGCCCCTATTCGCCCGACTGGGAAAGCGGCGTGATCCAGTTCATCGACTGGTATGCCGCATGGATGGAACGCAGCCTCGCCCCCAGCCGCATGGCGGCCGAGTGACGATGAACCCGCCGCGGGCCTTCTGAACGGGAAGGCGCCTCGCTCCTGCCGAGGCGCCGGATGGGACGGTCTTCTGCTTCCCTGGCCCCTCCGGCGCGCTTTTCAGCTACCGGTGCCGGGGGCTGCCTGAAAATCCGGGCCCGGGGCGTCCATGCGTCCGCTGGCCGCGCAAACCCCTTTGCTGCCGGCCGCAGATAAGCCAGACTTACCTGTCTGTGCATTCCACCTGAAGAGCAAAGCTGTGGCCCGCGACCTCAATCTTCTGTCCATGGCGCATTTCGAGGCCGTCGCCCGGCTGGGCGGGGTCATGCGCGCCGCCGAGGAATTGCAGGTCTCGGCTTCGGCGGTCAGCCAGCAGATCAAGCTGCTGGAGCAGAATCTGGGCGTGAAGCTGTTCCATCGCGAAAAGCGCCATCTGCGTCTGACCATCGACGGCGAGCGGCTGTTCCAGACCACCTCGCAGGCCTTCCAGTCCATCCGCGAGGTCCGCGCCGCCATCATCCGCCAGCGCGAAACGCATAATCTGTCGATCCGGGTCAGCCCGTCCTTCGGGGTGCGCTGGCTGGCGCCTCGACTTGCGGATTTCTGCCGCAGGCATCCGGAATGGGATGTCCGGGTCGATGCGACGCCCAATTTCACCGAATTCGACACCGAGGTCGTGGACATGGACCTGCGCTATGGCGAAGGCGACTGGGAGGGGCTGCATACCGATTGCGTCGTGCATGATTTCGTCTTTCCCATGTGCTCGCCCGCCTATCGCGAGGAGTTGCGCAGGATCTCGGACGACCCGCGCGAGCAGCTGCGCCATGCAAGGCTGATCGACAGCGTCAAGGCCTATTACCGCTGGGATTACTGGCTGCCCCGCAACGGCGTGCAGGGCACCTCGATGTCCTATCCCTGCCGCTTCGACCGGTCGAGCATGTCGGTGCAGATGGCGATGGACGGCGGCGGTGTGATCCTGGACAGCATGACGCTGGCCTTCGAGGAATTGCGGCGCGGCGATCTGGTGCCCTTCTCGACCGCGTTCGAGGTGATCGAGTTTCCGGGATACTGGATCGTCTGCCCGCATCGCCATGTGGGACGCCGGGCGGTGCGGCTGTTCTCGGACTGGGTCAAGGACAGGGGCCGCCAGCATATGCGCGAGGCGCGGGCCTGGCTGGAGGAACGCGGGCACCGGACCCGCTTCGAGCGCCGGGCGGCCTTCGTCACGTCCGAGGAGCGATGAAGGAATGCCGGGCGATGATGCCCGGCATTCCCGGTTTCCGGCCGCTCAGTAGATCGTCAGGGCCGGGATGAAGGTGAAGGCCAGCAAAAGCGCCAGCGCCACCAGATAGAAGGGCAGCAGCGCCCTGGTGGTCTGGCCGATCCCCGTCCGCGCGATGGCCATCGAGATGAACAGCGTCGTCCCGACCGGCGGCGTGTAAAGCCCTATCGACAGGTTGATCACCATCATCAGCCCCAGCTGCACCGGGTCCAGCCCGATCGTGTTGCCGATGGTCACGAACAGCGGCGCCAGCAGCAGCACCGCGGCAGGCAGGTCCAGGAACATGCCGACGACCAGCATCACCAGGTTCAGCGCGATCAGCACCATCCACGGTTGCGTCAGGTGGGTCGAGACGAAGCCGGCCAGGTTCTGCGGCACCTGCTCGGCGGTCAGGATCCACTGGATCGTGCCCGAGGCCATGATGATCAGCATCACCGCGCCGGTCATCATGCCGGTATCGACCAGCGCGTTCCAGATCAGCCGGGGCGTCACGTCGCGATAGAAGAAGATGCCGATCAGCAGCGCATAGGCGACAGCCATGACGCTGACCTCGGTGGGCGTGGCGATGCCGAAGCGCAGGGTGCCGATGATGAAGATCGGCATCAGAAGCGCCGGCAGCGCGAAGACGATCTGGCTTCTGAAGGCGCGGAAGCCGCCGGGCAGCGGTGCGGCGGGCAGGCCGCGGCGCCTGGCGACGAACCAGACCATGGTCATCATGCCCGCGGCCAGCAGCAGGCCCGGCAGGATGCCGGCGACGAACAGGTCCACGATCGAGACATTCGCCACCAGCCCGTAGAGGATCAGCGGGATCGAGGGCGGGATCAGCACCGAGATGGTCGAGGACGAGGCGTTGATCGCCGCCGCGAAAGGCGCGGGATAGCCGTCGCGCACCTGCACCGGGATCAGCGCATTGCCCATGGCCGAGGCATCGGCCACCGCCGAGCCCGAGACGCCGCCGAACATCACCGAGCCGAGGATGCTGACCTGCCCCAGCCCGCCGCGATAGCGCCCGACGATCAGCCGCGCGATATTGACCAGGTATTCGCCGAACTTGCCGTGCATCATCAGCGAGCCGGCCAGGATGAAATAGGGGATCGCCAGCATCGGAAAGGCCTGCGTCGGCGCATAGAGGCGCTGGGCGATCACCGCCAGCGGCTTGCCGTCCGCCAGCAGCGCCAGCGCGGTGCCGCCCAGCATGGCATGGGCCACCGGCACGGACAGCGCCATCAGGCCGAAGAATGCGATCACGAGAATCGGGGTCATTCCGGGTCCTCCTCAGCTCAGGCTCGAAGCGGTTTCGACATTGCGCAGCGTCCGGCCCATCAGCGCGGCGATCAGGTCGCAGGCGCAGATCACGGCGATGCCGCCGAAGCCGTAGACAAGGCTGGCATAGCCCCAAAGCTGGCTGATCCCGCCCAGGGCGCTGAGACGCTGGTATTGCGCCGCGCGGATGATCGGGAACGCGGACCAGACCACGAAGACCGAGATCAGCAGCGTCAGCACCGAGACGAGGATGAACAGCACCCTGCGGCCGCTGTCGGACAGCAGGTCCGGCAGGATGGTGATGGCGATGTTGCGGCTGTGGACGGTGGCGATCACCACCCCGCCGGCGATCATCCAGGGCAGCAGGATGGCATGGATCTCATAGGCCCAGTCCAGCCCCTGGCCATAGACATAGCGCAGGACGACATTGGCCATCAGCCCCACGAAAAGCACGATCAGGGTCGCGACGCAGACCAGCCGCCCCGACATGTCCAGCGCCGCGACGATGCCGCGCAGGACGGGGGGCGCCGGGCGCCCCTCCTTTCCGGCGGTGTCGGGATGAAGCGCGCCGGTCATTTTGCGGCCTCGGCGATGATCGCATCGACCAGTTCCGGGAAGCGGGCGCGATATTCGTCATAGACCCCCGCCGTCGCGTCGATGAAAGCCTGACGATCTTCGAGTTCGGTGACGATGGCGCCCTCGGCCTCCAGCTTCTGGCGGACCTCCACCTCCTGCTCTTCGGCAGTCTGCCGCTGGAACGCCGTCGCCTCGTCGGCGGAGGTCTGGACGCAGGCCTGATCCTCGGGCGACAGCGACGCCCACCAGGCCATGCTGGCCAGCAGCGGCGAGGTCTCGTATTTATGGCCGGTCAGCGAGATATGCCTGGTGATCTCGTGCAGCTTGGACGAATAGATGTTCGTCAGGGGGTTCTCCTGCGCCTCGAAGACCCCGGATTGCAGCGCGGTCGGCAGTTCCGCGAAGGTCAGCGGCGCCGGGTTGCCGCCAAGCGCCTTGAAGATCGCGATGGTCATGTCGTCGGGCGGCGTGCGGATCTTGACGCCCTTGAGGTCGGCCGGCGTGGTGATCGACCGGGACAGGTGGCTGACATGGCGGATGCCGTTGTCCCAGAAGCCCAGCAGCTTCAGCCCGGCATTCTGCGCCCTTTCGTCGATCTGCGCCTTGATCTCGCCGTCGATCGCCTTCCAGGCGCTCGGCGCATCCGCGAACAGGAAGGGCAGGCCGATCACGTTCAGTTCCGGGACGATCTGCGCCGTGGCGCCCTGGCTGTTGGCGGTGATCTGGATCACATTGGCCGAGGTCGAGGTCAGCGCCTCGACATCGTCGCCCATCGTCGCGGCGCCCGCCACGTTGACGGTGATGCGGCCCTGGGTGCAGGCCGACAGCTTTTCGGCGAAGAACTCGGCCGCCAGCGAGCGCGGATTGCCCGGCGGCTGCGCATGGGCCAGGATGATGGTATCGGCGGCGGCGGCACCGGCAAAGACGGTGCCGGACAGGATTGCCCCAAGGATGGTGCGGTTCATGGTGTTTCCTCCCAATAAGCAGATGATGGGGCCTGCCGCCTCCTCGCGGCAGGCCTTTTTTTCAGTGAATGAGCGAGCCGCCGTTCACGTCGACCTCGGTTCCCGTGCAATAGGACGCCAGATCCGAGGCCAGGAACAGGCAGCAGCCGGCCACGTCGCGCGCCTCGCCGGCGCGGCCCATCGGGATGCCGGCAAGGATGCCGTCCATCATCTCGGGCGTCAGCTTGCCGGCGGTGATGTCGGTGGCGATGAAGCCGGGGCAGACCGCGTTCACGCGGATGTTCTGCGGCGCCAGTTCGCGCGCCATGGCCTTGGTCAGGCCCAGCACGCCGGCCTTGGCCGCCGAATAATGCGGACCGCCGAAGATGCCGCCCCCGCGCTGCGCCGAGACCGAGGACAGGTTGACGATGCTGCCCGCCTTCCGTTCGCGCATGGCGGGAATGACCGCCTGGCTCATGTAGAGCGTGCCGCGCAGGTTCACGTCCAGAACCGCGTCATAGTTTCCGGGCGCGATATCCATGATCTTCAGCGGCTGGGTGATGCCGGCATTGTTGACCAGCACGTCGATGCGGCCCCAGCGTTGCAGCAATTCGTCCGCTGCGCGTTTGCAGGCGTCAAGGTCGGTCACGTCGCAGGCCAGCCCGACATGGCCTTCGCCCAGATCGGCCGCGGCGGCCCTGGCCTGATCGGCGTCCAGGTCCAGAATGGCGACGGTGGCGCCATGTTCGGCAAAAAGTTGCGCCGTGGCCTTGCCCAGGCCGCGCGGCGAGGCCGCTCCGGTCACCACCGCGAATTTTCCGTCCAGCAGGCCCATGGCCTTCTCCTCCTGATTGTCTGAATTGGGGGGCCGGCTTACAGCCAGCCCTTGATGCGTTCGGTGATCTTGCCGACCGTCAGCCCATACATCTCGTGCAGGGTCGGCAGGGCTCCGGCCTCCAGGAACTGGTCCGGCAGGCCGATCATGCGGAAGGCGGGGGTGACGCCGTTGGTCAGCAGCGTAGTGGCGACCGCCTCGCCCAGGCCGCCAACGACGGTGTGGTTCTCGGCCGTGACGACCAGCCGCCCGCCCTTGCGCGCCTCGGCCAGGATCGTCTCGGTATCCAGGGGCTTGATCGTCGGCACATGCAGCACCGCCGCATCGACCCCGTCCCGGGCCAGCGCCTCGGCGGCATCCAGCGCGCGCATGGTCATGAACCCGGTCGAGACGATCAGCACGTCCCCGCCCTCGCGAATTACCTGCGCCTTGCCCAACTGGAACCTGTAGTCCGGCTTGTGGCGGGTCAGAACCGATGGCACCTTGCCGCGCGGCAGGCGGCTGTAGACCGGGCCGTCATGGGCGGCGATCTGCGGCACCATGCCGATGATGTCGTCGGCGTCGCAGGGATCGATCACGGTCATGTTCGGCAGGCCGCGGAAGATCGCCAGATCCTCGGTCGCCTGATGGCTGGGGCCGTAGCCGGTGGTCAGGCCCGGCAGGGCGCAGACGATCTTGACCGGCAGGTTCTCCTCGGCGATGGCCATGGCGATGAAGTCATAGGCGCGGCGGCTGGCAAAGACCGCATAGGTCGTCGCGAACGGGTTGAAGCCCTCGCGCGCCAGCCCGGCGGCGGCCGACATCAGCAACTGCTCGGCCATGCCCATCTGATAGAAGCGGTCGGGCATCGCCTGCGCGAAGATGTGCAGGTCGGTATATTTGGCCAGGTCGGCGGACAGGCCGACGATCCTGTCGTCCTTCTGCGCCGCCTCGACCAGCGCATGGCCGAAGGGCGCCGCCACGGTGTCATAGCCCTCGGCCGCCAGCGAGGCGATCATCGCCGTGGTGGCCACGCGCGGCCCCTCGGGCAGCTTGCGCGGTTCGTATTTACGCTTCATGGATGCCAGCGTCATTGCGGTTTCCCCTCTTCCAAGACGGCCAGGGCCTTGGCCCATTCATCCGCCTCGACGCGGACGAAATGCGTGATTTCGCGTTTCTCCAGGAAATCGACGCCCTTGCACATGGTGGTGTCGAAGATGATGACGCGGGGGCCGGGGTGGTCGGTTTCGCGTGCCGCGTCCAGGGCCGCGACGACGGCCGCAAGGTCGTTGCCGTCGACCCGTTGCGCGTGCCAGCCGAAGGCCTGCCATTTGGCACGCTCGTCGCCCTGGGCCAGCGCGGCGGTCGATTTGCCGTCGGCCTGCTGGTCGTTGAAATCGACAAGGCAGATCAGGTTGTCCAGCCGGTGCTGGACGCCGGACATCACTGCCTCCCAGGTCGATCCCTCGCCCAATTCGCCGTCCGACATCAGGTTGTAGACGAAGGCCGGGCTGTTCTTGCGCTTCAGCCCCATCGCCATGCCGACGGCGATGCCCAGCCCGTGACCCAGCGAACCGCCGGTGATCTCCATCCCCGGAGTATAGGAGGCCATGCCCGACATCGGCATGCGGGAATCATCCATGCCGTAGGTCTCAAGCTCTTCCTCGGGCAGGATGCCGGCCTCCATCAGCACGGCGTAAAGCGCGATGGCGTAATGCCCGATCGACAGCAGGAAGCGGTCGCGGCCTTCCCATTCCGGGTTTCGGGGGTCGTAGTTCAGGGCGTGGAAATAGGATGCGGCCAGCACATCGGCCACGCCGAGCGCCTGGCCGATATAGCCCTGTCCCTGCACCTCGCCCATCAGCAGGGCCTTGCGACGAATATTCCATGCCCGCAGCGCCAACGAAACGTTGGACGCCGCAGATACGCGGCTTTGATCTGTCATGAATTCCTCCCATCGGCTTGGGCCGTGAGAGCAAGCTTGCGCCGAATCAGGCCCGTAGTCTTGTATGTTTTCTTTACAGTTTGTGAAGGTGAGCTTCAGATATCCGCAAGCCGGCCTGCCCGCGCGGGACGAAGGACCCATGGCAGGACAGGAAGGCCGCCGCCTCCGGCCGTGCTTGCGCAGCAACCCCTTCAGGAATCCAGACGCATGCCTGCCATTTCCCTTGCAAGCGCGTTGCACATCAGGTGCTTGGCCGGGTCGATGGGGCTTGAGGTGGAGACGAAGATCCCCACCCGGATGTTGGCAAGCATCTCCTGGATCAACGGCACGAAGCGGAGCTGGCCGTCTTCGATATCGTCGTAGAAGCCGATCTTGGTATAAAGCCCGATACCATGACCGCCCAGGATCATCTGCTTCGCAAGAAACAATGTGTTCGTGAAGATATGTGTCGACAGCGGCGTGACCAATGTCGTGATCGCCTGATCGATGATCGAGTTCCCGCCGCGGGCATCGATGGTGCGCACCAGCCTGTAGGCGGCAATGTCGTCGAGTGTGACGCTGGTTCGGCCGGCAAGCGGATGGTCGGGACGAACGATGACGCCAAAGGGCGCGGATTTTTCGGATAGCAGCCTGACGCCGGGATGATCCGAGAACGTGAAGGCGATGCCGATCTCGGCCGCGCCGCTGGCCACGGCCTGCACTGCGTCCTCGGGTTGGGCGGTCGTGACGGAGATCGAGATGTCGGGATAGATCTTTCCGAATTCGTTCATCGCCCGGGGCAGGCAGCCCATCGCAATCGAATCGATCGTGCAGATGTTGATATGCCCCGTGCGCAGATCGCGCATGTCGTCGATCAGGATCTTGGTGCGCTCGAAATCGTGAAGCACCGTACGGCAATGCTCCAGAAGGATCGCGCCCACGGCCGTCAGCTCCACGCCCTCCGGGGTGCGGTCGAAGATCGAGACGCCCAGCCGCTGCTCGACGTTGAGGATCTTGCGGTTCACCGAGGTGGACGAAACGTTGAGAAGCTGCGCCGCCTTGCGGATCGACCGCTGCCGGGCGACCTCGTCGAAATACTTCAGGAAGCTGGTATGCATGCTGCCTCGACGCCAGGGGGGTGATGCGTTTTCTGCACCACTGTTGGTAAAACTTTCTTCTATCTGCACTGCATCCGCAACGCTAAAGTCAGTGCAACAAGGTCGAAACAAGGGCCGCCCCACCACCAACAGAGAGATGGAAAGATGCGACACAGAACAAAGCTCGACCGGCGCAGTCTGTTGCAGGGCATGACGGCCCTTGGGGCCGCCTTTGTCGGAACCCGGATCGGTATCGAACGGGCCTGGGCCGCTGATATCCATACGATCAAGCTGCAGCTCGGGTGGCTGGCGGGGAACGGCATCCTGGGGGAACTGGCCGCCGATGAGAACGGCTATTTCGCCGAGGAAGGGCTGGCGCTGGAAGTCGTCGCCGGAGGTCCGAACGTGGACGGCGTGGCCTCGGTCGCGTCGGGGCGGGCCGAGATCGGCTCGATCAGCTCCAGCCCGTCGCTGATGCTGGCGCGCTCGCAGGGGCTGCCGGTCAAGTGCATCGCGGCAGGGTATCAGCAGCATCCCTTCACCTATTTTTCGCTCGAAAAGAACCCGGTGCGCGAGCCGAAGGATCTGATCGGCAAGACCGTGGCCACCAACGGCACCGCGCGGATTCTGTTGCAGGCGCTGCTGGCCGCCAATGGCATCCCCGAGGACCAGGTCGAGGTGCGGGTGATGGGCGCGGACATGTCGCCGCTGCTGACCGGCCAGGCCGATGTGGTGACCGGCTGGAAAACCAATGTCAGCGCCTTGTCGGTGCTGGGGCCGGAGCGGGTCGACATGACCCTGTGGGATGCGGGCATCAGGCTTTACGCCAATCCCTATTACGTCACCGACAGGTCGCTGAACGAAAACCCCGAGCAGGTCCGCGGGATGCTGCGCGCGATCGCACGCGGCTGGGGCTGGGTGCATGACAATCCCGAAGCCGCCGTCGACATCCTCGTGTCGCGTTATCCCAACCTTGACCGGGATGCCGAACTCGCGGCGGTGGGTGCTGTCGTCGAATACAGCTTCGACGAGGCGACGCGCGAACGCGGCTGGGGCACGATGACGCGCGAAAACTGGCAGGCGCAGATCGACATCTACGACCGCCTCGGCCAGTTCGAAGGCGGGGCGCCTGCGGTCGACGACGTCATGACCCTTTCGGTGCTGGATGAAATCGCCGCGGTGCGGCCGGTATACGGTTGAACGACATGATGGAACCCATGGAAACCCTTGTGGGGCAGCCGGTCGACACGACGCGGGTGAAGGCTCCGGCGGCCACGCTGGACGCGGCAACGGTCCGCTTCGGATCCTATACCGCCATCGACAAGCTTGACCTCCGGATCGAGGCCGGCGCGTTCTACACCATCCTTGGCCCGTCGGGATGCGGCAAGTCCACGCTGCTGCGGCTGGTCTCGGACCTGATCCCCGCCGCGGGGGGCGATGTCTCGATCTTCGGCAAGACGACCGAAGAGGCACGGCTGGCGCGGGAATTCGCCTTCGTCTTTCAGGATGCCGCCCTGCTGCCGTGGCGGTCGGCCCTGAAGAATGTCGAGCTGCCGCTGGAAATCGGGCGCAAGCGCGGGGCCGTGATCCCGACCGGGCCGCGCAGCCCCCGCGAATTGCTGGAGCTGGTCGGCCTGAAGGGCCGCGAAAACGCCCTTCCGCATGAACTGTCGGGCGGGATGCGCCAACGGGTCGCCATTGCGCGCGCGCTGCTGTGCCAGCCCAAGCTGCTGCTGATGGACGAGCCCTTTGGCGCGCTGGACGAGATGACCCGCGACCGGCTGAACCTTCAGCTGCTGGACATCTGGCGGGAGACGGGAACGACGATCCTGTTCGTGACCCATTCCATTTCCGAGGCGGTCTTCCTGGGGCAGAAGGTGATCATGCTGCGCGCCAATCCCGGACGCCTGCGCGAAATCGTCGATATCGACCTGCCCGAGCCGCGGCAGATGAAGCTGCGCGATACGCCCGAATTCAACCGCTATTGCAGCTATCTGCGCGAACTTCTGGAGACCTGCTGATGGCCGTCATCGAAAACCTTGGCATCGCCGATCCCCAGGCCCTCGCCCGAAGCGCGGCGCGCAGGGAAAGGCTGGTCTCGACCATCGTGCCCATCGGAACAGCCGTCGCGCTGGTCGGGTTGTGGCAGCTGGGGGTCAGGGCCCTGGGCGTCCCGACCTATATCGCCCCCGCGCCGTCGGACGTCGCCGTCACCCTAGTCGAGAAGTTTCCCCTGCTGATGCAGAACTTCTGGCCCACCTTCTTTGAAAGCGTGGCGGGCTTCGTGGTGGGCAATCTTGCCGCCATCCTGATCGCGGTGGCCTTCGTCCATTCCCGCAATGTCGAGCGGGCGTTCTTCCCCATCGCCGTCTTCGTCAACACCATCCCGATCCTGGCCATCGCGCCGATCCTTGTGCTGATCTTCGGGCCGGGCATGACGGCAAAGGTGGTGATCGCCGCGCTGATCTGCTTCTTCCCGACGCTGGTCAACATGGTGCGCGGTTTGCAGTCGGTCAGCCCGCAGACGCTGGAACTGGCGCGGATCCTGTCGGCGTCGAAGGCCGAGGTCTTCTGGAAGATGCGCTTGCCGTCGTCGCTGCCGTTCCTGTTCTCGGCGCTGAAGATCTCGGCCACCACCTCGGTCATCGGTGCCATCGTCGGCGAATGGGTCGGTGCGGATCTGGGCCTGGGTGCGCTGATCATCGACGCGACCTTCAATTTCAACTCGCCGCTGCTTTACGCCACGGTGCTCATGTCCTCGGGGCTGTCGGTGCTGATGTTCGCCCTGGTCACGCTGGCCGAACGCCGGATCGTGCGCTGGTAACCTGAGACCATTCGAAACAACCGGAAAATCGACGCCGCGGTCCTGACCCGCCCCGGCGTGACAGGAGGAGCTTGTCCAAAATGACCGATCGCATCAGGGATTTTCTCACCACCAGGGCCGAGCAGGTGCCGGTCGTCAGCAACACCGACGTGGTGGTGATCGGGGCGGGCCCGGCAGGTCTGTCCGCCGCCGTGTCGGCCGCCCGCAACGGGGCGCGGGTGACGCTGGTGGAACGCTATCACCACCTGGGCGGCATGGCGTCGGGCGGCATGGTCCTCGTGCTGGACGACATGGTGAACGAGGGAACCGAGATCGTCACCACCGGCATCGTCAGCGAATTCGTGGACCGGATGCAGCGCCAGGACGGCGCCGTCTTTCCCCCGCCCGAAGATTGCCAGACCAATTGGGAGATGTGGCAGAAATGGGCGCGCTGGGGCTGCATCGACTTTCACAAGCAGGGCATGCCGCAGCCGATCATCCACGCGGTCGCCTTCGACCCCGATGCCTGGAAGCGCGTCAGCCTGGACTTGGTCGCCGAGGCCGGGATCGAGCTGCGCACCCATAGCTGGTTTTCCGAAGCCATCGTCGAGAACGGCCGTGTCACCGGCGTGATCGTGCAGACCAAGCTGGGCCGGCAGGCGATCCGTGCGCGGATGGTGGTGGATGCCTCGGGCGACCTGGACGTGGCGGCCTCGGCGGGCGCGTCCTTCGCGACCGGGCAGTTCATCGTCACGACCGTCTTCCGCCTGATGGACGTGGACACCGCCAGGGCGGAAGCGTTCGAATACGAAAACCCCGAAGCTTTCAAGGCCCTCGACCGCCAGGCCAGGCGCGTCATCGGCGGGGCCTGGGGGATGTGGTGGCTGAAGACGCCGCTGCCCGGCGTGGTCTGGTGCAACTGCCCGCACATGCCGGGCTATGACGGCCTGTCGCCCGAACACATGGTCGAGGCCGAATATGAAGGCCGCCGCCGGATGATGGCGCTGCTGGACTTCGCCCGCGCCAACCTGCCGGGCTTCGAGAATGCCAAGATGCTGGGGGGGGCGGAACAGATGGGCATCCGGCAGACGCGGCTGTTGCAGGGCGAATACATCGTCACCAAGGACGACGTGAAGAAGCGGCGCCATTTCGCGGACTCGGTCTGCCGGGGCAGGGACTACTATACCCCCTATCGGGCGCTGCTGCCCCGGGGGATCGACAACCTGATCGTCGCCGGCCGGCACTATTCGGTCGAAAGCGAGGCGCAGAAGCAATCGCGTGAAATCCCCCCCTGCATGGCCCAGGGCGAGGCTGCCGGCGTGGCCGTGGCCAAGGCGCTTCAGGCCAATTGCGCGCTGCGCGACGTCGATGTCAGGGCCATCCAGAAGCAGATGCGGGCGCAGGGCGCCGATCCGGGCGACGTGCCCTCGGCCAATGCGCTGATCGAACCAATCGCCGCCGCCTGAGAAAGGGAACCACCATGACGAAACAGCACCTTCCGCTGGAGGGCATCCGCGTCCTCGACTTTACCCAGGTGATGATGGGTCCCTGCGCCACGCAGATGCTGGCCGATTTCGGTGCGGACGTGATCAAGGTCGAACGCCCCGGCGAGGGCGACCTGTCGCGCAACTTCTTCGGAGAGCCGAGCGAGGAGGCGATGAACAACGCGGTATTCGCCTCGCTCAACCGCAACAAGCGGTCGGTGGAGATCGACACCAAGTCCGAGGCCGGCCGCCGGATGATCTATGAGCTGGTCGCCCAGTCGGACGTGGTCGTGGACAATTTCCGCGCCGGGGTGATGCGGCGCCTGGGCTTCGATTATGACACGCTGTCGAAGATCAACCCCGCCATCATCTGCGCCTCGGGCACCGGCTTCGGAGAGGTCGGCCCCTATGCCCACAAGGGCGGCCAGGACGTGCTGGCCCAGGCGATGACCGGGGTCATGGAAAAGACCCAGGACCCGGCGGTTCCGAAGTCGATCTATCCGACCACGCTTTGCGACTACACGGCCGGGATGCATCTTGTGCAGGGGATCCTTGCGGCGCTGCTGGCGCGGGCCAGGACCGGGCGCGGGCAGAAGGTCGGCGTCTCGCTTTATGACTCGATGATCGCCATGCAGATGCAAGAGGCCGCGCAATGGTCGAAGCACCGCGAGGTGCTGAACTGGGCCGCGATGCCGCTGACCGGCGTCTTCGACACGACCGACGGGGCGGTGGTGGTGGTCGGCGCCTTCAAGCCGCATCCGCTGCGCGACATCTGCGCGGCCTTGCAGATCGAGGATCTGTCGGCCGATTATCCCAACCTTGCGTCGCAGCGGGCCAACAAGCCCTATCTGCAGGGACGATTCCGCGACGCCTTTGCGACCAACACGACCGCCCACTGGATCAAGCGGCTTGAGGATCAGGACCTGCTCTGCGCCCCCGTCCGCTCCCTGGGCGAGGCGCTGGATGACGCCCAGACCGCGGTCAATGGCATGTTGCTGGACCTGGACCACCCGATTCTGGGAAAGATCACCCTGGTCGGGTCGCCCGTTCATCTCAGCGAGGCCCCTCTGGTGATCCGCCATGCGCCGCCGCGGCTGGGGGAGCATACCGACGAGATCATCCGCGAATTCAACCTGAACGCCGTCGCGCGGAAGGAGGCGGTATGACCGTCCGCTTCGAAGTCGTCGATCAGGTCGCGCGCGTCACCATCGACCGTCCCGACCGGATGAATGCCGTCGATGCTGCGACCGATGCCAGGCTTGACCGCATCTGGTCGGAAATCGAGGGGCGCAGCGATATCCGCTGCGTGGTCCTGACCGGGGCGGGGGACCGGGCCTTCAGCGCGGGCGCGGACATGAAGGCCGCGAACGGGCTCAGCGGGCTGGAATACTGGGGCGCCGCCAATCCGAACGGCTTCGGCGGCATCGCCCTGCGGCAAAGCCTGACCGTGCCCGTCATCGCCCGGGTCAACGGCCTTGCCCTTGGCGGCGGGTTCGAGATGGTGCTGGGCGCCGATATCGTCATCGCCTCGACCGAGGCCCGGTTCGGGCTGCCAGAGGCACGGGTCGGTCGCCTGCCGCTGGACGGCGGCATGGTCGCCCTTCAGCGCCTGATCCCCCGCAACATCGCGGCCGGGCTGATGATGACGGGCCGGATGCTGTCCGCGCAAGAGGCCGCGCGGTTCGGGCTGGTCAACGCGGTCGTGCCGCCCGACCGGCTGGATGCCGAAGTCGATGCCTGGGTCGCGGACATCCTGTCCTGCGCGCCCTTGTCGGTGGCCGCGATCAAGGACACGATCCGTTCGACGGCCCATCTGAATCCGCATGAAGCGCGCGACCTGCGCCGCCCGGCCCTGATCGCTGCCCTGAAATCCGAGGATTCGATCGAAGGCGTCGCCGCATTCCGCGAGAAGCGCGCCCCCGTCTGGCGCGGCCGGTAAGTGCCATGGCGCTTGTCATCCAGGGCCGCTGCATCGACGTCAAGGACGGGATCTGCACCACCTCCTGTCCCGTCGATTGCATCTACGAGGGCGAGCGGATGTTCTACATCCACCCGACCGAATGCATCGAATGCGGCATGTGCGAAAGCATCTGCCCCGTCGATGCGATCCGATACGAGGACGAGCTGGACCCCGAAAATGCCATCTTCGCGCGCATCAACCGCGAGGTCTTCGTCAACGAGGCCGGCGAGATGGAAGAACCCGGCGGCTGGTCCCGTGGCATGGCGCCCCGGCCGGATCATCCGGATCTGCCGGTCCGCCCCCGTCCCGTCATGCAGGCAATCTGAAGGAGAACAGGATGAAAGGGATCGTCGCTGCGGTGCCGACACCGATCGATGCACAGGGCCGCTTCCTCGGGGCCGCCTTTGTGGAACATGCGCGCTGGGCCCTGGCCAACGGCTGTGACGGATTGAACGTCCTGGGATCCACCGGCGAGGCGAATTCCTTCGACGCCGGGACGCGCCGTGCCGTCATGACCCACGCCGCCGAGACGCTGGACCGCCGCCGCCTGATGGTCGGGACCGGCACGCCGTCGATTGACGAAACCATCGGCCTGACCCGCCATGCCGATGACCTGGGCTATCCCGTGGCCCTGGTTCTGCCGCCCTATTACTATACGCCCCCGTCCGAAGCCGGGCTGATCGCCTGGTACCTGGCGCTTCACGCGGCGCTGGGCGACCGGCCGATCCGGGTCTGGTTCTACAATTTTCCGCAGATGACCGGCTTCGTGATACCCGAGACGGTGATCGCGCATCTGCACGCCGTGGCGCCGCAGCGGTTCGATGGCATCAAGGACAGTTCCGGCGACCTTTCCTATTGCCGCGGCCTGGTCTCCCGGCTCCCCGGCCTGCAGGTCTTTCCCAGTTCGGAAACCACGCTGGCCGAGGGACGAAGGGACGGCTTCGCAGGCTGCATCTCGGCCACGGCGAACCACACAGCCCCGATCTGCGCGCGCCTCTGGCGGGGAGAGACGGGGCTGGTGCCCCGCTTGGCCGAGTTGCGGGCCGCCATATCGGCATGCCCTCTGATCCCCGCGGTCAAGTATCTGGTGGCCCGCCGCGCCGCCAACCCCGAATGGCAGAACGTGCTGCCGCCCTTCACGGCCCTTGGCGCGTCCGCCATCGCATCGCTGGATCGGCTGGCGTCCGAGCGCGTCGCAGCCTGAACCCAGCAGGAGAAGACCATGAAAGACAGGAACGAAATCCAGGGCAACCTGATCGGCGGCGAATGGCTGTCGGACGGCGACTGCCGCCCCGATGTGAACCCTTCCGATACCCGCGACATCATCGGGTTCTTTGCCTCTGCGGACCGCGCCGCGGTCGATCAGGCCGTCCACGCTGCCCGGTCGGCCTTTCCGGCTTGGGCCTCCGCCGGTCCGCAGGTCCGGCACGACCTGCTTGATGCCGTCGGCACCGAATTGCTGGCGCGCAAGGAAGAGATCGGGCGCCTCCTTGCACGGGAAGAAGGCAAGACCCTGCCCGAGGCGATGGGCGAGACCGTCCGCGCGGGCCAGGTCTTCAAGTTCTTTGCCGGAGAGGCGCTGCGCGTCGCCGGCGATGCCCAGCAGTCGGTCCGCCCCGGCATCGACGTCGCCGTCACCAGAGAGCCTTTGGGCGTCATCGCCCTGATCACGCCCTGGAACTTTCCGATCGCCATCCCGGCCTGGAAGATCGCGCCCGCGCTTGCCTATGGCAATTGCGTGGTGCTGAAGCCCGCCGAACTGACGCCGGGCTGCGCCCATGTGATCGCGCAGCTTCTGCACAAGCATGGCTGCCCGGCCGGCGTCTTCAACCTGGTGATGGGGCAGGGTTCGGTCTTGGGCGATGCCCTGGTGTCGCATCCGGGAATCGATGCGGTGTCCTTCACGGGTTCGGTGGCGACCGGCTCGCGCATCGCCGCGACATGCGGCACCCTGCGCCGGAAGGTCCAGCTTGAGATGGGCGGCAAGAATCCGATGGTGGTGATGGACGACGCCGATCTGCAGACCGCGGTTCAGGCCTGCCTGAATGGCGCCTTCTTCTCGACCGGGCAGCGTTGCACGGCGTCTTCGCGGCTGATCGTGCAGAAAGGCATCCACGATGCCTTTGTCGAGAGGCTTGGCCGCGAAATGCGGGCCCTGCGCGTCGGGGATGCCTTGCAGCCGGATACCCAGATCGGGCCGGTGGTCGATCAGCGCCAGCTTGATTCCAACCTTGCCTATGTGGACCTGGCCCGAAGCGAAGCCGCCGAGGTGCTTGGCGGCGAGCGGCTGGAGCTGGACAAGCCCGGTTTCTACCAGGCGCCGGCCCTGTTCCTGAACACGACGAACGGCGCCCGCATCAACCGCGAGGAAATCTTCGGCCCCTGCGCTTCCGTCATCCAGGTCGAGGATTTCGACGAGGCCCTGGCCACTGCCAACGACACGGAATTTGGCCTTTCGGCCGGCATCTGCACGGGCAGCCTGAAACACGCCTCGGAATTCCGCCGTAGGGTCGAGGCGGGAATGGTCATGGTGAATCTTCCGACCGCAGGCGTCGATTATCATGTGCCGTTCGGAGGGCGTAAGGGCTCGTCCTTCGGCCCGCGGGAACAGGGCCGCTATGCTGCCGAGTTCTACACGGTGGTGAAGACAGCTTATCAGCTGGCCTAGCAATCGTGCCGTCCGCATATCTACCGCTATCCCGGCGGCACGGCACCGGCGGTTGTCGAGCCCGCGGCGCGTGGCGGTGTGGTCGACCACCGCAACCACGCGCTGCCCAGACCCGAGACGGGCGAGCATTGGGAGCTGCAACCGGCGCCTTGTCAGCTTGCGCGCCTCGGCACCCTTCAGTGCGGGCCGCCGTCACGACATTGCCGACCTTGGGGCCTTCGCGGGTCTGTTCACTGCTGTCGGGGACGGCGGGCTGCCCCACCGCCTCGGTCTTGACCACACAGCGCCGGTCGGCCTGCCCGCAGCGCCCGGCGGCTCCCGTCATGGCGGGGGTCGCGGCCAGGTTCAGCTGCGTCAGGACCATCAGAGGGCGGCTTGGCCCGTCGCGCCGGGCATTTGTGGTCGTTCCGCCGGCATTCCGCCGGCGGGCCGTGGCCATCTGGCTGCTGTCCAGGGCCGTCACCGAACAGACTCCGGGCCCCAGGCGGCGGATTCAGCAGACCTGCGCCGTGCATCCCATCAGGCCATTTGCGCAGCGCAGTCCGGAAGACTCGCAAAGCGATCGCATCACGCGCAGATCAACTCACCATGCGGCGCCGGCGCTAGCGTCTGACCAGCACCACCTCGCCGGCACCGGCGCCCGTGGCGATCTGCAGCGCCGCCCATTCCTTGGCGGCCTGGTTGCGGGCCGAGGCGGCCGAGAGCCGGGCGCTGGCCGTCGAGCGGTCGGAATCGAGCAGGTCCAGAAGCGCCAGCCCGCCCTCGGCAAAGCTGGTCCGGGCCAGCCGATAGGCCCGGTCATAGGCCGCTGCCGCGCCTTCCAGCGCCGCGGCCTGCTGGCGATAGCGGCGCAGGTTCGATTGCGCGACCTGCACGTCCTCGACCGCCTGCGACACGCTGGCCCGCCAGGCGATCTCGGCCTCGCGCCCCTCGGCGATGCGCCGCGCGCGGGTGGCCTGCAGCGCGCCCTGGTTCAGCACCGGAAACGAGATCGCCGGGCCGAAGCCCCAGGTCTTCGCCCCGCCGCTTTCGCTGACCGAACCCGTTAGCGTCAGCGAGGGCAGCAGGTCGGCCGTCGCCACCCCCACCGCCGCCAGCGCCGCGGCCAGGTCGTATTCGGCCGAGCGCACATCGGGCCGGTTGCGCAAGAGGTCTGCCGGCACGCCGGCGCGGGCGCTGCCGGGAATGCGGGGCTGGCCCGAGCCGCGCCGCATCTGCGCCTGAACCGAGCTGGCCGGTTCGTTGAGCAGCGTCGCGATGCTGAAAACCTGCGCGTCGAACTGTGCCTGATAGCCCGGGATCTCGGCCCGCGCGGCAGCCAGCAGCGCCTCGGCCTGGGCCATGTCGAACTCGCTGACCACGCCGAACTCGCGCTGCTCGCGGGTGATGCGGACGGTTTCCTCGCGGCTCGAAACCGTCTGCCGCGTCAGCGCCAGGGCCTGCTGGTAATAGCGCGCGTCGCTATAGGCGTCGATCAGCTCGGCGATCCAAGCCAGCCGCGCCGTGCCCAGATCCGCCTTGGCGGCCTCGAGGCTGGCCGCCGCGCCCTGCCTTTGGCGCCGGGCGCCGCCGAACAGGTCGAAGACGAAATTCGCGCCAAGGCTGGAGGTGGTAACGTTCTGCACCGCCGCGCCCGCCGTGGAGCCGCGTTCGCGCGACGCATCGGCCGAGCCGGATGTCTGCGCCGCCAGCACCCCGGTGCCGCGCAGGTCGGCGGCGGCGGCGCGGATGCGCTCGCGCGCGGCCGCCTCGTCCAGGTTCTGCTTCAGGCCGCGCGCGATCAGCTCGTTCAGCACCGGGTCGCGATATTCGGCCCAGAAGGCGCGGGTGGCGACCTTGCCGGCGGATGCGGTCTCGCCTTCGGCGAAGGTCGCGGGCACGGGGATTGCGGGTCGGTCGTCGGGATCGGGTCCGACGGCCGTGCAGCCCGCCGCCAGAAGCAGCAGCGCCGGGCCGAGGAATCGGGAAGGGGAAATCACGTCTTGGCTCTCTTGCTGGTGAAATGCTGCACGGTCCTGAGGACCGCGACGTAGAAGACGGCGACGAGGAAGATGCCGATCACCGCCGAGGCCGCGATGCCGCCCAGCACGCCGATGCCGATGGAGTGCTGCGCCGCCGCGCCCGCGCCGCTGGCCAGCGCCAGGGGCAGGACGCCCAGCATGAAGGCCAGGGTGGTCATCAGGATCGGACGCAGCCGCATGCGCGATGCCTCGACCGCGGCCTCCAGCAGCGGCTTGCCCTGCCGGTGCAGCATCTCGGCGAATTCCACGATCAGGATGGCGTTGCGCGCCGCAAGCCCGATGGTGGTCAGCAGGCCGACCTTGAAATAGACGTCGTTCGACTGGCCGAAGGCCAGCGCCGCCGCCATGGCGCCGACGATGCCGATGGGCACGGTCATCATCACCGAAAGCGGCACCGACCAGCTTTCGTAAAGCGCCGCCAGCGCCAGGAACACCACCAGGGCGGACAGCGCGAACAGCATGGGCGCCTGGTTGCCCGACAGCCGCTCCTGATAGGACAGCCCGGTCCAGGCGGTGCCGTAGCCGCCATCCATGCCGGCGACCAGTTCCTCCATCACCTCCATCGCGGTGCCCGAGGAGACGCCCTGCGCCGCGGCGCCGGAAATCTCCATCGAGCGGGTGCCGCCATAGCGGGCCAGGCTCTGCGCCTGCTGGTCCCATTCCTGCGCGGTGAAGGCGGCGAAGGACACCATGTCGCCGTCGCTGTTCCTGACATACCATTTCTCGATGTCGTCGGACTGCATCCGCGCGCCCGCCGCGCCCTGGACGATCACCGGGCGCAGCTCGGCCCCCAGCGCGAAATCGTTGACGTTCGCACTGGCGAAGATCACCGACAGCGTGGTGTTCAGGTCCGAGATCGACAGGCCATAGGCCGCGGCCTTCTGCTGGTCGATGTCGATGCGGCGCGAGGTCTCGAAGGGCGCGTCATTGCCCTGCAGGCTGGTGACGCGGCCGTCCTGCGTCGCCTTCCGGACCAGTTCGTCGGCGGCCGCGGCCAGCGCCTCCTGCCCGTTGCCCGCCTGGTCGATCAGCTGCATGGTGAAGCCGGCGGTATTGCCCATGCCCTGGATGGCCGGCGGCTGCATGAAGAACACCTGTCCGTTCTTGTTCGACATGAACCTCATGTTGCCCCGCGTCGCCATCGAGGCGGCGTCGAAACCCTCGCGCTGGTCGAAATCCCTGAGCTTGATGAAGATCATCGCATTGCGCGCGCCCGAGCCGCCGAAGCCGAAGCCGAGCGCCGCGAAGACGCTTTCGGCGGTGTCGCTTTCCTCGCCCAGCACGTATTGCTCGACCTCCTCGACCAGCGCCCTGGTGCGCTCGGCGGTCGAGCCCTCGGGGGTCTCGACCATGACCATCAGCACGCCCTGGTCCTCGGACGGCAGGAACGAGCCGGGCAGCTTCTGATAGAGCATGTATGCCCCGGCGCCGAAGGCCAGCAGCACGACCAGGAAGCGGAAGGGCCGGCGCACGAAGGCGCCCACCACCCCGGCATAGCCGTTCGTGGCGCGGTCCAGGCTGCGGTTGAACCAGCGCGCGGGCGCGATGCCGCCGCCATGGCCGCGCGGCTTCAGCAGCGTGGCGCACATGGCCGGGGTCAGGATCAGCGCGACGCCCAGCGACAGCACCATGGCCGAGATGATGGTGACCGAGAACTGCCGATAGATCACCCCGGTCGAGCCGGACATGAAGGCCATCGGCAGGAACACCGCCGACAGCACCAGCACGATGCCGATCAGCGCCGAGGAAATCTCGTCCATGCTCTTCTCGGTCGCCTCGACCGGGCCGATGCCTTCCTTCTCCATCACCCGCTCGACATTCTCGACCACGACGATGGCGTCGTCGACCAGAAGGCCGATGGCCAGCACCATGGCGAACATGGTCAGGGTGTTGATCGACATGCCGAAGAAGGACAGCACCCCGAAGGTGCCCAGCAGCACCACCGGGATCGCCAGCGTCGGGATCAGCGTCGCCCGCCAGCTTTGCAGGAAGACCAGGATGACCAGGAAGACCAGCACCACCGCCTCGATCAGCGTGTGATAGACTTGGTTGATGGATTCCTCGACGAAGGGCGAGGTGTCGTAGGGGTAGACGATCTGCACCCCGGCCGGCAGCGAGGCTTGCAGCCCGTCCAGCACGTTGCGCACGGCGGCGGCCGTATCGACGGCATTGGCTCCGGTCGCGAGGTTCACGCCGAAGCCCGCCGCCGGCATGCCGTTGTAGCGCGAGGACGAGCCGTAATCCTCTTGCCCGATCTCGATATCGGCCACGTCGCCCAGGAAGACCGTGGCGCCGTCGCTGTCGGTGCGCAGCAGGATGCGCTCGAACTCGCGCACCGAGGTCAGCTGCGACTGCGCCGAAAGCGGCACGTTCAGCTGCTGGCCCTTGATCGTCGGCTGGCTGCCGAGGCTGCCCACGGTGACGTTGGTGTTCTGTTCGCTGACCGCCGAGACCACGTCCGAGGGCGTGACCTGGTATTGCAGCATCCGGTCGGGATCGAGCCAGATCCGCATCGCATAGCCCGAGCCGAAGCTGTTGATCGAGCCGACGCCGGCGGTGCGCTTGACCGGGTCCTCGATGACCTGCGCGACCAGATCGCCCAGTTCCAGCGAGGTCATGCTGCCGTCGGTCGAGGTCAGCGCCCCCACCAGCAGGATCGACGAGGTCGAGCGCGTGACCGAGACCCCCCGGCTCTGCACGGCGTCGGGCAGTTGCGAGGTCACCAGTTGCAGCTTGTTCTGCACCTGCACCTGGGCGATGTCCGGATCCACGCTGTCGTCAAAGGTCAGCTGGATCGAGCTCGACCCCTGCGACGAGGTCGAGGTCATGTAGGTCAAGCCGTCAAGCCCGGTCATGCCGTCCTCGATGATCGAGGTCACCGAGTTCTCGACGATGTCGGGCGAGGCGCCGGTATAGGTGGCGCTGATGCGCACGGTGGTCGGCGCGATGTCGGGATATTGCGCGATGGGCAGGCTGGACAGGCCATAGACCCCGGCCAGCATGGTGATGATGGCCAGAACCCAGGCAAAGACCGGCCGGTGGATGAAGAAACGGGCCATCGGATCACTCCGCCTGCGTCGCCGGCAGGTCGCGGACCACGCCGTTCTCGTCGATCTCGACGGGGGTGGCGGCGATCTCGGCGCCCTCGGCCAGGCCGGTGATGCCGTTCACGATCAGCGCATCGCCTGCTTGCAGCCCGGCGCTGACGATCCAGCTGTTCTGATGCACGCCCTCCTCGGTCAGCACGCGCTTCGCGGCCTTGCCATCCTCGGCCACCCAGGCCGAAAGCGTGCCGTCGCGGCTGCGCGTCGCGGCCATCTGCGGCACCAGGATCGCCTGGATCCGGCCGATCTCGATGCGACCGCGCACGAACATGCCGGGCAGGATGCGGCGCTCGGGATTGTCGAAGCGGAAGCGGAAATCGATGGCCCCGGTCGAGGTCGAGACGGTATAGCCCGGCGCCACCATCTCGCCGGTGGCGGCATAGGTCGCGCCGTTCTCCAGCGTCAGCTGCGCCTTCAGCGTCTGGCTCATCTCGATCTGGCCCGACTCGATGCGGTCGCGGATGCGCTGCAGCCGGGCCGAGGGTTCGTACATGTCCACGTCGATCGGGTCGAGCTGCGTCACCGTCGCCAGCGCGTCGCTTTGCCCCGAGGTCACAAGGTCGCCCGGCGAGACCGCGGCGACCGAGGGCAGCCCGTCCAGCGGGTTGGCGATCGTGGTCCAGGACAGCTGCGTTTCGGCCAGCTTCAGCGCCGCCTCGGCCGCAGTGGCGGCGGCCTGCGCCTGCTCCATCGTGGCCTGGGCCTGTTCCAGCGCCGCCTGGGTCGAGCCCGAGCCCTGCAGCCTGCGCGCCCGTTCATAGGCGGCCTCGGCCTGCGGCACGGCCGCCCTGGCGGAAGCGAGATTGGCCCGCGCCTCCTCGACCGCGGCCTCGTAGGTGGTCGGGTCGATCCGGAACATCGGATCGCCCGCCTTGATCGGCTGGCCGGGATTGTAAAGCACCTCGGTCACGAAACCGTCCACCCGCGGGCGGATATCCACCGCGTCGCGCGCCACGGCCCGGCCGGGCAGGGTGCTGACCAGCGGCACGGATTCGGCCTTGACCGCGACGACGCCGACTTCCTTCGGGCCGGATGCCGGCTGCTGCTGGGCTTCGGCCTGCCCCGCAACGGAAAGGGCGGCCAGGACGAGGCCCAGAAGAAACGAGCGAAAGTTCATGCGGATAATCCCTGGTCGAAAACGGATTGGTTCGGTTCAGCCTGCCACAGGTTGCGCCGGGGCGGGAGGGGGCGGTTTCATCGCCGGTTCTCCGCGCTGTCCCAGAGCACCCAGAGCCAGAACAGCCCGTTCAGCAGCCCGCCGATGGCGGCGCCGCGCCCGGCATGGCCGAAGGCCCAGCCGATCAGCGCACAGACCTCGACGCTGAGCGCCAGCGTCATGGCGAACCAGATGAGCGCGCCGAACAGCCTTGTCGGCCAGTCGTGGTCGTGGCCCAGCGTCATCCGACCCGCCCTTCCCGAGACGCGCCGGCCAGTGGGAGGCCGTCGCAAAGGGCGTCGGCGACGGCCGCATTCGGCACCAGGTCCAGCAGGCCGCCGCGAACATGGCCCGGCCGAAAGACCAGGCTTTCGCCGCCGAACCCGATCAGGCTGGACGACACCATCCGCGCCGCGCCGGCATCGGCCTGCGCATCCCCGCGCGTCGCGCAAGGCGTCATGCGCCGCCGGGCTTCGGCTAGGGTCTTGCTGGCCATCTTCGCGTCCTGTCACCTGTCTTCGGGCGGCGTCTTGCCGCCACCCGAAACCATGATGCCCATCAATCGTCCGGACGCACGCAGAGTTTTGTAAGGAATTGTTTCTGAAAGGCGACGAGAAATGCTTCGTTACAAATTCGGTTTTTCGGGAAACACACGGATACAGCGAGGACGAACGGCGGAAACAGCCCGCGGCTATATGGAAACCGGGCCTCCGCCGCCGCGCGGAGCCGGATGATTCGCGCCAGAGTCGGGCGGGGGATGTCCGATCCGCAGGACCATACCAGTCGCGCTGATCCTCGGCGCCCTGCTGGTCGCCGGTGCGCCGGCGCAGAACGAGGCCGGAAGGTTCGCCAAAATCACCGGACCCCGCCCTAGGGCGGCGACGGGCCCAGCGACCCGAATGTTTGAGGAGGAATAAGCAAGCATATATACAGCTGCTTCGGTGAACAGATGTTCCGAATATCGGAATACTGATAGTCTATTGGCTGAGCCTGGGGGGAGGTCTCGCGTTCGTCCTTTGTGGGCGGATCGAGGTGAAGTCAGACGATGCCTCCGCCCCCGGACATTGCCTTGGGTCTCTGGGCGGCAACGCGGGCGCGATAGCGCGAGGCGCGGAAGGTCGCGACCGGATCGATGGCCGCGCCGGCGCGCAGCCGTGCCATTTGCAGGATCGGCTCGACATCGGTGCGGAAGGCCGCGCGCAGCGTCGCCGCCGCCATCAGCGCATCGTTTTCCGCCCGGAAGCCCTCCAGCGCCGCGCGGTCGACCAGCGAAGCCTGCACGAAGGCGCGCTGGATCTCGCCGGCCGAGACGATCAGGCTTTCGATCGGATCGGTGACATTGTGGCTCTGGTCGATCATATGGGCCAGGTCGAGGCCGGGCGTGTCCTCCAGCTCGACCAGTTCGTTGAAGATCAGGAACAGGCGGAAGGGCTCGATGGTGCCGCTGTCCAGGTCGTCGTCGCCATATTTGCTGTCGTTGAAATGGAAGCCGCCCAGCTTTCCGGCCCGCACCAGCCGCGCCACGATCATCTCGATATTGACGTTCGGGGCGTGATGGCCCAGGTCCACCAGGCATTGCGCCTGCGGGCCCAGCTCCTGCGCGGTCATCAGGCTGGTGCCCCAGTCCTGCACGACGGTCGAATAGAAGGCCGGCTCATAGATCTTGTGCTCGGAAAAGATCCGCCAGTCCTCGGGCAGCCCGGCATAGATCGCCTTCATCGAGTCGAGATAGCGGTCGAACTGCCGCGACAGCGAGGTCTGGCCGGGAAAGTTCGAGCCGTCGCCGATCCAGACGGTCAGCGCCCTGGATCCGATGGCCCGGCCGATCTCGATGCATTCCAGGTTGTGCTCGACCGCCTGCCGGCGCGTCTCCGGGTCGGTATGCGAGAGCGAGCCGAACTTGTAGCTGCGCGCCTGCCCGGGCTGGTCCTGGAAGGTGTTCGAGTTCATGGCGTCGAAGCCCAGCCCGACCTCCTCGGCCTTTTCGCGCAGCAGCGACGGGTCTTCCCTGTCCCAAGGGATATGCAGGCTGACCCGCGGCGTCGCGGCGGTGAGCTGGTGGATGGCGCCGCAATCGTCCAGCTTGTCCATGATGCCGCGCGGCTCGCCCTCGCCGGGAAACCGGGCGAAGCGGGTGCCGCCGGTGCCGGTCCCCCAGCTGGGGATGGCGACGCCGAAGGACATGGCGCGGGCGGTCAACGCCTCGATATCGACGCCCCGGCGCGCAAGACGAGCGCCAAGGGCCTGGTAATCGGCCTGCAGATCGGCCTCGCGGGCGGCGTTTTCCGCCTCGATCACGGTTTTCTCGATCATGGTCGTCACCGGGTGAAAGCCTGGACGTTGCCGGCGTCCACGTTCAGGATATTGCCGGTCGATTTCGCGGAAAGGTCGCTGGCAAGGAAATAGGCGGCCTCGGCAATGTCCTCGGGCAGGACCGAGCGTTTCAGCATCGACCGCTGGCGATACATCTCCTCCAGCCCCTCCTTGTCGGTGCCATAGGTCGAGGCGCGCTGGTCCAGCCACTCGCCCTCCCAGATGCGCGAGCCGCGCAGCACGGCGTCGGGGTTCACCACGTTGACGCGGATCCCCGCCTCGGCCCCCTCCAGGGCCAGGCAGCGGGCCAGATGGATCTCGGCCGCCTTGGCGGTGCAATAGGCGCTGGCATTGGGGCTGGCCGCCAGACCGTTCTTGGAGGCGACGAAGATCACCGAGCCGCCGATCTTCTGGATGCGGAACAGGCGGAACGCCTCGCGTGAAACCAGGAAATACCCGGTGGAGAGGATGTCCATGTTCTTGTTCCACAACGCCAGCGAGGTTTCCTCGACCGGGGCCGAAGAGGCGATCCCGGCATTCGAGACCAGGATGTCGATGCCGCCGAACTCGACCGCCGTTTCGGCATAGGCGCTTGCGACCTGGTTCTCGTCGGTGACGTTCACCGAAACCGAGCGGATCGCGTCGGGGCCGAAGCTGCCGGCCAGCCCGTCATGCGCGCGCCTGAGGGCATCGGCATCGATATCGGCCAGCATCACGCAGGCGCCTTCGCGCAGGAAACGCTCGGCCGTGGCCGCGCCGATGCCGCCCGCGCCGCCGGTGACCAGCGCCACCCGGCCGGCCAGCGATTTCGGCTTTGGCAGCCGCTGCAGCTTCGCCTCCTCCAGCAGCCAGTATTCGATGTCGAAGGCTTCCTGCTCGGGCAGGCCCTGATAGGTGGACACCGCGCTGGCCCCGCGCATCACGTTGATGGCGTTGACGTAGAACTCGGCCGAGATGCGCGCCGTGGCCTTGTCCAGCGCAAAGGTGATCATGCCGACGCCCGGCACCAGGTAGACCACGGCATTGGGGTCGCGCAGCGCGGGGCTGTCGGGGTGCTTGCAGCGGTCGTAATAGGCGGTGTAATCGGCGCGGTAATCGGCGACGGCCTTTTCAAGGCCGGCGATGGTCGCGTCCAGATCCGGCTTGGCGGGGTCGAAATCGACGACCAGCGGCCGGATCTTGGTGCGCAGGAAATGGTCCGGGCAGGAGGTGCCCAGGGGCGCCAGCCCCTCCAGCATGGTCGAGCCGACAAACTCCAGCACCGCGGGCTGATCGTCGAAATGGCCGACCTTGTGGCGGTCCCGGGAAATCAGGCCCCGGATCGCCGGCATCAGCCGGGCGGCGATCTCGCGTCGCTGCGCCGCGGGCAGGGTGGGGCGGCAGGCGCCGCCAAAGGCGGGCTTGCCTGCCGATTTCCGCTCCAGCCATTCGGCCGCGCGGTTGATCACCGACAGGGTGGTCACATAGCATTCCCTGGCATCGTCGGCCCAGGTGAACAGGCCATGGCTTTCCAGCACGCAGCCCTTGGCCTGCGGGTTCTCGGCGGCAAATCGCTCCAGCCACAGGCCCAGCTCGTAGCCCGGCTTCTTCCAGGGCAGCCAGCCGATCTCGTCGCCGAAGATCTCGGCCGTCAGCGCCCTGGAATCGACCGAGCCCGCGATGGCGATGATCGCGTCGGAATGCACGTGATCGACATGGCGACGGGGCACATAGGCATGCAGCGGCGTGTCGATCGAGGCGGCGCGCGGGTTCAGCCCGAAGGTGCAGTGGGGCAGGTAGCCGACCATCTCGTCCTCATGCGCGGGGCCGCGATACTTGCCCTTCAGCGCCTGCAGCCGGTCCATGTAGAGCGTGGCGAAACCATCCATCTTCATCGAGCCGATATCGCCGCCCGAGCCCTTGACCCAAAGCACCTCGACGGGTTCGCCGGTCAGCGGATCGGTCTCGATCACCTTGGCCGAGGTGTTGCCGCCCCCGTAATTGGTGACGCGCTTGTCCGAGCCGAGCAGGTTCGAGCGATAAAGCAGTTTTTCCGATTCGCTCATGGATGCCGCCCTGGCGTCATCCCACAGGTTTTCCAAGCGGTTGGCGGTCATTGTCGTGGTCATGCGATCCTCCCCCTGCGGGCGGCGGCTTGCCGCGCGGTCAGGATGCACATAACCCTGCGGCGGCCTTGCCGTCAATCATTTTCAATCATATTCGATCATAATCCCGCATCAATACCAGAGAATGCGATCAAAATTGATTGACAATGCGCGTAAATGATGGAAACTGAGTCGCCAATGGAGTGAGACATGCTGGAATCCGAGCGCCACCGCATCATTCTGTCCGCCGTGCAGGAACGGCCGGTCGTGACCGTCGCCGATCTCTGTGCGCTGACCGGCGCTTCCGAGGCGACGGTGCGGCGCGACATTGCCCAGCTGCATGTCGGCAAGAAGCTGCGGCGGGTGCGCGGCGGGGCCGAGGCCATTGCGCCGCCGCAATTCGCCGGGATCAATGCGCGGCCCTTCGCGGTCGATCAGACGATCAATATCGCTCAGAAACGCGCAATCGCCCAGGCGGCGGTCGAGCTGTGCCAGGATGGCGATGCCATCATCATCAACGGCGGCACCACCACCTTCCAGATGGTGCATCCGCTGTCCACCCGGCGGCTGCAGGTCTTTACCAACAGCTTTCCCATCGCCGAGCACCTGCTCAAGCATTCCAAGAACACCGTGCTGGTTCCGGCGGGCGCCATCTATCGCGAACAGAACATCATCCTGTCGCCCTTCGACGAGGACGGCAGCAACCATTTCTATGCCCGGCTGATGTTCATGGGTTGCCGCGGCCTGGGGCCGCTGGGGCTGATGGAGGGCGATCCGCTGCTGGTCCAGGCCGAGCAGAAGCTGATCGACCAGGCCGACGAGCTGGTGGTGCTGGCCGACAGCTCGAAGTTCCGCCAGCGTTCCAGCCTGCTGCTCTGCCCGCTGACGCGCATCCACACCGTCATCACCGATGACGGGATCGAGGACCGCGCCGCCAAGATGCTGGAGGCGGCCGAGATCCGCCTGATCGTGGTCGAGCCGGCGGCGTCGAACCGGAAGAAACGCGCCGAGGAGTAAGGCGCGACACCGCTCATAGGGGAGGAAGACATGAGCATTATGAGCAAGATCCTGACCACAGCCGCCATCGCCGGCGCGCTGATGACCGGCACCGCCCAAGCCGAGAACCTGCGCATCGCGCTGGTGGCCAAGGCGCTTGGCATCGGCTTTTTCGAGGCGGCCAACAAGGGTGCCCAGGAAGCCGCGACCGAGCTCGGCGATGTCGAGATCATCTATACCGGCCCGACCGACACCACGGCCGAGGGCCAGATCGAGGTCATCAACAGCCTGATCGCGCAAAGGGTCGACGCCATCGCCATCAGCGCCAATGACACCGATGCGCTGGTGCCCACCCTGAAAAAGGCCATGCAGCGCGGCATCACCGTCATCAGCTGGGATTCCGGCGTCGCGCCGGCGGGGCGCCAGATGCAGCTGAACCCGTCCTCCGCGCCGCTGATCGGCAACACGATCATCAAGCTGGCCGCCGATCACCTGCCGCCCGAGGGCGGCGAGGTCGCGGTGCTTTCGGCCACTACCACCTCGACCAACCAGAACACTTGGATCGCCGAGATGAACAAGGTCGCGGGCGACTACCCGAACGTCAAGGTGGTGGGGACGGTCTATGGCGACGACCTGGCCGACAAGTCCTATCGCGAGGCGCAGGGCCTGATGCAGACCTATCCGAACCTCAGGGCGATCATCGCCCCGACCTCGGTGGGCATCGTCGCCGCGGCGCAGGCCGTCACCGATGCAGGCAAGATCGGCGAGGTGAACGTCACCGGCCTGGGCCTGCCGTCGGAAATGGCGGGGCATGTCAAATCGGGAGCATCGAAGAGCTTCGCGATCTGGAACCCGATCGACCTGGGCTATTCGGCGACCATGGCCGCCTATCACCTGGCCAAGGGCGACGCCAAGGCCGAGCCGGGCGCCACCATCCCGATCGGCCGCATGGGCGAGATCACGCTGGACGAGAACACCGAGGCCGCCATGGCCGACCCCTTCGTCTACGATGCCGGCAACATCGACCAGTTCAGCTCGATCTTCTGACCGCCGAAACGCCCCGGTGCGCAGGGCGTGCCGGGGAACCACGCCTTAAAGGATGTGATCATGCAGGCTGATTATCGGCCGCAGGACGGCGCGGCCCCGGTGCTGTCGCTGCGCGGCATCGTCAAGACATTTCCCGGCGTGCGCGCGCTTGGCGGCGTGCGGCTCGATCTCTACCCCGGCCAGGTGACGGCGCTGATCGGCGAGAACGGCGCGGGCAAGTCCACCATCGTCAAGATCCTGACCGGCATCTACCAGCCCGACGAGGGCGAGATCCTGGTGGATGGCCAGCCCGTCGCCTTTCCCACCGCCCAGGCGGCGGGCGCGGCGGGGGTGACGGCGATCCATCAGGAAACCGTGCTGTTCGACGAGCTGACGGTGGCCGAGAACATCTTCATCGGCCATGCGCCCCGCAACCGCTGGGGCCTGATCGACCGGCGCGCCATGCGCGCCCGCGCCCGCGCCATCCTGGCCGGCATCGGCGCCGATTTGAACCCGGCGGCGCGGCTGCGCGACCTGGGCATCGCCAGCAAGCACCTGGTCGCCATCGCCCGCGCGCTCTCCATCGACGCCCGCGTCGTCATCATGGACGAGCCGACCGCCGCGCTGTCGCACAAGGAGATCGCCGAGCTTTACGAGCTGGTGGACAAGCTCAGGGCGCAGGGCAAGGCGATCCTGTTCATCAGCCACAAGTTCGACGAGATCTTCCGCATCGCTGACCGCTGGACCGTGTTCCGCGACGGCCAGTTCGTCGACCAGGGGCAGATGGAGGATGTGACCGAGGCCGATCTGGTGCGGATGATGGTCGGCCGCCCGGTCGATCAGATCTATCCCAAACGCCCGGCCCGGATCGGCGAGCCGGTGCTGACCGTGGCAGGCTACAGCCACCCGACCGAGTTCGCGGACATCACCTTCACCCTGCGCCGCGGCGAGATCCTGGGCTTCTACGGGCTGGTCGGCGCCGGACGTTCCGAGGTGATGCAGGCGCTGTTCGGCATCACCCGGCCCTCGAAAGGCGCCTGCCGGATCGAGGGCAGGGTGCGGGTCATCCGCTCGACCGCGCAGGCCGTCGAGGCCGGCATCGTCTATGTGCCCGAAGATCGCGGCCGGCAAGGCGCCGTGAAGGGCCTGCCGATCTTTCAGAACGTCACCCTGCCGTCGCTGGCGCGCACCAGCCGGGCGGGCTTCCTGCGGCTGGCCGAGGAATTCGCGCTGGCCCGCGAATACACCCAACGGCTGGACCTGCGGGCGGCGAGCCTCGATCAGGACGTGGCGCTGCTGTCGGGCGGCAACCAGCAGAAAGTCGTCATCGCCAAATGGCTGGCCACGCGGCCGCGCGTCATCATCCTGGACGAGCCGACCAAGGGCATCGACATCGGCTCCAAGGCCGCCGTGCATGACTTCATGTCCGAACTGGCGGCGCAGGGCCTGTCAGTGATCATGGTCAGCAGCGAGATCCCCGAGGTGCTGGGCATGTCCGACCGCGTCATCGTCATGCGCGAGGGCCGCATCGCCGGCGAGTTCGCGGGCGAGCGCATGACGCCGGAAAACCTGGTGCGCGCCGCGGTCGGCCTGGACCGCGATGCCCCGCGCCCCGGCGAAGGAGAAGCCGCATGAGCATGCTGAAATCGCGCGAGACCATCCTGGCCCTGGCCATCCTGGCGCTGCTGGCCGCCATCGCCAGCCGCTTTCCCGGCTTCGTCGCGCCGCGCAACCTGGCGCGGGTGCTGACCGATACCTCGCCGCTGATCCTGCTGGCGCTGGGTCAGATGGCGGTGATCCTGACGAAATGCATCGACCTGTCGGTCGCGGCCAACCTGGCGCTGTGCGGCATGGTCGCGGCGCTGATGAACGGGGCCGGGGTGCCCTTGCCGGTGATCCTGCTGGCGGTGGTCCTGCTGGGCGGGGTGCTGGGGGCGGTGAACGGGCTGCTGGTCTGGCGGCTGGGCATTCCGTCCATCGTCGTCACGCTGGGCACGATGACGATCTATCGCGGCTCGATCTTCCTGATGACCGGCGGCGCCTGGATCAACGCCCATCAGATGAGCGATGCGTTCAAGGCATTTCCCCGCACCGTCGTCCTGGGCTTGCCGGTCATGGCCTGGATCGGCCTTGCCGGCATCGCGGCCATGGCGCTGCTGTTGACGCGGACGCCGCTGGGCCGAGCCTTTTACGCGGTCGGCGGCAATCCCCATGCCGCGGTCTATACCGGCATCTCGGTCGGGCGCACGCAATGCGCGGCCTTCGTGCTTTCCGGCGCGCTGGCCGGGCTGACCGGCTATCTCTGGGTCGCGCGCTATGCCGTGGCCTATGTCGACATCGCCGCGGGGTTCGAGCTTGACGTGGTCGCGGCCTGCGTGATCGGGGGCATCGCCATCGCGGGCGGCGCGGGCTCGGTCGCCGGGGCGGTCATGGGCGCGCTGTTCCTGGGCATCATCAAGAACGCGCTGCCGGTCGTCGGCATCTCGCCCTTCTGGCAGATGGCGATCTCGGGAAGCGCGATCCTTCTGGCCATCGCCTTCAACGCGGCCAGCCGTCGCGATCCCGGCCGCATCATCCTGAAACAGGCGGAGCATCGGACATGACCACCGCGATCAACGGACGCCACATTCCCGACCGCCTGACCAGCCCCGCCGCGCGCGCGCTGAAAAGCTGGGAGGCGCTGCTGCTGGTCGTCGCCATTGCCATCTTCATCCTGAACACGCTGGCCTCGCCCTATTTCCTCGATCCGTGGAACCTGTCGGACGCCAGCTTCAACTTCACCGAAAAGGCGATGATCGCCTTCGCCATGGCCATGCTGATCGTCGCCGGCGAGATCGACCTTTCCGTGGGTGCGATCATCGCGCTGGCCTCGACGGTGATGGGCCTGGCGATGACGGCAGGCGCCTCGACCCCGGTGCTGGTCCTGCTTGGGCTGGGGACGGGTCTGCTTTGCGGGGCGTTCAACGGGCTTCTGGTCGCGGGCTTCGGCCTGCCCTCCATCGTCGTGACCATCGGCACGATGAGCCTGTTTCGCGGCGTCAGTTATATCGTGCTGGGCGACGGCGCCTTCACCGGCTACCCCGAGAGCTTCGCCTGGTTCGGGCAGGGCTATGTCTTCTGGGTCATTACGGTCGAGCTGGTGATCTTCGCCCTGGCCGCGCTGGTCTTCGGCATCCTGCTGCACCGCACCAGCTTCGGCCGCATGGTCTATGCCATCGGCAACAACGCCACCGCCGCGCGCTTCTCGGGCATCCGGGTCGAGCGCGTCCGCTTCGTCCTGTTCCTGCTCACCGGGCTGATGAGCGGCATCGCCGCGATCTGCCTGACCTCGCGGCTGGGCTCGACCCGGCCCTCGATCGCCGCCGGCTTCGAGCTCGAAGTGGTGACCATCGTCGTGCTGGGCGGGGTCAGCATCCTGGGCGGTTCGGGCAGCGTCCTGGGCGTGGTGCTGGCGGCGCTGGTGATGGGGCTGGTGACCTTCGGCCTTGGCCTGCTGAACGTTCCCGGCATCGTCATGTCCATCGTCACCGGCGCGCTGCTGATCTCGGTCATCGCCCTCCCGCGGCTCTGGGCCATGGCGCGGAGGCGGTGATGCAGAAACATGCTTTCCGGATGATGCTGAAGCCCGGCATGGCCGAGGAGTACCGCCGCCGCCATGACGCGATCTGGCCCGAACTCGTCGTCTTGCTGAAGCAGGCGGGGGTGCAAGACTATTCGATCCATCTCGACCCCGAAACCGATGCGCTGTTCGCGGTGCTCTGGCGCCCGGACGATCACGGTATGGACGATCTGCCGGCGCATCCGGTGATGCGGCGCTGGTGGGCGCATATGGCCGACATCATGGAAACCCGTCCCGACGACGAGCCGGTGGCGGTGCCCCTGATCCCGATGTTCCACCTGCCATGACCCATATCGCCGTCATCGACATCGGCAAGACCAATGCCAAGCTGGCGCTGGTCGATGGCGGGACGCTGGCCGAGATCGCCGTCGTCACCCGCCCGAACCGTTCCTTGCCCGGCCCGCCCTGGCCTCATGTCGATCTGGATGGGCATTGGCGGTTCTTCCTGACGCATCTGGCGGCCTTCCAGGCCGAGCATGGCGTGGATGCGATCTCGATCACCACGCATGGCGCTGCGGCCGTGCTGCTGGACCGGCAGGGCCGGGTGGCGGCGCGGATGCTGGATTACGAGCATTCCGGGCCGGATGCGCTGGCGGCGCGCTATGACGCGATCCGGCCGGATTTCGCGCTGACCGGTTCGCCCCGGCTACCGCTGGGGCTGAACCTCGGCGCGCAGCTTCACTGGCTGCTGGCCGCCCATCCCGATCTTGCCGGGCGCGTCGCGCATGTCGTGACCTATCCGCAATATTGGGGCTTGCGGCTGACCGGCGAACTGGCCTCGGACATGACCTCGCTCGGTTGCCACACCGATCTCTGGGATCCGTGGCAGGGCCGTTTCTCGCCGCTGGTCGAGCGGCTGGGGCTGGCCGGCCGCTTCGCGCCGGCGCGCCGCTCGAACGAGGTGCTGGGCGGGCTGTCGCCCGAGGTCGCGGGCTGGACCGGCATTCCCGCCGGCACCCCGGTCGCGGTCGGCATCCATGACAGCAACGCCTCGCTTTTCCCGCATGTGCTGGCGCGGCAGGCGCCCTTCGCGGTGGTCTCGACCGGCACCTGGGTGGTGGCCATGGCGGTGGGCGGCGCGGGTGAACGGCTGGACCCTGCGCGCGACGTCCTGGTCAATGTCAGCGCGCTTGGCGAACCCGTGCCCTCGGCCCGGTTCATGGGCGGGCGCGAATTCGAAATCATCCGCGCCGGCAGCGCGGCCAAGCCCTCCGACGCGGATCGCGCCGCCGTGCTGGATGCCGGCCTGATGATCCTGCCGGCGGTCGAGCCGGGCTCGGGCCCGTTCCGGGGCCGCAAGATGGGGTGGACCCGCCGGCCGGCGACCGAGGGGCAGCGCATGGTCGCCCTGTCCTGGTATCTGGCGCTGATGACGGCGACCTGCCTCGATCTGGTCGGGGCGCAGGGGCCCACGATCGTCGAGGGGCCCTTCGCGCGAAACGGCGACTTTCTCGACATGCTGTCGGCCTTGCGCGGCAAGGGCGTCGAAACCGCGGCCTCGGCCACCGGCACCTCGGTCGGCGCGGCGCTTCTGTGCCTGCCCGACGCGGCGGCCGCATGCAGCACGCCCCGGCCCCCACCCGCCAGCGCCGAGTCGCTGCGCGCCTATGCGCATCAATGGCGCGCAGCGGTGGGGTGAGGGATGTCAGCCATATCCAAGGGCCGTCGAAGCGGCGCGTCCCGCGGCGGTCAGCAGCCGGACATATTCCGGCTTGCGCGTTTCGTCGAAGCGGATCAGCGGGAAGGCGATGCTGATTGCCGCGACCGACTTGCCGGCATGGTCCAGGACGGGCACCGCCATGCAACGTACGCCGGCCTCGCTTTCCTCGATTTCTTCGGCATAGCCCTGCGCGCGGGCCTGCATCAGTTGCGCAAACAGCTCGTCCGGGTCGGTGATGGTGCGAGGCGCGAGCTTCTTCATCTCCATCTTCGACAGCCTTTCGCGGATCTCGTCATCGTCGCGAAAGGCCAGCAGCGCCTTTCCCAGCGAGGTCGAATGCAGCGGGTTGCGCTTGCCCAGGGTGGATTGCATCGACAGGTATCCGGCTCGATCATCCGCTCGATCCGGGGCAGACCCGCCGGAAGATGCCCGCGGTTGCGGCGTGCGGTTCGACGCGGAGGCGTGCCGGGCGCCGCCGCGGCGTCCTGCCGCGCCTCGACCTCGGCCACCGCTGACCGAGATAAAGCGCGTGAATGGTTCGTGGCAGCTGGTCTATTGCTGGACCCATGTCCGGCGTGAACCCCGTCGACTATCTCGCCGAAGCCGTCCGCGCCATCCTTGACGGGAACCCCAGATCCCACATCGAAGACCTCATGTCCTGGCGGCACCCACAGCGGCCAAGCCTGCTTCCACAGCCTCCATGATCATGTCATTGCAGGGGAGTGGTCCAAAGCCCTACCGCTTCGAGCGTTTTGCTGGTGAAACACGCGCTTTGCCCGTGGCATACTGTCGCACAGGCTCGGTTGCGCAGAACAGGTAGGACGCACGAACATGAACCCACTGACGATTGGCCGCCGCGATTTCCTTCGCGGTGCTGCCGCATCCGCCGCGACACTGGCGCTTGCCAGTCCGGCTGCGGCGGCTGGAACGGCATTCCGTTTTATCACTCCATTCTCATTCTCCCTGGCTTTCGCCCCCGTGCTCTATGCCGAAGCTGCGGGCTACTATGCGGAAAATGGTCTGGATGTGGCGATAGAAGCGGCGCAAGGGGCGGCGATGGCGGCGCAGATGGTCATCGCGGGACAGATGGATGCAGGCCGAACCGGGGGCACGAACTATCTCGTCTCGCGCGTCAACAACGATGCGCCGCTGATCTCGATTGCGACCATCGCCCAGATATCGCCGTTTTTCCTGATTTCCTCGACGCAAGAGCCGGTGCAGGCCGTGGCCGATCTGAAGGGACGGACGGTTGGCCTTGCCAGCCTTGGCGGCTCGATGGAGGGCACGCTGGATCTTTTGCTGATCGACAACGGCATCGATCCGAAGGAGGTTCGCAAGGTCAAGGTGGCGGACAACGCGGCCTCATTCGCGCTGATCGAGGCCGGGCGGGCCGGGGCCTTTGTCGGCAACACCTCGTCGATGATCCTGGCCAGTGCCGCGCGCAGCGATGTGCATGCCATTCCCATGGATGACGGCATGCCCGGACAGGTCTATGTCGCAAGTCCCGCCGAGATCGAAGCGGCCCCCGAAAAATTCATCGCTTTCCTGAAGGCCACCCATCGATCGGCCCGCGAGATAGCTGCCGCCGAGGATCTGGGGCCGGTCCTTGAGAAGCTTGTCGGAAAATTCACCATTTCCGGGGCCAGTGATGCGGAACTGGCCAAGCGCGACCTGGAAACCAATGCCCGGAACTGGATGGCCAGGGGCCCGGAGAACCTGCTTCGCAACGTGCCCGAGATCTGGGCCCATGCGGTCGAGACCCTGCACCGCGCCGACATGCTGGACGCGGCACCGGATCCGACGACGCTTTACACCAATGCTCTGCTGGAAAGGGCGGTGGCGTGATGGCTTTCGACCAGTCGCCGCAAGGCCCCGACATCGTTGTTTCCGGACTGGACAAGGTATTTGGCCATGGGGAAACCGCGGTCCATGCCATCACCAACGCCAATCTCAGCCTCGAAAGGGGCGAGTTCCTGTCGCTTCTGGGCCCTTCGGGCTGCGGCAAAACCACGCTTCTGCGTATCATCGCGGGGCTTGAGGCACCGACCTCGGGCAATGTGCAGATCCGCGATCGGCAGGTCTGGGCGTCCGGCCGGCGTTCGAACGGAGCGACACGACCGGTTTCGATGATGTTCCAGGAGGCGCGGCTGTTTCCCTGGTATACCGTCGCCGAGAATGTTGCCCTGCCGCTGCGCATCGCGGGCATCGGCCGGGCCGAGCGCATGGCGCGGGCGCGGCGGATCTGCGAGACCGTCGGCCTTGGCGCCTTCGTCGATCATCGGCCGGGCCAGCTGTCCGGCGGCATGCGGCAGCGCGCCTCGCTGGCCAGGGCGCTGGTGACCGAGCCGCAGGTGCTGCTGCTGGACGAGCCCTTCGGGGCGCTGGACGCGATGACCCGCGATACGCTGAACCTGGAACTGATGGAGGTTTGCGCCCGGGCCAAGGTGACGACGATTCTTGTCACCCATTCCATCACCGAGGCGGCTTTCCTGTCCGACCGGGTGGCGGTGCTGGCGCCCCGGCCGGCAAGGATCGTGGAAACCATCGAGATGCCGTTTCCCCGGCCCCGGGATCTGGACCTGCAGCGCACGTCCGGCTTCCAGAACATGGTGGGACGACTGAGGAAGGTGCTGACGGAGGGCGCGGCATGAAAGAGAAAACCCTGCGTATCGTGCTGCCCGTGATCGCGGTGCTGCTGTTTCTGATCGGCTGGTCGGCCTATGTCAGGACATCGGAGGTTTCGGCTTTCGTCCTGCCCGCGCCCGAGCAGATCCTGCTGGCCTTGTCCGACATGATCGCCGACCCGGATTTGTGGTATCACACCCGCGTCACGATGACCGAGGCGGTGGCCGGGTTCGGCATTGCTGTGGGGCTTGGCATCACGCTGGGCTTCGTGATGGCCCGGGTGCCGCCTGTGGAATGGGCGGCCAAGCCCTTCATCGTGCTGATGCAGCTGATCCCGAAAATTGCGCTGGCTCCGCTGTTCGTGCTGTGGTTCGGGTTCGGACTGGAATCCAAGATCGTGATTGCGGCCGCACTCGCCTTTTTCCCGGTGTTCTCGAACGCGCTGCAGGCGTTCAAGTCGGTCGATCCAGAAGACCGGGACGTGATGACCATGTTGCAGGCCAATCCCTGGCAACGCTTCGTCATGCTCGACCTGCCCACGGCCTTGCCCGTGGTCCTGACCGGTACCGAGGTTGCCGTGGTGATGGCGATGATCGGTGCCATCGTGGGCGAGTTCATCGGCGGCAGCGAAGGGCTGGGCTATCTGGCAGTCATGCATTTGCAGAATCTTGCTGTCCCACAGCTCTTTGCCGTCATCGTGGTGTTGACGCTTGTGGGATTGGCGCTTTACGCGGTGATCTCGCAGTTGCGGCGCTGGCTGACTCCCTGGCACGTCTCGGTGATCGGCTGAGAAGGAGCTGCCCGGCGCGCTATACCTGCGCGCCGAGCAGCGAAGACAGGCGTTGTGCAGTGCTGTGCACGCCGTCTGCAATTGCCTGGCGGCGGTCGCTGTTCGGCTCGAAGGCGCTTTGCCGGCCGGAGAGGCTGATCGCCGCGACGGGCCGGTTGGAATGGTCCAGGATCACTGCCGCGCAGGAGCCGATACCTTCCTCATAATTGGCGACCGACCAGGCCAGCCCCTCGGCCCTGTCGGCATCGAGCTGCCTTTCCAGTTGCTCAAAGGTCACCGCCGTCCGCGAGGTGATCGCCGCCAGCTTCCCGTCTGCCAGGAGATCGCGGACCTCGGCGCGCGGCATATGGGCAAGGATGATCCGGCCCATGACGGTGGCATGGGCGGGCAGGCGGCTGCCTTCGCGGATATTGCTGACCAGTTGCACTTCGGGCGTCTCGCGCACCAGAACGATGACATCGGTTCGCGACAGCACGCCCAGATGCGCCGAAAGCCCGGTCTCGGCCGCCAGCCGCGCCAGAAGCGGTCGGGCCAGACGCACCACATCGCGCGAGGACAGCATGCTTGCCGTCAGTTCCAGCAGCCCATAGGACAGGATGTAGCCGCCGCCGTCCTCGTCGCGCTCGATCATGCCTTCGCGTTCCAGCGTATGCAGCAGACGCAGGAGCGTGGTGCGGTTCATCTCCAGAGCTGCCGCGGCCTTGGACATGTTCCGGCAGCGATTGCCGGCACTGATATGGCGCAGCAGGCTGAAGGCGCGGCTGACGGGTGGAACCTCATAGCTGGGATTCGGATCGATGACCGATTCGGTCGCCGGTTTGGCGGTCGAGCGTGGAATGGGAGCCTCCCGGAAAATCCATGAACGATATTTTCTATAATGAACAATTCCTGTCTTGCCGCCAAGCCATGTTCTGCCGGTCGGCGGCCTGGATCGCCGCTGATGCGGCAAATCCTTTGTAATCAATCCGATATCGTCAAGCACGCCGGCGTCGCCGCATCCCGCCCTCCTGGATCGGATGCCATGAGCGCAAGATGAACGCCGTCCAATGACGAGTTTTGTTGACAGCCATGTCGCGGCGTTACTATTATGAACATAACGTTCAATAATGAACGAAAACACCGGACTTGCCGCCAGGCGACTTGGGCCGGTGGAAAACAGGAGGTTAGAAATGGACGTCTTCAAGGATCGCCTCTCTCAGCGTGCGCTGGATACCAGCCGCCCCGCGCTTGCCCATCAATGTCAGGGCAGGCCGTTGAGCGACGCCGAGATCGCGCTGAAAGACGCGCTGATGGAAGTGTTCGCCGCCGGGACGCATGATTTTACCCGGGTTGCCGCCGAATTGGCCTCGCGCGGGGTTGCGGCTCCGGTCTCGGGCCGCACGGACTGGACCGAGGCGCTGCTGCTGCAAGAACTGTCCGCGATCAATGCCGATCTCGACGCTGCCTATCGGGATCACGGCTATGGCGCTTGAGTTCCGCCATGTGACCAAGCGTTTCCCGACCAAGACGGGCAAGGAAGTCACCGCAGTCCAGGACGTGACCTTTACCGTCAACCAGGGGGAGTTCGTTTCGGTGGTCGGGCCCTCGGGCTGCGGCAAATCGACCATCCTCAGCATGACCGCCGGCCTTTATGGCCCGACCGAGGGCGAGGTTCTGGTTTCGGGCGAGCGGGTGAACGGGCCCAACCCCCATGTCGGCTTCATGCTGCAAAAGGACTTGCTTTTGCCTTGGCGAGACATTGTCTCGAACGTCGAATTCGGTCTGGAATCGCGCGGCGTCGACAAGCATGCCCGCCGCACGCGCGCCATGCAGGAACTGGTGCATTGCCATCTGGAGGGCTTCGAGCACCATTACCCCTATCAGCTGTCGGGCGGCATGCGGCAGCGCGCGGCACTGGCGCGCACGCTGGCCATCGACCCCGAGATCATTCTTCTGGACGAGCCGTTCTCGGCCCTGGACGCTCAGACCAAGCTGCTGATCCAGAACAGCTTCGCCAAGGTCATCGCCGAGCAGCGCAAGACCACGCTGCTGATCACCCATGACCTGGCCGAGGCGGTGCTGATGTCGGATCGCATCCTGGTCCTGTCCGAGCGCCCCGGCAGCGTCCTCGCGGAAATCCCGGTCGACCTGCCGCATCGCGACGAGCCGCTGAAGCGCAGCACGCTGAAAGAGGTCGGCGACTATGCCGCGCAGATCTTCACGCTGCTGAAACTGGAAGAGAAAGCCGTCGCCTGATGAGGGGGAATGCCATGAAATCAGTCTTTTTCTCGGCAGCCTTTGCTGTCTCGACCCTGGTTTCCGCCGCTGCGCTTCAGGCGCAGCAGGCCGTGACCTATCTTTTTCCCGGCCCCGATTTTCTGCCGGCCTTCGCGCCCTTCCAGCTTGCCAAGGGCAAGGGCTATTTCGAGGAGGCCGGGCTGGACGTGACCTTCCGCGTCGGCAAGGGCGGCGCGGATGTGGCCACGCAGGTCGCCGTCGGCAATGCCGATCTGGGCGGCGGCATCGGCGACACGCCGATCGTGGTGCGTCCCAACGGGCTGGACGTAAAGGGGGTGGCGCTGCTGGGCGGGCATGGCCTGACGCAGCTCGCCTGGCGCAAGGACAGCGGCATCGGCGGGCCCGAGGCGTTCAAGGGCAAGCGCATCGGGGTGCTGTCCTATCAGGACACCACCTATTATAACCTGCTGGGCGCGCTGGCTTCGGTCGGACTGACCAAGGACGACGTGCAGATCCAGTCGGTGGGGCCGGGCGGGGTGATCCAGCTGACCATCGCCGGCGAGCTGGACGGCATGTCCGGCGTTCCGGAATGGATCGCTGCCGTCGAGGCTGCCGGCGTCGAGATGGAGCAGGTTCCCGTCGAGACGATCTTCCCCGCCATGGCGCAGGCCATCATCGCCTCGGATCGCACCATTGCCGAAAAGCCCGAGATGGTCGGCAGTTTCGTCAACGCCGTCCTGCGCGCGATCCGTGACATCGAGGCCGATCCCGCCAAGGCGGCCGCAGACTATGTCGGTTTCGTGCCGCAGCACGCCGGCAAGGAGGCGGAAGTCGAGGCGATCCTGCGCGAATACGCGACCAAGGTCTATCCGGCGCAGGAAGGCCTGCCGCTGGGCGGCTTCGACCCCGAACGCCTGACCGCCGTGCAGACGTTCTATGTCGATCACGGCATCGTCCAGACCGCCGTGCCTGTCGAGGATCTTTATACCAACGAGTTCGTCAGATGACCGATGCGACACATGACACCCGCCCTGCGGCGCGACTGGCCGGCCGCATCTCCCAGGCGACCTATGCCGTGATCGAAAAGCGGGTCCAGACCGCGGTGTCGCTGGCCATATTGGGGCTGGTTCTGCTGGCCTGGCAGTTCCTGCCTCCGGCGCTCGACATGCCGCGCTATATCATCCCCACCTTCTCGCAATGCCTGTCCGAACTGCTAAGGATGTACCAGTCCGAGGGGCTTGCAGGGCATACGATCTCTACCGCGATCTATACGGTGCTCGGTTTTGCCATCGGCTCGGCGCTCGGAGCGGCGATGGGCTATCTGCTGGGCATGTCGCGCTTTTGGGAAAAGGTGCTCTCGCCTTATATCCTGGCGCTGCAGATCGCGCCCAAGGTCGCCTTCGCGCCGCTCTTCATCATGTGGTTCGGCTACAATGCCATGCCCAAGCTGCTGGTGGCGGTGTTGATCGTGTTCTTCCCGGTGCTGGTCAACGTGCTGCAGGCGATGCGCACCGTGGACCGCGATCTTGTCAACCTGGCCCGCGCCTATTCGCTGAACCGCTGGCAGATCTTCCGCAAGATCGAGATGCCGTCGACCCTGCCGAACCTGATGGCGGGACTGCGCATCGCCTCGACCCTGGCCGTGATCGGCATCACCGTAGGCGAGCTGGTCGGCGGCAACAGCGGGCTTGGCTACCTGATCGCCTATGGTGGCGGACAGGCCAATGCGGCGATGGTCTTCAATGCGATCATCCTGCTGACCGTGATCGGTTTCGCGCTCTACCTGGTCCTGGAACGGATCGAGGCGCGGGTATTGCACTACATCCCCAGGGCTCAGGGCTGAGGCGGTCGCCGCCTCCCTCCATCTCACCTCCGAAGGATATTCAGCCATGATCGACAAGAAGACACTGATCGAGGAACGGGTGAACTCCGGCCTTTTGGGCCAGTGGTATCCGGTCGCCAAATCCGTCGAGATCAAGAACACCGTGCCCTATGGCGCGATCGTGCTGGGCCGCAAGCTGGTGCTCTGGCGCGACGGCGCCGGACAGATCAAATGCATCGAGGACTTCTGCCCCCATCGCGGCGCGCCCCTGTCCTATGGCGAGATCCACGAGGGCAATATCGGCTGCCGCTATCATGGCGTGATCGTGGACGGCGAGGGCGTGGTGCAACGCGTGCCCGCCATGCCGGAATGCGCATTGGAGGGGCGCAAGGCGCTGGAAAGCTTCCACGCCACCGAGCACAGCGACTGTGTCTTCGTTTACATGCCCTCGGCCGAGCAGCCCGAACCGCCCGAGCTGGTCATGCCGAAGGAGCTGGAATCCGACGAATGGACCGGCTTCCTGTGCACCTCGGTCTGGGATTGCAACTATCGCTATGCGCTCGACAATCTGGCAGACCCGATGCATGGCTGCTACCTGCACTCGGAAAGCTTCACCCTCGCCTTCGGTTCCAAGCAGGATCTGATGGAGTTGAACAAGACCGAGGAGGGTTTCCGCATCTCTCGCGTCGGGCAGGTCGGCGCGAACTTCGACTGGACCGAATTCGAGGTCCATCCCGGCAACATGTTCTGCTATCTCGACATTCCCTATCCGCCGGCGGCGGGGCCGGGCGGCAACATGCGCATCGTCGGCTTCGTGCTGCCGGTCGCCGAGCGTCGGTGCAAGGTGTTCTTCTGGCGGCTGCGCCAGGTTTCGGGGATCGAACGGGAAAGCTGGCGTTTCCTTTACCGGGCGCAGCTGGAACAGAACCACTGGCATGTGCTGGAACAGGATCGGGTGATGCTGGAGGGCATGCCCGACGATGCCCGCAAGCGCGAGATGCTCTATCAGCACGACCTGGGCGTCAGCCGGATCCGCCAGATCCTGACACGGGCGGCGAAAAGCCAGATCGAGGCCGAAACCAGGGTCGCGGCGGAATGATGCTGCGGGGGCGCCATATCCTGGTCACCGGCGCGGCGCGGGGCCTGGGCGAGAAGATCGCCGAGCGCCTTGCCGCCGAGGGCGCGCGGCTGATCCTGGCAGACCTGCTGGCCGAGGAGGGCCGGGCGGTTGCCGACCGGCTGGGGGCGGCGTTCGTGCCGGTCGATCTGGCCGACCCGGCCGCCATCGCGGCCATGGCCGAGGCCGCGGCGGCGCAGGCGGGCGGGTTGCTGCACGGGCTGGTCAATAACGGGGCCATCGCCACGGGTATCGGCGGCATCACCCATGACGAGATCGACATCGAGACCTGGGACAGGGTGATGGCGGTCAACATCCGCGGCACCTGGCTGGTCACCCGGGCGCTTGCCCCGCTGCTGAAGGCATCGGGTTCGGGCCGCGTGGTCAACGTGGCCTCGGATACCGCGCTGTGGGGCGCGCCGCGGCTGATGGCCTATACTGCCTCGAAGGGCGCAGTGATGGCGATGACCCGCTCCTACGCCCGCGAACTCGGCCCCGACCGGATCGGCGTCACCGCCGTTGCGCCGGGCATCCTGACCACCGAAAGCACCGATTACGTCCCCGAGGCGCGGCATCGCCTTTATGCCGAAGGCCGCGCCGTGCCCGGTCCGCAGACCCCCGAGGAGATCACCGGCACCATCGCCTTCCTGCTGGGCGAGGACGCGCTGACCCTGACCGGGCAGACCCTGCCGGTCAATAACGGCTTCTGGTTCAACTGATGGGGTTTGCGGTGAAGATATCCGGCCCCGTCGCCTATCGCGAGCGCCCCGGTCGGGGGATGCCGCTGGTGGCGCTGCACGGCATCGGCTCGAACAGCGCGGGTTTTGCCGAACTGTTGCCGCATCTGCCCCAGTCGTGTCGCGTGATCGCCTGGGACGCGCCCGGCTATGGCGCATCGCAACCGTTGGCCGCCGACTGGCCCGTCGCGGCGAACTACGCCGAGGCGCTGGCCGGTCTGCTGGACCGGATGGGCATCGACCGGGCAATCCTGCTGGGCCATTCGCTGGGCACATTGATGGCCGCCGCTTTCGCCCGGCGCTGGCCGGACCGGGTGGAGGCGCTGGTGCTGGCCTCTTGCGCGCTTGGCCATGGCGTCAGCCCCGGCGCGGCGCTGTCCGAGGGCGCCAAGGCCCGCATCGACGAATTGCAGGCCCTTGGTCCCGAAGCCTTCGCGGCGAAGCGCGCGCCGCGCCTGGTTCGCGATCCCGATGGCCATCCCGAAGTGGTGGCACTGGTCGCCAGCAACATGGCGCAGGTGCGGATGCCCGGCTATGGGCAGGCGGCCCGGATGCTGGCCTCGGGCCGGCTGCTCGACGATCTGGCGGCGCTGGCCGTGCCGGCCTCGGTCATCGTGGGCACCGGCGACATGATGACGCCGCCGCAGGCGAACCGCCGTGCCCATAAGGCGATCCCCGGCCGCATCCGGGGCCCGCTGATCGAGCTGCCGGGAGCGGGCCATGCCATCTATCAGCAGGAACCGGCCGCCTTTGCGCGCGCCCTGGCGGCGTGTCTCGACCAAACCCTGCCTGTCGCCAACTCGGTGCAGGCCGCAAGCCAAGGAATGACAGGATGAGCGAGCGTATTCGCGTCGAAAGCCTGCGCGGCATCATGATGCGCGGTCCCGGCCTGCCGGCGACATTGCCCTTCTATCAGGACATGTGGGGCCTGACCCTGGCCCGGCAGGAGGACGGGGCCGCCTGGCTGAAGGGCACCGGACCCGAAGCCTATCTCTACGGGCTGAAGGACGGCCCGGTCTTCGGCATCGACCACATCCATTTCAATATGCCCGATGCGGCCGCCATCGACGCGCTGCACGCCCAGGTCACGGCCGAAGGCGCCGTGGTTCTGGGCGATCCGACGGCCTTCGACGACTGGATCGGCGGTTACGGGTTCGAGATCCTGGATCCCGACCTGCGGCGGCTGCGCTTCCGCGCCGGCGGCCTGCGCCATGACGAGGAGCCGCAATGGGCCATGCCCCGCAAGGTCTCGCATGTGGTTCTGAACACGCCCGACATGGAGGGCGTGCAGGAATGGTATGAACGGGTTCTGGGCTTCCGTGTCTCGGATTACTCGGCCGACCAGATGGTGTTCCTGCGCTGTTCGTCCGACCATCACTCGATCGCGCTGGTCCGGGGGCATTACGCTTCGGTGAACCATGTCGCCTTCGAGGTGCCGACACTGAACGAGTTCATGCGCGCCATCGGCCGGATGAAGCAGAAGGGCCATGTGCCGACCTGGGGGCCGGGCCGCCACGGGCCGGGCAACAACCCCTTTGCCTATTTCGTCTCGCCCTCGGGCTTCGTGATCGAGTTCACCTCGGAATTGCAGCAGATCGACGAGGCCACGCATGAGGCGCAGGTCTGGCCCCGCGACGACCCCGAGAAGATGGACCAGTGGATGACCGCGGGCCCGCCCACGCCGGCGCAACGCGCCGTGATGCAGGGCCGCCCCGATCCAGGCTTTCCCGAATTGGTGCCGGGCCGCAACAGCAGGGACAAGGAGGCCACCGCATGAACCGTTACGATTACGAGGGACAGGTCGCCGTCGTGACCGGCGGCTCTTCGGGAATCGGGTTGGCCACGGTGCGGCTGCTGCTGGATTGCGGCGCGCGCGTGGCGCTTTGCGCCCGCAACGAGGGGCGGCTGGAGGATGTCGCCGCGGTTCTGCGCCGCGATCATGGCGAGGACCGGGTGCTGGCCAGCGCCCTGTCGGTGCTTGAAGCGGACGCCGTGACCGGCTTTGCGGCCGAGGTGCAGGACCGTTTCGGCCGTTGCGACCTGCTGGTCAACAATGCCGGGCAGGGCCGGCAATCGACCTTTGCCGATACCTCGGACGAGGAGTGGCGCGCCGAATACGAGCTGAAGATCTTCAGCCAGATCCTGCCGACGCGGGCTTTCCTGCCGATGCTGCGCGAGGCGCGGGGTGCCATCGTTGCGGTCAATTCGCTGCTGGCCTATCAGCCCGAGCCGCATATGGTCTGCACTTCTTCGGCGCGGGCCGGTGTGCAGAATCTGCTGAAAAGCCTGTCGGTCGAACTGGCCCCCGAGATACGTGTGAACTCTGTGCTGATGGGGCTGATCAGCTCGGGCCAGTGGACGCGCCGCTTTGCCGAGCGAGCGGACAAATCGGTCAGCCGCGAAGAATGGTATGGCTCGCTGGCCGAACGCAAGGGCATCCCCCTCGGCCGGTTGGGCGATCCCGAAGAGGCGGCCCATGCCATCGCCTTCCTCGGCTCGCGGGGCGCCAGCTACATCACCGGTGCCCAGATCGATGTTTCGGGCGGCCTGTCCCGTTCTATCTGAAGGAACAATCACGATGAAAATGGACATCCGCCTTGAGGTGGAAACCGTCGGCGACCTGATCGCCCGCTATCTGGCCGATATCGGCGTCACCACGATCTTCGGGGTCATCTCGATCCATAACATGCCGATCCTCGATGCCGTGGCGCGTCAGGACCGCATCCGTTTCGTTCCCGCCCGGGGCGAGGCCGGAGCGATGAACATGGCCGATGCCTATGCCCGGGTCTCGGGCAGGCTGGGGGTCTGCCTGACCTCGACCGGCACGGCGGCCGGCAATGCTGCCGGTGCACAGGCCGAGGCGCTGACCGCAGGGACGCAACTGCTGCATATCACGACGCAGGTAGACCGCGAATTCGCCGACCGCGACCGCGCCGCGATCCATGACGTGCCGCGCCAGCCCAAGATGCTGGAGGGGGTGTCGAAATCGGTGTTTCGCATGTGGGATGCGCAGGGCGCTGTGGGCACGCTGACCGCGGCCTGCTCGGCGGCTCTGTCGGCGCCCTCGGGTCCGGTCAGCCTGGAGATCCCGGTCGATGTGCAGCGCAGCCCGGTCGAAGGGTCCGCGCGCGCCTATGCCCCGCTGGTGCAACTGCCCCGCGCCTGCGACGACGCCATTGCCGAGCTTGCCGAGCGCGTGCGCGCCGCCCGCCGGCCGATGCTGTGGCTGGGCGGCGGCGCGCGCGGCGCCGGCGCGGCCGCGACCGAGCTGGTGCGCCGCGGCTTCGGCGTCGTCACCTCGACCAATGGCCGCGCGGTGGTGGCCGAGGACGAGCCGGCCTCGCTGGGCGCCTTCAACATGACTCCCGAGGCGGTCGAGCTTTACCGCAGCTGCGACCTGATGATCGTGGTCGGCTCGCGCCTGCGCGGCAACGAGACGCAGAACAACCGCATGCCGCTGCCCCGGCCGCTGGTGCAAATCGATGCCGATGCCGCACAGGGCGGGCGCAACTATCCCGTCGACCAGTTCATCCACGGCGATGCCGCCGACGTGTTGGCCCGGCTGGTGGCGGCGCTTCCCGAAAGGCTGGATACCGACGAGGGCCTGAAATTCGACATCGCCCGTGTCCGGGCGCAGGCCGAGGGCAGGATGCGCGATGTGCTGGGCCCCTATCGCGTGGTTGCGGACGTGCTGAACGAACGGATCGCCGCCGGTCGCCACCCTTGGGTGCGGGACGTGACCATCTCCAACTCGACCTTCGGCAACCGTTATGTCCGTATCGCCGAGCCGCGCCTGGGCGTGCATGCGCTTGGCGGCGGCATCGGCCAGGGCGTGGCCATGGGCATCGGCGCGGCGCTGGCCTCGGACGGTCCCAAGGCGGTAACGCTGCTGGGCGACGGCGGCACCATGCTGGGCATCGCCGAGATGATCACCGCGGTCGAGGAGCGCGCGCCGCTGGTCTATGTGCTGATGAACGACCGCGCCTATGGCGTGATCCGCAACATCCAGGATGCGCAATACGGCTCGCGCCATCACTACAGCGCGCTGGCGACGCCGGATTTCCGCAGCTTCTGTGCCTCGATCGGCATGCCGCATCGCCGGGTGGACGATCTGGCGCAGTTCGAGGCCGCCTTCGACGCCGCGATCGCCGCCGACGGGCCGCAGGTGATCGAGATCGACATGTGTGCCATCGGCCCCTTCGCCGAGACCTTCGCCGGGCCGCCGGCGGGCGCGGCCGGCAAGACGGAGTAGCCCATGCATCTGGGATTGATCGGTTACGGCAGCATCGGCAACGAACTTCTTGGCCTGATCGAGGGCTTGCCGGTCGAACGCATCACCATCCTGGTGCGCGAGGGGCGCGAGAATGTCGCCCGGGACCGGCTGCTCTCGGCCCATCCGGGGCTAGAGGGCCGGGCGGCGATCCTCAGCGATGGCGACGCCTTTCTGGTCGCACGGCCCGATTTCGTGATCGAGGCGGCGGGACACGAAGCAGTCTGCGCAAATGCGGAAAAGGTGCTGGCGGCGGGGATCGATCTGGTCCTGGTCTCGGTGGGTGCGCTGGCGGACGAGGCGCTGCACCGGCGGCTGCGGGATACGGCGGCACGCAGCGGCGCGCGGCTGATCCTGCCCTCGGGGGCCATCGGCGGCATCGACCTTCTCGCCGCGCTGGCGCCGGCGGGCGATCTGAAGGTGCGCTATTTCGGCGCCAAGCCGCCGCAGGCCTGGGCCGGCACACCCGCGGCCCAGGCGACCGATCTGGAGGCGCTGGCCCATGCCGAGCAGATCTTTCACGGCACGGCCCGCGAAGCCGCGACCGCCTATCCCCGCAATGCCAATGTGGCGGCCACGCTGGCGCTGGCGGGCGCCGGCTTCGACGCGACAGAGGTCACGCTGACCGCCGACCCTGCCGCGCAGGGCAATTCGCATCGCTACGAGATCGTCTCGCCGCTGGCGACGGTCTCGGTCGAAATCTCGAACCGCGCCACGGGCAGCAATGCCAGAACCTCGCTTGCGACGGTCTATTCCGTGCTGCGCGAACTGAAAAACCATCTGGGGCCCGTTTCGATATGAAGGACATGGCGATTGATATGCCCGATGGCCGACTGTTCGTCGGTGGTGAATGGGAAGCCGGCACGGGGCCCGAGATCACTTCGGTTTTTCCTGCCGACGGTTCTGTGAACCGGGTGTTGCGCGGGGCCTCGCGCCAGGATGGGTTGCGTGCCATTGCCCGCGCCAAGGCTGCCCAGGCCGATCCGGCCTGGCGAGGACTGAAGCCGCATGAACGCGCGCGATACCTTTACCGGATAGCTGACGGGATCGAAGCCAATGCCGAGCGCATCGCCCGCATCCAGACCCGCGACACCGGCAAGACGCTGCGCGAGACCCGCATGCTGGCCGCCTCGGCCGCCGGGACGTTCCGCTATTTCGGCGCGGTGCTGGAAAGCATGGATGATGCGCTGACCGCGCAGCGCGGCGATGCGCTGACCATGTCGGTCTGGGAGCCTCTGGGCTTGGTCGCGGCGATCACGCCGTGGAACTCGCCCATCGCCTCGGATGCGCAGAAAGTGGCGCCGGCCTTGGCTGCGGGCAATGCGGTGTTGCTGAAGCCCGCAAGCTGGTCGCCGCTGGTCGCGCTGGAACTGGCGCGGATCGTCGAGGCGGCCGGGCTGCCGAAGGGATTGTTCTCGGTCCTGCCCGGCTCGGGGCGCGAGATCGGCACCCTGCTGGTCGAGCATCCCGACATCGCCCGCGTCTCCTTCACCGGCGGCACCGGGACCGGCCGGCAGATCGCGCGGCAGGCCGCCGAGAAGCTGATGCCGGTTTCGCTGGAACTGGGCGGCAAGTCGCCGACCATTGTCTTCGCGGATGCCGACCCCGACCTGGCCATCGCGGGGATCCTGTTCGGCATCTTTTCCTCGACCGGGCAAAGCTGCATCGCCGGGGCGCGGCTTTTCGTGCAGCGCGCGATCCATGACGCATTCGTCGCCCGGCTGGTGCGCGCCACCGAAAGGCTGCGCGTCGGCCATCCGCACGACCCGGCGACGCAGGTCTCGTGCCTTGTCCATCCCGATCACCGTGACGCGGTCGAGGCACATGTGGCCGCCGCGCTGGCCGAGGGGGCCACGCTGCTGACCGGCGGGCGACGGCCGGAAGACCCGGCGCTGGCGGGCGGCGCCTATTACCTGCCCACGGTCCTGGCGGGAGTGCCCAACAGCGCCCGCATCTGCCGCGAGGAGATCTTCGGCCCGGTGCTGGTGGTGCTGCCCTTCGAGGACGAGTCCGAGGTGATCGCCCAGGCCAATGACAGCGATTACGGCCTTGCCTGCGGGATCTGGACCCGCGATTTCCCGAAAGCCTGGCGGGTCGGGCGTGCCATCACCACCGGCACGGTCTGGATCAATACCTACAAGCAATTCTCGATCTCGACCCCCTTCGGCGGCGAGAAGGACAGCGGCATGGCCCGCGAGAAGGGCCGCGAGGGCCTGCGCGCCTATCAGGCGCAGAAATCCGTCTATACCGATCTGACCGGCCGGCCCCATCCCTGGGCGGCGGATGTTCTGGAGGGGCTGTGACATGCGCAAGGTTGCCATCATCGGATCGGGGCCCTCGGGCTGCTTCACGGCACAGGGCATCCTGAAGGCCCGGCCCGACTGGACGGTCGATGTCTATGACACGCTGCCCGTGCCCTATGGGCTGGTGCGCTATGGCGTGGCTGCCGATCACCAGGGCACCAAAGCCATCACCCGCCAGTTCGAGCGCGTCTTTGAACGCCAGGGCGCTCGGTTCTTCGGCAACGTCACCCTGGGCCGCGACGTCACGCTGGAGGCGCTGCGCGCCGCCTATGATGCCGTTGTCCTGGCCACCGGCCTGTCGGGCGACCGCGACCACGGCTTGGGGCGAGCCGAGGGGGTGATCGGCGCCGGAGAACTGACGCGCGCTCTCTACGATCACCCCGATTCCGGCCGGCTGCCGGACGTGAGGGGCGACGTGATCGTGCTGGGGAATGGCAACGTTGCCGTCGATGTCCTGCGCCTGCTGGCCAAGACCGAGGCGGAACTGCAGGACAGCGACCTTGGCGCCGAGGCCAGCGCCTGGCTGGCCGCACAACCCATCGACAGCCTGACCATCCTCGGCCGCTCGCCCGCGACGGCGGCGCGCTTCGATCCGGTGATGATCCGCGAGCTGGGCAAGTTGCGGGGCGTCAGGATCCGGGTGGCCGACCTGCCTGAGGCCGATGGCGACAGGCTGATCGAGGCGCTGGCCGGGCTGGACGGGCTGGCCACGGGTTCGCGCCCGGTCACCTTTCGCTTCGGTTGCCGGCCGGCGGAGATCGAAACCGATGCGGCGGGCCGTATCCGGGCGCTGCGGGTCGAAGGACCGCAGGGATCCGAGGTTCTGGCCTGCGACACGCTGATCACCGCCATCGGTTTCTGCTGCGACGGCAGTCTCGGCCGCGACCATCTCATGGCCACGGCCGAGGATCCCGAGTCGGGCCGGATCGCGGCCGGGCTTTATGCCGTGGGCTGGTTCCGCCGCGGCCCGCGCGGCACCATCCCCGAGAACCGCGCCGAGAGCCTGGCCATCGCGCAACGCATCGTCGAGGACGTCGAGGCCGCCGCGCCCCGCGCAAGGGCCGGCGCGGGGATCCTGCCGGCGGGCCACCAGATCGTGGACTGGACCGGCTGGAAGCGGCTCGATGCACATGAGCTTGCCGCGGCGATCGCCGGACGTTGTCGCACCAAGATCACCACCCGGGCAGAAATGCTGACGCTCTGCCGCGAAAAAGAGGACGCACGCTGATGAATATCGTCATTCTCTACGGAACCGAAACCGGCAATGCCGAGATGCTGGCCGAGGATATCCAGGCCGATCTGCAGGCCGATCATGCGGTCGAGGTCGCCAACCTGTCCGATTTCGATCCTGGCGATTTCGATCCCGCGCGGCTGTATCTCATCGTCTCCTCGACCTATGGCGACGGCGAATTGCCGGCTTCGGCACAACCTTTCGGGGCGGCGATGCGGGCGCAGGCGCCCGACCTGTCCGGGGTCTCCTTTGGCCTGTTCGGCCTGGGCGATTCCGAATACGAGACCTTCAACCAGGGCTCGCGGCACCTGCAGGAACTGATGGAGGGAGCAGGCGCCACGCTTCTGGGCGAAAGGGTGGTTCACGACGCATCCGGCAGCGATCTTGCCGAGGATCTGGCCTTGCCTTGGGCACGCGAGATCGTGGCGCTGGCCGGGACCCGCCTGGGGGCGGCGGCCTGATGCGCGCCGCCGAGATCCGCGCCCGGCTGGAACAGCCCTATGCCTTCGGCGATTGCGTCGATCTGCGCGGCATCATCTGCGAGGACAGGCTGGTTCTGGACGGCTCCGTGCTGACCGGGCTGGACTTCACCGGCGCCCGCTTTCCGCTGGGCATCTCGGCGCGAGGCGCGCAGTTCCGCGGCCTGAGCTGGTTTCGGAACATCGAGGCGGACAATGCGGATTTCACCGGTGCGGTGTTTCACGCCGATGCCCGCTTCGATGCCGCGCGCTTCCGGCGACGGCTGGCGATGCCAGGCGCAGAGCTTCGCGGCGTGCTGCAGTTCGACAGCGCCGAGTTGTCTGGCGGGGTCGATCTGGCCGGAGCCGTGGGCTATGGCAATTGCTCTTTCGAGCGTGCCAGGCTGGGCGGGATTTCGGATCTGCATGGCTCGGAATGGCTGGGCGGGCTCTGGTTGGAAAGCGCGCGCTTCGAGCAGATTCGCAGCGGCGAGATGCTGGTCCATGGTCGGCTGTGGACGCGACGGGCGCGGCTGGCCGATGGCGCGTTGCCGCCCGAGCACTTCGATATCAGCTTCGGCTATACCTACGCCTGAACCTGCCCGGGGCGGTTCCCGTGGCGGTCTGACGGCCTTCGGGTGTCATCGGCCAAGTGGCTGGAACGGTGCGATAATCCTCCCGTCTTATTTGCCAGTAAAACGCACGGTATCCAATAAAACGCCCTGCACTATCCTTCCCTCCATTCGATACCGCGAACCCTTCCAATTTTTCGCAGAGGTAAGACCATGACCCTACAGGATACGAAGTTTCAGACGCTTGCCGACGAGCTTCGGGCCCATACCGGGCGTTTCACCGACAAGCAGTTCGACTGGAACGCTTTCCCTTCGAATGCCGGCTTCGATGAACTGGCGCGGGCGCAGATGCGCTATATCGGCGCCGGCGGCTCGCCCAAGGTCGGCGATGCCAGCACGCTCAAGCCAGACAATTTCACTCTCTCGCTGATCTACAAGGAACCCGGTCGCTATGCCGCCTGCCACAGCCACGAGATCGAGGAGAGCTTCCTGATCATCGACGGGGCGCTGGTCGTCGGCTGGGAAAAGGACGGCGAGGTGGTCGAGGTCAACCTGGGACCCAAGGACATGATCCTGAACGCCCGCGAGATCGGCCACGGCTTCCGGGTGGACGGCGTCGAGCCGGTGCTGATGTCGATCTCGGTCGATGTCGGCAAGCCCTTGCCGCCGGTTTATCACTATCACCCCAAGGAGCACGCCCCGGAGCTGGCCCGTGCCTTCGGGGCCGCGCCCGGCAAGACGATGAAGTTCGATCCCAAGGGCGCGCATCCGCTGCAGCAATTGATGGCGAAATATGTCGTGCGCCATGCCGAGCTGAGGACGCATTGGGAAGAAGCCGGATTCACCCGCAAGATCTATTGCGGACCGGGCGGCGTGGAAACCGACACCTGCCGCAAGGAAATGCTCGGAATCCCCTCGCGTGTCGGGATCAAGCCCTTTGTCCGCGATGTCGAGGACGCCTTCCTGGTACTGGAAGGTACGCTGACCGTGGGCTGGGAAGAGAACGGAGAACAGGTCGAGGTCGAGCTCGGGCCGCGCGATCTGGTCAAGACCCCCGCCGGCCGTCGGCACTGGTTCCGCAACAACGGCGCGGGTCACGCGACGGTCTGGTATATCGTCGGTTCAGCCTCGCCCGAGACGATCACCTTCCAGGCGGCCTGATCCGCTTGCACAGCAGGGGCGGGACGATCCCGCCCCTTCTTATTTCCCTGCGTCGGCGCCGCATGATGAAGCCGGGTCCGGCGGATCCCATCCCAGCAGGCGCGATACCCGGCTGGCGGTTGCGACCAGCGCAGTCCGGACCTCCTCTATCTGCCGTTCCATGCCTTCCTCTCTCGGAGCGGTCACGTTTATGGCCGCAACCACCTGGCCGGACATGGTTCTGACCGGGGCGGCCACGGAAATGATTCCGGCCTCGAAATCCCCGATATGGGATACGACCTCTGCCGCGGCATCCGCCTTGGCCTGGCGCAGGATCTCGGTGACTTTCTGCACGCCGAGCCCGGTGGCCTGCGGCGCCGCCGTCGCGGCGGCCGGACGATAGCGATTCAGGATCTCCTGGGGATCAAGCCCGGCCAGCAGCACCCGGCCAAGCGTCGTTGCCCGCGCCGGCAACCGGCTTCCGACATGAATGATCGAGGATTCATGCCTGGGGCCGGGAATGCGGATCAGATACATGACCGATGTTCCGTCAAGCACCCCCAAATGCACGGACCAACCCGTCCTCTCGCGCAGACGGGCAAGTTCCGGTTGGGCGATCTCGACGACCTCGCGCGTGGCGAAATAGCCGTAGGTCAGCCGCATGACCCCCGGGCCCAGGGCATAGGACTGGCTGCGCTCGTCATAGAGCAGGCAGCCCTCATGCGTCAGCGTATAGACCGTGCGGAAGGCCGCCGAGCGGGTGATGCCAAGCGCCCTGGCGATCTGGCTCAGCGACAGCGATTGCGAGGCGGGGGTGAACAGTTTCAGCGTCGCGAGCCCGCGCAAGAGGCCGGGGACAAGATAGCGGTCGCGATCGTCTTCCATCATGCTGAATAAGGCTCCTGTCGAGATGGCTTCACGACAATGTAGCCATGGCGAGATGAGGTCCACAGGCTTCCTGGACTGAAAGGGCCATCCATCGGTCCGGTCAACTATTACCAGCCAGCAATGGAGGACGACATCGATTGTCGGGAAATCGTGAGACGCCGACCATTCATCAGAGCGAGCCCGATCATGTCGGCGGAAGGGGGCGCCACGGGGATATCCGGCTGCGCCGGCGCCAGCGCGATCATTACCGACGCGAACCGGGTCGAGGCGCCGCAATCAGGCAGCCCGGCCCGACATTCCTTCCGTCACCGCGTCAGCGGTGTGCGCGATATATCGTAACGCCGGGCCGTCGAGGCCGCCATCCGCGGAAATCCTGTCGCGGGCCCGGCCCGCAGCGCCCGCAGCCGTGCAGACTTTCTACCAGATTTTAATTCAGCATATAGATTTCTGTAAAAGTTACCCCCGGCTTATCCCGATAAGTTCCGCCAATCTTTACAGGGAGAGTGTCTGCTTGCGGAGAAAGAGGGGGAGATGACTGTGCAAACGGCAAAGAATGCGGAAGCGGGGCCGATCCGGCCCGAGGATGAACGGCTGGGCCTTGCCGCCAACCTGGTCTATGGCATGCAGCACATCCTGACCATGTATGGCGGCATTGTGGCGGTGCCGCTGATCGTCGGCCAGGCCGCCGGCCTGTCGCCTGCTGACATCGGGTTGCTGATTACGGCATCCCTGTTCGCCGGCGGGGTCGCGACCATCCTGCAAACCCTCGGCCTGCCCTTCTTTGGCTGCCAGCTGCCGCTGGTGCAGGGCGTTTCCTTCGCCGGGGTCGCCACCATGATCGCCATCTCGGGCAACGGCGGCATACAGGCGATCTTCGGCGCGGTCATCGCCTCGTCGCTGCTGGGCCTTCTGATCACGCCGGTGTTTTCCCGCATAACCCGCTTCTTTCCGCCGCTGGTGGCGGGGATCGTGATCACCACCATCGGCCTGACGCTGATGCCGGTCGCCGGCACCTGGGCGATGGGCGGCGACCGCAACGCGGCCGATTTCGGCAGCCCGGCCAATATCCTGCTGGCAGGCGTCACGCTGGCCATCGTGCTGCTGCTCAGCAAAGTCGGCAATGCCGCGATCTCCCGGCTGTCGATTCTGCTGGCGCTGGTGATCGGCACGGCCATCGCCTATGCGACCGGCATGACCGATTTTTCCCAGGTCGGGCAGGGGCCGGTTTTCGCGCTGCCGCAGATCTTTCACTTCGGCTATCCGACCTTTGGGGTCGCGGCCACCATCTCGATGTTCATCGTCATCCTGGTGACACTGGTCGAGACCTCGGCGGATATCTTCGCTGTGGGCGAGATCGTCGAGACCAAGGTGGACGGGCGGCGGCTGGGCGACGGGCTGCGCGCGGACATGCTGTCGAGCATGCTGGCGCCGGTCGTCGGCTCGTTCACGCAGAGCGCCTTTGCCCAGAATGTCGGTCTGGTGGCCGTGACCGGCGTCAAGAGCCGCTATGTCGTGGCGACGGGCGGGCTGATCCTGGTGGCGCTGGGGCTGTTTCCGGTGATGGGCCGGATCGTCGCGGCCATTCCCAGCCCGGTGCTGGGCGGGGCCGGCATCGTCCTGTTCGGGACCGTCGCGGCCAGTGGCATCCGCACCCTGTCCAAGGTCGATTACGCCAACAACATGAACCTGATCATCGTCGCGACCTCGATCGGCTTCGGCACCATCCCGATCGTGCTGCCGGCCTTTTACCACCAGTTCCCGGCCTGGGTCGAGACGATCTTCCATTCGGGCATCAGCTCCTCGGCGCTGATGGCGATCACGCTCAACCTTCTGTTCAACCATTTCACGGCCGGCAATTCCGACCAGCCTTCGGTCTTCGGTGCTGCGGCGGAGCGAACCATCCGCTATACCGACATCGCCCAGCTCGAGGACGGGGATTATTTCATGGACGGCCGGCTTTACGACGCGAACGGCAATGAGGTGCCGCTGATCCGGCCGGCCAGTCATTGATCACGGAGCGAGCCGCCTTCCCGGCGGCCTGCACCGTGCCGGGATATTTCAGGCTGCCCCTGGGTCCGTGCCACAACGCCATCGGCAGGTCGGCCAATCCACGCACCCGCGCAACACGGGCCGCTACCCAAAGCGCGATGGCCCGCTCAGTCACGCTTCGTGCCTGCGCGCCTTGCCGTCTGGCCAGAGCGGATTGTTCAAGGCGGGATTGGATAGGGGCAAGGGGGGAAATGGCAGCTCGTAGGGGGCCATTCTTCTTCTGTAAATTCAATGCCGTTGGCCTGTCCAACCCGCTCGGAAGGGGGCATTGAGATCATTCAAGATATTTCCGCGTTGTCCAACCTTGAGGATGCGCCGGAAACAGAAACCCCCGGTGCGCTGGCAGGCGCAACCGCGGGCAATGAGAAAGCGGCTAAGCTTCGCGGGAAAGATCATCCGGCCCGCCTGCGCGCCGCAAGCCCCGTGCCGCTGCCGGGCGCGTGGACCCGCGCCCGGTTCGGCCGGCTGCGAGCCATCCGCAAGAGCGGCCTTCCCCCCAATGCCAAGGTGCTGGCCTGCTGCCTTGTCCGTGGCGCCGCGGACCAGGCTCCGCAAGGAGACTGACCGATGCACAACTTGCCGGGGCCGAGCCGGCAGCAGCGTATGGCGCCGGAAAGCGACCACCGCCGCCTCCTCGGCCTCGGTCAGCACAGTCGAGCGCGGCTCTTTCAGGCCAGTCTTCAGATCCTCGACCGTCGCCCGCTTCCGCCACGTCGGCACCGTCTTGGGGTTGATGCCGAGTTCCCGGCTCAACGCCGCGAGCGCAGCTCCTGATCGATGTATTGCTGCTCGGACGGCGTGCGTTGTTGCGCCGGATCCGGCAGGCGCTGCGCCGCGAGGCCCGGGCCGGGCTGCTCTGGCGGGCGGCGATGACAATGTGCGCCGCGACGGCCCGGCGCGCTGGGCGGCCTTGCCGCCGGCAGAGCGTGCCCGCCTGTTGCGCTGGCCGCGGGTATGGTGGGACGTGCACCGCTTTCGCATCGCAGCGCAGGTCGAGCCGGTGCTGGACCGGCGCATCGCCGAGGGCAGGCTGGCGATGCTGGCCGGGCGGTTGCTCTCGACGCGGCAGGTCGATGGCGCGGTCGGACGATCCGCCGCGAGGTGTTCGAAGCGGTGATCCTGACCACCGGCCCCGCGCATGGCGGCATCGTCGCGGGATCGCCGCCGCTGGGCTCGCTGGCCGAGGCCGGACTGATCCGCCCCGATCCGCTGCATCTGGGTCTGGATGTGACGGCGGGATGTCATGCGGCGGACAAGGACGGGCTGGCCCAGCCGGATCTGCTGGTTACCGGCCCGCTGACCCGCGGCCATGTCGGCGAGCTGACGGGTATCCCCGACTTGACGGCCGATGCCCGGCTGGTCGCCGAGCGGCTGGCGCAAATGCTTGCTGCGCAGGGGCCCGCCTCAGAGACCGCGTGACAGGCCGCGGCGCAACCTGCGCGGGGTTTCGTGCAGAGGCAGCGCGGCGGCGGCGGGGAAAAGCCGCTCTCCCTCGGGCTTGGCTGCGATCCCGTCGCTGCATCGGACCGGACGGCCTGCAATCCGAAAGAACCCGTCCGGCATGTTGAAAATGTCTCGCGGCCGGCATCCGTTCTGTCGGCATGACATCCTTCGTATCGCCTTGCGCTGGCGCCGGCATCGCGCCATCGCCACGGCCAGGAGTACCGGACTGATTGTCCGGAATGGACCGACAGGCTGTCCGTTGCAATCGCGGCGCCGGCCTGTTGCCATCGGGGGGCAGGGCCTGCCCGGCCCGACAGGAGAACCGCGCCGATGCCCGACCGCAAGCCCGTCTACAAGGCCTATCATCACCCCGCCGGAGGCTGGGGCGCGGCGGCGGCGACGGCCAAGGTGCTGATGGAGCAGAGCGTGCTGACCAAGGGGTCACGGGCGCTGCTGGCGATGAACCAGCCTGGCGGGTTCAAGTGCCCGAGCTGCGCCTTTCCCGATGCCGATTGCCGCAAGAAACTGGAATTCTGCGAGAACGGCGCCAAGGCGCTGGCGCATGAGGCGACGAAATCCCGCGTCACCCGCGACTTCTTCGCCCGCCACAGCGTCACCGAACTGATGAAGCAGTCGGACTATTGGCTGGAGATGCAGGGCCGGCTGACCGAGCCGATGCGCTACGATCCCGCGACCGACCACTACGTCCCGGTCGGTTGGGACGATGCCTTCGCGCTGATCGGGCGGCACCTGCGCGGCCTCGACAGCCCGCACCAGGCCGAATTCTATACCTCGGGCCGGACGCCGAACGAGGCGGCTTTCCTTTACGCAGTCTTCGTGCGCGAGTTCGGCACCAACAATTTCCCCGACTGTTCGAACATGTGCCACGAGCCGACCAGCCGCGGCCTGCCGCCCGCCATCGGCGTCGGCAAGGGCACCGTGGTCATGGCCGATTTCGAACATGCCGAGGCGATCTTCATCATCGGCCAGAACACCGGCACCAACAGCCCGCGCATGATGACGAACCTGGTCGAGGCGCGTAAACGCGGCGTGCCCATCGTCACCATCAACCCGATGCCCGAACGCGCCCTGATCCAGTTCACCGAGCCGCAGGACATGATCCAGATGGCGACCTTCGGCTCGACCAGGATCTCCAGCGAATTCGTGCAGGTGAGGATCGGCGGCGACCTGGCGATCCTGAAGGGCATGATGAAGGTGATCTTCGAGCGCGACGCCGCGGGCGAGGACGTCATCGACTGGCCCTTCGTCAACGCCCACACCGCCGGCCTGGACGGGGTCCGGGCCGAGGTCGAGGCGCTGGACTGGGCGGAACTGGAGCGGCATTCGGGCATCGACCAGGCGCAGATCCGGCGGCTGGCCGAGATCTATATCCGCTCGAACGCGACGATGATCTGCTACGGCATGGGGGTGACGCAGCACCAGCAGGGCTCGCGGCTGGTGCAGCAGGTGGTGAATCTGCTGCTCTTGCGCGGCAATTTCGGCAAGCCGGGCGCGGGGATCTCGCCGATCCGGGGGCATTCCAACGTGCAGGGCGACCGCACCGTCGGCATCGACGAAAAGCCGTCGCAGGACTATCTGGACCGGCTGGCCGCTGTCTTCGGCTTCGAGCCACCGCGCGAACACGGTCATCACGCCGTCGAGTCAGTCGAGGCCATGCTGCGTGGCGAGTCCAGGGTCTTCATCGGTCTCGGCGGCAATTTCGCCCGCGCCATGTCGGACACCGAGCGGACCTATGCAGCGATGCGCAAGCTCGACCTGACCGTCGGCATCGCGACCAAGCTGAACCGCGGCCATCTGGTCCATGGCCGGGACGCGCTGATCCTGCCCGTGGTGGCGCGTTCCGAGATCGTCCGCACCGCCCGGGGCGAGCAGTTCGTCACCATCGAGGACAGCATGTCCAACGTCACCGCCTCGCGCGGGGTGCTGACGCCGGCCAGCCCCGACTGCCTGCCCGAGGTCGAGATCGTCTGCCGCATGGCCCTGGCGACGCTGCCGGACAGCCGCACGCCCTGGCAGGAATACATCGACGATTACGGCGCGATCCGCGACCGGATCGCCGATGTCTATCCGGCGATCTATGCGGATTTCAACAGTCGCATCAAGGCGCCGCACGGCTTTCATCTCGAGGTGCCGCCGCGCCGGCGCATCTGGGCGACGCCGAACGGCAAGGCGAATTTCCTGCTGCTGCCGGGGCTGGAGGTCAACGACCCCGTGGATGATCCGCAGATGCTGCGGCTGTCGACGATCCGGTCCCACGACCAGTTCAACACCACGATCTACAGCCACAACGACCGCTATCGCGGCATCTACAACGACCGCATGGTGCTGTTCATGAACGGGGGCGACATCGCCGCGCGCGGGTTGCGCGACGGCCAGACGGTGGCGCTGGACACGATCAGCCGCGACGGGCGGCCGCGCCGAGTCGAGGGGCTGACGGTAGTGGAATACCCGATGCCGCGCGGGTCTGTCGCCGGATATTACCCCGAGCTGAATCCGCTTCTGCCGCTTGATTACATTGACCGGATCAGCGGCACGCCCGCCGCGAAATCCATTCCCGTTCGCATCGCCACCTGATCCCCCGGAGGGGCAGCCATGCTTGAACATCGGGACGCCGTGCTCCTGGCCCGCGTGCAATTCGCCTTCACGGTCTTGTTCCACTTCGTGTTTCCGGCCTTCTCGATCGGGCTGGCGAGCTATCTCATGGTGCTCGAGGCGCTTTGGCTGCGCACGGGCAGGGGCGTCTATGCCAACCTGTTCCGCTATTGGCTGAAGGTCTTTTCGGTGGTCTTCGGCATGGGCGTCTTGTCGGGCGTGGTGATGTCCTATCAGTTCGGCACCAACTGGTCGGTCTTTTCGGAAAAGGCCGGGCCGGTGATCGGCCCGCTGATGGCCTATGAGGTGATGACCGCGTTCTTCCTCGAGGCGGGGTTCCTGGGCGTGATGCTGTTCGGGATGAACAAGGTCGGCAAGGGGCTGCATTTCCTGGCCACCTGCATGGTCGTGCTGGGCACGCTGATCTCGGCCACCTGGATCCTGGCGGCGAACAGCTGGATGCAGACCCCGGCGGGCCATCTGCTCACCGAACAGGGGCAGTTCGTGCCGGGGCCGTCCTGGTGGGCCATCATCTTCACCGCAAGCTTCCCGTACCGGCTGGTGCATACGGTCATCGCCGCCTATCTGACCACGGCGCTGGCGGTGGGTGCGGTCGGGGCCTGGCACCTGCTGCGCGGCCGCGCCAATCCCGGCGCGCGCAAGATGTTCTCGATGGCGATGTGGATGGCGGCCATCGTCGCGCCGATCCAGGTCCTGGTCGGCGACGCGCATGGGTTGAACACGCTGGAGCACCAGCCCGCCAAGGTCCTGGCCATGGAGGGCCATTACGAGCCCAGTCCCGAGGGCGCCCCGCTGATCCTGTTCGGCCTGCCCGATCGCCGGCCTGAAGCGCGAGCAGGCCTATGCCGCCTCGCAAGAATTTCGACAAGGCCAAGGAATTCGAGGCCCGGATCGCCGAGCGCGAAAAGGATCTCGAGGAAAAGACCGATGCCTGGCAGGCCCGGGTCGGCTCTTGCAGCGCCGAGGTCCAGGTCGGCGACATCGCCGATATCGTCTCGAAGCTGACCGGGATCCCGGTGAACGAGTTGACGCAGGAGGAAAAGGAAAAGTTGCTGCAGATGGAAAGCCGCCTGCACCAGCACGTCATCGGCCAGGACCGCGCCATCGAGGCGGTCTCGGACGCGGCGCGGCTGGCGCGGGCCGGATTGCGGCAAGGCAGCCGGCCCATCGCCACCTTCCTGTTCCTGGGCCCGACTGGCGTCGGCAAGGCCGAGTTCGCCAAAGCCTTGGCCGGGGTCACGTGCCTATCCGGACGATCTCGGTGCTTTCGCAAGCCGGCCGAATAAGCTTTTCTGATCCCATGCCAGCGAAGGAGAGCCAATGACAACGATTGCCAGCCAGCCCGTCGACGGATCCTTGACCGCCAACGCCGTCTTCCTGACGCTGTCGCTGGACGAGGGCGATGCGGCGGTGCAGACCTTCCGCGACCTTGCGGCCGATCTGCCCGGCCTGATCCGCGCGGTGGGCTTTCGCAACGCCGAGGCGGCGCTGTCCTGCATCATCGGCATCGGTGCCGGGCTTTGGGACCGGCTCGGCATGGGCGCGACGCCGGCCGGCCTGCACCCGTTCCGCGCCATCTCGGGCGTGCATCACGCGCCGGCGACGCCCGGCGACATCCTGCTGCATATCCGCGCCGCGAGGCCGGATTTCTGCTTCGAGCTCGCGCGCCAGATCATGCTGCGCCTCGGCCCGGCCACCACGCTCGAGGACGAGACCCAGGGCTTCAAGTTCTTCGACAACCGCGACCTGCTGGGCTTCGTCGACGGCACCGAGAACCCCGAAGGCGCGGCACGGTCCGAGGCCGTGCTGGTCGGCGACGAAGACCCCGCCTTCGCCGGTTCGAGCTATGTCATCGTGCAGAAATACCTGCACGACCTTGCGAAATGGGAGGCGATGGGCGTGGCCGCGCAGGAACGCGTCATCGGCCGGCACAAGCTTTCGGACATCGAATTCCCCGATGCCGAAAAGGCCAGCTCGGCCCATAACGTGCTGACCAACATCAACGACGCGCAGGGCAACCAGCTGCAGATCCTGCGCGACAACATGCCCTTCGGCAGCCCCGGCCGGGCCGAGGCCGGCACCTATTTCATCGGCTACGCCCGCGAGCCGGGCCGCATCGAGACCATGCTGGAAAACATGTTCATCGGCCTGCCGCCGGGGAATTACGACCGCATCCTCGATGTCTCGACGGCGGTGACGGGCGGGCTGTTCTTCGTGCCGACCGTCGATGTGCTGGAGCGCATCGGTGCCGGCCAGCCCATGGCGCCGGCCGCCGCGCCGGCCGCCGCGGCGGCGCCCGACGGCTCGCTGGGCCTCGGATCCTTGAAACGCCAGACTGGACAGGGGAACTGACATGGACAATCTCTACCGCGAACTGGCCCCGATCAGCAGCGCCGCCTGGGCGCAGATCGAGGAAGAGGCCGCGCGCACGCTGAAACGCTACCTCGGTGCGCGGCGGGTCGTCGACCTGCACGGGCCCGAGGGCTTCGCGCTGTCCGCCGTCGGCACCGGCCATCTGAAGCCCGCGCCGGCGCTGGCCGAGGGCGTCGCCTGCCAGCAGCGCGAGGTGAACCCGCTGGTCGAGCTGCGCGTGCCCTTCACCCTGACCCGCGCCGCCGTGGACGACGTGGCGCGCGGCGCCAACGACAGCGACTGGCAGCCGCTGAAGGACGCCGCGCGCCAGCTTGCCCTGGCCGAGGACCGGCTGGTGTTCCATGGCTATCCCGAGGCCGGCATCAAGGGCATCCTGCCCGAAACCAGCAACCCCGCCGTGCCCCTGCCCGAGGATGTCGCGGACTACCCCGAGGCGGTGGCGCGCGCGGTCAGCGCCCTGCGGCTGGCCGGGGTGAACGGGCCCTATGCGCTGGTCCTGGGAACCGCCGGCTTCACAGCGGCGAGCGGCGGGGCCGAGGACGGCTATCCGGTGCTCAAGCACCTGGAAAAGCTGGTAGATGCGCCGGTGACCTGGAGCCAGGCGCTGCAGGGCGGCGCGGTGGTGACGACGCGCGGCGGCGATTTCGATCTGTGGCTGGGCCAGGACATCGCCATCGGTTACCTGTCGCATGACGCGCAGACGGTGACGCTGTATCTGCAGGAAAGCCTGACCTTCCAGATGCAGACCGCCGAGGCGGTCGTGGTGCTGGAGGCCTGAGACGGCGATGATCCGGCGCTCGCAGCCCAGCCTGCGCGACATCCTGTTCACGGTCCATGGCTCGATCATTCCCTCGATCCTGGGCCGGCTGGCGGCGATCGGGGCGGTGTCGCTGGTGGCGGTGCTGGCAGCCGGGCTGCACCCGGGCATCTTCGCCACGATCAGCGCCTTTCCCTTTACCCTGATCGGCATCGCGCTGTCGGTGTTCATGAGCTTTCGCAACGGCACCTGCTACGCCCGCTGGTGGGAGGGGCGGCAGCTCTGGGGCCAGGTGCTGACCGGCTGCCGCGGCCTGGCGCGGGCCAGCGCCGGCCTGCCGCCCGACTTGCGCGGGCCGCTCTTGCACGCGCTTTGCGGCTTTGCCGCCGGGCTGGCGGCGCGGCTGCGCGGCCGGGACGAGCGCGCCGCCATCGCCCGCTGGCAGCCTGACCTGCCGCTGGCCGGCCGGGTCAACCCGACCGACGCGGTGCTGCGCGAGGCCGGGGCGCGGCTGGCGGCGGCGCTGGGACCGGGCGGGCTGGACCCGATCCGCTGGTCGGTGCTCGAGGGCCATCTGCAGGCGCTTTCGGCGGCCCAGGCCGGCTGCGAGCGCATCGCCACGACGCCGGTGCCCTTCGCCTATTCGCTGTTGCTGCATCGCACGGCGCTGGTGTTCTGCCTGCTCCTGCCCTTCGCGCTGGCGGGGTCTCTGGGCATCTGGACGCTGCTGCCGGTGCTGCTGGTGGCCTATACCTTCTTCGGCCTCGACGCGCTTGGCCACCAGCTCGAGGACCCGTTCGGCCAGACCCCCTATGCCCTGCCCCTCGACGCGCTCGCCCAAACCATCGAAAGGGAGATGATCGAGGCCGCATCAGAACCAGGCGGACCGTATCGTGACGGCGGTGCGGGCGCCGCTTGCCGATCTGCTGGCTGAAATGCGGCGCGGCGGCGGGTCCATCGGCATCACACCGCCGCGATCCCGAGGGCACGAGACATGCACCAGGAGGATCGCGGTGGCATTTCGGGTCATCAACCGCTGTGAATCCTGCCGGCATGGCCCTTGGGCATCGGCATGAAAACCGAGGTTGATCCGGGATGCTTGGCCGTTCGCTTGCGACCTCTCGGCAAGACCGAGCGACGATCGGAAAGCCCTCCCCCGTTGCTGCGCCGGGGGAGGGCCCGCCTTGTCAGTGAAACAGCGCCGCGGTCTTCTGCGCCGTCATCCACACGCCCCAGGCCAGGGGGATGCCAACCGCCGCCCAGGCCAGCAGCGCCGGCAGGTCGAAGCGGCCGCGGTCGATGCCGAAGGTACCGCTTCTGACCTCGGCCGTCTTGTGCTCGCGCGCCTGCAGGGCTGCCAGCTCCTCGGGCTTCATGAACCATTTCTCGTCCAGGGGTCGGACCAGCAGGTTGCAGACCAGCCCCAGCGCCAGGAAACCGGCAAGGATGTACATCGTGTAGTCATAGGCCTGCGCCCGCGGCACGCCGGCGGCGATCTGCGCCTCGCGCAGGTAGTTCACCACCACCGGCCCGACGATGCCCGCCGTGGCCCAGGCGGTCAGCAGCCGGCCGTGGATGGCGCCGACGAACTGCGTGCCGAACACATCCGCCAGATAGGCCGGCACCGTCGAAAACCCGCCGCCATACATCGAGATGATGATGCAGATCATCGCCACGAACAGCACCTGGTTGCCGGAATGCGCCACGCTGGGCGCCAGGGTGTAAAGCGCGATGCCCAGGATGAAGAAGATGCAATAGGTGTTCTTGCGCCCGAACCTGTCCGAGGCCGAGGCCCAGCCCACCCGTCCGCCGATGTTGAACAGCGACAAGAGCCCCGCGAAGCCGGCGGCGATGGCGGCGATGGCGGCCTTCTGCCCGGTGTCGAGCTGGGTGAAGTCCAGGTCCGGCCGTCCGATCAGATGGCCGGCGAAGATCTCCTGCAGCATGGGCGAGGCCATGCCGATGACCCCGATCCCGGCCGAGACGTTCAGGCACAGCACCAGCCAGATCAGCCAGAACTGGCGGGTCTTGTGGGCGTCGCGCAGGTGGACGTGGTGCGGGGTGATCATCGCGGCCTTCCTAGCCGAGACCTTGGGTTGCCAGCCCTCGGGCTTCCAGCCGGCCGGCGGCACGCGATAGGCGAAGGCCCCGGCCAGCATGAAGACCAGATAGATCGCCGCCATGGCGAAGAAGGTCTGCCAGACGCCGACGCCTTGCGCCGACTGGAAATAGTTCATCAGCCGGTCGGCCAGGGGCGCCCCGATCATCGCGCCGCCGCCGAAGCCCATGATCGCCATGCCGGTCGCCAGCCCGCGCCGGTCGGGGAACCACTTGATCAGCGTCGAGACCGGCGAGATATAGCCCAGGCCCAGCCCGATGCCGCCAATGAAGCCCGAGCCGAGCCACATCAGCCAAAGCTGGTGCGTCATCACCCCGATGCCCGAGACGACCATGCCGCCGCACCAGCAGCAGGCCGCGACCACGCCGGCCTTGCGCGGCCCCGCGGTTTCCAGCCAGCCGCCCCAGATCGCGGCCGAGGACCCCAGCAGCACGAAGAACAGCGTATAGATCCAGCCCAGATCGGCGATGCGCCAGTCGCAGCTGGTGGTGAACAGCGCCGAGACCAGGCTCATGCCCTCGCAGGTCACCGGGTCGCTGACGCCGATGGCGCGCGACAGCGGCAGCCAGAACACCGAGAAGCCATAGGCCATGCCGATGCACAGGTGAATCGCCAGCGCGGCGGGCGGCACCAGCCAGCGGTTGAAGCCGGGCTTCGCGATCGTGCGGTCTCGGGACAGCAGGCCGGCGGGAGCGCCGATCTCTGTCCAGCTTTCCTGAAGATCCGTCATGTGTTGTTCCTCCCTGGGCATGCGACCTGGGGCGCGATGCCGCCGGCTCCTCTTCCGGCGTGCGGTCGCAGTCGCGGATGCGCGTGGAAAGGGATGAGGCCAGATCATGGTATTGATATCAATTGACAATATGTCTGCCATGCCTGGACAACCTGTCCCGTGTGTGGCGCCGGGACGCATCGACGGACAGCCTGTCCGCCGCGCCCGGACGCTCTGTCCGTTGACCTGCGCCCCGCCCGGGTCCATCCGGCAAGAGCCGGACGCTTGCCAAGCCGAGCGGGGGAGTGCGACTGTGTTTCTCGGGAGGAAGGGGGGTGTGATGCAGGCGGAAACCGACCCAAGGCCCGGACCGCAAGGCGGGTTCGGCGAGGCGATTGCCCAGGCCACGATTCTGGTCGTCGAGGACGAGCCGGGCATGCGGAATTTCATCGAGCGCATCCTGGCTCCGAAATGCCGGGCCGTGCATCTGGCCGCCAATGCCGCCGAGGCCAGCGCCCTGATCGGCCGGACCGATTTCGACCTGGTCATCCTGGACAACCTGATGGAGGGCCAGCGCGGCGTCGACTGGCTTTCCGAGCAGCGGCGGCTGGGCTTCTTTCCGCCCGCGATCCTGATGACCGCCTATGCCGACATGGAAACCGCCATCCAGGCGCTGCAGGCCGGTGCCTCGGATTTCCTGCTGAAACCCTTTCGCACGAACCAGCTGCTGAACGGCATCACCCGCTGTCTTGAGGGCGAGAGGCTGCGCCGGGAAAACCTGGTGCTGCGCCAGGAATTGCGCAACAGCGTCGACCAGGACCGGCTGCGCAGCGAGCTGGTCGGCGGTTCCCCGGCCATCGAGGCGGTGCGGCAGGTGATCGCCCGGGTCGCCGCCACACCTTCCTCGGTGCTGATCACCGGCGCCTCGGGCACCGGCAAGGAGGTGGCGGCGCGGATGATCCATGCGCTGTCGGACCGCGCCGGCCGCGCCTTCGTACCGGTCAATTGCGCCGCCATCCCCCAGGATATGCTGGAAACCGAACTCTTCGGCCATGTCCGCGGCGCCTTTCCCGGCGCCGAGCAGAACCGCGAGGGCCTGTTCATGTCGGCGCGCGGCGGCACGCTGTTCCTGGACGAGATCGCCGAGCTTTCCGTCGGGCTCCAGGCCAAGCTTTTGCGCGCTATCGAGGATCGTCGCGTCCGGCCGCTGGGGTCCGAGCGCGAGACCCCGGTGGATGTGCGGCTGATCTTTGCCGCCAATACCGATCTCGACAAGGCGGTGGCCGAGGGGCGGCTGCGGGCCGATCTGCTTTATCGCATCAACGTGCTGCATATCGCCATGCCGACGCTGGTCGAACGCGGGCCGGACCTGTTCGACCTGGTGCATCTGTTCATGGCCATCCTGTCGCGGCAGCTTGGCATGCGGCCCGTGCCGATCACCGCCGAGGTGCGGGCGAACCTCGCCACCTATGATTGGCCCGGCAATGTGCGCGAGCTGCGCAATGCCGTCGAGCGCGCGCTGATCCTGGGCCGCTTCCCGCCGCTGGCCGCCCCGTTGGGCCGCCGCGACAGCCAGACCCTGGCCGAGATCGAGCGGCGGGCGATCATGGGCACGCTGGCGGCGCTGGACGGCGACCGCGAGGCGGCGGCGGCGCGGCTGGGCATCTCGCGCAAGACCATCGACCGGCGCCTGGCGGACTGGAATGGCTGAGGCGACCCGCCGCTGGCGTCATTCGGTGCGCTACCGCCTGCTCGCCATCGCGCTTTTGCCGGTGCTGGTGATCCTGCCGGTGTTTTTGGGCATCACCATGCATCAATGGTCGCTCAAGTTCGACCGGCTGTTGACCGCCAAGGTCAACAGCGACCTGACCATCGCCCAGCAATATCTGCAGAGCATCCTGGAAAACGCCGGCGAGCGGATCGAGATGCTGGCGCGCTCCGAGGAATTCGCCCATAGCGCGGACCGGCCGGGCCTGCTGGACCTTTACCGGGTGCGGCTGGGGCTGGATTATCTCTACCTCGCCACGCCGGCGGGCGGGCTGGTCGCCGCCAGCCCGCAGGGCGCGCGTCCGATGAACGTGCCGGGTTCGGGCCCGGTGCGGGGCGCGCGCAACACCCTCGAGGTCTTCGACCAGGCCGCGCTTCGCGCCATCTCGCCCGGCCTTGCCGCCCGGGCCGAGATCGCCCTGGTCTCGGCCGCCCCCCAGCCGTCGCGGCAAAGGGAAACCCGCGGCATGGTGGCGCAATCGGTCGTCGCGGCCAGCGATCCCGAGACCGGCGCGCCGGCAGTCCTGGTGGGCGGCATCCTGCTGAACCGCAACCTGTCCATCATCGACCGCATCAACGAGCTGATCTATCACCCCGACACCCTGCCGCCGGGCGCCCATGCCACGGTCTCGCTGTTTCTGGGCGACATGCGCATCTCGACCAATGTGACGGTGGCGGGCGGGGCGCGGGCGCTGGGGACCCGGGCCTCGGCCATCGTGCGCGACCGGGTGCTTGGCCGGGGCCAGGTCTGGCTGGCCCGGGCGCAGGTGCTGCAGGACCGCTATATCTCGGCCTATGCGCCGATTGAGGACAGCGCGCGCCAGCGCATCGGCATGATCTATGTCGGCATCCTCGACCGCCCCTTCGCCGAGGCCAAGCGCCGCGCGGTGCTGCTGGTCCTGGCCGCCTTCCTGCTGGTGGCGCTGGTCACGGTGCCGGTGTTCCTGCGATGGGCAGGCAGCATCTTCCGCCCGCTCGAGAAGATCGCCGAGACCTTTGCCCGGCTGCGCGGCGGCGACCTTTCCGCCCGCACCGGCGTCACCCGCGGCGCGGACGAGATCGCCGGCCTTGCCATGCTGCTGGACAGGCTGCTGGCGCAGCTGCAGGATCGCGACCGGCAGCTTTGTGCCTGGAACGACGCGCTGAACCAGCGGGTCGAGGAACGCACCGCCGCCCTGCGCCAGGCGGTGCGCGAACTCGAGGCCGCCACGCATCAGCTGGTGCAATCGGAAAAGCTGGCTGCCCTGGGCGAGATCTCGGCCGGCATCGCGCATGAGATCAACAACCCGCTGGCGGTGATCCAGGGCAATCTGGACGTGCTGCGCGAGATCCTGGGCCCGGCCGCCCAACCGGCTGAAACCGAGCTGCGGCTGATCGACGAACAGATCCACCGCATCTCGCAGATCGTGACGCGGCTTCTGGATTTCGCCCGCATGGACGAGCCGGGCGAGGGCGAGCCCGCAACCGATCCGGTGCAGGCGGTCGCGGAATGCGAGCCGCTGGTCCGGCACATGCTGACGCGCGGTGCCGTCACCATGCGCCACGACCTGCGCTCGACGCGGATGGTGCGGATCGGCCGGGTCGCGTTGCAGCAGGTGCTGGTGAACCTGATCGCCAACGCCATCCGCGCCATGCCCGAGGGCGGCGAGATCCGCGTTGCCAGCCGCGACGCGGCTTTCGACGGCGCGCAGGGCGTGTCGCTGGAGCTTTCCGACACCGGCACCGGCATCCCGCCCGAGATACTGGGGCAGATCTTCGAGCCCTTCGTCACCAGCCGCGGCCGCAAGGGCGGCACCGGGCTGGGCCTGTCGATCTGCCGGCGGCTGGTCGAGCGCCAGGGCGGCAGCATCACGGTCGAGAGCGACGCAACCGGCAGCCGCTTCCGCATCTGGCTGCCTGCGGCGTGATCGCGCCGCGCGCGCCGCTTACAGCCCCCAGCGCGCGCATTTCCGCTCGATGGTCTTGCGGGACACGCCAAGCCAATCCGCGGCGCGCGAGCGGTTGCCGCCGGCCAGTTCCAGCGCCTGCAGGATATACCGGCGCTGCACCGCATCCAGCGGCTCGACGTCCTGGGGCGTGGCCGGCCCCAGCGTCTCCAGCGGAAAGCGGCCGAAGATCAGCGACCGTTCGATGAAGTTGCGAAGCTCGCGGATATTGCCGGGCCAGGGGTGGCGCAACAGCGCCGCGCGCACCTGGGTATCGATCGGCAAGGGCTCCAGCCCCAGTTCCGCGGCCAGCCCGGCCATGAAGAAGGCGGCCAGGTCGATGGTATCCGTGCCGCGCAGCCTCAACGGCGGCATCTCGATCTGCAGGACGTTCACCCGGAAGAACAGGTCCTCGCGGAACCGGCCGGCCTCGACCTCGGCCGCGAGCGTCTTTCCGGTGGCAAAGACGAAGCGCAGGTCCAGCGCGATCTCGCGCTCCGCGCCGACCGGGCGGATGGTCTGCTTGTCGAGCACCCGCAGCAGCGCCGCCTGCGCCGGCCTGGGCAGTTCGGCGATCTCGTCGAAGAAGACGGTGCCGCCCTCGGCTGACACGAACAGGCCCGTCCGTCCCTGGTCCGCGCCACGGGGAGCATGGCCGAACAGTTCCGTTTCCAGCATATCGGCGGGGATGGTCGCGCAATTGATCGCGACGAAGGGCCGGTCGGCGCGGCCCGAGAGCGCGTGCAGGAAGCGCGCCGCCTCTTCCTTGCCGGTGCCCGAGCCGCCCGAGATCAGCACCGGCGTCGGCAGCCCGGCCACGCGGCGCAGCCTTTCGCGCACCTCCTCGATGGCGGGCGAACTGCCCAGAAGCTGGCTGCGCTGGCTCAGCCGCGTCCGGTCGAGCTCATGGCGCAGCAGCAGGTTCTCGCGCCGCAGCGAGGCCAGTTCCATGCTGCGCCGCACCGCGTTCAGCACCTGGTTGGCGCGGCAGGGCTTGAGCAGGAAATCCGCCGCACCCGCCCGCATCGCCTCGATGGCGGTATCCAGGTCGGGAAAGGCGGTGATCATGATGGCCTCGAACCGCCAGCCCTGCTTGCGCTGCTGCACCAGCCAGTCGATGCCGCGCGGGCCGGGCATGCGGTTGTCCAGCAGCACGATGTCGAAGCGTTGCTGTTCCAGCATGGCGCCGGCGGTCTCGACATCCGCCGCCTCCAGCACCGCGCGGCAATGGGGCTGCAGCGTCTTGACCAGGAAATTGCGTATTCCCGGCTCATCATCGACCACCAGCACGCTTGCCTGGCGCATCAGCGGGTCGGCTCTGTCGGCGGCGGGCGCCGTCGCCTGGGCTTCCAATGCAACCTCCCGTTCCGTCCGTTCCCTGCGGACGCCTGCCTTTCGTGATACAGCAAGATGTCCCCCGAAACGAGCAAGACTCGCGATGCGCAACCGGACCGGTCTTTTCGGCCCGCCGCTGTTTTCCGCGCGGTTTCCCCCCTCACTCGATCATGGGCAGGAGCTGGTCGATGGATTTCTTTGCGTCGCCGTAGAACATGCGGGTGTTTTCCTTGTAGAAGAGCGGGTTCTCGATGCCGGAATAGCCGGTGCCCTGGCCGCGCTTGCTGACGAAGACCTGCTTGGCCTTCCACACCTCCAGCACCGGCATGCCGGCGATGGGGCTGTTGGGGTCCTCCTGCGCCGCCGGGTTCACGATGTCGTTCGAGCCGATCACGATCGCCACGTCGGTCGAGGGGAAATCCTCGTTGATCTCGTCCATCTCCAGCACGATGTCATAGGGCACCTTGGCCTCGGCCAGGAGCACGTTCATGTGCCCCGGCAGGCGGCCCGCCACCGGATGGATGGCGAAGCGCACGGTCTTGCCCTTGGCGCGCAGCTTGCGGGTCAGCTCCGACACCGATTGCTGCGCCTGCGCCACCGCCATGCCATAGCCCGGCACGATGATGATCTCGTCGGCATCGTTCAAGGCCGCCGCCACGCTGTCGGCGTCGATGGCCACCTGCTCGCCCTCGATCTCCATCGCCGGGCCCGCCTCGCCGCCGAAGCCGCCCAGGATCACGCTGACGAAATTGCGGTTCATCGCCTTGCACATGATGTAGCTCAGGATCGCACCCGAGGAGCCGACCAGCGCGCCCACCACGATCAACAGGTCGTTGCCCAGCGTGAAGCCGATCGCCGCCGCCGCCCAGCCGGAATAGCTGTTCAGCATCGACACCACCACCGGCATGTCGGCGCCGCCGATGCCCATGATCAGGTGATAGCCGATGAAGAAGGCCAGCAGCGTGATCAGCAGCAGCCACGGCACCGCCGGCCCGATCCCGGCGCAATAGAGGATGCCCAGCAGCACCGACAGCGCCGCCGCGCCGGCGTTCAGCATATGCCCGCCCGGCAGCTTGCGGGGCTTGCCGTCGATCTTGCCCGCCAGCTTGCCGAAGGCCACCACCGAGCCGGTGAAGGTCACCGCGCCGATGAAGATGCCCAGGAAGACCTCGACCTTCAGCATGGCGATCTCGGCCGGGGTCTTGTGCGCCAGCACCGCGGCGAAGCCCTCGAAATGCGCGGCGGCATCCGTGGCGCGGGCGCGGATCACCCGCGCCAGCTCGAACTGGGCGTTGAAGCCGATCAGCACCGCGGCCAGGCCGACCAGGCTGTGCATGGCCGCGACCAGCTGCGGCATCTCGGTCATCTGCACCCGCTTGGCCACGACCCAGCCCACGGCGCCGCCGATGGCCAGCATGACCAGCGTCAGCCCCCAATTGCCATAGCCCGGCCCGATCAGCGTCGCGACCACCGCCAGCGCCATGGCCGCGATGCCGTACCAGACCGCGCGCTTGGCGCTTTCCTGGCCCGAGAGCCCGCCCAGGGACAGGATGAACAGCACGGCCGCGACCACATAGGCGGCGGTGGTGAATCCGTATTCCATGCGCCCTCTCCCCTTACGACTTCTGGAACATGGCGAGCATCCGGCGCGTGACCAGGAAGCCGCCGAAGATGTTGACGCCCGCCATCAGCACCGACAGCGCCGCCAGAAGCACCACCAGCCAGCCGCCCGAGCCGATCTGCAGCAGCGCGCCGACGATGATGATCGAGGAGATGGCGTTGGTGATCGCCATCAAGGGCGTGTGCAGCGAATGGCTGACGTTCCAGATCACCTGGAAGCCGACGAAGACCGCCAGCACGAAGACGATGAAATGCGACAGGAAGCTTGCGGGCGCGAACAGCCCCACCAGCAGCATCAGCACCGCCCCCGCGCCGAGCAGCGTCACCTGGCTGCGGGTCTGGGCGCGGAAGGCGGCGATTTCCTGCGCGCGCCGTTCCTCGGGGGTCGGCTCCTTGGGCTTTTCCTTGGGCTTCGCGGCGGCGATGGCCGCGACCTTGGGCGGCGGCGGCGGCCAGGTCACGTCGCCGTCATGGGTGACGGTCGAGCCGCGGATCACGTCGTCCTCCATGTTCTGGACGATGACGCCGTCCTTGCCCGGCGTCAGGTCCGAGAGCATGTGGCGGATGTTGTTGCCATAAAGTACAGAGGCTTGCGCCCCCATCCTCGACGGGAAATCGGTATAGCCGATCACCACCACGCCGTTTTCGGTGACGATGCGCTCGTCCGGGACGGTCAGCTCGCAATTGCCGCCGCGCTCGGCCGCCAGGTCGACGATGACCGAGCCGGTCTTCATCGCCGCGACCATGTCGGCGGTCCACAGCTTCGGCGCGTCGCGGCCGGGGATCAGCGCCGTGGTGATGACGATGTCCATCTCGGGCGCCAGTTCGCGGAACTTCTCGAGCTGCTTTTCGCGGAACTCGGGCGAGGAGGGCGCGGCATAGCCGCCGGTGGCGGCCCCGTCCTGCACCTGGTCCTGGAAGTCCAGATAGACGAATTCCGCGCCCATCGATTCGATCTGCTCGGCCACCTCGGGGCGCACGTCGAAGGCATGGACCTGCGCGCCCAGGCTGACCGCGGCGCCGATGGCGGCAAGCCCGGCGACGCCGGCGCCCACCACCAGCACCTTGGCCGGCGGCACCTTGCCCGCCGCCGTCACCTGGCCGGTGAAGAAGCGGCCGAAATTGTTCGCCGCCTCGATCACCGCCCGGTAGCCGGCGATATTGGCCATCGAGCTCAGCGCATCCATCTTCTGCGCCCGCGAGATGCGCGGCACCATGTCCATGGCGATGGCGGTGACGCCCTGCTCGCGCGCCAGCTCCAGCAGGTCCGGGTTCTGCGCCGGCCAGAAATGCGAGATCAGCACCTGGCCGCGCCGCATCTGCCGCAGTTCCCCGGGCTCGGGCGGCCGCACCTTGACCACCACGTCCACCGCGCCGATCAGCGCCGCGGCGTCCGGCAGAACCGCGACCCCGGCCGCCTCATAGGCCGCGTCCGAAAACCCCGCACGAACCCCGGCGCCCGCCTCGACGTAAACCTCATGCCCAAGCTTCTGCAGATGCGCCGCAGAGGACGGAGTCACCGCAACACGCGCCTCACCCCCAAAACGCTCTCTCAATCCGCCGATCTTCACCAGGCGATCCTTTCCGTAGTCTTCACGCGTCAGAATCCGCCGGCCCCCGGGAGGGCCGGGCGGATGCCATTCAGAGTTCGGGATAAAGCGGGAAACGCGCGCAAAGCGCCTGGACCTCGGCCTTGACCCGCGTTTCGACCGCCGCATTGCCGTCCGGACCGTTCGCGGCCAGCCCGTCCACCACCTCGATGATCCAGCGGGCGATCTGGCGGAATTCCGGCTCTCCGAAGCCGCGGGTGGTGGCGGCCGGGCTGCCCAGGCGGATGCCCGAGGTCACGGTGGGCTTTTCCGGGTCGAAGGGGATGCCGTTCTTGTTGCAGGTGATGTTGGCCCGGCCAAGCGCCTTTTCGGTCTCGTTGCCGGTCACCTTCTTCGGCCGCAGGTCGACCAGCATCACATGGGTGTCGGTGCCGCCGGTGACGATGTCCAGCCCGCCCTCGATCAGGCCCGCCGCCAGGGCTTGCGCGTTCTTCACCACCGCCGCGGCATAGGACTTGAACTCGGGCTCCAGCGCCTCGCCGAAGACCACGGCCTTGGCGGCGATCACATGCATCAGCGGCCCGCCCTGGATGCCCGGGAAGATCGCCGAATTGACCTTCTTGGCGATCTCCTCGGAATTGGTCAGGATCATGCCGCCGCGCGGGCCGCGCAGGGTCTTGTGCGTTGTGGTGGTCACCACATCGGCATGGGGGAAGGGCGAGGGATGCGCGCCGCCGGCGATCAGCCCGGCGATATGGGCCATGTCGACCATCAGATAGGCCCCGACGCTCTCGGCGATCTCGCGGAACCTGCGGAAGTCGATGACCCGCGGAATGGCCGAGCCGCCGGCGACGATCAGTTTCGGCCGATGCTGCCGGGCCAGGTCCGCCACCTGGTCGAAGTCGATCAGGCAATCCTGCCTGCGCACGCCGTATTGCACCGCGTTGAACCATTTGCCGGACTGGTTGGGCGCCGCGCCATGGGTCAGGTGGCCGCCCGAGGCCAGGTTCATGCCCAGGAAGGTGTCGCCGGGCTTCATCAGCGCGGTGAACACGCCCTGATTGGCCTGGCTGCCGGAATTCGGCTGCACATTGGCATATTCGCAGCCGAACAGCCATTTCGCCCGCTGGATCGCCAGATCCTCGACGATATCGACATATTCGCAGCCGCCGTAATAGCGCCGCCCCGGATAGCCCTCGGCATATTTGTTGGTCAGGACCGAGCCCTGCGCCTCGAGCACGGCGGGCGAGACGATGTTTTCCGAGGCGATCAGCTCGATCTCGTCGCGCTGGCGGCCCAGCTCCATGCGGATGGCGCGAAAGATATAGGGATCGCTGTCGGCCAGCGGCCTGGCGGCCATGGTGGTGTTGATCGGTTGGTGGTTCATCTTCCTCTCCCTGTTCTGTGGTTCAGCCGGTCCAGCCCAGGCCGGCGGCTATGCAGTTCATCGTCTGAAGCAGCGGCACCGACAGCTTGCCTGTGGTGCGGCCGCGCAAGTCGCGCAGCAGGTCGACCTGCAGCGCATGGATGTCGTTCATCGGGGCGCGGACCCGCTCGAACCGGTCGCGCATCATGGGGAACCGCTCGGCCAGCAGCGCCTCGCCGGTCAGCCAGAGCAGCGCCCGTTCGCTGCGGCGGTATTCGGCCTGCACCGCGCCCAGGATCGCGTCGCGCAGCCCGGCATCCTCGACCAGCGAGGCATAGCGGGCGGCGATCCGCATATCCGCCTGGAACAGCGATTTCTCGACCTCGTCCACGATCAGCTGGAACAGCGCCGAGCCGCGCAGCATGCGCCGCAGCAGGGCCTCGCCCTCGGCCCCGCGCACCTTGCGGAAGCTGTCGATGGCGGTGCCGAAGCCGTACCAGCCGGTGATCAGGTGGCGGTTCTGCGACCAGGCGAAGACCCAGGGGATCGCCCGCAGGTCGTCAAGCGACTTGGCCCCGAAGCGGCGGGCCGGGCGCGAGCCGATCTTCAGCATCGCCAGCTCCTCGACCGGGCTGGCCTGCTGGAAATAGCTTACGAAGCCGGGCTGGCCCAGCAGGGTAGCATAGGCGGTCTGCGACATGCCCGCCAGGCCTTCCAGCGCATCGTCGAATTCCGGCGTCGCCGCGGTCCGCGCCGGCGCCGGCGCCGCGCTGTGCAGCAGCACCGCCGAGGTCAGCACCTCGAGCGTGTTCAGCGCCGTGCCGCGGTTCGCGTATTTCGACGACACCACCTCGCCCTGTTCGGTGATCCGCATCCGGCCCGAGACCGTGCCGGGCGGCTGCGCCGCGATGGCGCGCTCGGTCGGGGCGCCGCCGCGGCTGACCGAGCCGCCGCGGCCGTGGAAGAAGGCCGGGCGCATCCCGTGGCCGGCCAGGGCGCGGGATATGCTGCGCTGCGCCCGCTCCAGTTCCCAGGTCGAGCTGACGAAGCCGCCGTCCTTGTTGCTGTCGGAATAGCCCAGCATCACCTCGAACCGGTTGCCGCCGCGCGCCTTCAGGCTGCGGCGCGCCAGCGGCACCTGCAGCAGCTCGGACAGGATCGCGGGCGCGGCGCGCAAATCGGCGATGGTCTCGAACAGCGGCACCACGCGCAGGTCCAGGGTCTCGGCGCCGAAACCGGCATGGCGGGCCAGCAGATAGACACCGAGCAGATCGTCGGTCGAGCGCGTCATGGACAGGATGAACGGGCCGAGCGCATCGCGGTCCACGCCCTCGCCCATGTCGTGCATCAAGCGCAGCAGCGCCAGCAGTTCCTGACCGGCCTCGCTCAGTCGGGCGGGATCGACCTCTGGCAGCGCCGGGCTGGACAGGTCGGCGCGCAGCCGCTCCGACCAGGCGCATGAGCCGTATTGCGGCGCGGGGCCGCCGTCGCCGGCCCAGATCTCGGCCAGCACTGCGGTCGTCACCGTCGAGTTCTGGCGGATGTCCAGCGTCGCGGTGCGAAAGCCGAAGGTCTGCGCCTGCCAGCGGATCGGGCGGACATGGCGATGCGCCAGATGCGCGGCGCCGATGGCGTGCAACCCGTCCTCGACCACCTTCAGGTCGGCGATGAAGTCGCTCAGGAAGCGATAGCCGCCAGTCTGGTCGCGCAGCGCCCGGATCTGGTTGCCGATGACCGTCAGCGCCTGGCGGAAGACCTCGCCCGGGTTGCGGCTGCGGCATTCGGGGCGCTCGGCGATCAGGGCGTCCAGCGCGATGCCCTCGGCCCCCGGAACGGCGACGATGGAGGAACTGATGCTGATGCGGGCCCCGGCCTCGCGCAGCCCGTCCAGATAGCGGTCGAGGATCGCCTGCCGGTTGCGGGCCAGCGCGTCGCTGGTCGCTTTGGTCGTCGCGTTGGGATTGCCGTCCCGGTCGCCGCCGATCCAGCTGTGAAAGCGGATCTCGGGCAGGGTGCCGGGGTCGAAGCCGGCGGCCAGATAGCGGTCATAGAGCAGCGGCACCGCGTCATAGATGCTGTCGCGAAAGAATTGCAGCCCCCATTCGATCTCATCCGACAGCCGCGGGCGTTCCAGACGCAGCTCGCCGGTCATCCAGAGCAGGTCGATCTCGCTGCGCAGGTCGTCGGTCAGCTGCGCCCGTTCCCGAGGCGTCCAGCGTTGCGTCTCCAGCGCCACGAGATTGCGATAGATGCGGCGATGGATTTCCAGCACGGTGACGCGCTTGGCCTCGGTCGGGTGCGCGGTGAGCGTCGGCCCCACGCAGATGCCGTCCTCTGCGCCGCTGGCGCCGATCCGGGCCGCGGCGCCCAGCTCGGCCCGCGCCTTGGCGAAGCTGCCGGGCACGGTCGCCGGGCCCGACTCGGTCTCGGCTTGCCGCCGCTCGCGCATGGCCACGTTCTCGTCGGCGATGCGCAGCAGCTGGAACCAGATGTTCAGCGCCTGAAGATAGGGCACCGCCGCATTGTCGCGGGGGATCGCGACCGGCGCAGCGGAATCGAGGCTGGCGGCCACCTGCGGCGCGCGGCGCAGAAGCACCTCGCGCCAAAGCTGGCGCAGCGTGCGCCTCAGCGTCTCGGCATAGGCATCGGCGCCGCCGTCCGGTCCGGGCTGGAAGTCCCGCGCGCGTGCCATCAGTTCACACGGTCGCGCGGTTCGCGGCCCTCGAAAAAGGCCACGAGGTTCTCCATCACCCGCAGGCCCATGGCGTCGCGCGTCTCGCGCGTGGCGGAACCCAGATGCGGCAGCATGACCAGGTTGTCGGCGCCCAGCAGCGCATAGGGGATGTCCGGCTCGCCCTCGAACACGTCCAGCCCGGCGCCGCCGATGGTGCCGAACCACAACGCCTGCGCCAGCGCGTGCTGGTCGATCACCTCGCCGCGGGCGGTGTTGATCAGGCAGCCGTCCGGCTTCATCAGCCCCAGGCGGCTCGCGTCGATCAGGTGGTGGTTCTCGGCCCCGCCCGGGCAGTGCAGAGATACGAAATCGCAGCGCGGCAGCAATTCGTCGATGGTGCCGACCTGCTCGGCACCGAACTCGGCCAGGGTCTCGGGGGCGACGGCGGGGATGTTCTGCACCACGATCTTCATGCCGAAGCCGAAATGCGCGCGCCGCGCCATGGCCTGCCCGATCCGGCCGAAGCCGACGATGCCCAGCGTCGCGCCCGAAACCTTCTTGCCGATCATGTGGGTCGGGCGCCAGCCGGTCCATTTGCCGGCGCGCAATTCCCGCTCGCCCTCGCCGGCGCGGCGCGCGACCATCAGAAGCAGGGTCATGGCAAGGTCGGCGGTGCATTCGGACAGCACGTCGGGCGTGTTGGTGACGGTGATCCCGCGGGCGCTGGCGGCGGCCAGGTCGATATGGCTGAAGCCGACGCCGAAATTGCCGAGGATCTTCGTGCGCGGGCTTGCCACGTCGAAGACAGGGGCCGACAGCCGGTCGGTCACCGTGGGAAGCACCGCGTCGTAATCGCGGAGCGCGGCTTTCAGCTGGTCGGCGTCCAGCGGCAGATCGTCCCGGCTGACGGTGAGGTCGAAGACCTCACCCAGCCGCGCTTCGATCGCCTCGGGCCACCGTCGGGTCAGAAGTACCTTGGGCTGTGCCATCTCGACCTCTCAGGCAAACTGTTTCATCGACCGGGCGATGGTCTCGCCGATCATCGAGGGATGTTCGGCGACGGTGACCCCGGCGGCGGTCAGGATCTCGACCTTTTCGCTGGCGCTTTCGCCGAAGGCCGAGATGATGGCGCCGGCATGGCCCATGGTGCGGCCCTTGGGCGCGGTCAGCCCGGCGATATAGGCGACCACCGGTTTCTTCATGTGGTCGCGGATATAGCCGGCCGCATCCGCCTCTTGCGGGCCGCCGATCTCGCCGATCAGGCAGACCAGTTCGGTCTGGTCGTCCTGCTCGAAGGCCATCAGGATGTCCTTGAAGGACGAGCCGTTGATCGGGTCGCCGCCGATCCCGACCGAGGTCGAGACGCCGATGCCCAGATCCTTCAGCTGCTGCGCCGCCTCATAGCCCAGCGTGCCGGACCGCCCGACGATGCCCACGTTGCCCGGCAGATAGATATGGCCCGGCATGATGCCCAGCAGCGCTTTGCCGGGGCTGATGGTGCCGGCGCAGTTCGGCCCGGTCAGCACCATGCGGCTTTCCCGGGGATAGCGATACATGTAGCGCTTGACCCGGATCATGTCCTGGGCCGGAATGCCGTCGGTCACGCAGACGCAATAGCCGATGCCGGCATCCGCCGCCTCCATGATCGAATCCGCGGCAAAGGGCGGCGGCACGATCACCAGGCTGGCATTGGCCCCGGTCGCCGCCACCGCCTGCTTGACGGTGTCGAAGACCGGCACGCCCTGCACCGTCTCGCCGCCCTTGCCGGGCACGACGCCGCCCACGACATTGGTGCCGTAGTCGATCATCTCCTTGGTGTGGAACTGCGCAAGACGCCCGGTAATGCCCTGAACGATCACGCGGCTTTCATTGTCCAGATAGATGCTCATCAGATCGCCTCCGCCTTTTCCAGATTGGTTGCCCCGTCCGTCAGGGCGTTCACCGCCTTCTGCGCCGCGTCCATCAGGGATTTGGCGGCAATGACCGGCAGGCCGGATTGCTCGAGGATCCTGCGGCCCTCCTCGACATTGGTGCCGGCAAGGCGCACCACGACCGGCACCTCGACCGGGTTGGCGGTCAGGGCCTGGACCACGCCCTCGGCCACCCAGTCGCAGCGGTTGATGCCGGCGAAGATGTTGACCAGCACGGCGCGGACGTTCTTGTCCGACATGACCAGCCGGAACGCCTTGGCCACCCGCTCGGGCGTGGCGCCGCCGCCGATGTCGAGGAAGTTCGCGGGTTCGCCCCCGGCCAGCTTGATGGTGTCCATGGTCGCCATGGCAAGGCCGGCGCCGTTGACGATGCAGCCGATGTTCCCGTCCAGCCCGACATAGGACAGGCCACGGTCGGCGGCGCGGGATTCGCGCGGGTCCTCCTGCGACTTGTCGCGCAGCTCGCTGATCTGCGGATGGCGGAACAGCGCATTGTCGTCGAAGGTCATCTTCGCATCCAGCGCCAGGATGCGGTTGTCGCCGGTGACCACCAGCGGGTTGATCTCCACCATGGTGGCGTCGAGGTCGCGGAAGGCGCGATAGCAGCCGGTCAGCGTGCGGACCATCTGCTGGACCAGCGGGGCGGGGATGCCAAGCGCGAAGGCGATCTCGCGCGCCTGGAACTCGCGCAGTCCCACCGCCGGCTCGACGGCCGAGCGGACGATTGTCTCGGGCTTCTGGGCCGAGATGTCCTCGATATCCATGCCGCCCTCGGACGAGGCGACGATCATCACCCGCTGCGAGCCGCGGTCGAGGACGAAGCCCAGATAGATCTCGCGCGCGATGGGCACCGCGCCCTCGACATAGACGCGATAGATGCCCTTGCCCTCGGGCCCGGTCTGATGCGTGACCAGCTTGCGGCCGAACATGGCCTCGCAGGCCTCCATGATCTCGTGATCGCTGTCGCAAAGCTTGACGCCGCCGGCCTTGCCGCGGCCCCCCGCATGCACCTGCGCCTTGACGATCCAGCGGTCGCCGCCCAGTTCGCGGGCGCGATAGGCCGCCTGTTCGGGGCTGTAGGCCAGCGCGCCGGGCGGAATGGCGACGCCGAAGCTCGCCAGGATTTCCTTGGCCTGGTATTCGTGAATATCCATCTGACAATCCTCCCTGGATTAGGCGTCGGCGTGGTCGTAATGGGCGCTCAGCACCGCCCGGACCCTGGCCATGTCGATATTCGCCCCCAGGTCCGCCATGGCATCGGCGAAGCGGGTGACGATCTCGGTGATCGCGGGTTCGGAAAGCTGGTTGAGGATGCCGATGCGGACCTGCACGGGTTCCGAAAGCGTCGGCCAGATGCCGAAGCCCTCGGCGCGGCAGTTCTGCACCAGTTCCATCTCGCGTCCCGCCAGCGGCCCGGGCAGGTTCAGCACCACCAGGCTGGTCATGTTCGAGGTGACCTCGCAGCCCATGGCCTCGACCGCCGCGCGCAGGGCCTTTTCGTGGAAGGCATAGTCCTGGGCCCGCTTGGCGCGGCCGATCTGCAGGATGATGCGCAGCGCCTCGTGAAAGGCCGCCACCGCATAGCCGGAATGGGTGCGGTGATAGACGCCCTTCTCGACATCCTGGCCGTTGACGATCGCCCAGTGCCGCGCCTCGAGGATCGGGTGATGCGCATAGGTGTGGCAGCCGTTCTCGCGCAGCTCGGCGATATAGCGGTCGCTGAAGCTGACCGGCGCATAGGTCAGCGGCAGGCACAGCACGCCCTTCTGCGGGCAGGAGGCCCAGCCGACCACGCCGGGATAGTCGTCGATCGAGAAATCCGCGATGCCCAGCGACGAGACCGCATCGACCAGCCCCAGCGCGCCGTGCCGCTGACAGGCGTCCGAGAAGCCGCGCAGGTCGTTGATCCGGCCCGCGCCGGTTTCCCAATGCGCCATGAAGGCCCATTTCGGCTTGTGGCGGGCCAGCGCCGCCTCGATCACCTCGGCCGAGACGGATTGGCCATGCGGCACCTCGACCGTAGTGACCGAGGCGGGCTGCGGGTTCAGGGAATCCGCCCGCAATTCCTCGCGGGTCGAGGCCTTCATGCGGATCGACAGCCCGTCGATGCCCGAGAAGGTGCCGTTGGTGAAGACCACGACGCTGTCGCCGGGCAGGATCGCGCTCAGCATGCAGTCGAGCCCGGAAAAGCCGGTGCCGGCGACGCCGAAGGTGTGGATATTGCCGGTGCCCCAGACCTCGCGCAGCATGATCTTGCATTCGATCATCCCCCGCAGGACGTCGGCCTGCATGTGGTCGGCCAGTCCCGACTGGCAAAAGCGTTGCAGCACCCGCGCATCGGTATTGCCCGGGCCAGGCCCGGCGGCCAGCGTCTCGGGGATTTCGAGGGGCGGGAAAATGATCGTGTCCTTCATCGCGTCAACCTTTCGGAAAGAATGTTTGCCTGGGTGCCGTTGCGGGCGCGGCTGGACGGGGCCGGATGGTTCTTCACGGTTTCCTCCTTGGTTCAGGGGCAGAGCAGCAGGATCTGGACATCGGCGACATTGGTCCCGGTCGCTCCGGTCAGCAGCAGATCGCCCGCGGCCTTCAGCGCCACGTGGCTGTCGTTGTTGGCCAGCAGCGCCGCGCCGTCGCGGCCGGCGGCGCGGATGCGGGCGGCGGTGCCCGCGTCCACGATGCCGCCGGCGGCGTCGGTCGGGCCGTCGCGGCCATCGGTGCCGCCGGACAGGAAGACCCAGTCCCGGCCAAGGGCCGGCATCGTCAGGGCCACGCGCAGCGCCAGTTCCTGGTTGCGCCCCCCCAGCCCGGTTCCGACGACATTCACCACCGTCTCGCCGCCGAAGATCAGGCAGGCCGGCCGCCCGCGCGGCGCGTCCTGCGCCGCCGCGACGATGCGTGCCGCGGCCTCGGCCACCGCACCCACCAGCGCGTCGCAAAGGATCGCCGGGTTCAGGTCCGCCGCCGCCGCGGAAATCGCCTCCAGGCTCTTGCGGTTCGAGCCGATCAGGTGGTTCCGCGCCTCGGGCAGGGCCGCAGCGGGACCGGACGCCTGGCCGCGGCCCAGATGCGCCCGGACCTCTTCGGGCAGCAGCAGCCACAGGCCCCGCGCCTCGATCAGCGACCGGGCCTCTTCGATACTGCCGATCGGCGCCACGGTCGGCCCCGAGGCCACCACCGCAAGGTCGTCGCCGATCACGTCCGACAGGATATAGGCCGTCACCGGCGCCGGCGCGGCGAAATGCAGCATGCCGCCGCCCTTCAGCCGCGACAGCTGCTGGCGCACGAGGTTGGCGGCGCGGATGTCAAAGCCGCGCTCCAGCAGCAGCCGGCCGACCGCGACCTCGTCTGCCAGCGTCAGGTCGCCCGCCGGCGCCGGCAGCATGGCCGAACCGCCGCCGGAGATCAGCGCGATCACCCGGTCCTGCGCCCCCGCCGCGCCCAGCAGGGCGATCACCGCCTTGGCCGCCGCGGCGCCGTCCTGGTCCGGGACCGGGTGGCCGGCGGCCATGACCATGGCGCCGGGCAGGGGCCGCCGGTTCTCGCGATTGGTTACCACCAGCGCCTGCACCGGCGCCGGTTCCAGCGCGTCCAGCATGGCCCCGGCCATCGCGGTCGCCGCCTTGCCGACCGCGACGACGATATAGCGGCCATTCGCGCCCAGGTCCGGCACCGGATGCTGCCGCAGCGCGGCGCGCAGGGCTTGCGCCGGGTCGGCGGCCGCGCAGGCCGCCCGGAACAGCGTCTCGGCCCGGGATCTGAGCGCGGCGGACATCACGCGGCGCCGGCGATCTGCCGGGCCTTCTCGACCAGAACCTCGGCCTGGCGGATCGAGGCATAGTCGATCAGCCGCCCGTCCAGCGAGACGGCGCCCTTGCCTTCGGCCTCGGCCTCGGCCATCGCCGTCAGGATGCGCTGCGCCTTGGTGACCTCGGCGTCCGAGGGGCTCATCACCTCGTTGGCCAGCGCGATCTGGCTGGGGTGGATGGCCCATTTCCCCTCGCAGCCCAGCACGGCGGCGCGATAGGCGGCGGCCAGATAGCCCTCGCGGTCGCTGAAATCGCCGAAGGGCCCGTCGATGGGACGCAAGCCGTTGGCCCGCGCCGCGACGACCATCTTGGCGATGGCATAATGCCACATGTCGCCCCAGTGGCGCTGGCGGCCGCCATGCTCGTCGGGATCGGTCAGGACGGCGTAATCGGGGTTCACGCCGCCGATGATCGTGGTGCGCGCGCGGGTCGAGGCGGCATAATCCGCCACGCCGAAATGCAGGCTCTCGTTGCGTTTCGAGGCGGCGGCGATGGCGCTGACATTCTGCATCCCCAGGGCCGTCTCGATGATATGCTCGAAACCGATGCGCTTCTTCAGGCCCTTCGCGTCCTCGATCTGCGTGACGAGCATGTCCACCGCATAGACATCGGCGGCGGTGCCGACCTTGGGGATCATGATCAGGTCCAGCCGCTCGCCGGCCTGTTCGACCACGTCCACGACGTCGCGATACATGTAATGCGTATCCAGGCCGTTGATGCGCACCGACATGGTCTTGCTGCCCCAGTCGATCTCGTTCAGCGCCCGGATGATGTTCCGGCGCGCTTCGGCCTTTTCATCCGGGGCGACCGCGTCCTCGAGGTCCAGGAAGATGACGTCGGCCTCGGATTCGGCGGCCTTCTGGAACATCTGCGGGGCGCTGCCGGGCACGGCAAGCTCGCTTCGGTTCAACCGCGCGGGGGCCTGTTCGATGACGTGAAAGCTCATATCGGGTTCCTTCTTCCTTCGGTTCCAGTTCGCCGCCCCCGTCAGGAGGTCAGCCCTTCCGGTTCGGGCAGGCCATGTGCCCGCGAGCAGGCGGTGACGGTATTGGCCAGCAGGCAGGCGATGGTCATCGGCCCCACACCGCCCGGCACCGGGGTGACGGCGCCCGCGACCGCCGCGGCGCTGTCGAAATCGACGTCGCCGACCAGCCGGGTCTTGCCCTCGTTCTCGATGCGGTTGATGCCGACGTCGATCACCGTGGCGCCGGGCTTGACCCAGTCGCCGGGGATCATCCGCGGCCGGCCGACAGCCGCGACCAGGATGTCGGCGTTGCGGCAGACCGCGGCCAGGTTCTTCGTGCGACTATGGGCGATGGTCACCGTGCAGCTGTCACCCAACAGCAGCTGCGCCATCGGCTTGCCGACGATGTTCGAGCGGCCCACGATGACCGCGTTCAGCCCCGAGAGCGAGCCGTGATGCTCGCGCAGCATCAGCAGGCAGCCCAGCGGCGTGCAGGGCACCATGGATTTCTGCCCCGTCCCCAGCAGCCCGACATTCGAGATATGGAAGCCGTCCACGTCCTTCGCCGGGTCGATGGCGTTGATCACCACGTCCGGGTCCAGATGCGCCGGCAGCGGCAGCTGCACCAGGATGCCATGCACCTCGGGATCGTTGTTCAGCTGCTCGATCAGCGCCAGCAGGTCCGCTTCCGAAGTATCGGCATCCAGCCGGTGCTCCCAGGAGTTCATCCCCGCTTCCAGCGTCGCCTTGCCCTTGGAACGGACATAGACCTCGCTGGCCGGGTCCTCGCCCACCAGCACGACTGCCAGTCCCGGGGTGATGCCGGCTTCCGCCTTCAGCCGTTCCACGGTCCCGGCCACCCGGTCCCGGACCGTTGCCGCAAAGGCCTTGCCGTCGATGATCTTGGCATTCATTGTCTTCGCTTCCTGATAATGCGCCCGGTCCTGCGGCAGCCCTGGGCCACCGCCGCCGCAGCGTCGTTGGGTCGCTTGGTCGGGCGACGGGCCGGGCGGTCAGAACAGACCTTCGACCTCGCGCGCCCCGTTCAGTCCGATCACCTCGGCCGTGGGCTTCCGAGGCAATCCGGGCATGGTCATGATCTCGCCGCAGATGACGACGACGAAACCGGCGCCGGCGGCCAGCCGCACCTCGCGGATCGGCACGGAATGGCCCTCGGGCGCGCCGCGCAGATTGGGGTCGGTGGTGAAGCTGTACTGGGTCTTGGCCATGCAGATCGGCAGATGGCCGTAGCCCTGGCCTTCCCATTCCTTCAACTGGTTGCGGATCGCGGTATCGGCCAGCACCTCGTCGGCATAGTAGATGCGCTTGGCGATGGTCTCGATCTTGGCGAACAGCGGCAGGTCGTCGGGATAGAGCGGGGCGAATTCCGCGCCGCCCGCCTCGGCGATCTGCACGACCTTCTGCGCCAGATCGACCGCGCCCTCCGAGCCCTCGGCCCAGTGCCTGCACAGGATCGCCTCGACCCCGCGCGCCCTGGCATAATCCTGCAGCGCCCGGATCTCGGCCTCGGTATCGCCGGCGAAATGGTTGACCGCGACGACCACCGGCACGCCGAAGGATTTCATGTTGGCGATATGGCGGCCCAGATTGGCGCAGCCCTTGCGCAGCGCCTCGACATTCTCGGCCGCCAGGTCCGCCTTGGCGACGCCGCCGTTCATCTTGAGCGCGCGCACCGTGGCGACGATCACCGCCACGTCCGGCTTCAGCCCGGCCTTGCGGCATTTGATGTCGAAGAACTTCTCGGCCCCCAGATCGGCGCCGAAGCCGGCCTCGGTCACCACGTAATCGGCCAGTTTCAGCGCCGTGGCGGTGGCGATCACCGAATTGCAGCCATGGGCGATATTGGCGAAGGGCCCGCCATGGACGAAGGCCGGGTTGTTTTCCAGCGTCTGCACCAGGTTGGGCTGCATCGCGTCCTTCAGCAGCACGGTCATCGCGCCGTCCGCCTTGATGTCGCGGCAATAGACCGGCGTCTTGTCGCGCCGATAGGCGACGATCATGTCGCCCAGCCGCCGCCCGAGATCGTCGAGATCGGTCGCCAGGCACAGGATCGCCATGACCTCGGAGGCGACGGTGATGTCGAAGCCGGTCTCGCGCGGGAAACCGTTGGTCACGCCGCCCAGCGAACAGGTGATCTGCCGCAGCGCGCGGTCGTTCATGTCCAGCACGCGCCGCCAGACCACGCGGCGCAGGTCGATCTGCTGCTCGTTCCCCCAATAGATGTGGTTGTCGATCATCGCCGACAGCAGGTTGTGGGCGCTGGTGATGGCGTGGAAATCGCCGGTGAAATGCAGGTTCATGTCCTCCATCGGGATCACCTGCGCATGGCCGCCGCCCGCCGCGCCGCCCTTCATGCCGAAATTCGGCCCCAGGCTCGCCTCGCGGATGCAGATGCAGGCGCGATGGCCGATGCGGTTCAGCGCGTCGCCCAGGCCGACGGTGGTGGTGGTCTTGCCCTCGCCGGCCGGGGTCGGATTGATCGCCGTGACCAGCACCAGCTTGCCCGAGGGCCGGTCGGCCAGCCGGTCGATGAATTGCTGGCTGACCTTGGCCTTGTCGTGGCCATAGGGCAGCAGGTCCTCGACCGCGATGCCGAGCTTTGCCGCGACCTCCCCGATCGGCAGCTTGGTCGCCTTCGAGGCGATTTCTGAGTCAGTCTTGTATGCCATGCTGGTGTACTTGATGCTGAAGGTTGCGCCGAAACGATCACCCGCAAGCCGGCTTTGCCGGCCTGCCCGGTCGGTTTCGTCAGATGCCGGAGATCCTGTGCGGCGCTGCGCGCTACGGCACGAGCCGCCGTCAGGTCATCCGGCCGCGATGCAGTTCAAAGCCCTGGATGGGGCAGCACCGGGCATCGTTCACCAAGGCGACCAGTGTCCTGCTGGGCGCCTGTGACCTGCCGGTCACCTGGTGCCGCTGATTGTCGCCATGTCGGCATGCTGCAATGACGCATCATTTCCTCCCTTCCCCTAGCTGCCGGTGTCCGCACACAGCGTTCCCGACGAAGCCCCCCAATTGCAGGAACGATATATTGCGTCTGGCTGTCAATATTTTATTGTTTTATATCAATGAGTTGACTGGTCACTTTGTCTGTTCTCCGCGACGCGACCGTTCGATATGCGGACATTCTGACCATGGGCAGACGGATGGGGCGGTCAAACTGGTACATTCTGTCCAAATCGCCCCTTTTCGATTGGCAGGATCGACCCGCCGTTCCATCCTGGAAAAAGGGCTCGGTGCTGCTCCGAAGGACGAATCACCCGTTCCGTCCTGATTGACTTGGCCCGGTGCTGAAAAATCGACGAGCTGCAACCCGGAAGCCGGGCCTTGGTGGAGCGGGATGACATTCGCGCCGGATTGATCCGCCGGGGATCGCGCGGCGCACGCGCTAGGGACAAACCTCCATAGCCGGCACATGATTGCGGCCAGCGCGATTCCGGCCGGAAAGTCCTCGGAACATCTGTCGTATGGGATTGCGACGGGACGCCCCTCCGCGCGATACGGACGACGCGCTCACCTCCGAGGCGACCAGGCGGGGGGAGTCGTGCTCAACCGCTTCACGGCTCTTGGCACCCGTCACGGAGGCGGTGGGACCAGTCCGTCCGAGGAAAGGGGAAGTCCGATCATCATCTGATTTGTGCAGCAGAGCCATGCAGGATGACCGGCGACGATGTCGCGACCCTGCGCCTTCGCACGGCGGCCTTCTCGGTCTGGTGGACGATTTCCGAGATTGCCAGATCGGCGATGCGCGGCGCGCGGATGAAGCCGGTCGTCATCGGGCGCCTTTTTCGGAAGAAACGGCTTTGAGGAGGGTGTTGCGGCCGGCCTCGGCCAGGTGAACCGCCTGGGCGCCGGCTTCATAAAACACCTGCTGCAACGCGCGCCAGGCGACGGGGGCAGGGCGGGTGACGGGCAGGGGCAGGTCGGATTCGGCAATCTCGCCGGCCAGCAGGGCGGCCATGCATTGCCCGAAGACGGTGCCCGGTGCGATGCCGCGGCCGTTATAGCCGCAGAAGGCGAGGACGCCGTCGTCCAGCCGGTGAAAGCGCGGCAGGTTGTCCGACGTCATGCCGATGCTGCCGAACCATTCCTGTTCAAAACGGACCGGCCCGATCTGCGGATAAAGGCGGCGCAGCGCGGTCCTGGCCCAAGCCCGGTGCACTACCGCGCCGCCGTTCCTCAGCGCACCGACCGAGCCGAAGATCAGCCGGTTCATCCTGTCGAAGCGATAGGACAGCAGCACGTCCCTGGTGTCCCAGACACCCTGACGGCCCGGCACGATGGTCCGTGCCATATCCTCGGGCAGGGGTGTCGTCGCCATGTTGAAATAGGGCAGGACGACCTGCTCGCGGGCGATGTCCGTCATCACGAAGCGAGTATACATGTCGGTCGCCACGACGATCCGACCCGCCTTGACCCTGCCCTTCGGGGTGCGCAGCAGCCAGCCATTGCCGCTGCGTTCCAGCGCAATGGCCGGCGTGCCGGTATGGATCGCCGCGCCCTTGGCGATGGCGGCCCGCGCAAGCCCGCGCGCATAGGCCAGAGGCTGGATGGTTCCCGCCCGTCGATCCAGCAAGGCGCCTTCGAAGGCATGGGTGCCCAGCATCTGGGCGGCCTCCTCCCTGCCCAGAAGCTCGACCGGGGCGCCGCGCTTCTGCCATTGCCGGGCGCGTTCGGCCAGTTCGTCGAATCCCTTGCGCCCCGCACCGGCATGCAGCGTGCCGACCGGCGTGGCCTCGCAATCGATGCCGTAGCGGCGTGCGATATCCCAGACCTTCGCCGGCCCCCCGCCCAGCAGATCCAGAAGCCGGTTGCCATGATCCGGCCCCAGCGTGGCGATCAGGTCTTCGGGCATCACCCACATGCCGGCATTGACCAGCCCGACATTGCGGCCCGAGCCGCCAAAGCCGATCTGCTCGGCCTCGACGACGATGCAGCCGATGCCGCGTTCGCCCAGATGCAGCGCGGTGGAAAGGCCGGTATAGCCGCCGCCGATGATCGCCACATCGGTCATCACCTCGCCCTCAAGCGCGTGGGTCGGCGGCGGGGCTGGTGCGGTTTTTTCCCACAGGCCGTGCGAGCGCGGATCGTTGAGCATCATTCCTCCCGTTTTGTCCTGAAGGCCGGTGTGGGCAGGGCCGGTTTTTTTCATCTTTATTCAGGGGTCGGGCGCCATTACGCTAGCAAGCGTTTTGCATGACATCATACCGTGGAGTCATAGCCATCCTCTCTGCCCGCCGCTTCCTTCCGTCGTTGCCATTGCTTGCGGCGTTCGATGCCGCCGCCCGAACCGGCTCGATCACCCGCGCGGCCGATGAGCTGTCGCTGACGCAATCCGCGGTCTCGCGGCAGATCAAGGCCCTGGAAGGGCAGCTGGGGGTCGAGCTGTTCGTCCGTGAGAAGCAGAAGATACGCCTGACCCTGGGCGGCATGGTCTATGCGCGGGAAATCCGCGATGCGCTGGCCAGGATCTCGAACGCTTCGCTGAACCTGCGGGCCAACCCGTCCGGCGGCTCGCTGACGCTGGGTGTGCCGCCGACATTCGGCGCGCGCTGGCTGACGCCGCGATTGCCGCGATTCGTCGCGCGCCACCCCGAGGTGATGCTGAACGTCCTCAGCCGGCCGACGAAGTTCGACTTCAGCCAGGACATCATCGACGCCGCCATCTATTTCGGCCCGCCGCAATGGACCGGCGCCAGGATGGTGGCGCTGCGCGCCGAAGTCACCGTGCCGGTCTGCGCGCCGCAGATGATGGAGCGTTTCCGGTTTCGCGAGCCCCACGACATCCGCTTGGCGCCGCTGCTGCATCTGACCACCAGGCCGGATGCGTGGGAATGCTGGTTGCGTCATTACGGGGTGGATGATCAGGCGGTTTACGGCATGCTGTTCGATCAGTTCACGACGCTGTTCGAAGCGGCGGCGGCGGGTCTCGGTATCGCCTTGCTGCCCCGATTCATGTTCGAAGATGAGCTGCGCAAGGGCCGCATCGTCGAGGCGCTGCCCTTGGCCTTGGAAAGCGTGGAAGCCTATCATCTGTGCTGGCCCGAGGATCGCGGCACGCATCACCCTCTGATCCTGTTTCGCGACTGGCTGATGGAAGAAACGGCCGCTGATCGTCCGTAAGGGTCCGCGGGCGATCATGCCGATCGGACATGCGTTCAGATCGGTTCCCTGATTATTCGGCAAGGGTCCTGCTGCGTCGCTGGTCTGCGATTTCAGCAGCATGATCCGCCTTGTCGAACGCGCCCCGGATGGCAGGCCCGGATCAGAGTCATTCCCGGCTGGCATGATGTCAGCCCCAATCAACGAAGGCCGCGCCGGATCGCTCGTGCTATCCAAGGCACCACAGAGAAAGGAGCGTCCCATGAGCGCCGGCATCCATATCAGCCCCGACACGATCCGCAGCCGCTTTTCGGCGGCCATGTCCGCCATGTATCGCGACGAGGTGCCCGCCTATGGCACGCTGATGGACCTGGTGGCCGGGGTGAATGACGAAACCCTTGCCGCGGACCCGGCCGAACGTGCGCGACTTGAGGAGGTCGACGACCTTGCCCGCATTTCCGAGGAACGCCACGGCGCCATCCGGCTTGGCACCGCCGAGGAACTGCACATCATGCGGCGGCTGTTTGCCGTGATGGGGATGCATCCGGTCGGCTATTACGATCTGTCCGAGGCGGGCGTGCCGGTCCATTCCACCGCCTTCCGCCCGGTCGGGGCCGAGGCGCTGAAGCGCAATCCGTTCCGCGTCTTTACCTCGCTGCTGCGGCTGGACCTGATCGAGGATGACGCCCTGCGGGCCGAGGCGGCGCGGCTTCTGTCAGGACGCCGGATTTTCACGCGAGGCTGCCTGGACCTGATCGAGCATGCTGAAGCCCAGGGCGGTCTGACCGATGCCGAAGCCGGGCGTTTCGTGACCGAGGCGCTGGAAACCTTCCGCTGGCAGCCGCACGCGAATGTCGGCCATGACATGTATCGCCGGCTGCATGACGCCCATCGGCTGATCGCCGATGTGGTGTCCTTCAAGGGGCCGCATATCAACCACCTGACCCCGCGGACGCTGGACATCGACAAGGTGCAGGCCCGGATGCCTGCCCGCGGCATCACGCCCAAGGCCGTGGTCGAAGGCCCGCCCACGCGCAAATGCCCGATCCTGCTGCGCCAGACCTCGTTCAAGGCGCTGGAAGAGCCGGTCCTGTTCCGCGCGGGCGAGGATTGGCAGGAAGGCTCGCACACCGCCCGCTTTGGCGAGATCGAACAGCGCGGCGTGGCGCTGACCCCCAAGGGGCGGGCACTTTACGACCGCCTGCTGAGCCAGACCCGCCGGCGTTGGCGCCCGGCGGCGGACGGCTCGAATGCATCCGAATACATGGCCGCACTGACCGAGGCCTTTGCCGCTTTCCCCGACGATTGGGCAAGCCTGCGCGCCGAAGGTCTGGCCTATTTCACCTATGCGCCGACCGAAAAGGGTCTGGCCGCAGGGGCAGGGGGGAAGGATCTCGAAACGCTGATCGCGCAAGGCGCGCTGCGTTACGATCCGATCATCTATGAGGATTTCCTGCCCGTCAGCGCCGCCGGAATCTTCCAGTCGAACCTGGGCGATGATGCGGCGCAGGATTTCGCGGCCAGCCCCAGCCAGCGGCGGTTCGAAGCCGATCTGGGGGCAGCCGTTCTGAACGAGTTCGATCATTACGCCGCCGTCCAGTGCGCTTCGCTGGACGCAAGCCTCAAGGCGCTGGACGGACTTGCCGCATGAGCGTGACGGCCCTGGACGAGTTGCACGCCTTGCTGGGGCCGCGCGGCATGCTGACCGCGCCGGATCAGATGCTGTCCTACGAGACCGGCGCGCGCTATGATCGCGGCCATGTGCTGGCGGTGCTGCGGCCCGCCGGCACGGAGGACGTGTCCCGCGCGCTGAAAATCTGCGCGCGGGATGGGCTGCATGTCGTCGCACAGGCGGGCAATACCGGGCTCGTTTCCGGCTCGACCCCCGATGACAGCGGCCGGCAGGTCGTGCTGAGCGTGGAGCGGGTGATCGCCACCGATCCGGCGCAGGAGGCGCAGCTGCGCGACTGGGTGATCGAGGTGACCCGCCGCGAATTTGGCGGCAGCTTCAGCGCCGAACATGCCCTCGGCCGCAAGAACCAGCACTGGTATGACCTTTACACGCCCGAGCCGCAGCGCCGCCTTGCAAATGCCCTGCCTGGGCAGACGGCGCCCGCCGGGCTCGGCGTGGTGAAATTCGGATGACAGAAGAGGAAGAACCCATGTCCCAATCCATCGCCGCCCGCACGACCGACTTGCTGACCCGCCTTGGCGTGGCGTCCGATGCCTGTACCGGCGGCACCCTGGCCAGTTTTTCGCCGGTCACGGGCGAGGAGGTCGCCCGGCTGAAGGCCCACAGCGCCGAGGATACGCAGCAGGCCATCGCCAGCGCCCGCGCGGCCTTCGAGGCATGGCGCACCGTCCCCGCCCCGCGTCGGGGCGAACTGGTTCGCCTGCTGGGCGAGGAACTGCGCGCCGCCAAGGATGATCTGGGCCAGCTCGTATCCATCGAGGCGGGCAAGATCCCGTCCGAGGGCCTGGGCGAGGTGCAGGAGATGATCGACATCTGCGACTTTGCCGTGGGCCTCTCCCGGCAGCTTTACGGCCTGACCATCGCCTCGGAACGTCCCGGCCACCGGATGATGGAGACATGGCACCCGCTTGGCGTCGTCGGCGTCATCTCGGCCTTCAACTTCCCGGTCGCGGTCTGGTCGTGGAATGCCGCGCTGGCGCTGGTCTGCGGCAATGCCGTGGTCTGGAAGCCTTCGGAAAAAACCCCGCTGACGGCACTGGCCACCCAGGCCATCTTCGAGCGCGCGCTGAAACGCTTCGGCGATGCGCCGAAGGGCCTCAGCCATGTGCTGATCGGCGGCCCCGACATCGGCGCGGCTCTGGTCGCCAGCCATGACGTGCCGCTGATCTCGGCCACCGGTTCGACCCGCATGGGCCGGATCGTCGGTCCGAAGGTTGCGGAACGCTTTGGCCGCTCGATCCTGGAACTGGGCGGCAACAATGCCGGCATCGTCTGCCCCTCGGCCGACCTGGACATGGCGCTGCGCGCGATTGCCTTCGGCGCGATGGGCACGGCCGGCCAGCGCTGCACGACGTTGCGCCGGCTGTTCGTCCATGAATCGGTCTACGACAGGCTGGTGCCCCGGCTGATCAAGGCTTATCGCTCGGTCAGCATCGGCAACCCGCTGGACAGCGGCGCGCTGGTCGGCCCGCTGGTGGATCGCCAAGCCTTCGAGGCGATGCAGAATGCGCTGGAGGCCGCACAGGCCGCCGGCGGGACGGTGCATGGCGGCGAGCGCGTGCCGGTCGGGCCCGATACCGCCTTCTACGCCCGTCCGGCACTGGTCGAGATGCCCGAACAGACCGGGCCGGTGCTGGAGGAAACCTTCGCCCCGATCCTCTATGTGATGAAATACAGCGATCTGGCCGAGGCGATCCGCCTGCATAACGCGGTGGGGGCGGGTCTTTCGTCGTCGATCTTCACGCTGGATCTGCGCGAGGCCGAAACCTTCGTATCGGCCGCAGGTTCGGATTGCGGCATCGCGAATGTCAATATCGGCACTTCGGGCGCCGAGATCGGCGGGGCGTTTGGCGGCGAGAAAGAGACCGGCGGCGGGCGCGAAAGCGGATCGGACGCCTGGAAGGGCTATATGCGCCGCCAGACCAATACCATCAACTACTCGACCGCATTGCCGCTGGCGCAGGGCGTCGTCTTCGACATCGAATGAGGCGGTGCGCCGTTTGGGGAAAGGGTGTGGGCCGCCTGTGGAGCCGGTCCATCCTCTGGCGCCGGGCTGGAGATGATCCGGCCGGCCGTTGCCGAATTGGAAAGGATCGTGACCGTGATCTTTGCCAATGCCGGGCCGAGGCCGGCCCGACCGCGACCGGCCGGAACGGTAAAGGCCGGGACGCAATTCGCGCTCGGCTCAGTCACTAGGCTTTTCATCGCCCGCGTCATCTGCCAGCTGGCGGAAAGGGGCGGGCTGATCCGCTGTTCCGGACCCTTCCCGAGGTCGCGGCACTGGAGAGCGGCGACGCGATCACGCTTCGCCATCAGTCCGGCCTGTGCAACCTGTCGAGCCGGTCGAGGGTATTGGCGAGCTGATCGGCAAGCCGGCGGCGCGGCCAGAGGTCCTGCCCTCGGGCGCCGATGGCGACGAACTGCGGACGATCGCGCCCCGGCGCCTGCCTGTGCTGGCCCAGCGACTTGCCGGGCGGGATATGGCACCGCCACGCTGGCGAAGATCATGGGCGGCAATCGTGAACGCATCGCGCGGCAGGTCTGGAAGACGGGCTGAGCAGAAGGTTTCGATCATTCCGGGGCCGAGGAACGGCTCAGCAAACCTGATCGAGACATTGCAACCGGGCCTTGCGGCGTGAACTGGCCATGACCAGCCGGACGGGCCGCCGGATATGCTGTTGATCATGCCCGAAAGGTCGCGGGAGGTGCCTTGTCGCAACCACCCCGGGGCAACCTATCGCACCCCCGTTCCGGCGAAGGCGGCGGGTGTCACGCCGTCAGGGAATGCGCGGCCGGTCGATGAATTTGCGCAGCGCGAAATGCGTGCGCACGCTGCGCACCCCGGCGATCTTCAGCAGCTTGCCCTGAAGGAAATCCTGGTAATCCTCCAGGCTGCCGACGACGACTTCCAGCAGGAAGTCCTGCGAGCCGGTCATCAGCATGCCGGCCACGACCTCGTCGAATTGCGCGACCTGCTGCTGCACCAGCTCGATCTCGTCGCCGTCCTGCCGCTCCAGCTCGACCGAGACGAAGGCGGTGATCCCGAAACCGGCGGATTTGTGGTCGATGCGGGCGGCATAGCCGGCGATCACGCCGCCCTCTTCCAGCCGTTGCAGCCGCCGCTTGCAGGGCGTGGCCGAGAGGCCGACCCGCTCGGCCAGCTCGACGACGGGAATCCGGCCCTCCTGACCAAGGACGCGCAATATCCGGCGGTCGATCGAATCAATGGTGATATTCACGCAAATTCCCCGGAATAAGAGCGATAGTCACCCAAGTTTGCGTTATTAACCCTCCATATAGGAGAGTTTCACCGGAGAAAAGCGTTATAATCGTCCAGAGATCAAGCCGAGGAGGAAATCATGGCACTTGTGATCACGGATGAAACGCCGCCGGCGGGCTATGAACGGCTTGTCCATGCCGAAGATGCCGAAAGCGGGCTCGACGCCTTCATCTGCATTCATTCCACCGCTTGCGGTCCCGCGGCGGGCGGGTGCCGGATGTGGAACTATGCCTCGCGTGACGATGCACGCCGCGATGTGCTGCGGCTGGCGGAAGGGATGACCTGCAAGAACGCCATCGCCGACCTGGGCCTTGGCGGCGGCAAGTCGGTGATCATCGGCAATTCGCGCACCGACAAGTCGGAGGCGCTGTTGCGTGCCTTCGGCCGTGCCGTCGACAGCCTGGGCGGGATTTACTACACCGCCGAGGATGTCGGGATCACGCCCGAGGACATGGCCATCGTGGCCAGCGAAACCCCCTATGCGGTCGGGCTGAACAGCGGCGCCCATGCCAGCGGCGATCCGTCGCCCTTCACCGCCGAAGGCGTGTTTCAATGTCTCCGGGTCGGGGCCGAGCAGGTCTTCGGCAGCGCCGATCTGACCGGAAAGCGGGTCTTGGTGCAGGGGCTGGGCCATGTCGGCATGGCGCTGGCCGAAAAGCTGCATGCGGCCGGGGCCGCGCTCATCGTGTCCGATCTGAACCAGGATGCGGTAAAGCGTGCGCAGACCGATCTGGGCGCAGAGATCTGCAGCCCGGATGACGTGTTTTCCCAGCAGATGGATATTTTCGCGCCCTGCGCCCTGGGCGGCATCCTGACCGCCGAGACGGTCGCGCGACTGACCGCGAAGGTCGTCTGCGGGGCGGCGAACAACCAGCTTGCCACCCCGGGCATCGCCGGGCATCTGCGGGCCCGCGGCATCAGCTATCTGCCCGACTACGTCGTCAACGGCGGCGGCATCATCAGCGTCGCGGGCGAGATACACCGCCGCGGCGAAAACTATCGCCGCGAACGGCTTGCGGGCATCGCCGAGCGCATCCGCCGCATCCTCGCGCTGAGCCAGAGCAGCGGCAAGACCACCACCGAGGTCGCAAGCGATATGGTCGCGGATATTCTGGCACAGGCGTCCTCCCGCCGGGTCCTGGCCTGATCCTCGGGACAGCGGGCCCCGCGCCATCCCCGGAAAGCTGGGGGGTGGTGCCGCCGCTTCTCTCGACGCCAGAGCTTTTCGCGGCTGCGGGGCGAATTGCCGAGCTTTCGCCTGATGGCGATCCCGTTGTCGCCGGGCCGGCGTTTGCGCATCTGCCAAGGCTGGCGCGCAACCAGCGCCTCGACCTTGGCAGTGTCCTGGGCATCCGTGGCACCACGGATCCGGTTGCGCAGGGATCGTCCGGGCCGAGCTGACGGAACGCGCCGGATTTTCCGCTGGCCGAGACGGCGCTGGACGGTCCTGTCACCTTGCCCTCGCCTGCTGTCGGACTGGATTCTTGCCAAGGTGTTCTCGCAGCCACGCCTGCGCATCGAGGGAGCGGAAGGGGCCAGGGCGGTCATGGGGATGAGGGATGCGGTCGGAAGGGGCGCGCCGGATTTCGGATATGCCCAGTTCACGCATGCATCGGACAATATCGCCATGCCAAGCGGCCGGTTCTCCTTCTTGCTGAGTTTTCAGCTGTAAACGGCCTTTCCGCCTTGCAGCGGCCTGCCGGCGCGTCTGACCCGTCACGTGAATGTCGGCCCGGGCGGCGATCTGCTTCCGTCAGAACCCATACCTTGCCGGCAGAAACGGTTCCGGCGCTGCCGGAGGCGGTTCGTTCGACATCAGCGCCGCCAGGTGACGGCCGCTGGCGGGGCCGAGCGTCAGGCCCTGGTGGCCGTGGCCGAAATTGACCCATAGCCGGGGAAGCCTTGCGGATTCCCCGATCAGCGGAAGCATGTCGGGCAGGCAGGGCCGGGTCCCCGTCCATGGCCGGATCTCATCGGCCAGCCCGATGTCCAGGATACCGCGCGCCGCCGCCTCGGCGCGGGCCAGTTGCGCGTAGTCCGGCGGAAGGTGCAGTCGGGCAAGATGCGCGCCGGTGGTGATCCGCAGCCCCTGCTCGATCGGAGTGGCGACATAGCCGTGGTCGGTGTCCAGCATCGGGACGTGCAGCGGAACCGGCGCCGCATAGTGGCGATGGTAGCCGCGCTTGTAGACCATCGGGACGCGGATGCCCAGCCCGGCCAGCAATCGCGGCGTCCACGGACCGGCGGCAAGCACAAGATGCGGCGCCGACCAGCCGCGTCCCCATGCCTTGGCGTTCCAGCCGGTGGCGGTTGCCCGGATCGCGGTCACTTCGGCCCGGACGATCCGTCCGCCTCGGGCGACGAAAACCGCCGCATAGGCCGTGGTCAGGCGACCGGGATCGTTGACGCTCCACGGGTCCAGCCAGTGGACGGCGCCAGCACCGGGGTCCGCGATGGCCGGCTCCGCCGCTTGCAGCGCCGCCGCATCCATGATCGCCAGGTTCAGGCCGTGACGCGCGGCCATCTCCTCGCTGCGGCGGGCGGCGGCCTCGAACAGCCGCGGATCGCGAAAATATTCGCGGTATCCGCTGCGGCGGATCAAGCTCTCCGCGCCGGAGGCGTCGACGAAATCCCGATGGGCCGCCAGCGAGGTCCGGATCAGGCTCTCATAGGCCGCAGACAGGACGGCATGGCGCGCCGCGGTCGAGTGCAATCCGTAGCGGAGCAGTGCGCCGGCCTGCAATGCCAGCTCGCGCCATCGCGCGCGGACATCGTTCCTGCGGCCCAGAAGCACCCCCAGCAGGAAGCCCGGCCCCAGCGGCATGGCATAGGGCGCCACGGCCTCGCGCTGCAGGATGCCGGCATTGCCGAAGCTGGTTTCGCTGCCCGGCTCCTTGCGGTCGATGACGGTGACGGTCCAGCCGCGCTCCTGCAGCGCCAGGGCGGTCGAGACGCCGACGATGCCGGCGCCGATGACAAGGGCTTCCTTCATTGCGGATAACGGCCCCTCATCCCCGGCCTGCAAGGTGATGCAGGAAATAATCGACGGTCCGCCGAAGGGCGTAGGGGTGAAAGGCAACGCCATGGTCGGCGCCCGGCACGATCAGCATGTCGAAATCGGCATCGGCCTTCACCAGTGCATCGACAAGGCGCAGCATCTGGCTGGGCTGGACATTGTCGTCCATCTCTCCCTGAATCAGGAACAGCTTGCCGGCGATCCGGTCGGCCACATCGGCGCTGGCCAGGCCGCGGCGCGCGCTGGCATCCATGCCCTGGAACATCTCTGCCCAGTTGGCGATATACAGGGAAACATCGTGGTTGCCGCAGATCGACACGCCGACGGTGAAGACATCGGGATGGACCGCCATGCCGCGAACCGTCGCGTAGCCGCCGCCCGAGAACCCGGTCAACCCGACGCCCTTCGCGATGTCCATCCAGGGGCGGTCCGCCGCCAGCGACCTGATGGCCGCCGCGTGGTCGGCAAGGCCGCCGCAGCATTCCATCCTGCCGTGGGAATGCAGCCAGAAATCCCTGGACCGTCCCGGCGTCCCGGGCCCGTCAAGCAGAAGCGTGACGAAACCCGCGGCGGCGAGGCCCTCGGCATAGCGGGCATAGGTCGTCTGGCCGAAGGATTTCGGCGCCATGAAGACCTGCGGACCGCCATAAATGACGTCGATGACCGGGTAGGATTTTTCCGGGTCGAACCCCGGCGGCTTGTAGAGCACCCCCCACAGCGCCGTTTCGCCGTCCAGCGCCCGCACGTGGAACGGCTCGGGCAGCGGCATGTCGGCGGGCCAGGCTTCCCGGGCATCCGCATGTTCCAGCGTCATGACCACCCTGCCGCTCCGGTCATACAGGGCCGAGACGGGCGGGCGGTCCGGCGCCTCATGGGCGGCGACGAAAAACGCTCCGTCGGGGCTGGTGCCGTTGGGATATCGCCCGCTGCCGGCCGGAACCTGCGTCAGCGCGCGCGGCGGCAGGGACAGGTCATGGTTGAGATCCTGACGGGTCAGGCGGCGCAGATCCGTCCCGTCGAAACGGATCGAATAGACCTGGAGGTAATAGGGATCCAGCCCCGGCTCGCGGCCCGCGGCAGCAAAGAGGATGGTTCCGCCATCCTCGTCGACATGAAGGATCGACACGACGTTCCATTCGCCCGCGGTGATGCGGCGGCGGCTGCGCGGATCGCCGGGATCGACGAAATAGAGATGCCGCCAGCCGTCGGCCATCGACGACCAGAGGATGCGGCCGTCGCGCAGCACCTGTGGTTGCGGGCTTGGGCTGAAACAGGGCCGCCCTGACCCGGGGCCTTCCTCGATGACCAGTCGCCTGGCGTCGCCGGTGGCGGTGTCCACCTGCCAGAAATCCAGGCGGTGTCCGTCGCGCGATCCCTCATGCAGGTAGAAGTGACCTCCGTCGTCGGACCACCAGGCGGGATAGCTGATCAGCGGATTGGCGCCAAAGCTGACCAGTCTGTCCATCCCGGCCTGCACCCGCTGTCCGTTCCTGCCGATGAAGCACAGCTCGCTCAGGGCGCCGTGCTCGTCGCCGGGGACGGGATAGGGAAAGCTGTGAAGCCTGGGACGCGATCCGTCCGCCGGGACCGCCTCGATCAGATGGGCAAGGGGAACCCGGCGCAGGTCGGTGCGCAAGGTGGCGATCCGGCTGGAATCCGGCGACCAGAGCGCAATCGGCGGACAGCGCCCTTGCGTGAGGTTGTAATCGAAACCGAGAAAACCGCCGTAGCCGTTCCCGGCCTCGCCGTCGCTGGTCAGCGGACGCTTGCCCGAATGATCGACCAGCCAGAGATCGTGATCCCGAAGGACCAGACGCGCCGAATGATCCGGCGCCACGTTTTCGGTCGGTGCCGCTACAGGGCCCAGATCGGTCAGGACCAGCCCATCGCGTTCGGCCCGCCAGAGACGCCCTTCCAGGCGGAACTCGATGGCCCTGGCATCGGGGGCAAGCCGCACATCCTCGGGCTCGGCCGCCTGCGGCGCGACCGGCCAGGCGGCGATCCGCGCGGCAAGCGCCTTTCGGTCGAAAAGGGGCTCGACCCTTCCGGTCCCGGCCTCGACCAACAGGTAATCCGTTCCGCCCGGCGTGCGGCGGCAATAGGAGAAGAGCTTTCCGTCATCGGACCAGAACGGGCGAACCGTGTCGTTGAAGACCCGCGCATTGCGCTGCCCCGAGGCCAGATAACGCGCCCGCTCGTGCGGGTCGGTTCCGGTCGAATTCCCGTTCGCGACCATGTGCTCCTCCCTCTCCCGACTGCATCACGTCATGGGGCAGGAATGGAGCTACACAATTGTGTAGTCAATGGCCAAATGCAAGCACGATGCTGGTCAGGTGCCGCGTTTTCCGCCTTCTTCCGATGCCAGGCCCGTCAAAATCAATTGCATGATCCGTTCTTCCTGCAAGTTGCGGCGCTTCAGTTCCTCGACCGAGAAGAGGTTGCGATTCAGCAGGGTTTCGAATTGCGGCGCCAGCAGAAGATAGCCGATTCGCTGGGCGACCATCCGGATCGAATCCCACAGGGCGGGTTCATCCGGAAACCGGGCGCGCAGATCCGCGTTCAGCATCTCGGTCGTGCCCAGAAGTTCGCGCAGGAAGTCAAGCGCGATGGACCTTTCTTCCATGATCGCGCGGCGCAGATAGCGGACGATCCCCGACAGGCTGCCCGTCTGGCTCTCTATCATCGAGGAAAGCTCTTCCGGCGATCTGGCACGGTTGGCGACCTGCACCAGCTGCAGATAGTCGGTCATCACGCGTTTTTCCACCGCGTCGCGCAGACCCTCCTTCGACTGGAAATAGAAGCGGACGAGCCCCCAGGACACGCCGGCTTCGTCGGCAATCGCCCTGACGGATGTGGCATCGAAACCGTCGCGCCCGAACAGCGTGATGGCGGCCTCCAGCAGGCGTTCGCGTCCGTTGGTCTGTTCGGCTGGCGGGTCTTTCTGTGTCATGGCGGCAATCTAGGCGAAGGCCGGTGCGAAGGCAATTTCCGCCGCCTCCGCCGGACCTGAATGCATTCCGCCGTCCCGTTCATGTTCCATTTCTCAATGGCTTGAAGGTCCGGGATTCAATCCTCTGGACTCGAACTACACAAATGTGTAGTAATCCTGAATTCAAGGGAGCCCGGGAGGAGACGCGCAAGATGGATACCGAAAAGAAGCAGCATGCACGGGCGTGGTTGGCGACCGTCGTCCTTGCCATGGCCGCGATGATCGCCATGGCGGACAAGACGCTGCCGATGCTGCTGATGGAGCCGATCAAGCACGCCATGGCGCTGACCGACGTGCAGATCGGAATCCTGACCGGCTTCACCTTCGCCATCGCCATGGCGGTCGCCGCGCTGCCGCTGGCATGGCTGGCGGACCGCTATGACCGGACGCTTCTGCTGGGGGTCGCCATCACCGCCTGGTGCCTGCTGACCATTGCCAGCGGCTTTGCCACGAACTTCACCGCGTTGTTCCTGTGCCGGCTTGGGGTCGGCCTGGGCGAGGCGGCGCTGATGCCAGCCGCGCTGTCGCTGATTGCCGACCTGTTTCCGCTTCGGCGCGTTGCCAGGGCGTCGGGGCTGCTCTTCTTCGGCGTGACCTTCGGCGGGGTCCTCGCCATGGTCGGCGGCGGCGCGCTTTACGGATATCTTCATGCCGCCGCGCTGGAAGGCACGCTGCCCTTGGCCAGCGACGATGCCTGGCGCTGGACCACCATCGCATTCGGCGCCGCCGGTCTTGTCGTCGCCGCCCTTGTCGTCACCATCCTTCCCGAGCCGCGGCGGCGCAATCCCGCCATGGCCGCCGCCGCGATCGGCACGCCCGAAGCGGCAGGGTTTCGCGAATACCTGACGGCGACGCTGCCCTTCATCCTGCTTCTGGTCATCTGCCTGGGCATGAGCGCGATCTTCACCGTCGGCTTCAACGGCTGGCTGGCGCCGTTCTTCACCAGAACCTATGGCTGGTCCATCGAAAGGACGGGCAGCACGCTGGGCACGATCCTGCTGGTCGCCGGTCTGCTTTCTCCGTTCATCGGGGTGTTCTTCAATCAGATCGTGCGCCGCTGGATGGGCCGCGAGGCGCCGCTGGCCGCGATTTCCCTCATGCTTCTTGTGATCCTGCCCTTCGTGATCGGCGGCCCGCTGATGTCGAACGGGCTTTGGGCGGCGGCGGCGGTCGGCATTGTCATCGCGATTTCCGGCGGGTGCTCGATCGTCATCTCGGTCATTTATGTCAGCATCGCGCCGTCCCACCTGCGCGCCCGGGTCACTGCCGTCCTGTTGCTCGTGCTGGGGTTGATCTCGGGTGCCGGAACGGTGGTCTATGCCGGGTTTACCGATATCGTGCTGGGGGATCCTTCCAGAATCCACCTGACGATGTCGCTGCTGTCGGGCCTGCTGATCCTGTTTACCGCGATCACGAGCTTTTTCGTCGACCGCCGCTATCCGGCCGTCGTCGCCATGGCGAAAGAGGCAGAGCTGCGGCATCTCGGAAGCGGCGCAGCCGATCCGCGGGGGCACGAACTTTCCGCGACCAACTGAACGCCCGGCGTTCGCGCCACACATCCATCGGCAATACAGGTGAAGCAATGACCTCTCACGGCGCTGTCGAGCGTTTGCAACTCATGCTCGACGACTATGTCGAGAATTTCGGCGCAATCGGCGTGATCGTCGGGATCGACCTGCCCGAGGCCGGGCGCCTCTGCCTCACCGCCGGATCGCGCGCGCAGCGCGAGGCGGCACTCGGGTCATCGGACCTGTTCCAGATCGGCAGCCAGGCCAAGACCTTTGTCGCCCTGTCGATCCTGCTTTTGTGCCGCGACGGCCTGCTGGACCTCGACGACCCGGTCGCCCGCCATATCGACCTGCCGGTCGACGGGCGGATCACGCTTCGCCATCTGATCATGAACACATCGGGGCTGCCCGAATATCTCTCGCTCATCGATCCGACCTCGGCGGGCCGGATGGCTCCGCGGGACATGGTGATCCCGGCGCTTGAGCAAGGCGTGCTGTTCGCACCGGGGCAGCAATTCGACTATTCGAACACGGGATGGGTGATCGCCGCCATGGTGATGGATGCGAGGGCGCCGGGCGGCTATGCCGGCTACGTGAAGAAGCGGATCTTCGGCCCGCTCGGCATGCAGGACTCCTGGGTCGGCAGCGGCTATCCGGAGGAACGGCTGGCGCAAGGCTATCTGAAGCGCGCCGGGCAGCCGGCCATCAGTGCCGCCAGGGGCTTTTCCCTGGCTTGGGCCTATGGCGCCGGCGACATCATCTCGAATTGCGGCGACATGCTGGACTTCTACCGGGCCTTGTCGCGGCCCGGCAATCCGCTGGGCGTGACGCTGCGGGACATGACCGCGCATTGGGCGCTGCCCGCCGCGAAGCCCTTCCACCCGATGAGCCTTGGCGCGGCCTACGGCCTCGGGCTGGAAAGGCGGCGCTGGGGCGGGCTGGAGGTCTGGGGCCATCCCGGCCGGACGGTGGGATACGGCGCATCGTCCTGGTTCGTGCCCTCGACCGGGGCGATCGCGACGACGGCCTTCATGTTTGTGGAGGACGAATCCGAGCCGCCCCATATCGCCGCGCAGCGATACAACCCCTCGATGCTGTTCACGCAGGTGTTGTGCACCGCCCATGCCCTGACCGATCTTCTGCCCGCGGCGGTCCCGGCACCCGTCCCGGTCGCCGGCAACCGGTAAGGCTTATGCGCGTCTTCATCGCCGGCCTCGCGACCGAAACCAACAGCTTCTCGCCGATCCCGTCCGGCGCGCTGGCCTTTTCGCTCGACCATGTCCGCCGCGTCCGGGCGGGCGAGGTCGCGCCGCCGAAGGACGAGATGCTGGCGGTCTTTCACAGGCTATGCAGCGCCGACGGCCACGAGGTCGTCCAGAGCATCGCCGCCGGGGCGGAGCCCGGGGCCCCGGTTGTTCGCGCCGTCTATGAGGAACTGCGCGACATGATCCTGGAGGATCTGCGCGCTGCGGGCGCTGTCGATGTCGTCCTGCTTGCCCTTCACGGTGCGATGATCGCGCAGGGATACGACGATTGCGAAGGCGACCTGCTGGCCCGTATCCGCGAGATCGCGCCCCGGGCAATTATCGGCGCCCAACTGGACCCGCATTGCAGCCTGACCGAAGCCATGGTCGCCCATGCCGACCTGATCACCATCATGCGCGAATATCCCCATACCGATTTCGCCGAACGGGCGGCGGATCTGTATCGGCATTGCCTTCGGGCCGCGCGCGGGGACTTCCGCCCGGCCGCGGCGCTGATCGACTGCCGGATGATCGGTTTCTTTCCGACCACGGAGGGGGCGATGAAGCAGGTCGTCGCCGCCTTTCGCCACAGCAGCGCCGACCCGCGCATCGTGACCGCGGAATTCGCGCATGGCTTTCCCTGGGGCGACGTGCCGGAGATGGGCGCGCGCGTGCTGGTTTACGCGGATGGCGATCTGGAAACCGCCAAGGCAGAGGCCCTGCGGCTGGCGCGGCTGGTCCATGACAGGCGGCGGGAATTGCAGGCCGCATTCCCCGGCCTCGCATCCTCGCTCGACCGGGCGGAAGGGCTGGACGGCCTGGTCGTGCTGGGCGACTTTGCCGACAATCCCGGCGGCGGGGCGCCCGGCGACAGCACCTTCGTTCTGCGCGCATTGCTGGACCGCGGCATTGCCGATGCGGCGATCGGCGCCTTCTACGACCCCGAGGCCGCGCGGCTTTGCGCCGATGCCGGGCCGGGTGCCACGATCCGGCTGCGTCTGGGCGGCAAGCTGGGGCCGGAATCCGGCGACCCGGTCGATCTGGTGGCCGAGATCGTCGCGGTGGCCAAGGATCACGCCTGCACGGCCTTCGGCATGCGCGTGCCGCTGGGCCGTTCTGCCGCGATCCGCTGCCGGGGCATCGACATTCTGATCGTCTCGTCACGCAGCCAGCTCTATGGCGCCGACGGCTTCACCGGGCTTGGCATCTCGCTGCAGGACAAGCGGCTGGTCGTCGTCAAGTCCAGCAACCATTACGTCGCCAGCTTCGGCCCTCTGGCCGATCACATCTGGCATATGGCGACGCCCGGCGCGATGACCCTGGATTTCGCCTCGATTCCCTATCGGCGGCTGGATCGCCCGGTCTTTCCGCTGGTCGAGAACCCCTGGGCCGACGAAGACATGCAGGCCGCGATCCGCGTCGCGAAAAGACCTTCATCCGGCGGCATATAGGAATTGCCAGCTACACAATTGTGTAGTAAATATTGCATCACCCTCCGGCGCTTGGATTCGGATGGCAGAACAGCGGCTTCGCCCTTTCGGGAGTTGGCATGACAGCCTGGACACAAATCGACATCCTGCAATCCGACGAACCCGCGGCGGAATTTGTTCTCGCCTTCGCCGGCAAGGATGGCGCGATACCGGAGAGGGATCAGCCCCGGCTTTCGCTGGCGATCCGCCATACGGGCTTCGCCGCCCAGCCCGGCCAATGGCTCGACGTTCCGCCGGCGAAGGACACCGATGCCCGCATCATCCTGATCGGCGCGCCCGAGATCGGCACGGCGACGCCGCATGACTGGGCAAGCCTGGGCGGCAACATCGTCGAGGCGATGGCGGCGCTTCGGCTGGAAACCGCCCGGCTGTCGGGCGGGGCGGCGCTGGCCGACGATGCCCGCCTGTCCGCGGTCCTGCTGGGGGTGCTGCTGCACGGCTTCCGCCCCGATACCGGGCGCAGGCACCCCGATCCGACGCCATGGCCGCAACGCCTGCTCATCCCGCCGGGACAGGAGGGCGCGCGCGACCAGGCGCTGCGCACGGCGCGGGCCGTCAACCGCGCCCGCGCCTGGGTCGAGGCGCCGGCCAACCGGCTGACCCCGCAGGCATGGGCGGCGGAACTGCCGGCGATCTTCGAGCCGCTGGGCGCGACCTTGCGGATATTCGACAGCGCCGCCCTGCAGGAGATGGGCGCCTCGGCCCTGCTGGCCGTCGGCCGCGCCTCGGAATTTCCGCCGCTGCTGGCGGTGGTGGAATGGCGCGGCGCGCCGGCGCGCGAAGGCTGGGACGCGGTGCTGGTCGGCAAGGGCATGACCTTCGACAGCGGCGGGCTGAACCTCAAGACCGCGGCGCCGGTGATCGCGCCCATGGGCTTCGACATGGGCGGCGGGGCCGCCGTGCTGGGCGCGGTCGAGCTGGCGGCCTCGCGCAAGGCGGGCTGCAACGTCGCGGCCATCGTGCCGATGGCCGAGAACGCCGTCGACGGGAAAAGCTTCCGGCCCGGCGACGTGATCCAATCCCTGGGCGGCCTGACCATCGAGATCCGCAATACCGATGGCGAGGGGCGGCTGGTCCTGGCCGACGGCATCGCCTATGGCCTGAAGACCTACCAGCCTGCCCATGTCGTCGACATCGCCACCCTGACCGGCATGATCGCCGTGGCATTGCTGGAGGAATTCGCAGGGCTCTATGCCAATAACGATGCGCTGGCCGCCGAGCTCGACGAAGCGGGGCGAGCGACGGGAGAGCTTGTGTGGCGCATGCCCTGCCAGCCCAACCAGGACCATGTGGTCGAGACCCCGGTCGCGGATGTGGCCAACATGAGCACCTTTCCGGGGCTTTTGGGCACCGGCCTGTCCGCCCCGGTTTCCGGCGCGAAACTCTTGCAGAAATTCGTGGGCGATACTCCCTGGGCGCATATCGACATCGCCGGCACCGTCTGGGCCACGCGCCGCTCGGCCTATGGCGGCAAGAACGCCACCGGCTACGGGGTCCGCCTGCTGGACCAGTGGCTGCGCCGTTTCGAGAGGGGGTGACCGCCATGGACCGCGACAGCGCATTGTTCGACCTGATCGGCAAGCTGGTCATGTGCCATTCGCCCAGCGGGGTCGAGGCGCGGATCGACGCTTTCCTTATGCAGCGGTTCTCGGAACTGGGCATCGAGGCCGCGCTGGACGCCGCCGGGAATTTCGTCGCGCGCATTCCCGGCAGCGGGCCGGGCAGGCTGGCGATCACCGCCCACAAGGATGAGATCGGCGCATCGGTCAGCGGCCTCGGGGACGATGGCCGGCTGAAGCTGCGCGCCCTGGGATCGTCCTTCCCCTGGGTCTATGGCGAGGGAATCGTGGATATCCTGGGCGATAACGAGACGATCCAGGGCGTCCTCAGCTTCGGGTCGCGCCACATCACCCGCGCCTCGCCGCAATATCCGCAGCAAGAGACGGCGCCGGTCAAATGGTCGGATGTCTGGGTCGAGACCAAGCGCAGCCGCGACGACATCGCCGGGGCGGGGGTGCGGCCTGGCTCTCGCGTGCTGGTCGGAAGGCATCGCAAGGCGCCGCATCGGCTGGGCGACCATATCGCCGGCTATACGCTGGACAACAAGGCGTCGGTCGCGATCCTGATCGAGCTGGCCAAGCAGATCCGCAACCCGGCCTCGGAAATCTGCCTGGTCTTTTCCTCCATGGAAGAGGTCGGGGCCTGCGGCGCGCTGTATTTCACCAGAAACGAGCCCGTGGATGCGATCATCGCGCTGGAGATCGCCCCCCTGTCCGATGAATACGACATCGTGGACGGACCGGACCCGGTGATCTACGCGCAGGACGGCTATGGCCTTTACCATGAGGGGCTGAACGGCCGGATCGCCGCCGCGGCCGCGCGGGCGGGGGTCGGGCTGCAACGCTCGGTCGTGCATGATTTCGGCAGCGACGCCTCGATCGTGATGCGCAACGGCCATGCGCCGCGCGGGGCCTGCCTGGCCTTCCCCACGCAGAACACCCACGGATACGAGATCGCGCGCCTTGCCGCGATCCGGAACTGCGTCGCCGTCCTCGCGGAACTCTGCAAGGAGGATCTGTCGAAATGGTGACGCCGGACCACCTGAAGCGGGCCCTTGCAGGCGGACGGCATCGCGAACGCCCGACGCGATAGGCCAAGGCCCGGCCGCCAACCACCCCTGACCGGCGGACCGCAAGAAGGTTGTGGCGCCGGACGGAAGCCTGCGCCCGCATCGCAGGCCGGGCGCAGATACGATCAGCCAAGGGTTCGAAGAAGACCCGGCGACAAGACCCCAACGCACCAACAGGAGATGACATCGTGACCGACACGCAAAGTCCCGACCCGCAAAAACCGCGCCGCTTCGGCGGGCGTGCCCTGGCCCTCATGCTCGGGGGCCTGTTCGCCACGGCCCTTCCCGGCGGCACGGCGCCGGCCGTCGCGCAGGAGCTGCCGAACTGCGCCAAATACGACCAGCTCAATCACCGGGGGTCCGAGGTTCCCTATCCATCGAACTGCGAGGCAATCGACCCCGAACTGGGCGGCCTGCGCGAGAAGCTTTTCCGCCGCGGCTGGAATCTGCAGGTCGTCACCACCCAGGGCCTGACCTATGACGTCCGCGGCAACGACGGCGGACCACAGATCTATACCGGCCAGAAGCCGACCGCGAATGCCTCGGTCTCGCTGGTCTTCACGCATGACCTGAGCCGATACGGGCTGCCGGAGGGATCGCTTCTGACCTTTGCCCCGGTGGCCGGCTACACGTCCTTTTCCGGGGCCGGGCTTTCCCACGCCTATGTCAACCAGCTTTCCGCCATGGTCCCGCTGAACGACGGGCGGGTGGTCCTGCAGGCCGGGCAATACAACATGGCGTCGCAATTCTACGGGCAGGCCATCGGCAACAACCTTGCCGCCTCGGCGCTTGGTCCGCAAAGCTTCATCCTCTACGGGCTGGGCGTCGGCGGGTTGAAACCGGCGCCGGGCTTCGACATTCGCCTCTCTTCCGCGGACAAGCGTTTTTACAACCATTTCGGTGTCGCCCGCAGCATCAGCCCCGACGGACTTTTCGCCGATGGCGAGGAAAACCATTCGGGCCTGAAATTCTCGACCCGCGGGGCGAAGGCGGTCTTCATCAACGAGATCGGCTACAGGGTCCAGCCGGACGTGAACCAGCGCAACATCTGGCTGCGGGCGGGCGCCGTCTACAACACGTCCGACTTCGCTCATCTCGACGATCCGGCGACGACCGGCAAGAATTACGGCGGCTATGTCGTCGCGACCTACCAATTGTCGCAGCCCGACATGGCCGCGCCTTATCAGGGCTGGTATGTCACCGGCAGCGTGAACTTTGCCAAGAAGGATGTGAACGCCTTCTCGCATGACGCGGGGCTGGTCTTCTATCGCATCGGGACGTTCAAGAGCCGGCCCTACGACGTGTTCTCGATCGGGGCCGCCAAGACCTATTTCAGCGACGTGGTGGTGCAGAACGCGACCGATCTGGGGCTGGAGGCGGCTTCCAGCTCGACCAGCTTCCTCGCCTCCTATACCTACCGGCTGCAACAGGGCGCCTATCTGCAATCGGCGATCACCTATATCGACAACCCGACGCTGGCCCCGGTCCGGCCTTCGGCGCTCAACGCAAGCGTCAACCTGACGCTGGTGTTCTAGGGAACGCGGCATCTTCGTCCCGTTCCGCCGCCCGATGCCCTAGAATGAAACCTCCCGATGACCTTGCGACGGGCCATCGGGACAGGTTTGAAGATCGCTCGCCATCGATCAAATCCGAAACCTATCCCAGGATGATGTTCGCCATGCTCTTGCCGGATCGTGCCCGTGTCCCCTTCGTCAGCGTCGAAAACATGGCGAGGCTGGTGCATTCCATCGGACTGCCGCTGGTCCTGGAGGAGCTGGCGGCCTGCATCGAGGCCGACTTCCTGCGCTGGGACGAGTTCGACAAGACGCCGCGCCTTGCCTCCCATTCCGCGGAGGGGGTGATCGAACTGATGCCGATCTCGGACCGGCGGCACTATGCGTTCAAATATGTGAACGGACATCCCGTCAACCAGCGGCGGGGACTGCAGACGGTGGTGGCCTTCGGTGCCCTGTCCGAGGTGGCATCCGGCTATCCGTTGCTGATGGCCGAGATGACGCTGCTGACCGCGCTTCGGACGGCGGCGATGTCCGCGGTCGCCACGCGCGCGCTGGCGCGCAAGGACGCGCGCGTTCTGGCGCTGATCGGCAACGGCGCCCAGGCCGAATTCCAGGCCATCGCCCTGCAGACGATCTGCGGCATCGACCGGGTCCGGCTCTACGACATCGACCCGACGGCAACCCGCAAGGCGGCGGCGAACCTGCGGGCCGCGGGGCTTTCGGTGACCGAATGCCGCACCGCCCATGACGCCGTCGAGGGTGCCGACATCGTCACCACCTGCACCGCGGACAAGAAATGCGCGACGATCCTGACGGACAACATGGTCGGCGCGGGGATGCATGTGAACGCCATCGGCGGCGATTGCCCCGGCAAGACCGAGCTGCACCGCGACATCCTGCTGCGCTCGGACGTCTTCGTGGAATTTTCCGAACAGACCCGGATCGAGGGCGAAATCCAGCAGATGCCGGAGGATGTCCCGGTGACCGAGCTATGGCAGGTCCTGTCCGGCCGGTGTCCCGGTCGCCTGTCCGATCAGCAGATCACGCTGTTCGATGGCGTCGGCTTTGCCATCGAGGATTTCAGCGCCTTGCGCTATATCCATGCCCGCGTGCAGGGCACCGATTTCTTCGACCGGCTCGATCTGCTGGCCGATCCCGACGATCCCCGCGATCTCTATGGCATGTGGCGACGGCTCCGCCCCGGATAGGATCGGGCGGTGGCGGATGTCCCAGACCGGCGTGATGTCCAGGAAGATGTCGGGCTTCCAGCCCATCTGCTCGGTCTGGTGCGGCTCGAACAGGTGGAGCTGCGGCGCCCCCAGCACCTTCTGGCCGGGCAAAGGCCCGCCGGCTCCGCCTGGCCAGGATTTCGCCCCGCCGGGTCGGAAAGAAGCCCTGCCGCGCGCTGGACCCGCCGCTGGTCGAGCTGTCGCCCCGGTTGCGGCTGACCGCCAGTCACGCGCAGCTCATCGCCCTGATCCGCGTCTGCGAGTTCGAGAGCTTCACCCTCGCTGCGCGGTCGCTGGAGCTGTCGCAGCCGACGGTTCACCGCGCCATCTCGCAGCTTGAGCAAGAGGCAGGGGGCCCCTGTTCCAGCGCACCCCCTTCGGCCTCGTCGCCAGCCGGGCCGCGCGCGACCTGGCGCAGGCCGCAAGGCTGGCCTTTCACGAGCTGGAGCAGGCGGTCGGCAAGATCCTCATCGGCGCGCTGCCGATGTCGCGTTCGGTCCTGCTGCCCGGTGCGCTGGCCGCCTTTCGGCGACGGCGCGCGATTCAGCCCGTGCATGTGGTCGATGCCTTTTTCATGGATGCCGGGGTGGCGCCGGCCAACAGCATCATCAAGGCAGGCTCGATCCTGCTGATGCGCGAGATGCTGACCAAGGGCGATTTCCTCGGCTGCATTTCGGCGTTGCAGGCGGCGGCGGAAATCCGGCACCGGCTGATCCGGCGCCTTGATATGCCGGCGCGCTGGACGCCGCGGCCGATCGGCTGTGCATCGCCGACAGCTGGCCGGGTCAGATGCGTACGGTCTGGGGCGACCACCAGCGTTTCATGGAGACCTGTTTCCAGCAATATCCGGGCTATTACTTCACCGGCGACGGCTGCTCGCGGGACGAGGACGGCTGATCTCTGCCGGGCTTGCGGGCACCGCGCTCGCGGCCCTGGCGGCGGGGCTGTGGGTGGCGGGGGCAAGCCTTGCGGGCCGGGGCGTCCCGGTCCAGTCCATGCTGGACGCGCTGGCGACGCCAACAGGTTGGCAGGCGACCTGGCCTCCGGCTCCCACCCGTCAGCAGCCTGGCCGCGCGGCCTCCTGCGCGGCCACGGGTGAACCGGGTATCCGCCAGCCGGCATCCCGCCGGTCGGTGCCGTCGGAACGGACAGGCCAGGGCCCGCCCGCTCCGCTACGGCGCGGCCGGGTCAGGCAAGCTCTCGCCGTTCCCCGATCAGGCCCTTGACGATGGCCCAGCAGGCGCCCAGCAGCACCAGCGTGAAAGGCAGCCCGGTCGAGACCGCCATCGCCTGCAGGGCCGTCAGCCCGCCGCCCAGCAGAAGCGCGATGGCGACCAGCCCCTCGAAGCTGCACCAGAAGATGCGCTGCGGCATCGGCGCGTGGATCTTGCCGCCCGCCGCGATGGTGTCGATCACCAGCGACCCCGAGTCCGAAGAGGTCACGAAGAAGACGATGACCAGGATGATGCCCACGAAGCTGGTGATCGCGGTCAGCGGCAGCTGCGACAGCATCTGGAACAGCTGCAACTCCAGCGCCGCCTCGGTCACGCCGGAAAAGCCCGCCAGCGTGACCGAGATCGCCGTGCCGCCGAATGCGGTCATCCACAGCACCGAGATGATCGAGGGCACGATCAGCACCGCGACCAGGAACTGCCGCACGGTGCGGCCGCGGCTGACGCGGGCGATGAACATGCCGACAAAGGGCGACCAGCTGATCCACCAGGCCCAGTAAAAGGCCGTCCAGCCCTGCCGGAAATTGTCGTCGTCGCGCCCGAACGGGTTCGACAGCGGCAGGATGTTCGCGGCATAGGCGCCCAGGTTGCCGAAGAAGCCGCTGACGATCTGGGCCGTCGGCCCGGCGAAGATCACGAAGCACAGCAGGATGAGGGCCAGCACCATGTTGATTTCGGACAGGCGCTTGACGCCCTTTTCCACGCCCAGCACCACCGAGGTTGTCGCCACGGCGGTGATCGCGATGATCAGCACGATCTTTGAGGTGTCGGTGGCGCTCCAACCGAACAGGAAGCCGAAGCCGGCCGAAGCCTGCTCGGCCCCGATTCCCAGCGATGTGGCCAGCCCGAACAGCGTCGCCATCACCGCCATCACGTCGATGACATGGCCCGGCCAGCCCCAGATCCTGTCGCCGAAGATCGGATGAAAGACCGAGCGCAGCGTGAGCGGCAGCCCCTTGTTATAGGCAAACAGCGCCAGAGCCAGCGCGACCACGGCATAGATCGCCCAGGGGTGCAGGCCCCAGTGGAAGATCGTCGCGGCCATCGCCAGCCGGCGGGCGGCAAGCTCATCCCCCGCCGCGCCGTCCAGCGGCGCCCAGTCGGTGCGCAGCCCGCCCTCGACCACCGGTCCGCCCAGGGCGGCGGTGAAATGACCCAGCGGCTCGCTGACGCCGTAGAACATCAGCCCGATCCCCATTCCCGCGGCGAACAGCATCGAGAACCAGCCGGTCAGGCTGAAATCGGGCCTGGCTTCGGGCCCGCCCAGCCGGACCGAGCCCAGAGGCGACAGGATCAGCCCCAGGCTGAGCAGCACGAAGACATTGCCGGCGATCAGGAAGAACCAGTCGAACCGGCCGGTCACCATGTCCCGCAAGCCGCCGAAGAATGGCCCGAGCACGGCGGGAAACATCAGCGTGACGGCGGTGAACAGCACCACCGTCGCGGCCGAGATCATGAAGACCGGGTTGTGGATGTCGAAGGCGACCGGCTTGACGCCCTCGATATTGTCCTGGCCGATCTCGTAATCGGTGGTGATGATCTCGGTCGGTCCTTCGGGCTGCGGCAGGGCCTCGATGCTGGTATCGGGGTCGTGATGGCCGGCCAATGCCTCCTGTTCTCGCAGGAGGTCGCCGGGATCGTCCTCGTGGCCTTGGCCGATGGGTTGGTCCTGTGGGGGTGTCTGTGACATGCGTCCCTTTCTCTTTTGCGGATCGATCGGGCGCCGAAGACTTCGACTCGGCGCGAAAAGCGCCTGAAGGACCAAAGTTTCCACAATTTTCCCGCGAATGCCATCCCGCAACCGTGATCCGCGCTGGCGATTGCGCGGTCCCGGGATGCCCCGGCGCCATCGCTTCGCGGGGGGTGGCGTGCCAAGGCCGCCCGCCGGCCGTTGCGGATCACCCTTGCAGGCGGGCGGCCCCGGCGGACAAGCCCGAGGCATAGGCGGCCAGCGCCGCTTCGCCGGGGGCGCAGGCGCGCTCCAGCTCATGGCGCTCGTCGGCGGACAGGGCGGCAAGGCGCGACGGGCGCTGCTGCGGCATGCCTGCCGTCCGGTCCAGCCATGCGGCGGGCGCGCCGGCGTCCAGATGCAGCCCCAGCCTTTCGATCCAGATGCCCGGTTCCCGGCACAGATCCTCGTAGCGCAGGATCAGCGGGCGGGCGCCCTGCAGGCCCCGCAGGCCGCGGACCATCACCGCCGACCAGAAGGCCCCGGTCTCGGCAAGGCCGGGCCGCTGCGAGACGATGCGGCGGACGCCGGAACGCCCGCCGACCGCGGCGACCAGCGGCCACAGCGCGCCGCGCCCGAAATGCCGGCGCGGGTGCAGCAGGTCGAGGCCCAGGGGCCCGAGCCGCCGCCAGCACCAGATCGCCAGCCGTGCCGCCGGATAGTCGCGCATCGACAGCGCCGTCTCGGGCCCGCTGCGGGTCAGCAGCACCAGCGCCGCATCGGGAAACATGCCGCGCAGCGTCGCCGCGGCGACGAGAGAGCCGCCCGACCGCTCGGCCCAGATCCTGCGGCCGCCGATCTGCTGCGCCATCGCCTGGAAAAGCGCCCGGTAATGCGCGGCCAGCGGGGCCTGGGGCCGCCGGCGCATCTGCGCGGCCAGCGCATCGAACAGGGCGTCGGGGTCGCGGCTCAGATGCGGCAGCGCGACGGCAAGGATCGGCGGGCAATGCCAGGGGTCATGCGCGGGCTGCGGAACCCGGCCGTAAAGGAATTCGGACGGCGCGGCATCCGGATTGGCCACCTGCGACATGGCGCGCGACGGCGTGGCCATCTGCGCCCAGAACCGTGCCCCATCCAGATGCGCCGGGCGAAAGGCGTTATGCCCCGCGGCGGCGAAAAGCTCCGAGACCGACAGGACGGCCGGATGTGCGTTCAGGATCTGCGACACCAGGGTCGAGCCGCAGCGGGCCGAGCCCAGGATCAGCGCGCCGCGCATGGCCGGTGCCGCAGCGCAGGCATCACTCGGCCCCGGCGCGGATGGCGGCGATCATGCGCTCGACCGCCGCATGCGCCAGGTCCATGGGCTTTTGCTTGGTGATGAGGTCCAGCCGGTCGATGGCCGCCAGCGCCACGATGCCATGCACCGAAAGCAGCAGCTGCTCGGCCAGCAGGCGCGGGTCGCCCTTGGGCTGCAAGGCCGCGACCGGCTGGGTGATGCGGCCGATCAGCCCGTCGATCTGCGCCAGATACCAGTCGGGAAAATTGTTCGAGATGCGCGGTCCCTCGAACAGCGCCCGCCAGACCGCGCGGCGATCCAGCATGAAGGTCACATAGACCTCGGCCAGCGCCAGCAGCCGCGCGCGCGGATCGGTCTCGCGCACCGCATCCACGGCGATGGCCAGATCGACCAGCGCCTGCCGGTTCACCTCCTGCAGCACCGCGCTCATGCTGTCGAAGAGGTTGTAGATGGTGCCGGGCGTGGTCTTGACCGCACTCGCCAGGGCGCGGGCGGTCAGCGCCGCCGGTCCGCCCTCTTCCAGAAGCAGCTTGGCCGCCTCGATCGTGCGGGTCCGCAGGGCGTCGTGATCGTATTGTCTGGGTCTGGCCATGGCGTTCCTGAACTGTGTTCAAAAATATGCTTGACAGGAATCGCCGCGCTTGTCAACGTTAATGAACATTGTTCAGTAATGGTGCCTCAAGATGCCTCCGATCAACCTCACGATCATCGGGACCGGCAGCTACCTGCCCCGCACGGTCCTGCTTTCGACCGATATCGACGACCGCATGGGCTGGGCGCAGGGCGAATGCGAAGCGCGCTTCGGCATCGCCTCGCGCCATGTCGCCATGCCGGACGAGACGACCTCGTTCATGGGCGCCGAGGCGGCGCGCCGGGCGATGGAGATGGCCGGCTGCGCGCCGCGGGACCTGGACATGATCCTGGGCGCCTGCGGGGTGATGGAACAGCCGATCCCCTCGACCGCGACGCTGGTGCAGGACCGCCTGGGGCTGGGCCGGTCCGGCATTCCGGCCTTCGACGTGAATGCCACCTGCCTCAGCTTCCTGCAGGCGCTGGACCTTGCGGCGATGCATGTCCAATGCGGCCGGGCGCGGCGGGTGCTGGTGTTTTCCTCGGACATCGCTTCGGTCGGGCTGGACTGGAAGCGGCCCGAGGCCGCGGCGATCTTCGGCGACGGCGCCGCGGCGGTGGTGGTCGAGGCGGGCGGCAAGGGCGCGGTTCTGGCGCATGATTTCCAGACCTATGCCCATGGCCATGACGCCTGCGTGCTGGCGGCCGGCGGCACGCGGGTCAATCCGGCCCGCGGCATCGCGCCGGGCGAGGACCGCTTTCACATGGACGGGGGCAAGGCCTTCAAGCTCGCCTTGCGCTATCTGCCGCGCTTTCTGCAAAGGCTGCTGAAAAAGGCCGATGTCGGGCTGAACGGCATCGGCTGCGTCATCCCGCATCAGGCCAGCGCGCAGGCGCTGCAGCACGCGACCCGCAACCTGTGGCTGCCGCCCGAGCGGGTGATCGACATCTTTTCCCGCGCCGGCAACCAGATCGCCGCTTCGATCCCGACGGCGCTGGATCATGCGGTGCGCTCGGGGCGGCTGGTGCGCGGGGATACCGCGCTGCTGATGGGGACCTCGGCCGGGATCTCGCTCGGCGGCACGCTGGTGCGGTTCTGATGCGCGCGCTGGTGACAGGGGCCAGCGGCTGCCTGGGCCGCGCCTTGGTCGAGCAATTGTCGCTCCATGGCTGGGATGTCGGCACCACCGCGCGCCAGCCCGTGGCGCTGCCCGGCTTTCGCGCCGCCGATCTGGTCCGCGCCGATCTGGGCCCGCTGCTGGACGGCATCGACGTGGTATTCCACTGCGCCGCGCTGAGCTCCGCCTGGGGCACGCGGGAGGAGTTCCATGCCGCGAACGTGCTGGCGACCCGGCGGTTGCTGGAGGCCGCCGAAAGGGCAGGGGTCATGCGCTTCGTCCTTGCCTCCTCGCCCAGCATCTATGCCGACGGCACCGACAGGCTGGACCTGGCCGAGGATGCGCCGCTGCCGGCCCGGCCGCTGTCGCTTTACGCCGAAAGCAAGCGCGAGGCCGAGCGGATGGTGCTGGCCCATGCCGGTGCCATGGCCTGCACGGCGATCCGTCCGCGCGCCATCTACGGCCGCCACGACCGGGCGCTGCTGCCGCGCCTGATCGAGGCCATGCGCCGCGGCCGGGTGCCGATGATCCGCGGCGGCCGGGCGCTGATCGACCTGACGCATCGCCACGATGCGGCGCGGGGGATGATCCTGGCCGCCTCGGGCCCGCGCGGCGGGGTGTGGAACATCACCTCGGGCGAGGCTTTCCGGTTCCGCGACCTGGCCGAGATCATCGCGCATCGCGGCGGGCTGCGCCTGCGCGGCATGCCGTTGCCGCACGGGCTGGCGCGCTGGCTGGCCGGGGCCTCCGAGAGGCTGGCGCGGATGCGCGGCGGGGCCGAGCCCCGGCTGACGCTGCAGGCCGTGGCCTCGCTGGGCAGCAGCCTGACGCTGGACATCTCGGCCGCGCGCCGGGATCTGGGCTATCGGCCGCGGGTGGGGTTCGAGGAAGGGGTGGCGGAATGCTTCGCCTGACCACGCTGAAGATCGGCGAATGCCGCGCCCCGGCCTGGGCTGCCGGGCTGCCCGGCCCAGGCTTTGCGCGGTTTCCGGCGCTGGCGACGCTGATCCAGACCGAAAGCGCCTGCGTGCTGGTCGATACCGGCTATGGCCCCGCCTTTTTCGCCGCAACGCGCGGCTTTCCGGCGCGGTTCTATCGCTGGCTGACCCCTGTCCGGCTGCCGGGGCAAGAGCAGTTGCTGCGCCAATTGCCGCGCCTGCCGGATCTGGTGTTCCTGACCCATATGCATGCCGACCACAGCGCCGGGCTGATCGACCTGCCGGCTGGCATTCCGGTCATGGCTTCGGCCGCGGCGATTGCCGAGCTGCGGACGCTCGGCGATCTGGCCAGCCTGCGCGCTGCCTGCCCGCCGCTTCTGCGCGACGCGATCCTGGCGCGCGATCCGCAGAGGGTCGAGGCGCGGCCGGCGGTCCCCACCGGCCTGCCCGAATTCCCGCAAGGCCACGACCTGCTGGGCGACGGTCGGCTGATCGCCGTGCCGCTGCCCGGCCACGGCACCGGCCAGATGGGGCTGTGGCTGCCCGGGGCCGCGCGCTTCCTGGTCGCCGATGCCGCCTATGGCCGGGCGCCGTTGCGCCGCAACCGGCCGCCGCCCGGCCCGGTGCTGGCGCGCCTGGGCGATGCCGCCGCCTATCGCCGGACCTTCGCGCGGCTGCGCGCCCTGATGCAGCGCCGTCCCGACATCGCCATCGACCCGTCGCATTGCCCCGAGACCGCACCATGAGCCTGACCGCCTTCCTGCACAGCCGCCATGGCCGCGGCTTCGCGTCTCGCGCCCGGATCGAGGCGCATCACGCCGCCGCCTTCCGCCGGTTCCGCGCGCAGGTCATGCCGCGCTCGCCCTTCTATCGCGGCATGGCCGACCTGCCGCTGGAGGCGCTGCCGCGCATGGACAAGGCGCGGCTGATGGCGCATTTCTCGGCCATCAACACCTGCGGCATCGACCGCGACAGGGCGATGCAGATCGCCATCCGCGCCGAGGCCAGCCGCGATTTCCGCCCGCTGATCGGCGATGTCTCGGTCGGGCTGTCCACCGGCACCTCGGGCCAGCGCGGGCTGTTTCTGGCGACGCCGCGGGAAAGGCGGCTCTGGGCCGCGATCATGCTGGGGCGCTACTGGCCGGAACTGTGGCGGCGCCAGCGCGTGGCCTTTTTCATGCGCGCCGACAATGCGCTGTATCGCAGCCTGTCGAATGCGCTGGTCCGCTTTGCCTTCTTCGACCTGCTGTCGCCTTTCGAGGCGCATCTGCCCCGGCTGGCCGAACTGAACCCCAGCGTGCTGATCGCGCCCGCGCGCATCCTGGCGCTGCTGGCCGAACGGCAGGCGGCGGGCGGGCTGGCCCTGGCGCCGCGCCGGGTGATCTCGGTCGCCGAGACGCTGTCGCCCGAGGATGCGGCGCTGATCGAACGCGCCTTCGGCATTCGCGTCGATCAGGTCTATCAGGCGACCGAGGGCGTTTTGGCGATGACCTGCCGGCTGGGCCACCTGCACCTGAACGAACGCTGGCTGCGCATCGACCGCGACGTGATCGACAGGGCGACGGGCGCGTTCTGTCCGATCGTCCACGATTTCACCCGCGAAAGCCTGCCGATCCTGAACTATCGGCTGGACGACGTGCTGATCCCCGATCCCGAGCCTTGCCCCTGCGGCTGCGCCAGCCAGCGCATCGCCCGGATCGAGGGCCGCGAGGACGACATGCTGTGGTGGACCTCGGCCACGGGTCCGCGTCTGGTCACTTCCGAGGCGATCCGCACCGCCATCGCCTGCCTGCCGCAGGCGCTGCGCGACTATCGGGTCATCCAGCGCGGCGCGGTGCTGCATCTCTGGCTGGACGGCGCGGCTTGGGGAACCGAGGCGGCGCTGCGCACCGGCCTTGCCGCCATGGCGCGGCGCCTGGGCTGCACCTTGCCCGAGCTGGCCTTTCACCACGGCCTGCCGCCCGAAACCGGCGCCAAGCGCCGCCGGATCAGGGTCGAGCCGGAGACGCCGGTTTCCCGGTGACGGCATCGGACTGGCCGGCGGGGTGCGCCGGGCTTTGCGCGCAGATGCGGCCCCGGGGATCGAGAATCGCGAGACCAACCTGGTTTCGGGTCCGGTCATGGCGGGCAGGGTGTTGCAGGGCGCCTTGGCCCGCCGCGCGGACCTGCAGACGATCCGGGCGGCGGCGCTACGCCGATGTTCAGCACCTATTTCTGGCGGCCCGTAACCGCGTCGTTGCGGTGGACGGCGGGGGCCCGAGCTGGTTCAGCCTGTTCGCGGCGATCACCGCCGGTCCTTTCTGCGCGCGGTCGGAATTGCCGGCTCGCCGGCCGGGCTTCGGTTTGCAAGCAGCCGGCTGGTCTGGGGCGTGCTTTGAGCTTCATGCATTTCCTGCTGCTGGCGCGCTGGGGCGGCGATCCTGCGCGTGACCGCCTAGGTGACGTTGCTGGCCGCAGGACCTTGCCAGCCGCCCGCGCATACCGCCCGGACCGGCATCGCAAGGCGCCAATGACCGGCGCCCGAGCCCCCTCCGGCTGCCGGTTCTCCCTTGGCCAGCCGCGGGGTCGGGCCTGAAAGGCGCCTGCGACGCTCTCCCCGCCGGGCATGGTTCCGGTCGCCCGGCCCTCAGGACAGGTGGCGGCCGCGCCGGTGGTTCATTCCGCCGGCTCCGCAGGCGGCGGCGCGGTTTCGGGCGGCGCGGTTCCGGTTTCGGTACCGGTGCCGGCGGGGGCGGGCTCGGTGATCTCGTCCACGGGGCCCGGCACCTGGCCGGGGATCTCGGGATTGCTGGTCTCGTCGTCGAACCACCACAGGAAGGCGGCGATCACCACCAGCACGACGGCGATGATCCAGATGATCGGGACAAGGTGGCGGCGTTTCTGCTTTTCCAGATTCGTGCGTGGTGCGGACATTGCGGGTCTCCTCGTGATGTATCGGACGTCCCTCGGCTTGCATCGGGAAAGGAACCTGCCGGAGGGCCAGGTTGTTCCCTCTGCGGATTGGCGCGGAGGGCGCGGCCCGATCCGGCCAAGCGGCGGCAGGGCGCATGTTGCGCCGGGTTCGCCAAAGGCTGTGCCGCCGGGCGGAACCGTCCCCACACCCGCATCGGCCGCGTCCGACATTCCTGTGACCCGCCCTCCGGAGGCGGTCCGGCCCCTGCCTGCGCAACCCGGGCGGGGGTTGTTGCGTTGCGCCGGGACGAACCCGGCGGCGGGACTGGCGCGGGCGGCACGGAAAGGTGGGGGAATGGGCGGTTCGGTGCATTTTCTGGACGGCGGCGGAGAGATGGCCCGGGCGATTCGCGCCCATGACTGGAGCAGAAACGAGCTTGGCCCGCCCGACGGCTGGCCCTCGGCGCTGAAGATCGCGGTCGGCATGGCGCTGAACTCGAAATTCCCCAAATGCATCGTCTGGGGGCCGGGGCTGGTCTCGTTGTATAATGACGCCTTCCGGCCGATTCTGGGCGACAAGGGGCATGTGCTCGCCCGCTCCTTCGCCGATATCTGGCGCGAGGCCTGGCCCGAGATCGGCCCCATCGCCAAGCGCGCCTATGCCGGCGAGGCCACCTTCATCGAGGATTTCCCGCTGGTCATCGACCGCTACGGCTATCCCGAGCAATGCCATTTCACCTTCTGCTACAGCCCGATCCGCGACGAGACCGGCGTGGTGCGCGGCATGATCGACACGGTGATCGAGACCACCGGCAAGGTCGAGGCCAGCCGCCAGATGCGGCTGCTGAACGGCGAGCTTGGCCACCGGATGAAGAACACGCTGACGGTGGTGTCGGCCATCGTCAACCAGACGCTGCAGACCCATTCGGGGCAGGAGGCGCGCGCGGTGCTGCGCCAGCGCATCGGTGCGCTGGCGCAGGCGCAATCGCTGCTGACCCAGTCCCATGCGCTGGATGCCGAGATCGGCGCCGTGGTGGAACAGGCGCTGCTGCCGTTCCGCAGCGGCCAGCGGCGTTTCCGCATCGCGGGCCCTCCGGTGCGGTTGTCGGCGAAGCAGGCGCTGACGCTGGCGCTGGCGCTGAACGAGCTGGCGACCAATGCGCTGAAATACGGTGCGCTGTCGGTGCCGGGCGGCATGGTCGACCTGCATTGGAGCGGCGGGCGGCCGGGCAGCGCCGAGCCGTTCCGGCTGGTCTGGGCGGAAACGGGCGGCCCCCCGGTCGCCCCCGGCCCGGCGCGGGGCTTCGGCTCGATGATCATCGAGCAGGCGCTGGCGCAGGATTTCATGGGGGAAAGCGTGATCCGGCTGGAACCCGGCGGGCTGCGCCACGAATTGCGGACGCGGATGTGCCATATGGGCATGGACCCGGTCGCGGAATGACCGGATCGCGGCGAGAGCGGGGCGCCGCGGCAGCCGGGCCAGTCGCGCCGAAGCGCCCCGGCGGGCCGGTCGGGATGCCCGAAGCGGCGCCCGGCATCCGCCCGCGGCCCCGCCGCCGGTGCCGGCGCGGCCAGGGGACTTGAATCCGGCCGATCCGGTCCTAAATCGCCTGTTGCGGGCTGCCGGGTCCGGGGTCCGCCTGCCGGGCGTCTTCCGGCAAGATCAAATGCTTGTACCCATGTTGCTCAAGGAGGATGTGGCTATGAGAACCACGTTTGACTTCACCCCGCTCTTCCGGTCGAGCGTCGGATTCGACCGGCTTCTGAACGCCCTCGAAACCGCCTCGCGCGCCAATGCGGCGGAAAGCTGGCCGCCCTATGACATCGCCCGGGAGGGCGAGGACAGCTATCGCATCAGCATGGCCGTGGCCGGTTTCCGGCAGGACGACCTTTCGCTGACGCAAGAGCGCAACATGCTGATCGTCACCGGCCACAAGGAAGGCGACGACAAGGCCGAATACCTGCATCGCGGCATTCCCGTCCGCGGCTTCGAGCGGCGCTTCGAACTGGCCGATCACGTCAGGGTCGAGGCGGCGGAACTGCATGACGGGCTGCTGACCATCACCCTGCGGCGCGAGATCCCCGAGGAGATGAAGCCGCGGCGGATCGAGATCGCCTCGCCCAGGACGGTGCAGGCGGCCGAGCAGAAGCGCATCGCCTCGGACAAGCCCGCGGAGAAGGCGTCGGTCACGCCCTCCGGGAAGGCGGCGGAGACGGCTGCGGCCTGATTCCTGCGCCGCTCGGCCATCGCGGTTTCGCGTGATCGGGCCGCCGGTGCCCCCGCAGCGCCTGCGCGGCGCTGCGCGCGTCTGGGGCGGGAAACCGTGATCCCGCCGGTCGGCGCCCGCAGAGCCGGCGGCTTCATGCCGGCCCTCGTCAGGGGTTGATCGCGCATCCGCAAGGGCCACATGTATGGCAGGCTGCGCTATTGCGCGCCGGGCCAATCCCATTATGACTGGCGCGGCAGCTCAGCCCCGGGGAGAAGCCAGATGCGCATGCGCGACACCTTCATCAAGCCGATGCACCGCGAGGGCGTCCGTTTCGTGGCGATCTTTGCCGCCGTGACGCTGGTGCTGTTCCTGCTGTGGGAGCCGCTGGGCTGGATCGGCGTCGGCCTGACCGTCTGGTGCTATTACTTCTTCCGCGACCCCGAGCGGGTGACGCCCGCCCGTCCCGGCCTGGTGGTCAGCCCGGCGGACGGCGTGGTCTCGCTGATCGAGCCCGCGGTGCCGCCGGCCGAGCTGGGCATGGCCGACGCGCCCCTGACCCGGGTCAGCGTGTTCATGAGCGTGTTCAACTGCCATGTGAACCGCAGCCCGGTGGCGGGCGAGGTGGTCTCGGTCGCCTATCGGCCCGGCAAGTTCTTCAACGCCTCGCTGGACAAGGCCAGCGTCGACAATGAACGCAACGGCCTGCGCATCCGCATGCAGGACGGCCGGGAACTGGCCGTGGTGCAGATCGCCGGCCTGGTCGCGCGGCGCATCGTCTGCTTCGTCAAGCCCGGCGACCGGCTGCGCACGGGCGAACGCTTCGGCCTGATCCGCTTCGGCTCGCGGCTGGACGTCTACCTGCCGCCGGGCGTGGCGCCGCTGGTCGAGATCGGCCAGACCATGGTCGCCGGCGAGACCGTCATCGCCGAACTGCTGCAGGCCGAGCGGGCGGAGGCGTGATGGAACAGCCCACCGGCCCGCAGACCGAATTCTCGCTGGTGCAGCTGCTTCCGAACATGCTGACCATCATCGCGGTCTGCGCCGGGCTGACCGCCATCCGCTTCGGGGTGCAGGGCGACTACATGCCGGCGGTGCTGCTGATCATCGGCGCGGGCATCCTGGACGGCATCGACGGGCGCATCGCGCGGCTGCTGGGATCGTCCAGCAAGATGGGGGCCGAGCTGGATTCGCTGGCGGATTTCCTGAATTTCGGCGTCGCACCGCCGCTGATCCTGTATTTCTGGGCGCTGAAGGACATCCGCAGCCTGGGCTGGATCTGCGTTCTGGTCTTTGCCGTCTGCTGCGTGATCCGGCTGGCGCGGTTCAACGTTTCGAGCAAGTCCGAGGAGGCGCATCGCGACAGCGCCTATTTCGAGGGCATCCCTTCGCCTGCCGGGGCGCTTCTGGTGATGCTGCCGATGTATCTGTCCTTCGCCTTCGCCGACCGGCCGGTGCTGCCGCAGATCGTCATCTGCCTGCACATGATCCTGGTCGGCCTGCTGCTGATCAGCCGGATCCCCACCTGGTCCTTCAAGACCACGAAGATCTCGCGCGAGAACGTCAAGTTCTTCCTTGTCGGCGTGGCCTTCATCGGCGCCGCGCTGCTCAGCTTTGCCTGGATCACGCTGATCGCGCTTTGCCTGGGCTATGCCGTCATGGTGATCTGGGCCTGGATCGACCGGGACCGCCCCTCAAGCCGATAAGGAACGGCCATGGATATCGAAGCCATCCAATCCTCCTATTCCCGCTGGGCGCCGATCTATGACCGGACCTTCGGGGCGGTGACCCATATGGGCCGGCGCCGGGCGGTGGACTACATCAACCGCCGCGGCGGCAGCGTGCTCGAGGTCGGGGTGGGCACCGGGCTGTCGCTGGAACATTACGGCCCGCAGATGCAGGTCACCGGCATCGACTTCAGCCAGGACATGCTGGACAAGGCCATCGCCAAGGTGCAGCGGCTGGGTCTGAAGCAGGTGCACGCGCTGCGGCAGATGGATGCGCGCAAGCTGGATTTCCCCGACGGGAGTTTCGACACCGTGACCGCGATGCATGTGCTGTCGGTGGTGCCCGAGCCGGAAAAGGTGATGGCCGAGATCGCGCGCGTCTGCCGGCCGGGCGGCAAGGTGGTGATCACCAACCATTTCGCCCGCGAACGCGGCGCCCTTGCCGCGCTGGAGCGGGTGTTCGCGCCGCTGGCCAACACCATCGGCTGGCATTCCGATTTCCCCATCGACCGGGTGCTGCAAGAGCGGTCGCTGGTCCTGGAAGAACGCCGGAGCCTGCCGCCGCTGGGCATGATGACCTTCCTGGTGCTGGGCAAGGTCGCGGGCTAGGGGCTTTCCGCCGCGCGCCGGGGCGGCTATGTCCGGGATATGACGGCGCAGAACAAGATCCTCGACCGGCTGGCCCGCTCGGCCTTTCGCCGCCGCTTTCGCCTTGGCCCGAAAGAGCGCGCCTATGCCGATGCCAAGGGGCGCGAGACCATCGCCGCCCATGCCCGCGATTTCGTCGCCGCCCGGCTGGCGCCCGCCCAGCCGCAGAACGACGGCCGGCAGACGCCGATGCGCGGCCATCCGGTCTTTATTGCCCAGCACGCCACCGCCTGCTGCTGCCGGTCCTGCCTGGGGAAATGGCACGCCATCCCGCCGGGCCGGGCGCTTGGCGATGCCGAGCAGGCGCGGATCGTGGCGCTGCTGATGGGCTGGATCGACCGCGAGATGGGCTTTGCGCCGCCGCGGGACGGGACCGCCGGATGAGCACCGGCACGCCGGCCACGCAATTCCTGCGCCGGGCGAAGCTGGGCTTCCGCGCGGTCGAATACCGCTACGACCCGGGTTCCGAGCGGGTGGCGCTGCAGGCGGCCGAAGCCATCGGCCTGCCCGCCGGGCGCTTGCTCAAGACGCTGATGGTCGAGGTGGACGGGCGGCCCGCCTGCGCCGTCATTCCCGGCGACCGCAGCCTGTCGATGAAGCGCGTGGCCGCGGCCTTCGGCGGCAAGACGGCGACGATGATGCCGCCGGACAAGGCCGAGCGGCTGACCGGCTATCGCACCGGCGGCATCAGCCCCTTCGGCCAGCGCCGCCCGGTGCCGGTGATCTTCGAGGCCGAGGCCATGGGCTTCGACGAGGTGGCGGTGAACGGCGGCAAGCGCGGGCTGCTCTTGCTGCTGTCGCCGCGCGCGGCGCTGACCGCGCTTGGCGCCCGGGCCGAGCCGCTTTCGGCCTGAGAAACCGTTGAAGCGACGGGCGATCAAGGCCTGTCCGGTCTTGGATATACCCATGTTTTCGTGACTTTAGCCGCGAAGGGACGGCAAGTTCGCCCATTTGTCAGGGCAATTGGCAGCCATCGAAGTTTTATCAGGCAACAAAAACTCGATATTGATGAAATGGTCGTGATGTCCGGAACCGCTGGTTTCGAAGCGCGCGCGTCCGTCGGCGAAGCTGTGGCGCTCGATCAGGCCACAGCTTTCCAGTGTGCTGACCGTTCGATAGACCGTAGCGATGGAGATCCCGGTGGCCCATGCGGATCGTTCATGCAAGGCGCGACCTGTCGCCGGATGCCCCCGCTGACGGCTGTCCACCCCTTCCCTTCGGGCGACGGCACCAGACCTTTTCGCGGCCCGTCGGAAAGCTGACGGCCGATGTCGCATTGCTGCTGCGCCGGAACCAGGGCGCAGGACAGGATGCCCGCGAATGCCGAAATGCGCCCCCATGGGAAGGGTTATCAAGAGGTTAGCGAGAATGCTGAAAGAACGGATAGCGGGTTTGCTCGCGCAGCGCCGGCCCGGCCATTCCCTGCCCCGCGACTTCTATGTCGATGACGAGATCTTTCGCGCCGACATGCAGGTGGTGTTCGAAACCGACTGGATCTTCGCCTGCAACGTGGTCGAGATTCCGCGCCCCGGCGACTACCTGACGCTGAAGGTCGGCGACAATCCCGTCGTCGTGCTGCGCAACCGGGATGGAGAGATCGCCGCCTTTCACAACAGCTGCCGGCATCGCGGCTCGCTGATCTGCCAGAAGGAAAGGGGGCGCGCGAACCGTCTGGTCTGCCCCTATCACCAATGGGTCTACGAGCTGGACGGCAGCCTGATCAATGCCCGCCAGATGCCCGAGGGGTTCGACAAGGCGGCGCACGGCCTCGCCCCGATCCATGTCGAGGTGATCTGCGGCATGGTCTATATCTGCCTTGCCGACGAGCCGCCCTCGCTGGCGCGGTTCCGCGCCGGGGTCACGCCCTATATCGCCCCGCACATGCCCGACCGCACCAAGGTTGCCTTCACCTCGACCATCGTCGAGGAGGCGAACTGGAAGCTGGTGATCGAGAACAACCGCGAATGCTATCACTGCGCCGGCAACCATCCCGAGCTGCTGGTGACGCTGGTCGAATTCGCGCTGCCCGACGATCCGCTGGTCAAGGCGCAGTTCCAGGGGCTGATGGACCGCTCGGCCGCGCGCTGGGACGGGCTGGGGCTGCCGCACAAGCCCGCCGAGGGCGGCAACGAGTTCCGCTGCATCCGCCTGCCCTTCAACGAGGACTGCCTGTCCTTCACCATGGACGGCAAGCCCGCCTGCAACAAGCTTCTGGCCGATTTCACCGAGCCCGATCTGGGCTCGGTCCGCATGTTCCGGGTGCCGAACAACTGGAACCACTTCCTCTCCGACCACATCCTGCATTTCCGGGTCCTGCCGCTGTCGGCGAACCGCACCGAGGTGCGCACCACATGGCTGGTCCACGAGGATGCGGTCGAGGGCGTGGATTACGACCTGCAACGCCTGACCGAGGTCTGGCTGGCCACCAATGACGAGGATCGCGTGCTGGCCGAGAACAACCATCGCGGCATCCTGTCGCGCGCCTACCGGCCCGGCCCCTATGCGCCCTCGGAATTCATGCTGAACAATTTCTCGGAATGGTATGCGGGCAAGATGGGCGATTTCACCGGCGGCCCGCAGGCGCGGATCGCGGCGGAGTAAGGCGCATGGACATGCAAGCCCCTTCGGCGGCCCTGCTGTCGCTGTCCTGCATCGCCGTCCGCGACGAAACGCCCACCGTCAAGACCTTCCGCCTGCGTGCAGATGGCGGCCCGGTGGGCTTCACCCCCGGTCAGGCGCTGGTGGTGAAGGTGCCCCTGCCGGGCGGCCCGGCCTGGCGCAGCTTCACCATCTCGGGCGGCACCGGGGGCGATCTGGAGCTGACGATCAAGGCGCAGGCGCCGGGCGGCGCCACCCGCTGGCTGCATGAGAACCTGCGCGAGGGCAGCGGCATCGAGGCCCGCCCCCCGCGCGGCGCCTTCACGCTGGGCCTGCGCGACAACGACCGGCTGGCCTTCGTCTCGGGCGGCTCGGGCGCCACGCCGATGATGGCGATGCTGCGGCAGCTGGCGGATACCGATCCCGAGGCCGACCTGGCCTGGTTCCACGCCGCCCGCGATCCGGCCGAGGTGCTGTTTGCCCGCGAACTGGCCGAATTGCAGGCGCGGATGCCGAACTTGGCGGTGGCGATCAGCGTCAGCCGCCCCGGGCCGGGCTGGTTCGGCTATCGCGGCCGCGTCAGCCGGGGGCGGCTGGCGAGTGCCATCCCGGATCTGGGCCGGCGACAGGTCTTCTGCTGCGGGCCGCAGGGCTTCATGCAGGAGGTCCGGCTGATCCATGCCGCCGAGGGCGGCGCGCGGGCGCAGTTCCACACCGAAAGCTTCGGCGGCGTGGCCCCCGCCGCTGCGCCCATCGCCGAAGCCGCCCCCGAAGGCCCCGGCTTCGGCCTGACCGTGAACGGCCGCGCCATCGGCATCCGCGCCGACGAGACGCTGTTGCAGGCCAGCCTGCGCCAGGGCGTCGTCATCCCCTGCGGCTGCGGCGAAGGCATGTGCGGCACCTGCATGGTGCAGCTTGTCTCGGGCCGGGTCGACAGCCGGCCGAATGGCGGGCTGACGCCGGAAGAGGCGGCCGAGGGCTATGTGCTGGCCTGCTCGACCCGCGCCGCGTCGGATGTCGAGATCAGGCTGGCCTGACCCCGGATCACGGTCGGATTTCTTTCCCTTCGGGTCGAAAACCTGCTGCCGGCCCGGCGGGCTTTACACCAAGGATGGCCCTGCCGCGATGCAGTCACCAGAGGACGCAAGATGACCACAGACCCCCGATCCGTCGCCGGCAAGCGCCTTGAGATCGCGGAGCGGACCCAGATCCTGGTCGTGGGCGCCGGCCCCGCCGGAATCGCCGCCGCCCGCCACGCCCATCAGGGCGGCGCGCAGGTGATGCTGGTCGACGAACATCCCGTGCCCTTCGAGACCATGGGCGAAAGCGTCCCGCAGATCTGGGGCGGCCGCATGGGCGGCGCCATTCGCAACCGCAACGCCATGACCGAGCGGATGCTGGAAGCCCGCCCCGATCTGGTCGAGCTGTTCGAGGCCGGCGTCGACATCCGCCTTGGCACCGCCTGCTGGGGGCTGTTCGCCAATCAGCCCAACCTGGGCTGGATGCCCGGCCTGGTCGCCGGCCTGGTGGACGAGGAACAGGGCAGCCATCTGGTCGGCTTCGATCAGGCGGTGGTGGCGACCGGGCGGCGCGACATGGGGCTGGCCTTTCCCGGCTGGGACCTGCCCGGCGTGCTGGGCGCCGGCGCCGCGCTGATGCTGGCGTGGCTCTATGATGCGCTGGACAGCCGCCGCGCGGTCATGCTGGGCTCGAACCCCGAGGCGCTGCTGGCGGCGCTGGACCTGATCGACGCGGGCGTGACCATCGCCGCCGTGGTCGAGCAGGCCGAGGCCGCCGCCGCGCCCGAGGATCTGGTCGCGCGCATCCGCGCCGCCGGGGTCGAGATCGTCACCGGCGAGGCGCCGCGCGGCGTCACCTCGGACGCGGATGGCGTCACCGGGCTGGTGCTGCGCAACCGCACCATCGCCTGCGATTCCGTGCTGCTGGGCGTGGGCGCGGTGCCGATGATCGACCTGCTCCACGCAGCCGGGGCGCGCTGCGCCTTCGACAACGATCGCGGCGGCTTCGTGCCGCTGCTGGGCGCGGGGGGCGAAACCAGCCTGCCCGGCATCCGCGCCGCGGGCGACTGCGTGGGGATCTGGCCCGCGAAATCCGCCGATCCCGCGCTGGCCGAGGCCGAGGGGCGGCTGGCCGCCGGGGCCGCGCTGGCGGCGCTGGGGCTGGCAGAGGCTCCGGTCGATGCCGCCCCGCAGCCCGCACCCGCCGCCGATCTGGGCGCATACCGCAAGGCCTGGGTCCGCTCCTCGGTGGTGGAGGCCGTGGCCGACATGCCGGTCTGCCAATGCGAGGAGGTCACGGCGCGCGAGATCCTGGATGTCAGCCCGCCGCGCTATCTGAACGCGCCGCATCTGCCGAACCTGACGCGCAGCCTGACCGAGATCCTGGGCGAGGGTCCGCCCGATCCCGACCAGATCAAGCGGCTGACCCGCGCCGGCATGGGCCCCTGTCAGGGCCGCCGCTGCCGCGAGCAGATTCAGGCGCTGCTGGCCTTGCAGGAGGACCTGTCGCTGGGGGTGGTGCCGCTGGCCGGCTATCGCAGCCCGGTCCGCCCGCTCAGCCTGGCCGCCGCCGCCCTGCCCGAGGATCCCGCCATCGCCGCCGCCTGGGATTCCTGGTTCGGAATGCCGCGCCAATGGGTCCCTTTCTGGGATGTCGAGGACCATTACACGGTCGCCGCGCTTGCGACGGAGAAGGAACATGTCAGCGAATAACCCCATTCCCGGCATCGACGCCGGCGACGACAATCGCGGCGCCTCGGTCATCGTGATCGGCGGCGGCGTCACCGGCCTCTCCACCGCCTTCTGGCTGGCCGAGGCGGGCGTGGACGTGCTGGTGCTGGAACGCGGCATCGTCGGCTGGGAGGCCTCGGGGCGCAATGGCGGCGGCTGCTCGCATCACCACAGCCCGCTTTTCGCCGAGGAACAGCGGCTGTGGCCGATGATGGACGAATTGCTGGGCTATCCGACCGAGTTCCGGCCGAACCGCATCCGCATCGCGCTGACGCCCGAGCAGTTCACGCTTTACGGCCGCGCCGCTGCCAATGCCCGCAAGCAGGGCTTCCGCGCCGACGACCTGGACGCGCAGACGGTGCGCGATCTGGTGCCGCTGGCCGGGGACAATGTCCATGCCGGGCATTACTATCATTTCGGCGGCCATGCGAACCCGCACCGCACCGTGCAGGCCTATGCCTGGGCGCTGTGCGACCGGGGCGGGCGGCTGCGCCAGCATGTCACCGTCACCGGCTTCCGGCGGCAGGGCGGCCGGGTGACGGCGGTCGAGACCGACAGGGGTGTCTTTGGCTGCGACCATCTGGTCATCGCTGCGGGGCCGCAGACCGGCCGGCTGGCCGCGATGCTGGAGGTCGCCATCCCCATGCGCGCCGCCCGCGCCGAGATGATCGTGACCGAACCCCTGCCGCTCATGCCGCTTGGCGGGATCGACGGCAATGGGCTTTATGGCCGCCAGACCCTGCGCGGCAACCTGGCCTATGGCGGCGGCCCGCATGAATGGGTCGAGACCGAGGAACAGCCGGGCGGCCCGCGCCCCTCGACCCCGCTGGCGGGCAGCATCGCCCGGCGCGTGGCCGAACTGCTGCCCAAGGCCGCCCATGCCCGCGTCATCCGCAGCTGGTCGGGCATCATCGAGAACACCCCCGACGGCCGCCCGGTCATCGACCGCCCGGCGCCGTGGCAGAACCTGACCGTCGCCACCCTGTCCGGCGTCGGCTTCGGCCTGTCGCCCGCCTCGGGCCGGGCGCTGATGCAGCTGGTGACGCAGGGGCATTGCGATTTCGCCGATCTCTCCAGCCTGCGGCTGGCCCGCTTCGACCGGCTGGAGCCCGACTGGGACGCGCTTCAGGGCTGGCTGCCCGCCGCGATGGCCTCGGCCTGATGGGACGGGCTTGAAGCGGGGCGGCTTGAAGAACGGGGCGGCTTGGCCGAACATGGCGCATCGCAACCCGGACCCGCCGATGTTCTACCACGACACGGGCGAGCCTTTGTGCTTCGCCTTCCTGATGCTGGAAGGGCTCTCGATGCTGAGCCTCGCTTCGGCGACCGAGCCCCTGCGCGCCGCCAACCGCCTCTTGGGGCGCGAGGCTTTCCGCTGGGACCTGTGCAGCATCGACGGTCAGCCGGTCATGCCGTCCTCGGGCATTCCCTTTCCGGCCATCCCCGTCGATCAGGCGATCGAGCGCAACCACGCCCTGTTCATCTGCGGCGGCGCGCGTGTCGATCCGCAGGACGAACGCCCCTATCTGGCCGCCCTGCGGCGGGCGGCGCATCGCGGCCGGGCCATCGGCGCCCTGTCCACGGCCAGCTATCTCTTGGCCAGGGCCGGGCTGCTGGACGGCTATCGCTGCACGATCCATTGGGAAAACCGCGCCGCCTTCGAAGAGGATTTCCCGCATCTGCCGATCACCGGCACGCTTTACGAGATCGACCGCAACCGGCTGACCTGTTCGGGCGGGACGGCATCCATGGACCTGATGCTGCATATCATCGCCGACCTGCATGGCCGCGACCTGGCCAACGGGGTCGCCAACCAGTTCCACCACGCCCGCATGCGCGATGCGGGCGAGAACCAGCAGGGCGGCCGGGCCGAGCAGATCGGCACCCTCCCCGGGACGATGCAGATGGCCATTCGCCTGATGCAGGCCAATATCGAGACGCCGTTGCAGATCGAAAGGCTGGCCGCGCTGACGGGCGTCAGCGAACGCCAGATGGAGCGCAACTTCCGCAGCTTCCTGGGCATGACGCCGGCGCGCTGCTACCTGTCGCTGCGGGTCGAGCGCGCGCGCGAGATGCTGCTTTACACCGAGCAGCCGATCATCGACATCGCCGTCGCCACGGGCTTCGCCTCGACCTCGCATTTCTCGAAATGGGTCAAGGAATTCTATGGGATACGCCCAAGCGAGATGCGCGAACAGGCGCGGGCCGCCCGCGCCCGGTCGCGCCGCATCGCCTGAGCCGCGCTCCGACCCGGCCGCCGTTCAGGTCGCGCCCAGCAGTCCGAACAGCGCCGTCGTGCCGCCGCCGTCGCCCAGCCGGTCCACCGCGCGTTCCAGAGCGGTCGTTCGAACCTCGCCCAGAACCGGCGCGGCATAGGCGCGGAACTTGGCGCGCACCGCATCCATCGGTGCCGGGGCCTCGGGATCGCCCGCCGCCTCGGTCGGGCCGGATTCCAGCACCCGGCCGTCCTTCATCACCAGCCGCACATCGGCAAAGCGGCGGGCCGGGAAGGCGGCATTGAAATCCTCGCGCTCGGTGACGGTCATGCCGGCGGCAAGGCTGCGGATCAGCGGGTCGGCCAAGCCGTCCTCGGCCACGTCCGCCGGATCGACGCGGCCCCGCACCAGCGCCACGGCGGCGGGGTAGGCGGTGGAATACTGCGCCTCTTCGGTGCTGGCCGGATCGCGGGCGGCCAGGCGGCGGGACTGGTGGAAGGTGGCGATCTCGATCCGCTCGACCTGATCGGCGGTCACCCCATGCCGGGCACGCAGGTCCAGCACCGCCTGCACGGAGGGCTGCGCCCAGCGGCAGACCGGCCAGGGCTTGAAATACTGCTCGGCGATGCGCCAGTTCGTGCCCAGATCGGCCCAGAGGTCGGCGACATCCGCGCCCTCGACGGTGATCGCCGGGGCGCCGGTAAAGCCCGCCGCCGCCAGATAGGCGGCCGAGACCCCGGCCATCGCGCCCCAGCCCGAGCCGTCCTTGACCATGGTCGGATGGTCGATGCAGCGCATCATCTGGCTGCGCGGGCCGTGATATTCGGCGATGCCCACGGCCTCGCGGGTCCGCGCCGCATCCAGCCCCAGCACCCGCGCGCCCAGCGACGCCGCCGCCACCGCGACCCAGGCGCCCGAGGTGTGGTAGTCGCAGGCGGTGCGGTGCAGCGCGATGCCCGCGCGCGTCCCGATCTCATACCCGACGACCAGCCCGGCCAGAAGCGCGCGGTCGTCCGTCCGCCCCTCGGCCTGCATCAGCGCCAGCAGCGCGGGCAGGCTGCCGCAACCGACATGGCCCTTGGTCAGCTTGTGTCCGTCATGGCCGTCCAGCGCGTCGATGGTCATGCCGCCCGCCAGCGCCGCGCCCGCGGGGCTGACTCCGCGGCCGTCCATCAGCATCGGGGCCGCGCGGCCCCCCGCGCCGAAATGCGCCGCCGCATGGTCGCGGATGATGCGCGACAGCCGCGTCCGGCTGCCGCCCGCCGCGACCCCCAGCAGGTCCAGAAGCCAGCGGCGGCCAAGGTCCAGCACCGCATCCGGCATGTCCTCCGCGCGCATGTCGTGCAGGAAATCGTGAAAGTTCGATGGCATGATGCTGTCCTCAACAGGCCGGCTGCGGGGCATGGCGCGCGACCAGCTCGCGCCGAAGCACCTTGCCGCTGGGGTTCAGCGGCAGGCTTTCCAGAAACTCGTAGCGGCGGGGCCGCTTGTAGGGCGCCAGATCGTCGCTGCCCTTGCAGAACGCATCCAGATCCTGCGCGCTCAGCGCCGGGTCCGAGCGGACGACGAAGGCCGTCACCGCCTGGCCCCATTTCTCGTCCGCCAGTCCGACGACCGCCACCTCCTGCACGCCGGGGCAGCGATAGAGGATCTCCTCGACCTCGCGCGGATGGATGTTCTCGCCGCCCGAGACGATCATGTCGTCGGCCCGGCCGTGGAAGTAATAGAACCCGTCCCGGTTCTGGCTGAACAGGTCGCCGGTATAGATCCAGCCCGCCTTCAGCTTCTTCTGCGTCTCGAACGGGTTGTTCCAATAGCCCTGCATCGCCTGCGGGCCGCGCACGATCAGCTGGCCCACCTGTCCGCGCGGCACGGTTTCCGAGGGCGGCACCTCGCGCCCGGGGTCGTCGGTCACGATCCGGCATTCAGAAATCAGCGTCGGCTTGCCGCAGGACCCCAGCTTGCGCAGCGCGTCCTGCGGATGCAGCACCAGCGTCAGCGAGGCCTCGGTCATGCCGTAGCCGTTGAAGATCGCCGGGCAGAACTCGGCCATCACCCGCTCCATCGTGGCGGCGGAAATGGCCGCGCCGCCGGTGGTGATCAGCCGCAGCGAGGAGAGGTCCTGATCGCGGAAGCGCGGGTGAAACAGCATCTCCTGGATCTGGGTGGGCACGGCGAACAGCGTGGTGATGCGCTCGGCCGCGATGGTGTCCAGCGTCTTTTCCGCCTCGTAGCGGCCGATCACGACATTGGTGCCGCCGACCAGCAGATGCGGAATGAAATAGGCCTGCATGCCGCCCACATGGTAGAGCGGCGCGATATGCAGCGCCTTGTCGGTGTGGTTCAGCGAATATTCCATGACGCAGTTCATCGCGATGGCGATGTCGTTGGCATGGGTGTGGATCACCCCCTTGGGCCGCCCGGTCGTCCCCGAGGTATAGACCAGCGAGGAAATCGCATCCCCCGGGGGAATGATGCGCGGCTCGTCCCGGTCCGCGGTCTGTTCGGCCAGGGTATCGAAATGCAGATGGCCGGCGGGGATATGTGCCCGGTCATAGGCGCAGCCGATGAAATCGTGGACCGAATGCATCTGCGCCGCGATCCTTTCGACGTTTTCGGTCAGGCTGCGGCCATAGATCAGCACGCGGGCGCCGGAATCCTGCAGGATATAGGCGGCCTCGCCCGCCGATAGGCGGAAGTTCATCGGCACCGCCACCGCGCCCAGCATCTGGCAGGCGAAATAGGTCGTCACCGAGTTTTCCGAGGTCGAGACATAGAAGGCCACGCGGTCCCCGGGCCGCACCCCCAGATCCGACAGCGCCTGCGCAAAGCGGCGCACGCGGGCCAGCCATTCGGCATAGGTCCAGCGCCGGTCCTCGAAGACCAGCGCCAGGTGATCCGGGTAGCGGTCGGCGGAAGCCTCCAGAATGCGGGCGATATGCATCGGTCTCTCTTGCTGTCACAGATTGGGACGGATCGCCGGCATCTCGCGCGCCGCGATCAGGTATTTGCACATCTCGGAGCTGCCGCCGACGATGGGCAGCGCGCGGGCATCGCGGTAAAGCTGCTCGGCCCGGGCGTATTGGCGGGTGACGCCGTCGCCGCCGAGGATCTGCACCGCGCGGTCCGAGCAGAAGACGGCGGTCTCGGTCGCGACCAGCTTGGCCTGGCTGGCCTCGCGCATCAGATCCTTGCCGCCGATGCCGCCGTCATACATCCTGGCCGCCCGCTGGGTCAGCAGTTCGGCCGCGTCGATCCGCCAGCTCATCTGCGCGATCATGTCCCAGATCAGCTGTTTCTGGCCCAGCTTCTCGCCGAAGCTGACGCGGCTTTGCGCATGGTCGCGCGCCAGGTCGAAGGCCGCCCGCGCCACGCCCAGGCCCGAGCCGCCCAGGATCACCCGCTCGAAGTTGAAGGCCCCCAGCATGATGCGGAAACCGGCATTCGCCTCTCCCAGCAGGTTCTCCTCCGGCACCCGCACCCCGTCCAGCGCGACCTCGCCCACGACCGAGCCGCGCCGGCCCATGAAGTCGTAAAGCCGCGGAAAGGACAGTCCGGGGGTATCGGCGGGCACCAGAACCGCGCTCATGCCCCTTTGCGGAGGGGCATCGGGATCGGTGATGCCCCAGACGATATAGACATCGGCCTTGGACGCGTTCGAGATATAGCGTTTGAACCCGTCGATCACCCATTCGCGGCTGGCCTCGTCAAAGCGGATCGCGGTTTCCATGCCGGCGCTGTCCGAGCCGACATTCGGCTCGGTCATGCAGATCGAGCCGACGGCGCGGCCCTCCAGGATCGGCGTCAGGTAGCGTTCGCGCAGCGCCGGGCGGGCATGACGGTGGATCGGATAGGCGCAGGACAGGGCCGTGGCGATGGTCGTCTCGAAGGCATAATTCAGATAGGCGGCCTCTTCCGAGACGATCACCGCATGGGTCAGGCCGGGCCGCGACAGGCTGCCCGTGTAAAGGTCGGGGAACATCAGCTTCAGATAGCCGGCCTCGCCCAGGGCCTGCGCGACCTCCAGCTGGGCCGCGAAATCCTGGTCGCGCTCGATCCGGTCGACGCGCGGGGCCAGTTCGCGGGCCAGAAAAACGCGGATCTCGGCGCGGAAGGCCCGGTCCTCGTCATTCAGGAAGAAATCGCGCATCGTCGCCTTGCCTCATTCGCGGACGAAATCCGGGACGCCCAGCGTGTCGATCAGCCGCGCCGTCTCGCGCTGGACCAGCGCCAGATTGCTGTCGCGCACCGTGGGCAGCAGGTGGCGCGCGCGGCGCAGCACGTCGTAATCCAGCGTGGCGGTGATCATCTCCTCGCCGGAACCGGCCACGGCCAGTTCGCGCCCGAAGGGATCGATGATGCGCGAACCGCCCCAGAAGGTCAGGTCGCGCTCGGTCCCGGTGCGGTTCACCATGACGACCGGGGCGCCGTAGATCATCGCATAGAAGCGGCAGGTCAGCGCCCAGCCGCCGGGATTGTCGAAATCGGCGCCCACCGCCTCCTCGCCGGAACTGACCGGGCAGATCAGCAGGGTGGCGCCATGCAGGAAGGCCAGATGGGTCAGCGCCGGGTTCCAGACATCGGCGCAGATCAGCAGGCCCGCGCGCCAATGCCCGTCCAGCTCGCAGGTCTCGACGAAACGGCCGGGGGCGTAATGCTTGCCCTCTTCCAGCTTGCCATAGGTGGGCAGGTTCACCTTGCGGTGCAGATGGATCATCCGCCCGTCGCACAGGATCGCCGCCGCGTTGTAGAATTGCGCGGCTGGCCCTTCCTCGATGAAGCCCAGCGTCACGGCCATCGGGCCCGCCGCCTCGGCCAGCCGCTTCAGCCGCGGGTCCTTGCGCGACATGGCGGCGTCGAGCAGGTTCTCGGACCCGTAATGGCCGGTCAGCGACAGTTCCGGCATGACCAGCATGTCCAGGCCCGCCTCGCGTCCCCGCGCGATCCAGTGCAGGTGGCGGTCCAGATTGGCGTCGACATCGCCGATCTCGCTGGAGAATTGCGCGGCGCCGATGGTGATCGTCTTGCTGGTGGTCATCGCCTTCGGCCCCTCCGCATCGCCATCCCGAGGACAGGGGCGCATCCGCCCCCGCCCGTCCCGCCTCAGATGAGGCCGTTGTCCTGCAGGAACTTCGCCGCCGCGTTCTCGACCGAGACCTTGTCCACGTCGACGCTGGCATTCAGCGCGGCCATGACCTGATCGTCCAGCTTGGCCGAGACCTCGTTCAGCAGGTCGCCGATATCGGGATTGGCCTCCAGCACCTCGGCGCGGATCACGGGCGCCAGCGCGTAGCTGGGGAAATAGCCCCGGTCGTCCTCCAGCACGGTGAAGTCGAAGGCGGGAATGCGGCCATCGGTGGCAAAGACCAGCCCGACATCGACCTGCCGGTCCCGCAGCGCCTGATAGACCAGCCCGGTATCCATGCGCTTGACATTGGCGCGGCCGAACTCGAAGCCGTAAGCCGCCTCCAGCGGCTTCAGCCCGTCCGGGCGGGCATAGAATTCGGCGTTCGAGCCGAAGGTCAGGCTCTGGCCGCCATTGATCGCCCCGGCCAGGTCGGAAATGGACGCGATGCCCTTTTCGCTGGCATCCGCCGCGCGCATCGCCAGGGCATAGGTGTTGTTGGCCTCGGACGGGTTCAGCCAGACGATGCCCTTCTGGGCGTCCAGCTCCTTGACCGTGTCATAGGTCTGCTGCGGGTCCAGCTTTTCCTCGATATTGTTGTAGGTGATGAGCGAGGTGCCGGTATATTCCCAATAGACGTGGATCTGGCCGTTCTCCATCGCCTGGCGCACCGCGGCCGAGCCCATGCCGGCGCGGTTGTCGACCCGGTGGCCGTTGGCCTCCAGCACCTGCTGGGTGATGGCCGACAGGATCTGCTGTTCGGTGAAGTTCTTGCCGCCGACCACGATGTCGGCCGCCTGCGCGCCGGTCGCGAATGCCGCGAAGGCCAGTGCTGCAAGGCCGGATTTGACGGTGATGTTCATGCTGTTGGCTCCCTTGGTTGCTGGTTCTGGTTCCGCCTTATCGAAGCGGATTCACGCCTTTCGGGATCAGCCGCAGCTGCGCCTGTCCCATCAGGAAATCGACGGCCACGGCCAGCGCCGCCGTGGGGACCGCGCCCGCCAGCAACATGCCCGTGTCCATCAGGTCGATGCCGGTAAAGATCAGCTCGCCCAGTCCGCCGCCGCCGATCAGGAAGGCCAGCGGCGTCGTGCCCACATTGATCGCCAGCGCCGTGCGGATGCCCGAGAAGATGACATAGAGCGCGTTCGGGATCTCGACCCGCAACAGGATCTGCCGCTGCGTCATGCCCATGCCCGTCGCCGCCTCCTTCAGATGCGAAGGCACGGCCAGCAGCCCGGCATAGGTATTGCGCACGATGGGCAGCAGCGAGGCGACGAACAGCCCGAAGAAGGCCGGCGGAAAGCCGATGCCCAGAAGCGTCATCGACAGCGCGATGACCGCAAGCGTCGGGATGGTGGTGCCGATGTTGAAGACCTGCATCACCGTTTCGGCATAACGCTCCATCGAGGGGCGCGACAGCCAGATGCCCACCGGCACGCCCACGAGGATCGCCGCTCCGCCGGAACTGGCGACCAGGAACACGTGCTGCCGCGTCAGATAGGTGATGTCGTCCCAGTATATCGCCATCTGGTCCAGCAACCCCGAGGTCGCCACCCAGATGCCCAGCAGGAAGACCAGCAGCATCGTCGCCCCGCGCCCGAGACCCAGCCAGCGTGTCATGACGCCCCCTGTTCCAGTCCCGCGCCCTTGTCGGGGCCATAGGTCGCGCGCAGCGCCGCGGTCACGTCCGGCTGGGTGATGACCCCCGCGAAACGGCCGTGATCGTCGGTGCAGGCCAGCCACATCGTGTCATGCGCGAACATTTCCGAAACCACGGCGCGCAGGTCCGCCCGGATCGGCACCGTGGCGGGCAGCGGATGGGCGAAGTCCCGGACCGCGCCCGAGGCGCCGGCCATCTCTTCGGCGGTCACGAAGCCCACCGGGCGGCGGTCGCTGTCGATGACCACCGCGCGGCGGGCCTTTGCGACGGTCAGCTGGTGCAGCGCGTCGGACACCTTGGTCGACCGCGCGGTGACCGGCACGTCGGTGGAGGCCACCTCTTCGGCCGTGACCAGCCGCAGCCGCTTGAGCGTGCGGTCCGCGCCCACGAAATCGGCGACGAAGGCATTGGCGGGATGGGCCAGGATCATGTCGGGCGTGTCGTATTGCTCGATCCGGCCGGCGCGAAAGATGGCGATCTTGTCGCCCATCTTCACCGCCTCGTCGATGTCGTGGCTGACGAACATGATGGTCTTCTTCAGCTCGGCCTGCATCTTCAGGAACTCGTCCTGGATGATCTCGCGGTTGATCGGGTCGATGGCGCCGAAGGGCTCGTCCATCAGCATCACCGGCGGATCGGCGGCCAGCGCCCGGATCACGCCGACGCGCTGCTGCTGGCCGCCCGACAGCTCCTTGGGATAGCGCCGCAGGAACTGGCGCGGGTCCAGGCCCACCAGGTCCAGCAGGTCGGCGGCGCGCTGGCGGGCCTTGCGGATGTCCCAGTTCAGCAGCCGGGGGACGACGCAGATGTTTTCCTCGATCGTCATGTTCGGGAACAGGCCGATCTGCTGGATCACATAGCCGATATTGCGGCGCAGCTGGATATCGTCCAGCTGCGCGGTGTCTTCGCCATTGATGTAGATCTTGCCGCTGGTGGGCGGGATCAGCCGGTTGATCATCTTCAGCGCCGTGGTCTTGCCGCAGCCCGAGGGCCCCAGCAGGATGCAGATCTCGCCGGTGGGCACTTCCATGTTCACCCGGTCGGCGGCCACGATATCGGCGCCGGGGGTCTTGAATCTCTTGGTCAGGTCTTCGAGTCGGATCATCCGCAAAGGTCCTTGCCCGGAAATGTCAGCGTTTCAGCCCGGCCGGGGTCAGCCGCTTCTGCAATTGCAAAAGCGCCCAGTCGGCCACGATGGCGAGAAGAGAGACGGCCAGCGCGCCGGTGACAAGCTGGCGCGGATCGGTCTGAGAGATGCCGCGCGCGATCAGCACGCCCAGGCCGCCGGCGCCGATATAGGCGGCGATGGCCGCGACGCCGATATTCATCACCACCGCGGTCCGCACGCCGGCCATGATGACCGGGATCGCGATGGGGATCTCCAGCCGGGTCAGCCGCTGGAAGGGCGTCATGCCCATGCCGATGGCCGCCTCGCGCAGCGCCGGATCGACATTGGTGATGGCGGTATAGGTGTTGCGCACGATGGGCAGCTGCGAATAGAGCAGGATCGCGATCACCGCCGGCAGCCAGCCGATCCCCTGGCCGATCTTGGACAGGATCGGGATCATCAGCCCGAACAGCGCGATCGAGGGGATCGTGACGATGATCGAGGCCACATAGAGCACCGCATCCGCGATGCGCCGGTTCTGGGTGATGGCGATGCCGATGGGCACGCCGGTCAGGATCGCCAGCCCCACGGCCACCGCGACGATCGAGATGTGCTCGCCGGCCAGCCGCAGGATGACCGGCCAGTTATTCGCAATGAAACCAAATATTTCCATATCCCTCTTTCCCTCTGGCAGAGATGGGGGGCCGACCAGCGATATCCCGGAATAGCCCGGTTGAAACGGCATCATGTTGCGCCAATTCGTCACCAGCTTGCACGAATCCGTCGCGAGGACGGTTCAGGCGCCATTGAACCGGGGCGGAGATCATCGCTCCACCGGATCGCATATCGCAAAGCTGTCGCATGATCCCATCTTGCAACAATCCCGGCCGCAGGACCACCCCGCCTGTCCGGCGTCAGGGCCTATGGGACGGAATTCTTGATTGAAGGCGGAAGGGCTTGCGGTTCGTCGGGCCTGTCAGGCAGCGATGATCAGCCGCAAGCCCGTGGACCAGGAAGCCGTCGCCGTTCGGGCGGATCAACGCCGCGGCCGATCCCCGGGTAACCGTCCGGCCTGACCGCCCTGCCGCGTGCTGAGGGTGCGGGATAGTGTCCACCATCGATAGTGGACACTATGGTGATGGCGTGGCGCGTCGGACGAAGCGGCTCTGGACGGATGAGGAGAAGCGGTCGATCTGTTTCCAGACGGCTGCGCCGGGCGTTTCGGTAGCGCAGGTGGCGCGACGCTACGCGGTCAATGCGAACCTGATCTTCAAGTGGTTGCGCGATCCCCGCTTTGCGCCCGACCCGGCGTCGGTTCCGGCCTCGTCGGAGGAGGCGCGGTTTTTGCCGGTAGAGATAGTCGCGGAAGAGCAAGCACCTGCGGCAGCGCCTGTCGCCGAGAACCGCATCGAGATCGAGCTGGCCGGCGGTCACCGGATGCGGATCAGCGGGAGCTATGATCCCGAGGCGCTGGCGCGGCTGATCCGGGGTCTCACGGCGTGATCCCGGTTCCGGCCACTACGAGGGTCTGGCTGGCGGCCGGGGTGACGGACATGCGCAAGGGCTTTGCAGCGCTCGCGGCGCAGGCCGAGGCCGTGCTGAAGCAGGACCCGTTCGCCGGGCATCTGTTCGTGTTCCGGGGCCGTCGTGGCGATCTGGTGAAGGTCATCTGGTGGGACGGGCAAGGGGCTTGCATGTTCATGAAGCGGCTGGAGAAGGGGCGGTTCGTCTGGCCCTCGGCGAAGGAAGGCAAGGTGGCGCTGACGCCGGCGCAGCTGTCGATGCTCCTGGAAGGGATCGACTGGCGCGCGCCGGAGCGGACCTGGAGGCCCTTGGCGGCAGGCTAATCCAAGGGGCATGCAATCGCAGGATTCCCACAAGGAATCCCGTGAGATAGACTTCTCCCATGCTCGATCACACCCTGACCTTGCCGGACGACCCCGAGGAGCTTCGCAGCTTCACCGCGCGGCTTCTGGCCGAGGTGAAGGCGCAGGCGATCCTGATCGAGAAGCTGCGCCACCAGTTGGCCGGGCACCGGGCGCAGCGGTTCGGAGCCTCGTCGGAGACGGCCGAGCAGCTGCAACTGGCGCTCGAGACCAGCGAGATCGCCGCTGCCGCGATGACGGCGCGGATGAAGCTGCCGGACATCGAGGAGAAGGACCGCCCCAAGCGCCGGCCGATCCCGGATCACATCCCGCGGATGGAAGTGGAACTGACCCCGGGCGCCGAGGCCTGCGCCGATTGCGGCGGGCGGCTGCGCCGGATCGGCGAGGATGTGACCGAAGAGCTGGAGTATGTGCCGGGACGCTTCATCGTGAACCGGATCGTGCGGCCCCGGCTGACCTGCGCCTGCTGCGAACGGTTCGTCCAGGCCCCGCTGCCGACGCGCCCCATCGAGCGCGGCCGTCCCGGGCCTGGCCTGCTGGCCCATGTCCTGGCCAGTAAATATGCCGACCATCTTCCCCTCTATCGCCAGAGCCAGATCTTCGAGCGCGAAGGTATCGACCTCGACCGCTCTACTCTGGCGGACTGGGTCGGCAAGACCACCGCCCTGCTGGAACCGCTGTCCGAGGCCATCGGGCGCCATGTCCTGTCGGCCGAAGCGATCTTCGTGGATGACACGCCCGTTCAGATGCTGGCGCCGGGCACCGGCAAGACCCAGACCGCGCGGCTCTGGACCTATGCCCGTGACGAGCGCCCCTGGGGCGGGGATGCTCCACCAGCGGCATGGTATCGGTTCTCCGGCGACCGGAAGGGCCAGCACCCCAAGGATCACCTCGCCCGGTTCCGCGGCTGGATGCATGCCGATGGCTATGCCGGGTTCGAGGACCTCTATCGCTCCGGAGCCATCCGCGAAGTTGCCTGCATGGCTCATGTCCGGCGCAAGTTCGTCGACATCCACCGGTCGCAGGCGTCCCCCATCGCCGAAGAGGCCATCGCCCGGATCGCCCAGCTCTACGCCGTCGAGAAGGAGGCCCGAGGCTCGCCGCCTGACCCTCGCGCGCAACTCCGCCGCGCCCATGCCGCCCCGGTCTTCGACGATCTCGAGGTCTGGCTGGCCATGCAGCTCACCACGATCTCGGGTAAATCCCCACTCGCGGCCGCCATCCGCTATGCGCTAACTCGCATGGAGCGCCTGCCCCCTACCTTGATCACGGCATCCTCGAGCTCGACAACAACGCCGCCGAACGCGCAATGCGCGCCATAGCCCTCGGGCGGAAGAACTACCTCTTCTTCGGATCAGAAGCGGGCGGCAAGACAGCTGCCATCGCCTACACGCTGATCGAAACCGCCAAGCTCAACGCAATCGATCCCCACGCCTGGCTCGCCGACACCATCGCCCGCATCCCAGACTACAGGATCACCAAGGTCGACGACCTGCTGCCCTGGCGATGGAACGGGTAGCGGTCAGGCCGGACGGTTACTGCCGCGGCGGGCTGCTGACCGAAGCGACGGTCGCGCAGGTGCCGGTGGGCAGGTGAGGGGCGGAGGCGCCGCCGGTTCGACCATCGCGCCGAACCCCGGTCCTCTGCTATCGCCATGGAAGGATGTCCCTGAACCCCGCCTGATTGCACATCGGTTTTAAGAGGCGTTCTGGCCACCGCTATGCCTCGGCCTTGCGCTTGAACGCGCGTCATGCGTCCAAACCGCCTGCCGGATGCGCGCGCGCTTGTAGGCGTCGAAGATCGCCATGGCGTGCACGAAGAAGGCCCCTGCGAAACGGCCCACGAAGGATATCTCGGCTCCGGTGGTCATCAGGGTGAAGCCACCCAGCAGCAGCAGGAAGAACAGGAAGATCAGCCCGCGCTGCGGCTCTCCGTTCCAGACCTGGCCGGAACCCGGCAGCAGGACGGCCGAGGCCAGCACCAGATAGGGATTGGGCGGCGGCCTCATGCGCATTTCCTTTCGGCGGCGGCCTCGTCCAGGATATCCGCGCGCAACCCCGCCAGCGCCGCAAGAAGCGGTGCAAGCGTCTGAGGGGCAAGCGGGGTCCGTCCCATCTCGGCCTCGCGGAACAGCAGGTAGCGGCCGCGCTCGGCCTCGTCGGCAAGCCAGGTGATCCGCAGGCCCTTGGGCGAGATCACCAGCTCTTTCACCCTCGCATCGGCAAAGACCGCACGGTGGCGGGCCAGCAAGGCGGCGTCGCCGGGCGAGAGCGGCCTTTCGCTGCGCAAGGTGGCATCATGGGGAAATCCCTCGGGCAACAGGGTTTGATGCGGCAGGGTGTCGAAGGCCGAGAAGGGCTCGATCCCGCGCGGACGCGCCATCAGGTGGACGCGTTGCGAGACCGGCAGGGCGGCGGGCTGGGTCACCAGAAGCCACAGCGCCGGCAGCTTGCGATAGGTCAGCGTGTCGGGAACCGCCTGGAGATCGGTCTCGACCCCTTCGATGCGGCCCGAGACGCGGGCAAAGCCGGTCGGCGACACCGCGCGGCGCAGATCGCGCATCATTGGCGCGATGCGGTCGAAATAGCCGGCGCGGGCAGAGCTGCGCCGCGTCGCCTCGGACCTGAGGCGGAGGGCCAGGATCACCAGCCCCCCGCCAAGGATCAGGACGAGAAGCCCCGCCTGCATGTTCAGTAGCCCCTCGGCTTCGGCCAGGGCATGGTGAACTGCGCGCCGCGGTCCACGAAGCGGTAGCGCCAGAAGTGGAACCACAGCGAGACCACGATGTAGAAGGCGATCATCGCCACCAGTTGCGTGCCGTAGCCGAGGAACACCGCGAAGAAGGCCGTCCCGCACAGCGCCAGCAGCGCGAAGGCCGGCAGCGGGTGGAACGGATGTTCGTAGCCGCGCTTGATGGTGTCGAGCGGCCATTTGCGCCGGAACAGGATGATGTTCAGCGGCATGAAGGTGTATTCCAGCAGACCCGACAGGATCGAGAAGGTGATCACCTGGTCGATCGGCGCGCCAAGCGCGAAGATCAGCGCGATCGGCACCAGGAAGATGATCGAGCGATAGGGCGTGCGGTGCTTGGGATGCACCGCGCCGAACCAGCCCGGCAGGTAGCGGTCGCGCGCCATGGCGAACCAGGCGCGGCTGGCGTCGTTGATGCAGCCATTGGCCGAGGCCAGCGTCGCAAACAGCGTGCCGATGCCCAGAAACACCATCAGGAAGCTTGATCCGCTAAGCCGGGCCGCGTCGAACAGCGGCACGCCCGCCTGGCCCAGATATTCCCAGGGCATCAGCCCCGTGCAGACATACCAGGTCAGGGTTGCCGCGATGGCCAGCGTCATCACCCCGGCCAGCGTGCCGAAGGGCAGCGAGCGCGCCGGGCTGCGCACCTCTTCGGCGGCCTGGGTGGTGCCCTCGATCCCCAGATAGAACCACAGGCCGAAATGCATCGCCGCGAGGATGCCGAGCCAGCCGTAGGGCAGTGATGCGGCGCCCTCCATCAGGTCGGCATGGCGCAGCGGGCTGGTCCCCAGGGCGCCCGAGGTCGACAGGAACAGCACGATGATCGCCGAAAAGGCGATGGCGGTGATGACCAGGTTGAAGGTCAGCGTCGCCAGCACGCCGCGATAGTTCAGCCAGGCCAGGAACATGATGGCCAGGATGATGAAGGGCCGCTGGTCTATCCCGCCGTGATGGCCGCTCATCATGGCGACGGTATCGACGAGGAAGCCGACCGTGATCGCGTTCGCCGCCTCCAGCATGGTATAGGCGAAGACGAGATAGAGCCCGACGTTGAAGGCCATGAGCGGCCCGACGATATGCTTGGCCTGGGTATATTGCCCGCCGGCGGCGGCGACGGTCGAGGTCACTTCTGAATCGATCATCGCCACGCAGGTATAGAGGATGCCGGCGAACCAGCAGGCCATCAGCGCGGCATAGGCGCCGCCCTTGCCGACCGCGAAGTTCCAGCCCATGTACTCGCCGACCAGAACGATCCCCACGCCAAGCGCCCAGACATGGGCGGGGCCAAGCACGCGGGCCAGGCCGACATGTTCGGTTTTATGCACCTGTTCCATGTCACCCCCGATGCTGTTCTTCGGTCAGGGCTTCCAGTTCCCCCTCGCGGGAGGAGGTCAGGAACTCCTCGCTATAGGTGCTGTCGGTGCGGATCCAGTCCAGGACGATGACCAGGCCGAACACCGCCGAGGCGCCCCAGGCCGCATATTCCAGATAATCCCAAAGATCCATGATGCCCTCATTCTCCGAATTTTTCGGCGATCACGTCGCGATATTCGTTTTCCGAAAACCGCAGCAGGATTGCGTAATAACCCACGACGACAACGATCATCGCCAGCAATGCGCCGATCGAGAAACTGTAGTCGAAACGCGCGGTGATCATTTCGGCGGCAAGGCTCGGGTCGGAATAGCCGAGTTTATGCCATTGCTCGACCATGGCCGGGTTTTGGGCCAGCGCCTCCCATGTCGGATTTTCGAGGGTCTGCGGGTTTTTCGCGGACCCCGCGAGACCAAGCCACAAGGGAATATACAACGCGCCAATGGCCATGATCAGCAGGACGATCACGTCGATGATCTGGCCGATCTTTCCTTGGACGGGGGCATTGTATTTAGCCATGACGCAGGACCCTTTCCTCATAGCGCCTGGCTTTTCTGGCTTCCCTGGCCTCTCGGGCTTCGTCGAGGAACTGGATATCCAGCCCGTACATGAAGTCCCGGTCCTCGCGATAGTGGCGCAGCATCGCCATGATGGCTGCCGAATTGAACAGCAGCACCACCGCCCCGCCGATCAGCAGCACCGTCCGCGCTGCCGCCGACGGCGCCAGCGACCAGGTCCCGATCGCCACGAAGATGATCGCAAACCAAAGTCCCAGCACAAAGGCCAATGCCACGGCGATGTCGCGCCGATGCATGGTTTCGATCCGTTTCGTCAGATTCGACACGTTGCATTCCTCCCTGAGGCCCGATTTTTGATAAGTCGTCCGCGTGGGCCGTAGCGCGATTCTTTCTGCGCTCGAAAGCTTTTTTCTCTACAGGAAAGGCATCCTGCGACATTCTGTCAAGTTTCTTCTTCAGCGGAGAGAGATTTTTGGCCGAGGGAACGCCGGTCAAGGCCGTGCGTGCCAAGCGCAAAGCGCGCTTGGCCGTCGCCTTGGGATCCATGAATTACATTGATATATCAAGTGATTGGTTCAAGGTCGCGCAAACCGGCGTCCGGTCCGCGCGACAGGATTTTCCCATGCGGGCGATCGTCAGTTGCGGCGAATCACCGGGCGACGGTGACGGTGCAATGCGCGCGTGCCATGACATCGGCCGCGACAGAGCCCAGCATCAGTCGCGACAATCCACGCTTGTCACCGGTTCCGACAACGATCTGGTCATAGGCGTTGTGCTCGGCATAGGTCACGATTCCCGCCGCGGCTTCGCGGTTGACGATGTCGACCTGCTTCACCTCGGTGACGCCGTTCTCGAGCGCGAGGGTGCGGGCGCGCTCGAGCTTGTCGGTCATTTCCTGATTGGTCCAATGATGGATGACCGGGCCACGCGCACCGCCATGGGCGATATTCACCACGCATATGGTCAGCGACGCGCCGAATTTCGCAGCCAGCTGTGCAGCGTAAGCGACGGCAATATCGGAATGATCGGTTCCGTCGGTTGGACAAAGGATCTTCTGGATCATCGGATTTCCTCCCTTCTTAAATCCACAAGGCGGGAGGCTCCCATTTTTACCTGTGACTTGCCAAGGAGTTTTTGAAGGAAGGGCCATAATTCCTGCAAGCCGGTTCCGTCGATTTGCAGCGGCCGGGCGATTGCCGCCGCCCCGCTGGCCCACGTCCGGAACGGCCAACCCGCGAAACGGCAAGCAAAAACGGAACGGCTGTCCTGGAGTTGGGGGCCGTTGATCTTGCGGTTATATGAAGAAGACGATCAGGATGGATGCGCCCAGGCTGCGGGTAAAACAGGGGAATCGAGGACGACGGATCGGGTGAGCGCAGGGCGGGACGAACTCCAAACCGCATGCTGTCTCGGATATCCAGACGGGCAAAGATCGGCGGCACATTGCCGCTGCGACCAGAGGCCAGCGCATTGGCCGACAGCACCTCGAAAAGCGGTTCGCGCTGGCCGGTTTCGCCGCAGCGCGCGAAGCCCCGCAACCGGCGTAGCGTTTGACCGCTGATCATCGAAATCTGGACCTTCGGGCTATATTGCGCCATGGTCGCTTCTTCCGGGTGGCGCGTCGGAAGCCGGGCCGCATCGCCGGCAAAGATGGCTCGGCCCTGCCCGGAGCACCATCCGCGACCCCGGAAAAGGACGACCCGAACCATTGACCTGCACGCCTCAAGCCGCCTCTCTCCAGTTCCGTCCGCCGGAGGGAGAGCGTTATCCCGCCTTCAAGCGCCACATCCCCGAACGGCTGTTCTATGTGGTTCCCAGCGCTGATGTGGCTGGCGCTGGCGATCCGTTACCGCAGCCTGACGCTTCCCAGCGCCGCCAATCCCGCGATGGAGGCGGGGGGCCTGTGGGGCGAAAGCAAATCGCAGGGGCTGGACCTGTTCGGGTCGCAGGGCAGGGCGCGGCTGGCCCGTTTTGCCCGCCTTCGTTGCGATCCCGGAACCGAGGCCCCCGTGGATTGCGCCCTGGCCGCGATGGCCGAGGCCGGGCTGGATTTCCCGGTCGTCGCCAAACCCGACCGCGGCTATCAGGGCTGGGGAGTCAGGCTGATCCAGCGGGCCGGGGATCTGGCGGATTATCTGTCGGTGCAGCCTCCGGGCACTGTCATCCTGTTGCAGGAACTGGTCGACTTGCCCGGCGAGGCGGGGATCTTCTATCTGCGCCATCCCGACCAGGTGCGGGGACGCATCGTCTCGATGGCCTTCGTCTATCCGCCCCATGTGATCGGTGACGGTTGCCGCAGCGTGGCCCAGCTGGTCCGGGCCGACAAGGTCCTGCGTCCGAACAGCGCCATCTATCGCGACCGCCATCCCGAAAGCTGGGAGACGGTGCCCGGCCCCGGCGCCTTCCACGTCCTGACCAATGCCCGCAGCGCAAGGCTCGGCGCGGTCTATCGCGACGCGCAATCGCTGGTGACGCCGCAGCTGGAATCGCTGATCGACGAGATCTCGCGCGAGATACCGGATTTTCATTTCGGGCGCTTCGACATCCGCTTCCGCAGCGTCGAGGACCTGGGTGCGGCCCGCGATTTCAGGATATTGGAGCTGAACGGCGCCGGTGCCGAGATGCTGCATTTCTGGGCCGGCGGCAGCACGCTGCGGCAGGCATACGGTGCGTTGTGGAAACAGTATCGCTGGCTTTTCGGCATCGGCGATGCCATGCGAAGGCGTGGGGCGCGGCCCGTCGGCCTGCGCGCCATGATCCGGTTGCAGCGACAACAGGAGGCGCTGCGGCGCGTCTATCCCCAAAGCTCGTGAACATCCCTTGCGCAGCTGCGCGCCGGGCGAGACAATCCCGCCGTCGAGCGGTGCGGCGGCTTCAGTCCTCCGCAAAGGAGCCTTGCATGATTCCCGATCTGCCCATCTGTCCGCCCCCCGGCCAAACCATCGTGATCCCCGCGCCGGAACAGACGCTGGCCGAAGGGGCGCTGGGTTTCGTGCTTGAGCCGTTCCAGCCGTTGCGCGAACAGTTCTCGGCGATCACCGGCATCGGGCTGGAACCCGACGACGCCTGGCCCGGGGAACAGGGCCGCACGGTCCGGCGAATGCGGCTGGCGCGCGGGGACGGGCAGGCCCGACTGGGCTATCTGGCGGCGGGCCAACCCGGCGGGCGGCGGGTGATCTTCCTGCATGGCAGCCCCGGCACCGCCGAGGAATGGGACCGCTTCCTGTTGGACGTTCCGGTCGGGCAATATCACATGGCCGTGGACCGTCCCGGCTTCGGCGCCAGCGGGGAAAAGCCCGAGCCCGATCTGGCCGGTCAGGCCGCCGCCGTCGCCCCGCTTCTGACGGCGGGCGGGACCGGAGCCGCGGTATTGGTCGGCTATTCCTATGGCGGCCCGGTTGCGTTGCGGCTTGCCGCCGACTATCCCGACCGGGTTGCGGGGGTTCTGCTGATCGGCGGCGCCGCCGATCCGGAGCTGGAGGAAACCCATCCCCTGCAGCAACTGGCCGCGCTTGATTTCTTTGCCGGGCTTCTGCCCACGGAACTGGCCAACGCCAATGCCGAGCTGATGAATCTTCGGCCCGGGCTTGAAGAGCTGACCCCCGACCTGGCGCATGTCACTGCCCCCGTCACCATCGTCCAGGGGCTGGCCGATACGTTGGTGCCGCCTGAAAACGTGGCCTTCCTGCAGGCGCATTTGCCCGGCAGTCCCGGCCCGCGGCTGATCCTGATCGAAGAGGCCGACCATTTCCTGCCCTGGACGCATGCCGACCTGCTGCGCGCAGCTCTGGCTTGCGTCATCGGGGACGGAAAGTCGTCGTCTCAGTCGCCCGAGCGCCCCCCCTCGTCCTTGTCCGAGGCGAAATAATAGACCGTGAAGCGGTGGCTCAGCCAGACCGCGCCGATCACCAGCCCAACCATGACCGGCCAGGCCCAATTGCCCAGCAGATCGAACAGGACCAGGTTGAGGCCGAACGCCCCGAAGAACAGCGCCGCCGTATATACTGCCGCGACCACGCCGTTCACGATTGCGAAACGGCGAAAATCGACGCGCAGGAAACCGCTGGCCATGAAGACCGGAGGCAACAGCCGTGCCAGCAGCGCCGCCGGCAGGACGCCGCGATCCAGCAGCCGCCGTCCCCGCTCCAGCATCTTGCCGTCCACCCAGCGCCGGACGAGACGGTTGCTTCCGGCCAGCGCGCCGATCCCGTAAAGGGCCCAGTCGCTGATGATATTCCCGGTTACCAGCGCCACCAGGGCCAGTCCGGTGCCGATCTCTCCTGCGGCGGCCAGTGCCGCGCCGGCGATGATCGCCCCTTCTTCCATGACAAAATTCGCAAGAAACAGCAGCAAGGCCAATATCAGCGGATTGCCCAGATATTGTTCGATAAGGGCTTCCACCGCGCGGAGTCTCCTTGGGGCGAGGGGCGGGACAGATCAAGCTAAGGACACCCACCCGCAAACGCAAGCCACAAGGCTTGCGCCGGCGACACGCATGGCGCCGAACGCATCCAGATCGCGCGATGCCCAGAGGCACTCGGCCCCCGGGGTGACGTCGATCTCCTCATCGATCTTGCCGCGATATCAAGCGCACTGCCACCAGGCGGGAAAAAGCAGATACTGCCCATCTAATCTGTTTATTTGACAACTCCCTTGTGCTATCCGGTCGCCGACGGTGCCCCGCAAGGGGTGAAAAGGGAATGCGGTGAGGGAAACCGATGCCGCAGCTGTGCCCGCAACTGTAACCGGGAGCGACCCGCATATGCCACTCTGCCCCAGGGCGGGGGAAGGCGCGGAACTCGCAAGGAACCGGAAGCCAGGAGACCTGCCGTCGCTGTCGCCCATCCCGCGGCCGGGACAAGCCGAGGGTGCGGATTTCCGCTGCGGTGACCCATGTGGATCGAAGGCAGCGGTATGTGCGATGCGACCGATAGAATCTGAACTCGCGCGCGCGGCGGAAGAACCGTCGCGGCAATGCCTTCGTATCCGGCTTCCCTTCCCGTTGAACGAGGATAAGTGCCGAAATGAAGGTCCGCCATATCATTCCCGTGCTGTTGGGCACGACCCTTGCCGTCCCGCCTGCCACCGCCGAGGACGCGGTGACGCTGGATACCATCGTCGTCACCGCCTCGCGCGCCGACCTGCCTGAACGCGCCATCGGCAGCGCCGTCACCGTCGTGACCGAGGAGCGCGCCCGCCGCGAACAGGCGAAGCGCATCACCGACCTGCTGCGGGACGTGCCGGGGGTTCAGGTCTCGCAGGACCGTCCCGGTGCCTGGACCAGCATCAGCATCCGGGGATCGGATAACGGCCAGGTGCTTGTCCTGATGGACGGGGTCCGGCTTGGCGATCCGTCCTCGACCGAGACGGCGTTCCAGTTCGACCATCTGGATGTCGAGGGCATCGACCGGATCGAGGTGCTGCGCGGCAACCAGTCCTCGCTTTACGGATCGGACGCGATCGGCGGCGTTGTCAACATCATCACCAGGCGCCCGGTCCAGGACGGCTGGCGGCTGTCCAGCGGATTGGAGCTTGGTCCGGACGGCTGGCGCCGGGCCACCGCGACCCTGCTATGGAAAAGGGGCGATCTCGACGCCCGGGTCAGCGGCTTTTCCACGCATTACGACGGCCCGTCGCAGGCCGATCCGCGCACCAGCCCGGTTCCCGGCCCCATGGACAACGACGCCCATCGCGGCAACGGGATCGGCACGGCACTGGGCTGGCAGATCGCGCCGCAGTTGCGGGCCGAACTCACGGGCCTGCGCAGCGATACGCGGCACGAATACGATTCGCCGCCCAGTGACGGCAGCGATACGGTCGAAAAGGACGAATGGAACCTGGGCGCGCGCATCCTCCATGAAAGCGCCGACCGGACCCTGCGGCAGACGCTCAGCTGGGGCCGCTACAATGCCCGGCGAACCTATCATACCGGCTTTTCCCGGCCCGAGGGCGATGTCTACGACGGCACGCTGACCCGCTATGGCTACGACGTGACCTGGAAGCCGGCCGAGCCATGGTCGCTTGTGGGCGGCGTCACGCGCGAGAAGGAAGAAACCCTCCAGATCACCAATTATACCGGCAGCTTCATCGCCAGCAACGCCACCACCGCGCTCTTTACCGAGGCGGCCTGGCGTCCCGACGCCCATCTGACCCTGACCGCCGCGCTGCGCCGCGACGACAATGATCAGTTCGGCACCTTCAACACATGGCGGCTGACCGGGGCCTATCTGCTTTCCGCCAGCGGCGCGGCGGATGTGAAGCTGCGGGCCAGCTATGGCACCGGTGCAAAGGCGCCGGGGCTTTATCAGCTTTACGATCCGACCTATGGCAATCCCGACCTTACGGCACAGCGCAGCCGCGGCTGGGACATCGGCGCGGATGTCTATTGGCCGGATGCCGGGCTGGAACTGGGCGCGACCTATTTCCAGAACCGGGTCGAGGACAAGATCGCCTGGGGCCTGCGCGAGGACGGCAGCTATGGCTATTACATGGCCGGCCGCACGCGCGAGAAAGGCATCGAGCTGTCCTGGCAGGCCGAAATCCTGCAAGACCTGCTGATCCAGCACAACCACACCTGGGTTCTGTCCCATAATGACGAAACCGGCCAGTGGCGCGGCCAGCCCAAGAACTCCGGTGCGCTGACCGTCAGCTATCGCCCCGGCGGCTGGTCGGTGGGCGCGCGCCTGCGCTATGCCAGCCGCAACGGCCTGGGCGCGGTCAGCGGCTATGGGCAGGAGATTGGCGGCTATGGCGTGACCGACCTGCTGGCCAGCTATCGTCTGGATGAGCGGGCCGAACTCTATGGCCGGATCGAGAACGTCTTCGACAAGCAATACCAGACCAGCTGGGGTTACAACACCAACGACCGCAGCTTGTTCGCCGGCATCCGCCTGAGCCTGCAGGGGAACTGACATGACGAAGCTGACCATGGAAACGACCGTGAATGCCGAAGGGCGCGCGACGGAACATCGCTGGCCCGCACCGCTGGATCAGGACTGGCTGCAAGACTTCCTGACCGACATCTTCGACAATCATTGGCAGGGGCTCTCTTTCGGTCCCATCGTCGAGGGGGCCGCCTATGAATTGCGGCCACCGTCCAAGCCGCAGCGCATTTCGCTGCATGACGGCTATCTGACGGTGTTCTACGGGCTTCAGGGGCATTTTCATCTGTGCATCGGCCGCAACGAAGGCGCCGTGAAGCAGGGCGGCGAGGCGCTGGTCGCCCATCGTCGTCCGGGCAAGGCCGAGTTCTTCCGCAGCCTCGATCCCGACGGGCATCCCCGCTCGTGGGGATTCCGCATGGATAACGGCAAGGGCGAGCAGATGCTGAGCCTCTTCTTTCCCAACCCTTTCATCACCGCCGACGACCAGCTGGCCGACCAGCCGGGCTGGGAACGGCTGGCGACATGGGACCACGTTCGCCGCACCTATATCGGCATCGAGGACGGCGCAGCGGACCGGATGAGCAAGGGCTACAGGGGATGAAACCCATCGTCGCGCTGGCGGCGGGCCTTGCGGCCCTACTGTCGCTCGGGATCGCCGCGGCACATGTGGGGGCGGGGGGCGGGCAATCCCTGCCCCCTGCGACACCTGCCGCGAAACCGCGCGTCGCCTCGACGGCGCTATGCGGGGATATGTGGGTGCTGGCGCTGGCCGATCGCGACCAGATCCTCAGCCTGTCGCGGGATGCGGCGGGCCCGTCCTCCCCCTATGCCGGAGAGGCGGCCGGTCTGCCCCGGAACCGCGGCAGCCTGGAGGAGCTGATCGCGGGCGATGCCGGCCTGGTGGTGACGGGCCAGGGCAGCTCGACCCAGATGCGCAGGGTTCTGGGGCGTTTCGGGATCGCCGAGCTCGATCTCGGGGCGACTTCGGACCTGCAGGAACTGGCGGACAAGATCCCGCAGGTCGGAAAGCGGCTGGGTCAGCCCGAGCGCGGCAAGGCGCTGCGCGCGGCGTTCCTGCACGACATCGCGGCCGCCGCCGACCCCGGCGGGGTCGGGCCAGTGGTGGCCTATTATCGCCCGGACGGCGGCGGCGCGGGCGCGGGCACCATCGTGGATGCGGCGCTTTCCGCCGCCGGATACCGGAACATGCAGCGCAGGACCGGTCCCGCAGGCTGGGGCGGCATCCCACTTGAGCAGATCGTGATGACCCCGCCCGGGGCTTTCGTGGTTTCCTATTTCGACACGCAACCGCCGGCGCGAAACGCCGGGCTGGGGCGCAATCCCGTCCTGCGGCGGGCTGCCGAACAGGGCGTGGTCCTGCCGGTCCCGGGCAAGCTCTGGCCCTGCGACCACCCGGTGATCTCGCAAGCCGTCACGCTTCTCGCCGGCGAGCGGCTCCGGCTGGAGGGCGCGTTCCGATGATCCGCCCGGTTCCGCAGCTGGCGCTGAATATGGCGCTGCTTCTGACCTGCTGCGTGCTGGTCGTCATCTCGCTTGTCCTTGGCTATACGCCCATCCCGGCGGGCGAGGTGCTGCGGGGCCTTGCCGGTCTGGCAGACCCCAAAACCGTGACCATCGTGAAGGATCTGCGCCTGCCCCGCACCGCGCTGGCGCTGCTGATCGGCGGATCCTTGGGACTGTCGGGCGCCGCGTTGCAGGGGTTGCTGCAAAACCCCCTGGCCGAGCCGGGGGTGGTGGGCGTCAGCTCGGCTGCGGCCTTCGGCGCGGTTCTGGTCATCTATTTCGGGCTGGCCGCGACCAGTTCATGGACCCTGCCGCTGTCCGGGATGGCCGGGGCACTGGCGGCGACGACGATCCTGTGGGCTCTGGCCGTGCGTGGCGCTGCCAAGCTGACCTTGCTGCTGACCGGGGTGGCGATAGGCGGGCTGTCGATCGCGCTGATCTCGCTGGTGATGAACCTGTCCAGCAACCCCTGGGCCATCAGCGAGATCGCCTTCTGGCTGATGGGATCGCTGAAGGACAGGACGCTTTCCGACCTGGGGCTGGCCGCGCCCTTCATCCTGATCGGCTGCGCGATGCTGATTGCCTCGGGCGGGGGACTCGAGGCGCTGACCCTGGGCGAGGATACCGCCCGCTCGCTGGGAACGCCGGTGAACCGGGTCAGGATGCAGGTGGTGCTGGGCACCAGCCTGTGCGTCGGCGCCGGGGTGTCGGTCGCGGGGGCGGTGGGCTTCGTCGGGCTGATCGTGCCGCATCTGCTGCGCGCTTTCACGGATCACGCCCCGGCAAGGCTGCTTCTGCCCTCGGCGCTGGGTGGGGCGGCGCTGCTGCTGATGGCCGATATCGCGATCCGGCTGATCGCCGTCGGGCCGGAATTGCAGCTTGGCGTCGTCACCTCGCTGATCGGTGCCCCCTTCTTCTTTACGCTGATCTTTCGTTTGCAAGGAGAGCAGGCATGATCCCGCTGCACCTGAAAGGGGTGGGCGTTTCGCTGCGGGGGCGGGAAATCCTGCGCGACATCACCCTTGCCGTTCAGCCGGGCGGCATCACGGCGCTGGTCGGGCCGAACGGTGCCGGAAAATCGACGCTTCTGCGGGCGAGCCTTGGACTTGTTCCCCTGAGTTCGGGCGAGATCCTGCTTCAGGGCCGCAACCTGACCGCCGTGCCGCTGCGGGAAAGGGCGCGGCTGCTGGCCTATCTGGCGCAGGGCCACCACGCGATCTGGCCGATCCGCGTCCGCCGGCTGGTCGGGCTTGGCCGTCTGCCCTATCGAGGCTGGTCCAGACGGGCGGCGGCCATGGAGGATGCGCTTGTCGAGGCCGCCATGGCCCGATGCGGCGTGATGGGTCTTGCAGACCGGACCGTCGACACCCTTTCGGGGGGCGAAAAGGCGCGGGTCATGCTGGCCCGCGCCCTTGCCGTCGGCGCCGAGGTGCTGCTGGTGGACGAACCCATCGCCGCGCTGGACCCCCGCCACCAGCTTGAGGTCATGGCCCAGCTTCGCATGATCGCACGGGGCGGAACCGCGGTGGTCTGCGTGCTGCACGACCTGCAAATGGCGGCAAGGTTCTGCGACCGGGTCGCGGTCCTCGCGCAGGGCAGGATCGTGGTCGCCGGCCCGCCTGAAACCGCGCTTTCCCCCGATGTGTTGCGCCCGACCTACGGGATCGAAACGGTGAAGATCCCGATCCGCGGCCAGCAGCTTCCGGTCGCATGGGAGGTGACCGCCTAGGCGGCACGGAAAACCACCGCCCGCGAAGGTCCAGGGGCAACGCGGGCAGGCCGCGGGCGTTGAGCGGCCCGCGCTTCCGGATCAGCTTCCAGAACTGCGTGCATTGCAAGACCTGCGACATCAAGGACCCATCCCAAAAACATCAACCGGACCGCGCCCCCAGGGCGGCGATGGGCCGAACGACCCGAATATTTGACAAGGGAAACTTGTCGATCGCCAATCCTTCTTGGCGGTCTGATCGCCGAGGATCGGGAATAATCCTGCCAGTTTCTTGAGGCAAATCCTTGCCCGGCAGCAGGAGGCAGGCATGCAGGACTGTAAGCGCAACTTGATCGGCGGCGAATGGGTCTCGCCGCAGGCCTTCAGCGAGAACCGCAACCCGGCCGATCCAGACGAGCTGATCGGCCTCTATGCCCGCGCCGAAGCCGGTGACGTGGCCCGCGCCGTCGAGGCGGCGAAGACCGCCCAGCCGGCATGGGCTGCCGCCTCGCCGCAATTGCGCTCGGACGTGCTGCGCCGGGCGGGAGACATGCTGCTCGCCCGCAATAATGAGATGGGTCGGCTGCTGGCGCGGGAGGAAGGCAAGACGCTTGCCGAGGCCAAAGGGGAGGCCCTGCGCGCCGCGCAGCTGTTTCACTTCTTCTCGGGCGAGGCGGTGCGCAATCCGGGCGAAAAGTTGACCTCGATCCGCGACGGTGTCGAGGTCGACGTGATGCGCGAGCCCCTGGGCGTCGTGGGTCTCATCACGCCCTGGAACTTCCCGATCGCCATCCCCGCCTGGAAGACCGCCCCGGCCCTGGCGGCAGGCAACGCGGTGGTGTTGAAACCGGCCGACCTGACGCCGGGCTGCGCGCATCTGCTGGCCGAGATCTTGGTCGAGGCGGGATGTCCGGGGGGCGTGTTCAACCTGGTGATGGGCAGCGGTTCGGTCATCGGCAAGGCGCTGGTCGAGCATCCCGACGTCGCTGCGATTTCCTTCACCGGGTCCGAGCGGGTGGGTCGCGGCATCGCGGCGGGCTGCGCGCAGGGGCTGAAGAAGGTCCAGCTTGAGATGGGCGGCAAGAACCCGATGGTGGTGCTGGCCGATGCCGATCTGGATGTGGCCGTGAATGCCTGCCTCAACGGCGCCTTCTTCTCGACCGGGCAGCGCTGCACCGCCTCCTCGCGGCTGATCGTCGAGGAGCGGATCCATGACGCCTTCGTCGACCGGATGCGGCAGGCCATGGCGGCGCTGCGGATCGGTGATCCGCTGGACGAGGCCGTGCAGATCGGGCCGGTGGTGTCCGAGGGCCAGCTTGCGGGCAATCTGGACTATGTGCGGATTGCCGGGGAAGAGGGATGCGAGGTCGTGGGCGGCGAGCGGCTGGACCGCCCCGGCTATTTCCAGAACCCGGCGCTGTTCGTCGGCGCCACGAACCTGATGCGCACCTCGCGCGAGGAGATCTTCGGCCCTTGCGCCTCGGTCATCCGGGCCGCGGATTTCGACGAGGCGCTGGCGGTGGCGAATGACACGCCCTTCGGGCTTTCGTCGGGGATCTGCACCTCGTCCCTGAACCATGCGACGGCGTTCCGGCGTGGCTCCAGGGCGGGCATGGTGATGGTCAACCTGCCGACGGCCGGCGTCGATTACCATGTGCCCTTCGGCGGGCGCGGCGCCTCCAGCCTTGGCGGTCGCGAGCAGGGCCGGATCGCGATGGATTTCTACACATCGGTCAAGACCGCCTATGTCTTCGCGGGGTAAGGGATGAGCCTGCAGCAGGAACTGAAGACGATCCTGGACGCCTCGGGCTGGATCGAGGGCGCGGATGCCGCGTCGTGGCAGCGCGACTGGCTGGATCGCTATGGCGAGGCGCCGCTGGGGGTGGCTCGTCCCGCCTCGACCGCCGAGGTCGCCGATGTGGTCCGGGCCTGCCATGCCGCCGGCGTCCCGGTGGTGGTGCAGGGGGGCAATACCGGGCTGTGCGGCGGCGCGGTGCTGGGGCGAGCAGGGGGCATCATCCTGTCGCTGTCGCGGATGGCCACGATTTCGCAACCGGACGTCGCCAGCGCCTCGGTCGAGGTCGAGGCGGGGGCGGTGTTGGCCACCCTGCACGACGCGCTGGATGGATCGGGGATGATGTTTCCCATGCATCTGGGCGCCGAGGGATCGGCCCAGATCGGCGGGCTGATCGGCACCAATGCCGGCGGCAGCCATGCGTTCCGCTATGGCATGATGGCCGATCTGGTTCTGGGGCTGGAGGTCGTCCTGCCCGACGGCACGATCTGGAGCGGCCTTCGCGCGGTGCAAAAGGACAATGCGGGCTATCAGTTGCGCCGCCTGTTCGTGGGCTCGGAGGGGACGCTGGGGATCGTGACCCGCGCGGTGCTGAAACTGTTCCCCGCGCCGCGTCAGCGGGCCACGGCGTTTCTCGCCTTGCCCGATGAAGCGGCGGCGGTGCGCTTCGGGACGCGGTTGCAGGCAGAGGCGGGCGAGTTCCTGACCGGTCTGGAATTTTTCCCGGAACTTGGCCTGGAGCTTGCCGTGAAGCATGTCCATGGGCTGGCCTATCCGCTGGAGACGCGGGGCGGCTGCTATCTGCTGGTCGAGGTCGCGAGCGGCTCGGACAAGGTGCCCTTGGACGATATTCTGGGCGCCGTTCTGGAATGGGGCATGGCGGAGGGGCTTGTCCTCGATGGCGCCCTGGCCGCGTCCGAGGCGCAGCGCGCGGCTTTCTGGCGCCTGCGCGAGGAACAGCCCGAGGGCCAGCGGCTGGAGGGGGCGCAGCTGAAGCATGACATCGCGGTTCCGCCGGGCCGGATCGCCGAATTCGTGGACCGTGCGGGCGCGCTTTGCCGGGCGCTGGTTCCCGATGTGCGGATCAACCCCTTCGGCCATCTGGCGGATGGCAACATCCATTACAACCTGACGCCCCCCGAAGGGATGGCGGATTTCGCCGGTCAGGACCGTGAGCTTGCGCTGCGGCTGGCGCGGCTTGCGACCGAGATGGGCGGTAGCTTTGCCGCCGAACACGGTCTGGGCCGGGCGAAGATCACGCTGGCCGACGCCCTCCGCCCCGCCGCCGAACGCAGGCTGATGCGGGCGGTCAAGGCGGCGCTGGACCCCGAGGGCACGATGAATCCCGGCGCGGTGATCGGCAACTAAATCTTGTCGATGGGCCGGAAATCTTGATTTTGTCCGCCGCCCCGGACGGGCAGGATCACCCCAGACAGATGGTTCATTTGCGCCCGCTGGCCGGTTTTGAACGCCAGGGCAGGAAGGATACGGGAATGCGCAACGGAGGTCAGCTTCTGGTTGAAAGCCTGGTCGCGCTTGGCGCGGAAAAGGGTTTCGGCGTTCCAGGGGAAAGCTATCTTGCGGTGCTGGATGCGCTGCACGATACGCAAGGCAAGCTTGATTTCGTGCTGTGCCGGAACGAGGGCGGTGCGGCCTTCATGGCGGCGGCCTGGGGCAAGCTGACCGGCCAGCCGGGCCTGTGCTTCGTGACGCGCGGGCCGGGCGTCACCAATGCCTCGATCGGCGTGCATACCGCGATGCAGGATTCGGCGCCGATGATCCTGTTCGTGGGCCAGGTGGCGACCTCCATGAAGGGCCGCGAGGCGTTCCAGGAGATCGACTATCGCGCCGTTTTCGGCACGATTGCGAAATGGGCGGTCGAGATCGACGATGTCGGGCGCATCCCCGAGATCCTCGCCCGCGCATGGACCACGGCGCTGACCGGCCGTCCCGGCCCGGTGGTGATCGCGCTGCCCGAGGACATGCTGACCAGCCTGACCGACGCCGCGCCGCTGGCCGGTCCCGCGCGCATCACCGAGCCGGCCCCGACCGCCGAAGCCCTGGCCGAGGCGCTGGCGATGCTGGAAGGGGCGGCACGCCCCCTGATCCTGCTGGGCGGCTGCAACTGGACCGAAGCCGGGCAGAAAGCATTGCAGGCTTTCGCCGAGAAGAGCGACATCCCGGTCGTCGCCGCTTTCCGCTATCAGGACCAGTTCGACAATTTCTCGCCGGTCTATGCCGGCGAGGCGGGGGTCGGCATGCCTGCTCACGTGCGCAAGCTGATCCTTGATGCCGATGTGATCCTGGCGATCAATGTCCGTTTCGGTGAGATGACGACGGATGGCTACACGCTGCTGAACGTGCCAGTCCCGGTCCAGAAACTGATCCATGTTCATGCCTCGGATCGCGAGATCGGCAAGATCTATCAGCCGACGCTTGGCATTCAGGCGGGGCCGAATGCCTTCGCCGCCGCCCTGCGCCCGGTAAAGGGCAACTGGGCCGCGTGGCGCGCGAATGGTCGCAAGGCCTACGAGGACGGTTTCGAGGCGCCCGCCCAGCCCTCGCCCGTGGATATGGTCCTGGCTACCGCGCATCTGCGCGAGGTGCTGCCCGAGGATGCGATCCTGACCAATGGCGCGGGCAACTTCACCGTCTGGCCGAACAAGTTCTACAAGTTCGGGCCCAAGGCGCGGCTGCTGGCGCCGCAATCCGGGGCGATGGGCTACGGCGTTCCTGCGGCGGTCGCCGCCAAGGTCGCCTTCCCCGAGCGCACCGTGGTCTGCTTCGCCGGCGACGGCGATTTCCAGATGAACTGCCAGGAGCTTGGCACCGCCATGCAGGCCGGCGCGCAGCCGATCATCCTGGTGCTGAACAACGGCATCTACGGCACCATCCGCGCCCATCAGGAGCGCAACTATCCCGGCCGCGTCTCGGGCACGACGATGGAGAATCCCGATTTCGTCATGCTGGCGCAGGCCTACGGCTACCACGCCGAACGGGTCGGGGCGACCGAGGACTTCCCGGCGGCCTTTGCCCGTGCCCGCGCCTCGCGCAGCGGTGCGCTGCTGGAGCTGAACATTTCGCCCGAGGCGCTGACCCCGCGCCAAACCCTGTCACAGATGCGCGAAGCCGCGCTGAAAGCAAAGGAAACCGCATGAGCGCCGCCCGTCAACAGATCCGGTTGGGTGCGGATATCGGCGGCACCTTCACCGACATCGCGCTGGATTGCCGCGGCACGATGTTTTCGACCAAGGTGCTGACGAATTACAGCGCGCCGGAACAGGCCATCCTGGACGGGATCGAGATCGTGACCCGCGACGCCGGCATCTCGCCCGCTGACCTGGACATCGTGATCCACGGCACCACGCTGGCGACCAATGCGCTGATCGAACGGCGCGGCGTCCGCACGGCGCTTGTCACCACCGAGGGTTTCCGCGACGTGATCGAGATGCGGACCGAGAACCGCTTCGAGCAATACGACCTGAACCTGAAGCTGCCCACCCCGCTGATCCCGCGCGAGGACCGTTTCACGGTCAAGGGCCGGATCGGGGCGCAGGGGCAGGAGCTTCAGCCGCTGGACGAGGCCGCGCTGGAAGAGATTGCCGACAGGATCGCCGCCGAGGGCTTCGGCGCCGTCGCCATCGGCTTCATCCATTCCTACATGAATCCGGCGCATGAACGCCGCGCCCGCGAAATCATCGCGGCCAAGGTCAATGTGCCGATCTCGATCTCCGCCGAGGTCTCGCCGCAGATGCGCGAGTTCGAGCGGTTCAACACCGTCTGCGCCAATGCCTATGTGCGGCCGCAGATGGCGGATTACCTGGCCCGGCTTCAGGTCCGGCTGAAGGAGATGGGGGCCGATTGCCCGGTCTTCATGATCCACTCCGGCGGTGGGCTGATCTCGGTCGAGACGGCGGCCGAATTTCCCGTGCGCCTGGTCGAATCCGGCCCGGCGGGCGGCGCGATCTTTGCCGCCGACGTGGCGCAGCGGTTCGGGCTGGAGACCGTGGTCAGCTACGACATGGGCGGCACCACTGCCAAGATCTGCCTGATCGAGGATTTCCAGCCCAAGACCGCCCGAACCTTCGAGGTCGCCCGCACCTATCGCTTCTGCAAGGGCTCGGGCATGCCGATCTCGATCCCGGTGATCGAGATGATCGAGATCGGGGCGGGGGGCGGCTCCATCGCTTGGGTCGATGCCATGGGCCGTATCCAGACCGGCCCGGAATCGGCGGCATCCGAACCCGGTCCTGCCTGCTATCAGCGCGGTGGCAAGCGCCCGGCGATCACCGATGCCGACCTGGTTCTGGGCAAGCTCGATCCCGACAATTTCGCCGGCGGCGCGATCAGGCTGTCGGTGGCGAATGCCGAAGGCGCCATCGCGCGCGACGTGGGCGACAGGCTGAACCTGCCCGCCGAGGCTGCCGCCTTCGGCATCGTCGAGGTGGTGGACGAGAACATGGCCAATGCCGCCCGCGTCCATGCGGTCGAGAACGGCAAGAACATCAGCGACAACATCATGATCGCCTTCGGCGGCGCCGCTCCGCTGCATGCCGCGCGGCTGTGCGAGAAGCTGGGGATCGACGAATGCCTGATCCCGCCGGGCGCGGGCGTGGGTTCGGCCATCGGCTTCCTGAAGGCACCGTTCGGTTATGAGGCGCTGGCCTCGAAGATCGTGCGCCTGTCCGAATTCGATCCCGCGCAGGTCAATGCCTTGCTGGCCGATCTGAAGAGCACCGCCGAGGGCTTCGTCCGCGCCGGGACCGATGGCACGATCCAGCGCGAGATCACCGCCTTCATGCGCTATGTCGGCCAGGGCTGGGAAATCCCGGTCGCGCTGCCCGACCGCGATTTCGCCGCCGGGGATGTCGAAAGCCTGCGCGACAGCTTCCGCGAGAACTACGCCCGCTTCTTCGGTCGCGCCATCGACGGGCTGGACGGGCTGGAGATCGAGATCGTCACCTTCTCGGTCAAGGCGCAGGACGAACGCCGCGCGCCCGAGCGGGTGGCGATCACCCGCGGCGAGGGCCGGCCGGAGACGCCGGTTACCCGAGCGGTCTTCGACCCGGCGCAGGGCGAAATGCTGACCACCGCCATCGTCGAGCGCCAAAGCCTGACCCCCGGCGCCCGCGTCAGCGGCCCGGCCGTCATCGTCGAACGCGAGACCTCGACCGTCGTCACCTCGCCCTTCGATGTGGTGATGCAGGCCGACGGCACTCTTCTTCTGACCCGCAAGGAGATCGCGGCATGAACGCCAGAACCCAGGATGCGACCCGGGAAATCCGCATGCAGGTCATGTGGAACCGGCTGATCTCGGTGGTCGAGGAACAGGCGATGACGCTGCTGCGCACCGCCTTCTCGACCTCGGTGCGCGAGGCGGGCGACCTTTCGGCCGGCGTTTTCGACCCGCAGGGCCGGATGCTGGCGCAGGCCGTCACCGGAACGCCGGGCCATGTGAACACCATGGCCGAGGCCGTGCTGCATTTCATCGCCGAAATCGGGCGCGACGACATGTTCCCCGGTGACACCTATGTCACCAACGACCCCTGGAAGGGCACCGGGCACCTGCACGACATCACCATGGTCTCGCCGTCGTTCAGGGGTGATGAACTGGTCGGTTTCTTCGCCTGCACGGCCCATGTCGTCGATGTCGGCGGGCGTGGCTTCGGCGCGGACGGCAAGTCGGTCTATGAGGAAGGCATCCAGATCCCGATCATGAAATTCGCCGAACGCGGCGAGGTGAACCGGGATCTGATCCGCATCCTGCGCACCAATGTCCGCGAGCCGAACCAGGTGGTGGGCGATTTCTTCTCGCTGGCGGCGTGCAACGATGTCGGCCACCGTCGGCTGATCGCGATGATGGAAGAGATCGGGCTGGAGAATCTCGACAACCTGGGCGAGTTCATCTTTTCCCGCACCCGCGCCGCCACGCTGGAACGCATTCGCGCGCTTCCCAGGGGAAGCTGGTCGAACGAGCTCTGGACCGATGGCTATGATGAGCCGGTCAAACTGGCCGCGACCGTGAGTTTCGGCGAGGATGTGGTGCATATCGACTTCACCGGCACCGACGGGCAGAGCCGCTGGGGCATCAACGTGCCCCTGATCTATACCAAGGCCTATGCCTGCTATGCGCTGAAATGCGTGGTGGCACCGGATATTCCGAACAACTGGGCCTCGCTGGAGCTGTTCACGGTCTCTTCGCCGGTCAATATCCTGAACGCCGAGCGTCCGGCTCCGGTCAGCCTGCGCCACGTGAACGGCCATATGGTGCCCGATCTGGTGCTGGGTGCGGTCGCCAAGGCCATGCCTGGCCAGATCCTGGCCGAGGGCGCCGCGGCCTTGTGGAATATCCACATCTCCGCCCGCCCGGTCGCCGGGCAGGAAGGGCGCCGCGCGGAAATCCTGATGTTCAACTCGGGCGGCATGGGCGCGCGGCCGGGACTGGACGGGCTTTCGGCGACGGCCTTTCCCTCGGGCGTGATGACCATGCCGATCGAGGCGACCGAGCAGACCGGCCCGATCACCGTCTGGCGCAAGGAATTGCGCCCGGATTCAGGAGGGGACGGCGAGTATCGCGGCGGGTTGGGGCAGATCATCGAGATCGAAGCCGCGCACGGCCATGAGTTCGACTTTTCGGCCATGTTCGACCGGGTGGGCCATGCGGCCAGGGGTCGTGACGGCGGAAAGGACGGCGCGCCGGGCAGGGTTGCGCTGGATGACGGCACGGAATTGAGGCCCAAGGGCTGGCAGCATGTGCCGGCCGGGCGCCGGCTGGTCCTGCAACTGCCCGGCGGCGGCGGTTTCGGCGACCCGGCCCGGCGCGGTGCCGATGCGCGGGCCGAGGATGCCTTCAAGGGCTATGTGACGGAGAAGGGCAAATGAGCTATGTGGCAGACCGCCTTGCGGCGGTGAAACCCTCGGCCTCGATGGCCGCCTCGCAGGCGGCCAAGGCGCTGCGGGCGACCGGGGTCGATGTGATCGACCTGGGCTTGGGAGAGCCGGACTTTCCGACACCCGCCCATGTCGCGCAAGCCGCGCACAAGGCGGCGCTGGCGGGCGAGACGCTTTATACCGCCTCGGCCGGCACGCCTGCGCTGCGCAAGGCCGTGGCCGAGAAGTTCCGGCGCGAGAACGGGCTGGATTACGGTCCCGACGACATCGTGGTGGCGAATGGCGCCAAGCAGATCATCTTCAACGCGCTGATGGCGACGCTGAACGACGGCGACGAGGCGATCCTGCCCGCGCCCTATTTCGTCAGCTATCCCGAGATGGTGAAGCTGCTGGGCGGCGTCCCGGTGATTGCCGAATGCCCGGCAGAGACCGGCTTTCGCCTGACGCCGGAGGTGCTGGAGGCTGCCATCACGCCGCGCACGAAATGGCTGTTCCTGAACATGCCCGGCAATCCCTCGGGCGCGGTCTATTCGCGGGACGAGTTGCGTGCGCTCGGCGCGGTGCTGGCGAAGCATCCGCAGGTGCTGATCCTCTCGGACGAGATCTATGAGCACATCATTTTCGACGGGCGCGCATTCGTCAGCTTCGGCGCGGCCTGCCCGGAACTGAAGGACCGCAGCCTGATCGTGAACGGCGTCGCGAAAGCCTATGCCATGACCGGGTGGCGCGTCGGCTATGCCGCCGGTCCCGCGCCGCTGATCAGGGCGATGAACACGGTGCAGAGCCAGAGCGTCACCTCGGTCGCCGCGCCCATGCAGGCCGCGGCGCTGGCGGCGCTCACCGGCCCGCAGGATTGCATCGCCCGGTTCCGCGAGGCTTTCCAGCGCCGCCGCGACCTGGTGGTGGCGGGGATCGCGAAAATCGACGGGTTGACCCTTCCGGCCCCCGAAGGCGCGTTCTATGCCTATATCGGCTGTGCGGACCTGATCGGTCGTCGCACGCCCAAGGGGGAGGTGCTGGCCGATGACGTGGCCGTGTCGAATTATCTGCTGGCCGAGGGTCATGTCAGCTCGGTGCCCGGCTCGGCCTATGGGCTGGCGCCCTTCTTCCGCATCTCGACCGCGACCAGCGACGAGATCCTAACCGAGGCCATAGCACGGATCGCCCGTGCCGTGGCGGCGCTTGAACCAGCCGAGGTAACCGCATGACTGCCCCACGTTTCGACACCATCCTGATCACCGGGGCCGCCGGCCGTCTGGGCAGCGAATTGCGTCGCGGCCTCGCGCCGCTGGCACGCAGGTTGCGCCTTGCGGACGTGGCGGAGATCAAGGACATCCAGCCCAACGAAGAGGTTGCCGTTTTCGACCTGGCCGACGAGGCCGCGGTGCTGAAGGCGACCGAGGGCGTCGATGCCATCGTCCATTTCGGCGGCGCGCCGCTGGAGCGCCCCTGGGACGAGATCCTGAATTCCAATATCCGCGGCAGCTACCACATCTATGAAGGTGCGCGGAAGAATGGCGTCAAAAGAGTGATCTATGCCTCGTCGGTGCATGCCATCGGCTATTACCGGCTGGAGGACCATATCGACGCCAATGCCCGCCAGCGGCCGGACAGCCTTTACGGGCTGTCGAAATGCTTCGTCGAGAATCTGGGCCAGCTCTATTGGGACAAGTTCGGTATCGAGAGCGTTGCCCTGCGCATTTTCTCGTCCTTCCCCGAGCCGGCCGACCGGCGGATGCTGTGGTCCTGGCTTTCCTTCGACGACTGCGTGCGGCTGGTCACGGCCAGCCTGACCGCGCCGCGCGTCGGCTGCACCATCGCCTTCGGCATCTCGGACAATGCGGTGAAGCCGGTGGACAACCGGCTGGCCGGGCATCTGGGCTATCATCCCCAGGACAATACCGAAGGCTTCCGGGCCGCCATGGAAGCCAAAACCGACCCCGCCGATCCCCATGCCCCCGCCGTGCAATGCCTTGGCGGCTGGTTCGTGGACCTGGGCCACCCCGACGACGAGGCAGCGCAATGAAGGACAGCTATGACGTGGTCATCGTCGGCGGCGCCGTCATCGGCTCGGCGGTGGCCTATTTCCTGACCGCGAACCCGGATTTCAAGGGCTCGGTCCTGGTGGTCGAGCGCGACCCCACCTATCTGAAGGCCGCGACCTCGCTGTCGTCCTCGTCGATCCGGGTGCAGTTCTCCAACCCGGTGAACGTGAAGATCAGCCAGTTCGGCAGCGCGTTCATCCGCGACTTCGCCGAGACGATGCAGGTGGCGGGCGAGCCGAAGCCCGACCTGAACTTCCATCCCGGCGGCTATCTGTTCCTGGCCAATACCGAGGACCAGGCGCGCACCCTGCGCGAGAACCACGAGGTCCAGCGGGCCTGCGGCGCCGATGTGGTGCTGTGGGGGCAGGAAGATCTGGCCCGCGCCTTCCCGCATCTGAATGTCGACGACATCCTGCTGGCCTCTTATGGGCAATCGGGCGAAGGCTGGTTCAACAACACCGGCCTGATGTATGGCTTCAAGGCCAAGGCCCGCGAGCAGGGTGCGGAATATGTCACCGACGAGGTGGTGGCGATCGGCCGCGAAGGCAACCGCGTCACCTCGGTCACGCTGAAATCCGGCGCGGTGATCCATGCGGGAACGGTCGTGAATGCCTCGGGTCCGCGTGCGGCGCTGACGGCGCGGATGGCCGGCCTTGACGTGCCGGTCGAGCCGCGAAAACGCACCCTGTTCGTCTTCGATTGTGCGAAGACCCCCGAGGGCACGGCCCAGGTGAACGCAGGCCGCCTGCCGCTGATGATCGACCCCTCGGGTGTCTTCTGTCGCCCCGAGGGCCGGTTCTTCCTGACCGGCTGTGCGCCGGTCGAGGATCCGGCGGTGGACTGGGACGACTTCGAGCCGCGCTACGAGGAATTCGAAGAGATCATCTGGCCGACGCTCGCCGAACGCTCGCAAGCCTTCGAGGCGATCAAGGTGGTGAACCAATGGGCGGGTCACTATGATTTCAACACCCTGGACCACAACCTGATCGTCGGACCGCACCCGGAAGTGACGAATTTCATTTACGCCAACGGCTATTCCGGGCATGGCTTGCAGCAGGGGCCCGCAGCGGGTCGCGGCGTGTCCGAGCTGATCGTCCACGGTGGCTTCCGCACGCTCGACCTGTCCGAAGTCGGCTATGAGCGCATCGTCGAAAACCGGCCCTTCCTGGAAAAGGCGGTCATCTGATCGCCGGAAAAAGGCGAAGGAACCATGCGTTTGAAACGCTGGATTGACGGAAGTTCGGGGCGGCCATGAGCGACCGCCCCTTTCGCCTGCCGCCGTTGAACGCGTTGCGCGTCTTTCACACCGTCGTGCGGCATTGCAGTTTCCGGGCCGCCGCCGACGAATTGCTGGTGACGCCCCAGGCCGTCAGCCAGCAGATCAAGCTGCTGGAGGAAACCCTGGGGCTTGAGCTGTTCGAGCGCAAGGGCCGCGTCATCGAGCCGAACGAGCAGGCGATCCTGCTGGCGCATTACATCCAGTCCGCCTTCGAGGAGATGGAGGAGGGCGTGCGCCGCGTCACCAAGGTCGGACGGCGGACCCGGATCAATGTGAATGCCAGCCCCTATTTCGCGACACGCTACCTGCTCGACCGGCTTGCGAGGTTCCGGGAAACCATGCCGGATGCCGATCTGCGCCTGACGACGATGGTCGATCTTCCCGATTTCGTGGCGGATGATGTGGATGTGGCCATCCAGTGGGGCTATGGCACATGGAAGCCCTATGAGGCGAGCCTGCTTCTCTATGATTACAAGGAAATCTGCTGCACGCCTGAAATCGCCCGCAAGATCGGGGATCCCGATGATCTGAGAGGCCTGACGCTGCTGCATTCGGTTCTGTCGGATCGGCTTTGGCCCGATGTGCTGGCCCATCTGGGCGTGAAAGCGGAGGTTTCAGGGGCTGCGATCCGCTTTCAGGATGCCGCGACGATGCGGCGCGCGACGGTGGCGGGGCTTGGCGTCGGCCTGATTTCGACCATCGATGCGGAAGAAGACCTGAAACTGGGCAAGCTTGTCGCCCCCTTCGGGCGGGGGATCATGCAGGACATGCCGCGCGAGCACGTGCCCGGCTTCTATCTGGTCCTGCCCAAGGCGCATCGCCGGGTCAGCGCCATCGCGGCATTCTGCAAATGGATCGCGGAAGAGGACTGGACCCAGCCCCAGTGACCGGAGAGGGCGCGATACGCCGCCCCTCGCGCCGGTGAAAGGCAAGAAAAACTTGTCGATCCAGCACTTTTCTTGATTTGGTTGCGCCCCCCGATGCTGCACGCTTCTGCTTGAAAGGATGCAGGCATGACTCGAGCTTTGGTCACAGGCGCCACCAGCGGAATCGGACGGGCAATCGCATTGTCCCTGAGGGATGCCGGTCACGAGGTGATCGCCGTCGGACGGCAACCCGACGCGCTGGCGGATCTTGAGGCGCAAGGCGTCAGAGGTCTGGGACTGGACCTGGCCGAGCCGGCGGCTCTCCGTTCACTCGCGGAATTGGCGCCGGACATTCTTGTCAACAACGCGGGCATGATGCCGGCGATGGTGAACTTCTGTGACCTGCCCGAGGACGAGATGCAGAGAGCCATCGCGGTGAACCTGACCGCGGTGCTGCAACTGACCCGGATGATCGCGCCGGGCATGCGCCAGCGGGGCAGGGGCCATATCTTCTTCACCGGTTCGACCGCAGGCCATGCGCCGTTCCCGAACCTGGCCGTCTACTGCGCCACCAAGGCAGCCATCGGCGGTTTTGCCCAAGCCTTGCGTCTGGACATGGCGCCGCATGGCGTGCGCGTGACCGAAATCGTCGCGGGCCGTGTCGAAAGCGGTCTTTACAAGGATCTGCTGTCGGAGGAGGCGCGCGCGGCGATGTATGCCGGCAACTCCGCCGTGCAGCCGCAGGATGTCGCCGCCATGGTGCTTTCGATCTGGAAGCTGCCGCAGGCCGTGGATGTCGCACGGTTCGACATTCTTCCCACGCATCAGGCGACAGCAACCGGCGGCCAGAACAGGAAACAAGGATAAAGGCAGATGCAGGGACTTTCGGTCGTAATCGTGGGCGGCGGTGCCGGGCTGGGCGCGCTTATCGGCCGCATGGCGGTGGAAAATGGGGCTTCGGCCTTGGGGATCATCGATCTCGACCCCCAAGCGGCGGAGAGGGCACTGGTCCCGGCGCGAGAGGCCGGCATTCCGGCCGTATTCGCGGCCTGCGACATCCGCACCGCCGATGCGGCCCATGCGGCGCTGGACAAGGTGGCCGACGAGTTGGGCCGGATCGACACGCTGGTGAACTCGGCCGCCATCTATCCCAGAAAGCCGATCCTCGAGATCACGGATGCCGATTGGGACGCCTCGAATGCGATCAACGTCAAGGGCACCTATCACATGATGGTCGCGGCGGTCCGCAGGATGCGGCAGCAGTCCCTGAACGGTCTGGTGCGCGGGCGGATCGTCAACATCACCTCGGTGGATGCCTTCAAGGCGCATCCGCAGAATGCCCATTACGCTGCCACCAAGGCCGCCGTGGTCAGCCTGACCAAAAGCATGGCGCATGAAGTCGCCCCCGACGGAATTCTGGTCAACTCGGTCGCGCCGGCCGGCATGGCGACGCAAAAGGCCCGCGAGCTGGGATTCCTTGCCGAACTGGCGAAGGCCAGCCCCCTGGGCCGCGGCGGCGAACCGGAAGAGATGGCGGAATGGGTGCTGATGGCCGGCGGCCCGAAGAATACCTATATGACCGGAGAAAACATAATTGTTTCAGGTGGTTACATTTACGCCTGACACTGTTTCCCTATCCGCGGCGCCAGAAGCGGAAAACCCGGCGCGAAACGCAGGCCGCGGCGGGATCAAGACCGAATGCCTGTAAACAAATGCCAACACGGGAGTGGGCTATGAACTGTTTTCTGAAAACCGGCATTGCCGCCGGTATCCTGACCCTTTCCGCCGCCGGAGCCTTCGCAGGGAACGGCGACACCCTGAAGACGGTGAAGCAGCGCGGCGAATTGCTGTGCCCGGGCCATAACGGCTCGTATCTGGGCTTTGCCGAAACCGATGATCGCGGCAACTGGAAAGGGATCGACATCGAACTGTGCCGCGCCATCGGCACCGCCATCCTTGGCGATCCGTCCAAGGTCCGCATTATCCCGCTGTCCTGGGAACAGCGCTGGCCGTCGCTGCAATCGGGCGATGTGGATATCATGATCAAGGCCTCGGGCGGCACGCTGAGCCGCGACACCGACCTGAACATGCAATTCTCGAACTCGTACTATCTCGGGACGACCCGCGTCCTGGCCCATAAAGAGCTTGAGTTGGAAAGCCTCAAGGACGCCGAGGGCGGCACGATCTGCGTCATGGCGGGCACCTCGCAGGAAAAGCAGCTGACCTCATATCTGCAGCAGATCGGCATCGAGATGGAGGTCGTCGCGATCGAACGCACATCCGAGCTGGAGGGTGCCTATTTTTCGGGCCGCTGCGATACCTACATCCAGTGGGGGCCGGTTCTTGCGGTGTCCCGCGCGGCATCGAACGATCCCGAGGCGCATGTCATGCTGCCCGATATCGTCGCGTTGGAGCCCTCGGTGATGTTGATGCGTCAAGGGGACGACAACTGGGTCGATATCGCGAACTGGACGCTGAGCGCGCTGCTCTTCGCCGAACAGGAGGGCATCACATCGGAAAACATCGATGAGATGAAGGCGAATCCGCCCACGGTCGAAGTCGGCAAGTTCCTGGGTGCGACGCCGGGCATGGGCGCGGGGCTGGGGCTGTCGGATGACTGGGCCTATAACGTGATCAAGAAAGTCGGCAACTATTCCGAAATCTTCGAGCGCAGCTTGGGACAGGAATCGCCCTACAAGATGGACCGCGAACTGACCGCGCTGTGGAAGGACGGCGGCGTGCTGTTCCCCTACATCATCGACTGACAGGAGCAGGCAGTCCCGCAAATCGGGCAGAGCGATCCCTATCCCGATCGCTCTGTCATGCGGTTTCACAGCGACATGTTGGAGGCTCTCTGCATGACAACGATTCCTTTCTGGCGCCGCAAGAAAATCCGCCGACAGGTGCTTCAGGGCGCCTTTCTCGCGGCCATCGCCGCGATCCTGATCATCGGCGCGACGACCGCGCAGAGGAACCTTTCCGCGCAGGGGATCTCGTCGGGCTTCGGTTTCCTGTGGCGCGCGACCGGCTGGGAGATGGGGACCTCGCTGCTGCGGACATCGCCCGGCGATCCCTATTGGTGGTTCATCTTCAACGGCATCCTGAATACGTTGCTGATGGGCTTCGTCGGGCTGTTCTGCGCCACCTTGCTTGGCCTGGTGATCGGCCTTGCGCGCAGTTCGAAAAATGCCCCGGCGCGTCTGCTTGGCACGATCTATATCGAGATCTTCCGCAACATCCCCCTGATCGTGCAACTGTTCTTCTGGTATGCGGTGGTCACGCAACTGCCCAATCCCCGGAATGCCATCCAGATCGGCCATGTCATGCTGACCGGTCGCGGCCTGCACTTTCCCGGTCTGAACGTGACCGTGCTGTCGGCCGTGGTGGCGATTGCGATCATGATCGCCGCGCTGTTCGTCATCTTGTGGATCGCGGTCGCCCGGCGTTTCGGCAGGGTCGAGTCCGCGCGCCGCCGCCTGCTGGGTCTGGGCGTTCTTGTGACCGGCATCCTTGGTGCGGCGGTCGCGCTATCCTGGGGGCGTATCCCCGAGACCCCGCTGGTCAGCCTGCCCGAGTTGCGCGGCCTCAACATTCGCGGCGGCTTCCAGTTGCGGCCGGAAATCTATGCGCTCGCCTTTGCCATCACCGTCTATGGGGCGGCCTATATAGGCGAGATCGTGCGCGGCGGCTTCAAATCCGTTGGCCGCGGCCAGGTCGAGGCCGCGCAGGCGCTTGGCCTGTCGCCCTGGCGGGTGTTCAGCCGGGTGCGGATGCCCTTGGCGGTCCGCGCCATGCTGCCGATCCTGATCAATCAGTATGTCTGGCTGATCAAGGCCACGACGCTGGGGATCGCGGTCGGCTTTTCGGACTTCTTCATGGTCATCGCCGGGTCGATCACCCATTCGGGCCAGACGCTGGAACTGATCGGCATCCTGATGGCGGGCTTCCTGATCATCAACTTCTCGCTTGCCGCTGTGCTGAATCGCGTCAACCGCGCCATCGCCCTGAAGGGCAAGCAGATCGGAGTAGCACAATGACCGATCTTTCGATCCATGCCCCCGACCCGTCGCAGCGCCTGTGGCGCCGGTTGCGCAGCGAATATTTCGCCTCGCCGCTGGGCTCGATCCTCACGCTGGTCTGCGTCGCCATCCTGGGCCTGCTGATATGGTGGGTTCTGGATTGGGCGCTGTTCCGCGCCACCTTCGAGGCCGACGCCCGCGCCGCGGAATGTCGGGCGAATGGTGGTGCCTGCTGGGCCGTCATCGCCAATCGCTGGCGGCTGATCATGTTCGGCATCTATCCCTATGACGAGCAATGGCGGTCTGCGCTGGCCTGCGTGATCGTCATCGCGACCGTCGTTCTCAGCTGCCTGCCGCGCATGTGGGGCATCATACGGCTGGCTGCGATCTGGCTGTTTGCCGCCCTGGCCTTCTATATCCTGATGAAGGGCGGAGCCCTGGGCCTGTCGCGGGTCAGCGAGGAGCAATGGGGCGGGCTTGCCCTGACCTTGTTCCTGTTCGTTTCGACTGTCGTGATCGGGATGCCGCTGGCGGTGATGCTGGCCCTGATGCGCCGATCCGAGATGCCGGTCATCGCCAGGGTCACCGGGCTTTTCATCGATGCTATCCGCTCGCTGCCGCTCCTGGCGATCCTGTTCACCTTTGCCGTGGTGCTGCCTTTCGTGTTGCCCGCCATGCTGACGGGCGAAAAGCTTTACCGCGTGATCGTGGGACTTGCGATCTTCTTCGCCGCCTATCAGGCCGAAATCATCCGCGGCGGGCTGCAGGGCACCGCCTCCGGACAAGAGGAGGCCGCCAAGGCGCTTGGCATCCCCTATCGTTACCGCATCAGCCGGATTGTCCTGCCCCAGGCCTTTCGCCTGGCCTTGCCCGCCACCATCAACCAGATCGTGATCACCTTCATGGAGACCTCGCTGGTGGTGGTGGTCGGCTTTGTCGAGCTGCTTGCTGCAGGCAATGCCGCCTATAACACCGGAGAATGGAAATTCGCCTATGTCGAGGTGTATGTCTTCATCTCGGCGATCTATTTCACCTTCGTTTTCGGCCTGTCCCGTTATGGCGCCTATCTTGAGCGGCGCATGAATGTCGGCCGCCGATAGGAGCCTGCCAGATGAGCAATCGCCAAGCCCCCGCCATCGAGATCACCGGCCTGAACAAGTTCTATGGCAGTTTTCACGCTTTGCGGGATATCAACTTGACCGTATCCCGAGGAGAGAAGGTGGTCGTCTGTGGGCCGTCCGGTTCGGGCAAGTCGACCATGATCCGCTGCATCAACCAGCTCGAAGAACATGATGCCGGCACAATTCGGGTTCTCGGCACGGCGCTGGACGACAGCGTGGGAAGCATCGACGAGATCCGGCGCGAGGTCGGCATGGTGTTCCAGCATTTCAATCTGTTCCCGCATATGACGGTCATGGAAAACTGCACGCTGGCCCCGATGCTGGTGCGCAAGACCCCGCGCGCCGAGGCCGAGGCGACGGCGATGCGTTTCCTGGAAAAGGTCCGCATCCCCGATCAGGCCGAGAAGTTTCCGGGCCAGCTGTCGGGTGGCCAGCAGCAGCGCGTCGCCATCGCCCGCGCCTTGTGCATGAAGCCCGAGATCCTTCTGTTCGACGAACCCACCTCGGCGCTGGACCCAGAGATGATTGCCGAGGTGCTCGACGTCATGAGCAGCCTCGCGACCGAGGGCATGACGATGATCTGCGTCACGCATGAGATGGGCTTCGCCCGCAAGGTTGCGGACCGGGTGATCTTCATGGATCGCGGCGAGATCGTCGAGGAAGCGGCCCCCGACGCGTTCTTTTCAAATCCTCGAAATGAACGGACCAGGCGCTTCCTGTCGCAGGTGCTTGGCCATTGAGAAAGCCGCCGCCAGCGTGATCGCGGAATAAATTGAACGTAAAGCCAACGGGAGGGAGACATGCCGAGGTAACTTGCGCTGGCTGCCGCATGGTCGATCATGGCTTCTGCGCAAGCGGAAACGGCCTGGATTATGGCTGCGGGTTACACCGAAGGAAGCTTCTTTACGCAAGATATTGAGACCAAAGCGGGAGTTGAAATAGATCTCCTTGACTTGCGCAGGGCTTCTGCACCGGCAGGCCCATAAGTTCGGTCGATGGCTCCCTCGGGCTTTCGAAATAGTCCTGAAGGCCGAACGGGGTGGCCGAACCCTCAAAGCGGGCTGCAGGCGCCTGCCGGTTCACAAACCGCGCGCCTGCGCATCCGGCGGCCAGAAAGCGGTTTGAACGAATCGCGCTTTATGTTAATTGATTGATCAGTCAAGTTGTGGTGGTTTGACGTGTTACCGACTGCCGGACCTCCGGGTCCGGCTTCTCTCAGACCACCACCGCGCGCGCTTTTTCCCGCAATCAGCTCAGGAAGCGGCGGAACTGCCGCAGCGCCAGCCAGAACAGCGCGCAGCCGATCACCGCCAGCGCCAGAAGCTGCGGCCAGACCACGCCCAGCCCCGCGCCCCGGAACAGCACGCCCTGCGACAGGATGACGAAATGCGTATTGGGCGCCAGCGCCATCAGCGCCTGGATGATGTCGGGCATGCTTTCGCGCGGGGTCATGCCGCCGGACAGCACCTGAAGCGGGAACAGCACCAGCATCAGAAGCAGGCCGAATTGCGGCATCGAGCCCGCGACCGTGGCCAGGAAGATGCCCATCGAGGTGGTCGCGAACAGCATCAGCGCCGCCGCGGCGATGAACAGCGGCACCGAGCCCGCGACCGGCACCTGCAGCGCCATCTGCACCACCACGGTGATCGCGAAGCTGGAGGCCAGCAGCACGACAAGGCCCATGGACCAGATCTTGGACAGCATGATCTCGGCCGCGGTCACCGGCATGACCAGCAGGTGCTCGACGGTGCCGTGCTCCTTTTCACGGATCAGGGCGGCGCCGGTCAGGATGATCGACAGCATGGTCACGGCGTCGATGACGCTGTTGATCGCGCCGAACCAGCCTGCGTCCAGCGCCGGGTTGTAGCGCGCCCGCAGCGCCAGTTCGACCGGCAGGACGGTTTCCTCGCGGTGGCCGGCCGTGAATTCCTGGACCTCGGCCGCGACGATCTGCTGGACATAGCCGCTGCCGGTGAAAGCCTGGCTCATCCGGGTGGCGTCGACGTTCAGCTGGATCGCGGGATGGCGTCCGGCCAGCAGATCGCGCTGGAAATCGGGCGGGATGTCCAGCGCGAAGGTGTCCAGCCCCTCGTCCATGCGGCGGTCCATCTCGGTCGTGGTGATCAGCCGCGGCGTGCCGAAATAGGGCGGGGTGAAGGCGCCCACGATGCGCTCGGAGAGGGCCGAGCGGTCCTCGTCCACCACGGCGATGGCGGCGTTGGACAGGCTTTCCGGCATCGCCTTCGATTCGGTATAGATCGACAGCGAGAAGGCATAGACGATCAGCAGCAGCATGGCCGGGTCGCGCCACAGCCCGCGCAGTTCCTTGATGCCCAGGTTCCAGACGTTGCGCAGCCTCATTTCGCCTGTTTCCTCAGCAACAGGGCGCTGAGCCCCAGGATCAGCGGCCCCGCCGCCGCCAGGGCCGCGAAGGCCATGCCCAGATCGGCAAAGCCCAGCCCTTTGGAGAAGGCCCCGCGCGAGGCGATGATGAAATGCGTCGTCGGATAGACCTCGCCGATGGCGCGGCCGACGCCCTGCAGCGAGGAAACCGGGTCCAGCAGCCCGGAATATTGCGCGCCGGGGATCATGGTCAGCAGCACGGTCGCGAACAGCGCCGCCGCTTGGCTGCGCATGAAGGAGGAAATCAGCAGCCCCATGGCCGTGGTGGCGGTCACATAGAGCGCCGCCGCCAGCGCCAGCGCCGCCAGGCTGCCGGTCAGCGGCACCCGGAAGGCGAAGACCGCGAAAGCCGTCATCAGCGCGAAATTCAGCATCGCCAGCGCCACATAGGGCAGTTGCTTGCCGATCAAGAATTCCAGCCGCGTGACGGGCGTGACGTAGAAATTGATGATCGAGCCCAGCTCCTTTTCCCGCACCACGCTCAGCGTGGTCAGCACCGCCGGGATCAGCAGCAGAAGCAGCGGGATCACCGCCGGCACCATGGCGACCAGGCTTTTCACGTCCGGGTTGTAGCGGAATCGCGTCACCAGTTCGAAACTGCCCTGCACGGCGGCATCGCCATGCGCCTCGCGCGTCTTGCGCATGATCCAGTCGGCATGCATGCCCTGCACATAGCCGCGCACCGTCTCGGCCCGGGTCGGGTTGGCGCCGTCGATCCAGGCGCCGACCTGCACCGCGCCGCCGCGCGCCACGTCGCGGGCGAAGCCGGGCGGGATCTCGATGGCCAGCGCCAGGGTGCCGCTGCGCATGCGGGCGTCCATGTCGTCATAGCCTGCCAGCGGCTCGGTTTCGGTGAAATAGCGCGAGCCGGCGATGTCCAGAACATAGTCGCGCGAGGTCGCGGTCTGGTCGCGGTCGAGCACGGCGAAGCTCAGGTCCTCGACATCCATGTTGATGCCGTAGCCGATGACGAACATCAGGATCAGGCTGCCCAGCAGCGCCAGCGTCAGCCGGATCGGGTCGCGCCGCAGTTGCAGCGATTCCAGCCGGGAATAGCTGAACATGCGCGCCGGGCTGAACCAGCCGCCGGTCCGGGCGGACGTTTCGGCCGTATCGACCAGCGGGGCGGGGGCGGGCTCGTCGCCGATCGCCTCTTGCAGATAGGCGACGAAGGCGTCGTCCAGCGTCGCCGCGCCCTTGGATTGCCTGATCGCCTCGGCCGTGTCGCTGACCAGCACCCGGCCGGCATGCATCAGCGAGATGCGGTCGCAAAGCTCGGCCTCGTTCATGAAATGGGTCGAGACGAAGATCGTCACCCCGTCCTGGCGCGACAGCTCGCCCAGCATGCGCCAGAAGGCGTCGCGCGCCACCGGATCGACGCCCGAGGTCGGCTCGTCCAAGATCAGGATCTCGGGGCCGTGGATCATCGCCACGGCCAGCGACAGGCGCTGGCGGATGCCGAGCGGCAGGGCGTCGGGCAGGTCATCCGCCACCGCCTCAAGCCCGAAACGCTCGATCATCCGCCGGACGCGGTCCGCGACCTGTCCGGCCTCCATGCCGAACAGCCGCGCATGCAGGTCGAGGTTCTGCCGCACCGTCAGCTCGGAATAAAGCGAGAAGGACTGGCTCATGAAGCCGACCCGGCGGCGCACCGCCATGTCGGACGGATCGACCCGGGTCCCGAACAGCTGCGCCGTGCCCTCGCTGGGTTCGAGCAGGCCGGTCAGCATCTTCATCGTCGTGGTCTTGCCGCAGCCGTTCGAGCCGAGAAAGCCGAAGATCTCGCCCTTGCCGATGCGGAAGCTGACATCGTCGACGGCGGTGAAATCGCCGAAGCGCATGGTCAGGTGCCGCGCCTCGATGGCGGTCTCGCCGTCATCGGCCCGGCGCGGCGGGATCGAGACCGGCTCATGCCCGCGCCTTTCGCTGTCGGGCAGAAGCGCGATGAAGGCGCGGTCCAGATCCTCGGCCCCGGTGCGTTCCAGCAGCTCGGCCGGGCTGCCGGTGGCCAGCACCCGGCCGGCATCCATCGCCACCAGCCAGTCGAAGCCGGCGGCCTCCTCCATATAGGCGGTGGCCACGATCACGCTCATGCCCGGGCGGTCGCGGCGGATGCGGGCGATCAGCTCCCAGAACTGGCGGCGGGACAGCGGGTCGACGCCGGTGGTCGGCTCGTCCAGGATCAGCAGGTCCGGGTCGTGGATCAGCGCGCAGCACAGGCCCAGCTTCTGCTTCATGCCGCCGGAAAGCTTGGCGGCGGGACGGTCGCGAAACGGCGACATGCCGGTCGCCGCCAGCAGCGCGTCGATGCGGCGGGCGCGCTCGGCCGGGCCGTGGCCGAAAAGCCGGCCGAAGAAATCCAGGTTCTCGGCCACCGACAGCGTGGGATAGAGGTTCCGGCCCAGCCCCTGCGGCATATAGGCGATGCGCGGGCAGATGCGGGCGCGGTGGCGGGCGTCGCCCATGTCGCCGCCCAGCACCCGGATCTCGCCCTGCTGGATCGCCCGCGCCCCGGCGACCAGCGACAGCAGGCTGGACTTGCCGACCCCGTCCGGGCCGATCAGCCCGACCATGCGGCCGGCGGGAACGGCCAGCGTCACCCCGTCCAGCGCCACCGCCTTGCGATAGCGCAGCGAGACGCCGGCGATCTCGGCCACCGGCGGGTCGTCGGGAAGGTCGGGCAGGGCGGTCATTCTACCAGGTTGGACAGGGCGTCGGGCCAGGCGACCTCGGCGTCGATGCGCACATAGGCGGTGCCGGGCAGGCCGGTCTTGACGTAGTTGCTGTATTTGCGCAGCAGTTCGGGATCGATCTGGGCGCGGACGCGGAACATCAGCTTTTCGCGCTCCTCGGCGGTCTCGACAGTCTTGGGCGTGAACTGCGCCACATCCGCGACATAGGAAATCCGCGCCGGAATCACGTATTGCGGGGCGGCGTCCATGACCAGCCGCGCCTCGGCCCCGACCTCGACCCGTCCGGCCTGCGAGGTGGGCAGGAAGAAGGTCATGTAAACGTCCTCCAGATCGACCAGGTTCAGGATGCGCCCGCCGGCCGCGACGATCTCGCCCTCTTGCGCGATCAGGTATTGCACCCGGCCGTCGCGCGGCGATTGCAGCGTGGCGTCGCCGATCTGCACCTCGACGGCCTCGATCGCCGCCTGCGCCGCGTCCACCGCCGCCTCGGCATCGACGACCTGGGCGCGGGCGGTGCCGATCCCGGCCTCGGCGGCGGCAAGGTTCGCCTCGGCCGAGGCCAGCGCCGCCTGCGTCTCGCGCCCCGAGGCCCGCACGTCGTCCAGCACCTGCTGCGAGGCGACGTTGCTGCGCGCCAGGCTTTCGGTGCGCGCCAGTCGCGCCGCCGCCGCATCCGCCGCCGCCCGCGCCTGCTCGACCGCGGCCTCGGCCGCCTTGTGCTGCGCCTCGGCCTGGGTCACCAGGCTCTGCGCGGTCTCGACCCCGATGCGGGCGCGGCGCAGCTGCGCCTCGGCCTGCCGCTTCTGCGCCTCGAGCTGCAGCGTGTCCATCTGCACCAGCAGGTCGCCCTTGCGCACGACCTGGCCCTCGGCGGCCTGGATGCGGGCGATGCGGCCGGCGGACAGGGCCGAGATGTCGATCTCGGTCGCCTCGATCCGGCCATTGCCCGAGGCGATGCCGGCCAGCTGGCCGTCCCGCGACAGGTTCTGCCAGGCCAGCCAGCCGACGATGGCCAGAACGGCGAGGGCCGCGGCCCCGCCCCACCAGGATCTTGCCTTGCCTGCCATGCACGACCTCCGCGATCAGAAACGGCGCCGGATCGGTCCGGCTGCGACGGCGCGAATCGCGTCGCCCTGCCACAATAGCCGCCCTGCGCGCGACGCGCCCTGACCAAAATGCCGCTGCTCCGCTTGCGCCGCTGCGCCACCGGAAATCCCCAACCCGTTGCCGATCCTTCATGAACCCTGCAAGACTGCCGGGGCAGCCCCGCCAAAGGGACAGGTTGCCGGTTCCATGACGCCGGGTAATCTTTTCCGACTTCAGGCCCCTCATGGCCCTTGTGACAACATGCGCGAGTTGATCGACTTCCCTCCGACGCGCAAGCGGCTCAAGGAGGTCTTTCTGGATTGCTACCGGCGGCAGCAGCATCCGGCCGAGATGCTGAACTGCGCCGCGCACATGATCCTGACCATCGACGCGCCCGAGAAGCCATAGCGACGCCATGCCGACGGCGATACACGTGGCCCCAGCGAATTGCGTCATCCTGCTCTCTTCCTGCGCATGACGATTCTGTCCGGTCCGCCTTCAGGCTAGCACCCCGGGCCGGTGGCCTGCATGACAGCCCTAGGCCCAAAGACGAAGCCCCGTTCGCAGCCGCGCCCGGCAAGGCCGGTGCCACGGATCGCGGCTCCTGCCGCGCGCAAAAGATGATGTCGGAACAGGCTGCGAGCCGGGCACGGAGGCCGCGACCGAATCCGGGGATTGCCGTCCCGTCCTCCGCAGGGGCGGGACCGGCATCCCGCCATCCCCCGCAGAACGCCGTCCTTCTTTCTTGTCCAAATATCCTCGGGGGTGAATTGCGGCTTCAGCCGCAAGAGGGGGCGGAAGCCCCCTGCCCCTGTCAGCTCACCCGACGATCGCCGCCTCGGTCGCGGCGCGCAGCGCGTCCTCGCTGACGCCATCGGCCAGCTCGACGATCTTCAGCCCGCCCGGAACCACGTCCAGCACCCCCAGATTGGTGATGATCCGGTTCACCACCCCCTGGCCGGTCAAGGGCAGGGTGCAGGATTTCAGCACCTTCGACTCGCCGGCCTTGTTGGTGTGGTCCATCACCACCACCACCCGGCCCACGCCCGCCACCAGGTCCATCGCCCCGCCCATGCCCTTGACCAGCTTGCCGGGGATCATCCAGTTCGCCAGGTCGCCGTTCTCGGCCACCTCCATCGCCCCCAGGATCGCCATGGCGATCTTGCCGCCGCGGATCATCGCGAAGCTCTCGGCGCTGTCGAAATAGGCGGTCTGCGGCAGCTCGGTCACCGTCTGCTTGCCGGCATTGATCAGGTCCGGATCCTCCTCGCCCTCGTAAGGAAACGGCCCGATGCCCAGCATGCCGTTTTCCGATTGCAGCGTCACATGCACCCCCTCGGGGATGTAGTTCGCCACCAGCGTCGGGATGCCGATCCCGAGGTTCACATACCAGCCGTCCTGCAGCTCCTGCGCGGCCCGCGCCGCCATCCGGTTGCGGTCCCAGCCCTTGATTTCGGCGGCCATCAGACGGTCTCCTTCTTGCCGGTCGTGTCGGAGACGCGCGAACGTGTCGTGCGCTGCTCGATGCGCTTCTCGTGCTGGCCCTGGATCAGCCGATGGACATAGATCCCCGGCAGGTGGATGGCGTCCGGGTCGAGGCTGCCGGTCGGCACGATCTCCTCGACCTCGCAGACGCAGATGCGGCCGCATTTCGCCGCCGGCACGTTGAAGTTGCGCGCGGTCTTGCGGAAGATCACATTGCCCGACTCGTCCGCCTTCCAGCCCTTGACGATGGCCAGGTCGGCGACGATGCCGCGCTCCAGGATATAGGTCTCGCCGTCGAAATCGTGATGCTCCTTGCCCTCGGCGATCACCGTGCCGACGCCGGTTTTCGTATAAAAGCCCGGGATGCCGGCGCCGCCCGCCCGCATGCGCTCGGCCAGCGTGCCCTGCGGGTTGAACTCCAGCTCCAGCTCGCCCGAGAGATACTGGCGCATGAACTCGGCATTCTCGCCGACATAGGAGGAGATCATCTTGCGGATCTGCCGCGAGTCCAAGAGCTTGCCCAGCCCGAACCCGTCCACGCCGCAATTGTTGGAGGCGATGGTCAGCTCCCTGGTCCCGGCGCGCAGGATCGCCTCGATCAAAAGCTCCGGGATGCCGCAAAGCCCGAAGCCCCCCGCCGCAATCACCATCCCGTCACGAAGCAAACCCCCAAGCGCCAAATCCGCGCTGGGATAGATCTTGTTCGATCCCGCCATTCGCATTCCCCGATCCGTTGACCCGCCGCGGGCGCCGATTGCCGCTCCGCCGCGATCAACCCTGTCGCATGGGCGGGGAATGCTCTATCCGTAGGAATACTTAGATCAATAGGTATCGCGACCATGCAGACTCCGCGCTGGCGGCCCTCGGGCCGCGATTGCGACAGCCTGGGCTTCCAGAACGCGCCCGACGCGACCCTGGTGCTGGCCGAGCGGGTGATCGTCCGCGCCAACCTGATGGTCGAGACGGTGTTCGGCTGGCCCCCGCGCGCGCTCGAAGGCCAATCCATGCGCATGCTCTATCCCGGCGAGACGGATTTCGAACTGGTGGGCGAGCGCGCCCGCAAGGCGCTGCAAGAGCGGCCCCTCTACCGGGACGAGCGTTTCATGCGCCGCAAGGACGGGCGGATCGTCTGGATGGAGGGCAGGGGCCGGACCATGGACCAGGACGACCCGCACCGGCTGGCGATCTGGACCTACCGGCCCCTGGAAAGCTCGGTCGGGGCCGGCAGCCTGCTGACCGCGACGGAAAAGCGCATCGCCGGCTATCTGGTGAACGGCTTCACCAGCAAGGAGATCGCCAAATCGCTGGCCTGCTCGCCCCGCACGGTCGAGGTGCACCGCGCCAACATGATCCGCAAGACGGGGGTGCGCAACAGCTTCGAGCTGGTGCGGCGGCTGCTGGATATCGGTTCGGGCTGAACCCGGCCGGCCATGGGCCGCGGGCCGGCTCCGGCCCGGCCTTCGCCGGCGGTCCGGCCGGCGGCGGACGGGTGCAGGGGCGGACGGTCCTGCGCCGGCGCGGCCGATGCCGATCATCGACCTTGCCCGCGGGACCGGCTATCCTGCGCCGGCCCGGCTTGGGCCAAACGAGGAAATGCAAGACGTGACCATCCCCACCCGCCGCCCGACCGGCGCCGCCGCCGAGCCCGTCGTCGGCACGACGGTGCAATATGTCATCGACACGCTGGCGATGCGCATCGTGTCGCAGGAATACGACACCGACGAGCGCCTGCCCTCCGAGCGGCAGCTGGCGCAGGATCTGGGGGTGGCGCGGAACACGGTGCGCGAGGCGCTGGACCAGCTCGAGGCGCGGGGCATGATCCGGCGCCGCGCCGGCTCGGGCTCTTTTGTCACCTACGATGCCGGCGGCAGCAGCGAATCGCTGAGTCCGGTGGCGGCCGAAACCGGCCCGCTGCATCTGCAGGTGGTGCGCAGCATCCTGGAGCCCGAGATGGTCCGGCTGGCGATCATCAACATGTCGCCGCGCCGGATCGAGGCGCTGGGGGAAACCCTGTCGCAGATGGAGGCGGTGCAGGCCGATGCCAACGCCTTCGTCCGGCTGGAGGAGGAATTCCATCGCCAGATCGCCAGCGGCACCGACAATCCGCTGCTGATCGCCTGCTACAACCTGGTCATCGACGCCCGCCGGCAGGCCTTTCGCGCCGCCATGTATCGCCGGCACCTGACCCCCAGCCGCATCGCCATCTATCAGCGCAGCTACAACGCCCTGTTCAACGCCATCGCCGCCCGCGACATCGAGGAGGCGACCGAGTTCATGAAGCTCGCACTCATCGAGGACCAGAAGCTTCTGCTGCAGGAGGACTGAGCTCTGCCGCCGGGTCGAGGCGCTGATACCACATCTGCCCGAGTTGCTCGAGATGCTGGCGCAGCAGCGGGGCGTGGCGTTCCAGCCAGTCCAGGACCGAGCCGAATTCGATGATCCGCGCCCTGCCGTCGCGGATGCCGACCACGGGCCAGTCGCCGACCAGCGCATTGTCGATGCCGAACAGCGCGCTGCCCCACCAGCGCGCGGTGCCGAAGACATGCGGCATCTGCTGGTGGCGCTTCATCGCCGCCAGGACGGTGATCGGCGCCACAGTGTCGGCGCTTTCCACCGCGTTCTGCCACAGGTCGAGGATCGAGGCGTATTCCCAGCTCACCGCGCTCCATTCGCCGGGAAAGCGGGCGTTGTAGGCGTCGAAGAAGGCCTTGGGGCGGCGAAAGAAGAAGGCCTTGTCGGCCAGCAGCGGGTCGTCGAAATCCGGGAACTGGAAGACATAGCGCGACATGAACTCGGCCGAGGTGCTAGCGATCAGCCGCGGATAGTCATCGCCGGTGCAGGCGAGGATGGGACCGCGCCAGCCCAGATCATGCGCGGCCTCGGTCAGGGCGCGGGTCATCGGAGCGGGCGAGGTGCACCAGCACAGCAGGTCCGGCGCCTGGTCCAGCATCGCCCGCACGATCGAGCGCGCGTCGGTCTCGCCCGGATCGTAGCGGATTTCCCTGACGACGGGCCGGCCCGCCGCCTCGAAGGCGGCGCGATAGACGGCCAGCGAGGGCAGGCCCAGCCGGTCGGACTGGCTGCACAGCGCCACCCGCCGCATCGCGGGCCGGCTGCGGGTCAGCCATTCGACGCCGGTGACGTTGAACAGCGGATGCAGCTCGGCCGGCGCGATCAGACTGGGCGTGTCGGGCGACAGGTCCGAGGGCAGCAGCGTCGCTACCAGCACGCGACGCGCCATCAGATAGGGCAGGGCCGGCGCGAAACTGTCGCCGCCAAGCGTCAGGACCAGGCGCACGCGCTTTCGCTCGACCATGTCGCGCGCCGCCTCCAGGGTGGCGGCGGGATTGGCGGCGCTGTCATGGGCGACGATTTCCAGCCGGTGGCGCTTGCCGGCCACCATCAGGCCGCCATGGTCGTTGATCCAGTCGGCCCAGATCCGGCATCCGCCGAGGCCGGGGGCGCCCCAGCGTTCCTCGGGCCCCGACAGCGGCGCCAGGAATCCGACCCGCAGCGCCGACCGATTCTCGGCATTCAGCCGGGGAATCGAACCGGTGACGACAAGCTGCTGGGCGAGCGATGGCGTGCGCATGAATTCATCTATAGCGGAATTCTGCCGGTTTTGACGCCTCGAATCCGACGAATTTATATTCCAGTGAAGAAAAATTGTTGACCTGTGGCCGCAATCGGCTCTTACTTGGTTCATGCCGATGGAACCAGTTCGGAAAATTGGTCCATACCGGCGAACAGGGAGCCAATAACATGAAGAAGCGCGTTGCCATCATCGGCGCGGGTCCTTCGGGGCTTGCGCAGCTGAGAGCCTTTCAGTCGGCGGCCCAGAAGGGGGCCGAGATCCCCGAAATCGTCTGTTTCGAGAAGCAGTCGAACTGGGGCGGGCTGTGGAATTATACCTGGCGCACCGGCTTGGACGAATATGGCGAGCCGGTGCATTGTTCGATGTATCGCTATCTGTGGACCAACGGCCCCAAGGAGGGGCTGGAATTCGCCGACTATTCCTTCGAGGAGCATTTCGGCAAGCAGATCGCGTCGTATCCGCCGCGGGCGGTGATGTTCGACTATATCGAGGGGCGGGTGGTCAAGGCCGGGGTCCGCGACTGGATCCGCTTCTCGACCGTGGTGCGGCATGTCGAATATGACGAGGCCCGCGAGATCTTCACCGTCACCGCCCACGATCTGGTCAAGGATCACATGTATGCCGAGGAATTCGACCATGTGATCGTGGCCTCGGGCCATTTCTCGACCCCCAACGTGCCGGAATACGAGGGTTTCTCGACCTTCAACGGCCGCATCGTCCACGCCCATGACTTCCGCGACGCGCGCGAATTCGCCGGCAAGGACGTGCTGGTCATGGGATCGTCCTATTCGGCCGAGGATATCGGCTCGCAATGCTGGAAATACGGCGCGAAATCCGTCACCTCCTGCTATCGCAGCGCGCCCATGGGCTTCAAATGGCCCGACAACTGGCAGGAGAAGCCGGCGCTGGTCCGGGTCGAGGGCAAGGAGGCCGTCTTCAAGGACGGCTCGCGCAAGGAGGTGGACGCCATCATCCTGTGCACCGGCTACAAGCATTATTTCCCGTTCCTGCCCGACGATCTGCGGCTGAAGACCGCGAACCGGCTGGCGGCGGCGGATCTCTACAAGGGGGTGGTCTGGGTCCATAATCCGCGCCTGTTCTATCTGGGCATGCAGGACCAGTGGTTCACCTTCAACATGTTCGACGCGCAGGCCTGGTATGTGCGCGACATCGTCATGGGCCGGATCGATGTGCCGCAGGACAAGCAGGTGCTGATGGCCGACGTGCGCGAGCGCGAAGAACGCGAGGAAGCCTCGGACGATGTCAAATACGCGATCCGCTATCAGGCCGATTACGTCCAGGAACTGATCGCGGAAACCGACTATCCCAGCTTCGACGTGGATGGCGCCTGCGCCGCCTTCTACGAATGGAAGAAGCACAAGGCCGAGGACATCATGGCCTTCCGCAACCACTCCTATCGCTCGGTCATCACCGGCACCATGGCGCCCAAGCATCACACGCCCTGGAAGGATGCGCTGGACGACTCGATGGAAGCCTATCTGATGAACTGAGCAGGGTTTTCCCCCCGACTGGGGCCGGGCATCCGGCCCCACCTTTTTCCTCCTGGGAGGTCCAGATGCTCCAGCTGCCGCCAGAAAGCCTGTTCCGGCCCGGCCCGCCGCGCGCGACCCATGTGCGCCGCGCCGCCGGCTTCACCCTGCCGCCCGGGGTCGAACGCTATGCCGTTCCCGGCGCCGGCGCCGTCGCGGTGCAGATCGCGACCGGCGACCGGATCGAGATCATCAATGACGAGGGCGGCCAGCGTTGCGAGCTGCTGGCCGCGCATGCCGACGGCCGGCTGGACCCGGCGATCCTTGGCGCTGCCGCCGACACACCGGCCGATGGGCTGCGCGCCCTGCTGTCCTCGGACGGGCCGGGGCTTGCGTCGCTGCGCCGCCGGCTGGCCGAGCTTGGCATCCCGCTGGCCGAGGCCCGTGCCATCGGCCTGTTCGGGGCAGAGACGCGGCCGGGCGAGACCGTGGCGCTGACCGCCGCCGCACCCGGCTGGCTGATCGCCGCCGCGCCGGGCGGCGTCATGGATTTCGAGGCGCAGGACACCTCGACCCCGCTGACCCTGCGCATCACCCGCGCCAATCCGCGCCGCCAGGGGCATTTCGCCCTGCCCACGCCGCTGGCCGATCCGCTCCTGGACCTGCGGGTGAAATCCGCCACCGCCGAGGCCTATACCGTCAAGGCCGGGGATTTCATCCAGATCATCGACGTGGACGGCCGGCAATGCACCGATTTCCAGTGCTTCGATGCGCGCAAGCTGGACCGCGGCATCGTGCATCCGCTGGACGTGACCACGACCCGCACCATCCAGGGCCATGCCTATCCGATGCCCGGCCTGCACGCGAAATATTTCGACCACGACCTGACGCCGCTGGTCGAGGTCGTGCAGGACACCTGCGGGCGCCACGATGCCTTCGCGCTGGCCTGTTCGGCGAAATATTACGACGATATCGGCTATCCGGGCCATGCCAACTGCACGGACAATTTCAACGCCGCTCTGGCGCCCTATGGGGTCGAGGCCCGCGCCGGCTGGATGGCGGCGAATTTCTTCTTCAACACCGGCATCGATGCGCATGGCGTGATGTATGCCGACGAGCCCTGGTCGCGGCCCGGCGACTATGTGCTGCTGCGGGCGCTGACCGATCTGGTCTGCGTCTCCTCGGCCTGTCCCGACGACACCACCGCCGCCAATGGCTGGCACCTGACCGATATTCATGTCCGCAGCTATGGCGCGCAGGAACGGTTCAGCCGTGCCACCGCCTGGCGCGCCACCTCCGACGCGGAGCCGATCATGACCCGTGAGACCGCCTTCCACCAGAATTTCGCCGCCCTGACCCGCGATTTCGTCGAGTATCGGGGCTTCTGGCTGCCGAATTCCTTCCCGGAATGCGACCCGGTCGAAAGCTATTGGGCCTGCCGCGAGGGCGTGGTGGTCATGGACCTGTCGGCGCTGCGCAAGTTCGAGGTGACCGGCCCCGATGCCGAGGCGCTGATGAACTGGGTGCTGACCCGCGACGTGGCCAAGCTGGGCCATGGGCAGGTGGTCTATTCGGCGATGTGCCATCCGCATGGCGGCATGATCGACGACGGCACGCTGTTCCGGCTGGGCGAGCACAACTTCCGCTGGATCGGCGGCAGCGACGAGGGCGGGGTCTGGATGCGCGAGCAGGCCGAGAAGCTGGGCCTGAACGTGATGATCCGCTCCTCGACCGACCAGATGCACAACCTTGCCGTGCAGGGGCCGAAATCGCGCGAGCTGGTGGCCGGGATCGTCTGGACGCCGCCGCATCAGCCCGCCGTGGCCGATCTGGGCTGGTTCCGCTTTACCGTCGGCCGCATCGGCGGCGAAAGGGGCGTGCCGGTGGTGGTGTCGCGCACCGGCTATACCGGCGAGCTGGGCTACGAGATCTTCTGCCATCCCAGGCATGGCGACGTGGTCTTCGAGGCAGTCTGGAACGCCGGCCAGCCGCTGGGGCTCAAGCCCATGGGCCTTGCCGGGCTGGACCTGGTGCGGATCGAGGCCGGGCTGGTCTTTGCCGGCTACGATTTCAGCGACCAGACCGACCCGTTCGAGGCGGGCGTGGGCTTCACGGTGCCGCTCAAGTCCAAGAACGCCGATTTCGTCGGCCGCGAGGCGCTGATCCGGCGCAAGGACCATCCCAGCCGCAAGTTCGTCGGGCTGGAGATCGACGGGCAGGACCCCGTCGGCCATGGCGATTGCATCCGCATCGGCCGGGCGCAGGTGGGCGAGGTCTGCTCGGCCATGCGCTCGCCGCGCACGGGGCAGATGATCGCGCTGGCGCGGATCGACATCGCCCATGCCGAACCCGGCACCGCGGTCGAGGTCGGGCGGCTGGACGGGCATATCAAGCGCATCGCGGCGAAGGTCGCAGCCTTCCCGCATTACGACCCCAAGAAGGAACGCCCCCGCGCCTGAGGCGCGGCCCGGCGGCGGCAAGCGCAGGCGTCGGGGACGGCCCCGGCGGTCAGCAGGAAGAACGGCAAAGCCCACACCTCATTTCACAACCGACGGGGGCCTGACAGATGGAAAAGGATCTTGCGACCACGACCGGATTGCAGCGGCGGGCAGGGACCTCGGGCATCCTCCTCGTCCCGAGCCTCTGCGACGCGCCGGCCCGCGCCCGGCCGCTTGCTTGCGGGACGGGGGGACTGCACCGGAAGAACGCCTGCCGCACGCGCCCGGATCGGAACGATCGGGCAGGGAACGATCGGACAGGGGGCGCGCGGTTGCGCGCCCTTGCGCTTTCTGGCGCTCCGATCATCCGGGACGGCAAGGAAGTGGGCGTGGTGACGATCGGCTTCTACAGCCCTTTGAACGGGCACAATATCGGCATTGCGCGGATGCCGGTGGATTGCGCGGTTCCGGGCACGCCGCTGACCATCCGCAATCCCGGCGGCGAGATCGCCGCCACGGCGCAGCCGATGCCCTTCCACGACCCCGAGAAGAAGCGCCGCACCGCCAAGGGCTGAACCGACCCGGGGCGCGCGGGCGGCGCCAGGACCGCCCCGCCCCCCTCCGCGACAGGGAGAACGCCGCCAATGCGAGCCACGGAATTTTCACCTTCGATCCCCAGCCGGCCGGTCTATGGCGGGCTGCGCCCGCACGGGGCGCTGGCCTCGCTGATGCTGGCCGAGGGCACGGGCGGCGAGGCGCTGGCCGCGCTGGCCCGGGCCGACCCCTCGGTCATGCGCCAGGCGCAGCTGTTCTGGATCCCGGCCGGTGCCGGTCCCGAACTGGGGTCGCGGCTGCGGGGGCTGGGGCCGGCCGGCTATGTCGAGGGGCCGAGCTGGGCGGCGCTGCGGCCGCGCTTCGCCCGGGCCCTGGCCGAGGCGCATATGGGCACCCGGCTCTATCTTGCCGGCGGCGAGGGGCTGATCGGCCAGGCCACGGCCGAGGCGCTGGCCGCCGGAATGCCGCTGGAGGCGATCGATGCCGAGCATCGCGGCGGCTTCGCCCGGCGGGTGCAATGCGTGCATTGCAAGGGCATCACCGAGAACGTCGCCACCGACCCGTTCACCTGCGCGCATTGCGGGCTGAACCTGTTCGTGCGCGACCATTACTCGCGCCGCATCGGCGCCTTCCAGGGGGTCTGCGTCGATGCCGAGACCCCGGGCCAGGTGCCCGAGCCGCAGGAGATCAAGCCATGACGTCCCTGATGCTGCGCGTGGCGGCGGCCGAGCCGCTGACGCCGCTGGTCAAGCGCTTCCGCTTCGAACACCCGCAGGGCGCGGCCCTGCCGCTGTTTTCCGGCGGCGCGCATGTGGTGGTCGAGATGCCGGACGGCGACATACTGCGCCGCAACGCCTATTCGCTGATCTCGGACCCGCAGGACGGCTCGGGCTACGAGATCGCGGTGCGGCGCGAGGATGGCGGGCGCGGCGGCTCGCGCTTCATGCATGGCCGGGTGCGGGCGGGCGACCAGCTGCGCGTCTCGCTGCCGCTGAACCTCTTCGCGCTGGACCTGCGGGCCAAGAAGCACGTGCTGATCGCCGGCGGCATCGGCATCACCCCCTTCGTCGCCCAGGTCCGCCAGCTTCTGCGCATGCAGCTGCCCTTCGAGCTGCATTACGCCGCCCGCTCGCGCGCCGAGGCGGCCGGGCTGCACCTGCTGCCGGAGGCGCCGCATATCCACGCCCATATCTCGGAGGAGGGCAACCGCATGGATCTGGGCGCGATCCTGTCGGGCCAGCCCCTGGGCACGCATGTCTATACCTGCGGCCCCGAGGGTCTGATCGGTGCGGTGGCGGAAGCGGGCGCCCGGCTGGGCTGGCCGCAGACCGCGCTGCATTCCGAGGTCTTCCAGGCGCCGCCGCCCGGCCGGCCCTTCGCGGTGGTGCTGGCGCGTTCGGGGCGGACCATCGCGGTCGGCGCGCATCAGAGCCTGCTCGAGGCGCTGGAGGCGGCCGGGGCCGAGATCGACTGGTCCTGCCGGGGCGGCGCCTGCGGGCGCTGCGAGACGCGGGTGCTGTCCTGCCACGGCCGCATCGAGCATCACGACCATTGGCTGTCCGAGGACGAGCGCTCCTCGCAGAGCCGCATCATGCCCTGCGTCTCGCGCTTCCGCGGCGAGACGCTGATCATCGACCGATAGGAGCCCGGCCATGACCATCCGGTTCAACGACGAGACCTTCCGCGACGATTACAGCTTCCGCAACTCGGCCGAAGCCATCCGGCGGTTTCCGTTCCCCTTCGACAAGGACGATTACATGTATTCCGTCAACATGGAGCCGCACGGGACGGGGGGCCGCGCCGGCAGCGTCTTCGAGAAGCGCTTCGACGTGGACGAGCATTACGTGGCCGAGATGCGCGACCGGGCGATCACCCTGGCCGGGGATCCGCTGCGCTGCCAGTCGCTGCCGCATATGGCGCTGGCGGGCTGGGACCTGCTGGAGCTGATCATGCAGTGCAAGGCCGAGGACTACCCCGAACTGTTCCGGCTGCATCGCGACGGCGACCGCTGGCACTGGATCAACCGGCCCTTGGGGATTGAGCAGCGCTTCACCTTCCTCGACCCGACGACGCTGCCCTGCGGGCCGCTGGAATACATCACCCGCCAGGCGCAGGGCGATTTCGCGCTGCTGGACCAGCGCGAGGGCAACCTGTGGATGGATGCCGGCATGGTGACCAGCCAGGCGGACTGGTCGCTGGATTTCGACATCGGCATGAACTTCTTCGAATGGCATGCGCCGGTGCCGAAGGCGGCCGAGCTGGGCATCTTCCAGCGGGCGCTGAAATTCCTGCTGGCGGTGCAGCAGGGCGCGCCGTCGCGGCGGCTGAACTGGACGATGACGGTCAATCCGCGGCTGGACACCAGCCCCGAGAACTATCACCTCTGGGGTCCCGAGAAGCGCACCATCACCCCCGAGAACGTGGGGGCCAGGCAATATCTGCGGGTGGAGCTGCAGAGCTTCTGGCGGCTGCCGCGCTCGAACGCGCTGGCCTTTCCGATCCGCTGCTACCTGATCGCGCTCGAGGATCTGGTGACGGTGCCGAAATGGGCGCGCCGGCTGCACCGGGTGATCCGCGACCTGCCCGACGAGCTGGCCGAGTACAAGGGCTTCGCCGTCAACCGCCAGATCATCACCGACTATCTCGCGCAGTTCGACGACGGGAAGCCGACATCACAGGGGATATTCGCCGACGACTAGGGCCGGGACAACCCGACCGGGCAACAGCCGCCCCCGATGCGGGGCGGCGGCGTCAACCGGTCTTCCTTTGAGAAATTTGATCGAAGCAAGGGATTTCAATCCGCCGACCGACAGGAAATTGCCGCCTGTCACCACGCGCGACCAGCGCCGCAAGGCGTTTTCCGGGGCCGGAACGATCCCGGAGCAGTGACAAAAACAGGGAGAACGACAATGGAACCAACGACAACCATCCTTTACCCGGATCAGGTAACGCTCAGTTCGCTGGTGCAGAACCTGATCTATGGCTCGGGCACGGCGGGGGCGATCCTCGTCGTGGTCGGGCTGCTGATGATCGACGCGGGCACCACCCGCAACGGCAGCCTGTTCAATTCCACGATCGAGAAGACCATCGGCTTTTTCCTGGGCTTCGCCGCCTATTTCGTCATCGGCTTCGGCTTCTGGGCCGGGCAATATTACGTCATGGAGGGCGCGAGTCTGGCGGATTCGCTTAAGGACTGGTGGCTGGGCGGCGCCATGGCCAACGGCGTGGCCCAGCATGTCGATCCGGCGGTGTTTCCCGGGCTGAACACCTTCCAGATCTTCGTGTTCTTCCTGGCCTGCTTTGCCGGCATCATCAACGTGCTGCTGCATTTCGCCGTCTCCGAGCGGATGAAGCCCCTGGCCTATTACATCACCTCGGTGGTGGCGGCGGTGGTGTCCTCGGCACTGAGCTTCGCGGTCTGGGGCTCGGTCGGACCGCTGACCAATGCGGGCTTCCATGACTTCTTCGGCGTCGGCTTCGTCTATCTGTTCCCGGCCGGCATGGCGCTGGTGCTGGTGCCCATGCTGGGCCGGCGGCCGGGCATGTTCGAGCCGCATCCCAAGGTGCACTCCTACGACGCGCCCAGCATCGGCCTGGCGGCGACCGGGCTGATGACGATCTTTTCCGGACTGCCGTTGGTGATCCTGTCCTGCCTGTTCTTCTTCGAGCCGCAGGCGCTGGCGGTCAGCGTCACCATGGCCGATACCAGCGTGGGCATCGTCTTCAACAATTACGGCCTTGCCTGGGCGGGCGGCGCGGTGACCGGGGCGATCATCGGCTACCGGAAGCGTTCCTATGCCTATCTGCTGCTGGGGCCGCTGGCCGGCTATGTCGCGGGTGCGCCGGGCTTCGACGTCTATGCGCCCTGGCAGACCTTCCTGGTGGCGCTGTTCGCGCCGGTGGTCGCCTGGATCGTCTACGAGTTCACGCAGAAGCGCGGCATCGACGAGCACAAGCTGTTCCCGCTGTTCCTGGGCGCCGGGGTCTATGGGCTGGTCATGGTCGGCTTGCTCAAGGCCGGCACGCCGCAGGGCGGCTATTTCGGCATCGAGGAGGGGCCCTATGCGTTCCAGCACGGCCAGATCGGCCTGGCCATGCAGATCGTGGGCGTTCTGGCCTGCGTCGGCGCGGGCGTGCTGACCGCCGCGATCCTGACCTTCGTCCTGAAACAGACCGTGGGCTTGCGGGTGGACGAGGACGATCAGGCGACCGGGCTGGACCTGGTCTACTGGGACATGAAGCCCAATGCGGCATCCCTGCCGGACCGGCCCGTCTGAGCCGGCACAAAAATCAGGCCCCGGCCTTGCGCCGGGGCCTGTTCCGATTTCACGGGTCCGGGCAGCGAACGGCGGGGCGACGGGCAGGGCCGCGCCGCTTTCACCGCACCCGGATGGCGAAGGCCTTGCGCACCGTCTCCTCGGTCTTCCAGAGGCCGTCGAACCCGGCCTCGATCACGAAAGTGTCGCCGGCGGCGAAGCTGCGCGGCTCCTGGCCGTTGTCGGTCAGCGTCACCTTGCCCTCGAACAGATGGATGAACTCGTCCACGTCGTAGCGCACGCGATAGCTGCCCGGCGTGGCCTCCCAATAGCCGGTCAGGAACTTGCCGTCCTCGGATTGGTGCTCGATCCAGGTCTTCATGCTGGGCGAGCCCTCGACCGGGTGCCACCAGTCCAGATCCTCGGTGATCGGCTGGACCGAAGGGGATTTGTAGGGGCCGAATTTCTTGATCGCCATGAGCCTCTCCTGTGTTGGGAATGTCTGGTGCGGACCGGCGCGGCGCGTCAGTCCATGTTGCGGCTGCTTTCGGCGGCCGTGGTGAAATGGCGCATCAGCACCGCCGCCAGCTCGCCGTCGATTCCGCGCCTGTCGATGGCCTTGGCCATGCATTGCAGCCACAGGTCGCGCATCTGCGGGCCGATGGGCACATGGGCGTGGATCTCTTTCAGCCGCGCGTGGCGGTGCTTCATCACGTAATATTGCGGCCCGCCGAAGAAGCCGCTGAGATAGTTGAACTGCTCCTCGCGCGAATGGGCGACGCCGGCGCCCTGCAGGTGCAGAAGATGCAGCTCCCTCGCGTCCTCGTCCTGCTCGACGATGTCGTAGAATTCCTTGACCAGGGCGCGGATGCCCTCGTCCCCTCCCAGCTGCTGGTAGATCGACTGCTTTCGCTGTGCAGCAAAATACATGGCATGCCTCCCCGAAAACCAATCCTATAGTAGCAGGAAACAAATTATTCTCTCAAGAAAAATATCCCTGCTTCGCACGGGCCGCACCCCTCCGCGAAACGTGCCACCGATCAGGGGTCGCGGGATCATGCGCGGCTTAACCGCATGGAGCTTCTGACCCATGCCGGCTATCTGTTAGGCTTTACTATGGAAATTCTCCGACTAGCTTTGACAGAGAAAAAACAAAGGAAGTTGTGCAATGGTAAGCCAAACGGCAAAGATAGATGGCTCGCTGACGCAGGATCCCCATGCGATTCGCGAAACCCGCGAGAAGAATCTTGAGGTTGCCATTGGCCGGCAGGTGCGGGAATTGCGCAAGCGGCAGCGGATGACCGGCTCGAAGCTGGCCAGCCAGGCGGGGCTGTCCGTCGGGATGCTCTCCAAGATCGAGAACGGCGTCATCTCGCCCTCGCTGACGACCTTGCAGACCTTGGCCAATGCCCTGCATGTGCCGTTGATCCAGCTTTTCTCGGGCTATGAAGAGCCGCGCGGGGCGATGCATGTGAAGGCGGGCACCGCCGTCGAGGTCGAGCGCGCCGGCACCCGCGCCGGGCACCAGTATCACCTGCTGGGGCATATCGGCTCGAACAACAGCGGCGTGGTGGTCGAGCCCTACATGATCGTGCTCAGCACCCAAAGCGACCATTTCCCCACCTTCCAGCATGAAGGGATCGAGCTGCTCTACATGCTCGAGGGAAGAATCGGCTATCGCCACGGCGAACAGATCTATGATCTCGAACCCGGCGACAGCCTGATCTTCGACGCCGATGCGCCGCATGGACCGGAGCATCTGCGCGAATTGCCGGCCCGGTATCTGTCCATCATCTGCTATCCCCAGGCCAAGTAACCGACTGCCTGCGCTGGGGTTTCCTTCGACCGTTCCCTGCCGGCCCTCTCGCAAGAATTTTCTGTCAGGTAAAAAAAATATCTTGCTAGGCAATCAATTTTGCTCTTAGCTGATCCGTGACGGCTTCAACGCCAAGCTGAACGGAGGTTGCTAATGTGTGGCATCGTTGGCCTGTTCCTGAAAAAAGATGATCTGCGGCCCCAGCTCGGGGACCTGCTGACCGACATGCTGATTTCCATGACGGATCGCGGGCCTGACAGCGCGGGGATCGCGATCTACGGGGACGACGCGCAAGGTCTCAAGATGACGATCCAGTCCGATACGCCCGACGAGACTTTCGCGGGCCTCGAGGACAGTCTGAAGGCGCTGCTGGGCGCGCCGGTGCAGGTGCGGGTGGTCGACACCCATGCGGTGCTGACGCTGCCCGAAGGCTCCGAGCCCGAGGTCCGGGCCTATATGGCCGAAAAGGGCATCCGCATCATGGGTGCCGGGCAGTCGATGGAGATCTTCAAGGAGGTTGGGCTGCCCAAGGACGTGGCCGCGCGCTTCGGCATCCGGCAGATGGGCGGCAGCCACGGCATCGGCCATACCCGCATGGCGACGGAAAGCGCCGTGACCACGCTGGGCGCGCATCCGTTCTCGACCGACGGCGATCAGTGCCTGGTGCATAACGGCTCGCTCTCGAACCACAACCGGGTGCGGCGCGAACTGGCCCGCAAGGGTTTCGTGCCGCAGACCCAGAACGATACCGAGGTCGCCGCCTGCTACATCTCGTCCCGGCTGGCCGAAGGCGCCAATCTGGGCGAGGCGCTGGAAGGCACGCTGGACGATCTGGACGGGTTCTTCACCTTCGTGGTCGGCACCAGGAACGGCTTCGGCGTGGTGCGCGATCCCATCGCCTGCAAGCCCGCGGTGATGGCCGAGACCGACAGCTATGTCGCCTTCGGCTCGGAATACCGGGCCTTCGCGAACCTGCCGGGCATCGAGGATGCCCGCATCTGGGAACCGGAACCCGCCACCGTGTATTTCTGGGAGCGCTGACATGACCACCATGGCCAATACGCAGATCCGCGAAGACCTTGACATCGGCGTGCAGCCCCGGACCATCGACATGGCCTGGACCGAGCTGCGCGATCTCAACAGCACGCTTCAGGCGCAGACCGGCGGCGAATGGGTGATCGAGAACCCGCGCGGCGCGCATGCGCTGGCGGTCGGGTTGCAGGCGCCGCTGGAGGTCACGATCAAGGGTTCCACCGGTTATTACTGCGCCGGCATGAACAAGGAGGCGCGGGTGCATGTGACCGGCTCGGTCGGGCCGGGGGTCGCCGAGAACATGATCTCGGGCAGCGTCACCGTCGAGGGCGATGCCAGCCAATATGCCGGCGCTACCGGCCATGGCGGGCTTCTGGTCATCAAGGGCAATGCCAGCTCGCGCTGCGGCATCTCGATGAAGGGCATCGACATCGTCGTGCACGGCAATATCGGCCACATGTCGGCCTTCATGGCGCAGTCGGGCAATCTGGTGGTGCTGGGCGATGCGGGCGACGCGCTTGGCGACAGCCTTTACGAGGCGCGGCTGTTCGTGCGCGGCAAGGTCAAGTCGCTGGGCGCGGATTGCATCGAGAAGGAGATGCGCCCCGAGCATCTGGAAATCCTGGCCGACCTGCTGAAGCGCGCCGGGGCGGATGCCGACCCGTCCGAGTTCCGCCGCTACGGCTCGGCCCGCAAGCTCTACAATTTCCACGTCGATCACGCCGGCGATTACTGAGGATCATACGATGGACCAAACCCCTCGCACCCTGCCGCGCCAGAGCTGGACCTTCTCGAACGAGATCAATTCCGAGATCCGCCGCGCCGCCGCCACCGGCATCTATGACATCCGCGGTGGCGGGGCCAAGCGCCGCGTGCCGCATTTCGACGACCTGCTGTTTCTGGGCGCCTCGATCAGCCGCTATCCGCTGGAGGGCTATCGCGAGAAATGCGACACCTCGGTCGTGCTGGGCACGCGCTTCGCCAAGAAGCCGATCGAGCTGAAGATCCCGATCACGATCGCGGGGATGTCCTTCGGCGCGCTTTCGGCCCATGCGAAAGAGGCGCTGGGTCGCGGCGCGACCATGGCGGGCACCTCGACCACCACCGGCGACGGCGGCATGACCAACGAGGAACGCGGCCATTCCGAAAAGCTGGTCTATCAGTATCTGCCCTCGCGCTACGGCATGAACCCGGACGACCTGCGCCGTGCCGACGCGATCGAGGTCGTGGTCGGGCAGGGCGCCAAGCCCGGCGGCGGCGGCATGCTGCTGGGCCAGAAGATCACCGAGCGGGTTGCGAAGATGCGCAACCTGCCGATGGGCATCGACCAGCGTTCGGCCTGCCGCCATCCCGACTGGACCGGCCCCGACGATCTGGAGATCAAGATCCTGGAGCTGCGCGAGATCACCGGCTGGGAAAAGCCGATCTACATCAAGATCGGCGGCGCGCGGCCCTATTACGACACCGCGCTGGCGGTGAAGGCGGGCGCCGACGTGGTGGTGCTGGACGGCATGCAGGGCGGCACCGCCGCGACGCAGGACGTGTTCATCGAGCATGTCGGCCAGCCGACGCTGGCCTGCATCCGCCCGGCCGTGAAGGCGCTGCAGGATTTGGGCATGCATCGCAAGGTGCAGCTGATCGTCTCGGGCGGCATCCGCACCGGCGCGGACGTGGCCAAGGCGCTGGCGCTGGGGGCCGACGCGGTCGCCATCGGCACGGCGGCGCTGGTCGCGCTTGGCGACAACGATCCGCGCTGGGAAGAGGAATACCAGAAGCTCGGCACCACCGCTGGCGCCTATGACGACTGGCACGAGGGCCGCGACCCGGCCGGCATCACCACCCAGGACGCCGAGCTGATGACCCGGCTGAACCCGGTCGAGGCCGGCCGCCGCCTGCGCAACTATCTGGCGGTGATGACGCTGGAATGCCAGACCATCGCCCGCGCCTGCGGCAAGAGCCACGTCCACAACCTCGAACCCGAGGATCTTTGCGCCCTGACCGTGGAATCCGCCGCCATGGCGGGCGTCCCCCTGGCCGGCACGAGCTGGATCCCGGGACAGGCCGGTTACTGACGACAGACAGCCACGGGGCGGGACAAAGTATCCCGCCCCGGGTCGGACATCCTTCAACAGGGAGAATATCGAATGACCGATATGGCCACCTTCGCCCGCGAGGCCGACATGGTCCAGAAACGGGAAAAGCCCCGGCACGGCGCCTCTGGCCCGCAGCAGAAGGCTGCCGAGCCGCTCGACCTGGCCGCCTATGCCCGCGACCGGGGCATCAAGCATTTCATGGTCTCCTTCACCGACCTGTTCGGCAGCCAGCGCGCCAAGCTGGTCCCGGCCGAGGGCATCGCCGAGATGCAGGCCGGCGGCGCGGGCTTTGCCGGTTTCGCGACCTGGCTGGACCTGACGCCGGCCCATCCCGACATGCTGGGCCTGCCCGACGCCTCATCCGTGATCCAGCTGCCCTGGAAAAAGGAGGTGGCCTGGGTCGCCTCGAACTGCGTGATGAGCGGCGGGGTCGATCTGGAGCAGGCGCCGCGCAACGTGCTGACCCGGCTGTGCCGGGAGGCCGCCGACATGGGCCTGACCGTCAAGACCGGGGTCGAGCCGGAATTCTTCCTGATGACGCCCGACGGGCTGGCCATCGGCGACCCGGCCGACACCGCCATGAAGCCCTGCTACGACCAGCAGGCGATGTTCCGCCGCCTGGACGTGATCGCCGAGATCTCGGACTACATGCTGGAACTGGGCTGGGAGCCCTATCAGAGCGACCACGAGGACGCCAACGGCCAGTGGGAGATGAACTGGAAATACGACAATGCGCTGGCGACCGCCGACAAGCATTCGTTCTTCAAGTTCATGGCCAAGGCCATCGCCGAAAAGCACGGGCTGCGCGCCACCTTCATGCCCAAGCCGATCATGGGCCTGACCGGAAACGGCTGCCACCTGCATATCTCGGTCTGGAATGCCGACGGCACCAACGCCTTCGCCGACGACCGGGACGAGCTGGGCCTGTCCCGGCAGGGCTATCACTTCGTCGGCGGCATCATGAAACATGCCTCGGCGCTGGCGCTGCTGAGCTGCCCGACGGTGAACAGCTACAAGCGCATCAACGCGCCGCGCACCACCTCGGGCGCGACCTGGGCGCCGAACAGCGTCACCTGGACCGGCAACAACCGCACCCATATGGTGCGCGTGCCCGGCCCCGGCCGGTTCGAGTTCCGCCTGCCCGACGGTGCCGCCAATCCCTATCTGGTGCAGGCGGCTATCATGGCGGCCGGGTTGTCGGGGCTGCGCTCGAAGGCCGATCCCGGCCCGCGGTCCGACATCGACATGTATGCCGAGGGCCATACCATCACCGATGCGCCGAAGCTGCCGCTGAACCTGCTGGACGCGATCCGCGCCTTCGACGAGGACGAGGGACTGAAGGCGGCCATGGGCGCGGAATTCTCGGCCGCCTATATCAAGCTCAAGACCCGGGAATGGAACACCTATTGCGCACATCTGTCGCAATGGGAGCGGGACAACACCCTGGACATCTGAGCGGCGGTTTCCTCCCGGCACCGCGAAACCCCGATGGCGTCAGCCACCGGGGTTTTCTGTTGCCCCCGCTCGCATGGGTCGGCGCGCCGAGGGGCTGATGCCGAATTGCGCGCGGAAGCTGCGGCTGAAATGGCTGCGGCTGGCAAAGCCGGTCGCCAGCGCGATCTCGGCCAGCGGCAGCCCGGACTGGCTCAGCAGTTCCCGGGCCTTGTCCAGCCGCAGCCTCCGATAGAACTGCATCACGCTTTCGCCCAGCTGCGCCTGCGCCAGCCGCTCCAGATGCCGGGGCGTCATGTCGCAAAGCTGGCCCAGATCCTCCAGCCCCAGAGGATCGGCGATATGGCTGGTCATCAGCTCGACCATGGCGACCAGCGCCGGGTGGTGCAGGTCGTATTTGCGCGCCGGGTCCAGCTGCTGCGGTGCCTCGGCCTCGCGGATGCCGGTATGGATGAACCAGTCGCTGACCGCCCGCGCCAGCCCCGCCCCATGCGCCGAGGCGATCAGCGCATGCATCATGTCCAAGGGCGCCATGCCGCCCGCGCAGGTGAAGCGGTCGCGGTCGATGACGAACAGCCGCCTTTCAATCAGCGCCTCGGGCCAGGTCTCGCGCATGGCGTCGAGATGCTGCCAGTGGATGGTGAAGCGCCGCGCCGCCATCACCCCGGCCGCCGCGAGGATCGCCGCCCCGCCCGAGATGCCGCCAAGCGCCACCCCGCGCCGCGCCAGCCGGCGCACGAAGGCCAGCACCCGCGGATCGCGCTGCGCCAGCGGATCGCCCCCCGCCACCACGAAGAGGATGTCCAGAGTCTCGTCGGCGTCGGCCAGCGCGATGGTCTCGAACCCGCCCGCGACCGAGCTGGGCATGAAGCCCCCCTCGGTCGAGACGAATTGCAATTCGTAAAGCGGCCGGCCGCTCAGCAGGTTCGCCGCGCGCAGCGGCTCGACCGCCGAGGCGGTGGACATCAGCGCGTAATCCGGCAGCAGCAGGAAGCCGTAGCGGCGGGGGCGGGAATCGGGACGCATGGCAGACCTTGGGCTTTCGCCGCCAGCCTGCCATCCATGTCCGAAACAGGCAAGGCAATGTCCCTTTCGGGCGCATCGGCCGGGTCAGGCTGTGCGAGATTCGAATCGACGAAGGAGATTATCGCCATGCATTTCTCGGGCTTGCGGGTCATCAGAGAGGCGCTGACCGGTCACAAGGGATGGAAGCCGCTATGGCGCAATCCCGAACCGCAGCCGGCCTATGACTACATCATCGTCGGCGGCGGCGGGCATGGGCTGGCGACGGCCTATTACCTCGCCAAGACCTTCGGGCGGGCGCGCATCGCCGTGCTGGAGAAAAGCTGGCTGGGCTCGGGCAATATCGGGCGCAACACCACGATCATCCGCTCGAACTACCTGCTGCCGGGCAATGAGCCTTTCTACGAATTCTCGATGAAGCTCTGGGAGGGGCTGGAGCAGGAGTTCAACTTCAACGCCATGGTCAGCCAGCGCGGCATCCTGAACCTGTGCCATACCGATGCGCAGCGCGATGCCTTCCGCCGGCGCGGCAATGCCATGCTGCTGGCCGGCGCCGATGCCGAACTGCTGGACCGCGAGCAGGTCCGGGCCATGGCGCCCTTCCTGAACTTCGACAATGCCTGCTTCCCGATCAAGGGCGGGCTGCTGCAGCGCCGGGCCGGGACCGCGCGCCATGACGGCGTGGCCTGGGGCTACGCCCGCGGCGCCGACATGCGCGGCGTGGACCTGATCCAGAACTGCGAGGTCACCGGCTTCCGCATCGACGGCGGCCGCATCAGCGGCGTCGAGACGACACGCGGCTATATCGCCGCCGGCAAGGTCGGCGTGGCGGTTGCGGGCTCGTCCAGCCGGGTCATGGCCATGGCGGGAATGCGGCTGCCGATCGAAAGCCACGTGCTGCAGGCCTTCGTCTCCGAGGGGCTGAAGCCCACCATCCCGGGGGTCATCACCTTCGGCGCCGGGCATTTCTATGTCAGCCAGTCCGACAAGGGCGGCCTGGTCTTCGGCGGCGATATCGACGGCTACAATTCCTATGCGCAGCGCGGCAACCTGCCGGTGATCGAGGACGTGGCCGAGGGCGGCATGGCGCTGATGCCGATGATCGGCCGGGCGCGGCTCTTGCGGGTCTGGGGCGGCATCATGGACATGTCCATGGACGGCAGCCCGATCATCGACCGCACGCCCGTCGAGGGGCTCTATCTGAATGCCGGCTGGTGTTATGGCGGCTTCAAGGCGACGCCCGCCAGCGGCTATGCCTTCGCCCATCTGCTGGCCACCGGCCGCCCGCACGAAACCGCAAGCGCCTATCGCCTGGACCGTTTCGCGCGCGGCTATGTCATCGACGAAAAGGGCGTGGGCGCCCAACCGAACCTGCATTGAGGCCGCCATGCTGATCCCCCATCCCCTTCTTGGCCTGCGCGACGCACAGGAATTCACCTATCTGGGCGATGCCGCGCTGCTGAACCGCCCCGACGGCATGGCCGAGGGTGCCGAGGCCGCCTTTGCCGAATACGTCTATCTGCGCGACAACCCGGCCGGCGTGCATCGGGAACTGTGGTTCCACGAGCAGGGCGACCGCTCCTGGCTGGTCGTGACCCGCGACACCACCACGCACGAGATCCTGGGCGCCGAGCTGGCGCGCGACGTCAAGCTGAAAGGCGGTGCCGCATGACCCGCCTGACCGGAGGGCTGATCGACCGCGCCCGCAGCCTGCGCTTCACCTTCGACGGCCGGAGCTATTCCGGCCATCCCGGCGACACGCTGGCCTCGGCGCTGCTGGCCAACGGCGTGCGGCTGATGGGCCGCAGCTTCAAGTATCACCGGCCGCGCGGCGTCTTCTCGGCCGGGTCCGAGGAGCCGAATGCGCTGGTGGAACTGCGCAGCGGCGCCCGCAAGGAGCCGAACACCCGCGCCACCGTGGCCGAGCTTTACGATGGGCTGGAAGCCGCCAGCCAGAACCATGTCGGGCCGCTGGGCTTCGACCTGCTGGCGGTGAACGACCTGTTCTCGTCCTTCTTCGCGGCGGGCTTCTATTACAAGACCTTCATGTGGCCGCGCGCCTTCTGGGAAAAGCTCTACGAGCCGGCGATCCGCCGGGCGGCGGGCCTGGGCAGCCTGTCGATGCAGCCCGATCCCGATGCCTATGACAAGGGCTTCCTGCATTGCGACCTGCTGGTCATCGGCGGCGGCGCGGCGGGGCTTTCGGCGGTGCTGACCGCCGGCCGGGCCGGTGCGCGGGTCATCCTGGCCGACGAGGATTTCCGCCTGGGCGGCCGTCTGCTGGCGGAATCCCACGCGCTGGACGACGCCCCGGCGACCGAATGGGTGGCGCGGGCCGAGGCCGAGCTGGCGGCGCTGCCCAATGTCCGCATCCTGCGCCGCACCACGGTGTTCGGTGCCTTCGACCACGGCGTCTATGGCGCGGTCGAGCGGGTCGCCGATCACCTGCCCGAACCGGGGCGGCAGGTGCGCCAGACGCTCTGGCGGATCACCGCCCGCCGCGCCGTGCTGGCCGCCGGCGCCATCGAGCGGCATATCCCGTTCCGGAACAACGACCGCCCCGGCATCATGCTGGCCGGCGCCATGCGCGCCTATGCCAACCGCTGGGCGGTCAGCCCGGCGAAGCGCGTGGCGATCTTCACCAACAACGACGACGGCCACCGCACCGCGCTGGATCTGGCCGCCAAGGGGGTCGAGGTCGCGGCAGTGATCGACAGCCGCCCGGACGCGCGGGCGCAGGGCAATTACCGGCTGGTCCACGGCATGGTCAGCGATGCCAGGGGCCGTCTGGGCCTGCGCGGGGTCCAGATCGACAGCGACGGCCGCAGGGAATGGCTGGATTGCGGCGCGCTCGGCGTCGCGGGCGGCTGGAACCCGAATGTGCATCTGGCCTCGCATCACCGCGGCCGCCCGGTCTGGGACGAGGCGCTGCAGGCCTTCGTTCCCGGCGAGGGCGGGCCGCGCGGCCTGATCGCCGCCGGCGCCGCCAAGGGGCAAGGCAGCACCGCCGCCGCCTTGCGCTCGGGTGCCGAAGCGGCGGCCGAGGCGCTGGCCCAGATCGGCATCGAGGCCCGGCCCGCCGCGCTGCCGGCGGCCGAGGATGCGCCGGCCGGTCTGTGCCCGCTCTGGCATGTGCCGGGCAAGGGCCGCGCCTGGGTCGATTTCCAGAACGACGTGACCGTCAAGGACATCAAGCTGGCGCATCAGGAAAACATGCGCCCGGTCGAGCACCTGAAACGCTGGACCACGCTGGGCATGGCCACCGACCAGGGCAAGACCGCCAACGTCACCGCCCTGGCGGTCATGTCGGAACTGACCGGCAAGCCGATCCCGGAAACCGGCACGACGATCTTTCGCCCGCCCTATAGCGGCGTGTCGCTTTCGGTGCTGGGCGGCGGCGACACGGGGCCGCATTTCCGGCCGCGCCGTCTGACGCCCACGCATGAATGGGCGCGCGCGCAGGGTGCCGTCTTCGTCGAGGTCGGCCCCTGGATGCGGGCGCAATATTTCCCCCGCCCGGGCGAGGCGCATTGGCGCCAGACCGTGGACCGCGAGGTGCTGGCCACCCGCAAGGGCGTCGGCATCTGCGACGTGACCACGCTGGGCAAGGTGGACGTGCAGGGGGCGGATGCCGGCGAATTCCTCGACCGGATCTATGCCAATGCCATGAAAAGCCTCAAGGTCGGCATGGTCCGCTATGGCCTGATGCTGCGCGAGGACGGCACGGCCTGGGACGACGGCACCTGCGCCCGGCTGGCCGAGGATCATTACGTCGTCACCACCACCACCGCCCAGGCGGGGCCGGTCTACCGGCAGATGGAATTCGCCCGGCAATGCCTCTGGCCCGAGCTGGACGTGCAGCTGATCTCGACCACCGACGCCTGGGCGCAGATCGCCGTGGCCGGTCCCAATGCCCGCCGGCTGCTGGAGCGGATCGTGGACGGGTTCGACCTGTCGAACGAAGCCTTTCCCTTCATGGCCTGCGCCGGGTTGACGGTCTGCGGCGGGCTTCGGGCGCGGCTCTTCCGCATCAGCTTCTCGGGCGAGCTGGCCTATGAGATCGCGGTGCCAGCCCGCTACGGGCAGGCGCTGGTCGAGCGGCTGATGGAGCAGGGCGCCGATCTGGGCGCGACCCCCTACGGCACCGAGGCGCTTGGCGTGATGCGCATCGAAAAGGGCCATGCCGCCGGCAACGAGCTGAACGGCCAGACCACGGCGCAGATGCTGGGGCTGGGCCGCATGGTCAGCAGCAAGAAGGACGGCATCGGCGCAGTGATGTCCCGGCGCGAGGGGCTGGCGGCCGAGACCCGGGTGCTGGTCGGGCTGCAACCCGTCGATCCGGCGCAGACGGTGCTGGCGGGCATGCATCTTTTCGCCGAAGGCGCGCCGCACCGGACCGAGACCGACCAGGGCTGGATCACCTCGGCCTGCTATTCGCCGCATGTGGGGTCGAGCATCGGGCTGGGCTTTCTGGCCGATGGCGGCGCCCGCATGGGCGAGACGGTGATCGCCGCCAACCCGCTGCAAGGCCAGAAGGTGGCCCTGCGCGTCGTCTCGCCGCATTTCGTCGACCCGGAAGGAGGGCGCCTGCGTGACTGATCTGGTTCCGATTACCGCTTTGGGCGCCCGCGCCCCCGCCCGGCACGCCTTCGGTGCCCTGACCATCACCGAGAATGCCGGCCTGGCACTGGCCTCGCTGGCGCTGCGCCGGGATGCCGCGCAGCCCGCGCCGCTGGGCCTGGCGCTGCCGGGGCCGGGCGCCTGGCAGGTGGGGCAGGGTGTCGCCGCCTTCTGGACCGGCCCCGGCCAATGGATGATCGAGGCCGAGGAGCGCGCCGCCGAGGATTTCGCCGCCGCGCTGGCGGCCGAGGCGCCGGGCTGCTCGGTCACCGAACAGACCGACGGCTGGACCGCGTTCGAGATCGCCTCGGATCGCGGCGCGGCCCCGATCCGGGCGCTGCTGGAAAAGCTGGTGAACATCGACGCTGCGGCCTTCGGGCCGGGCTCGGCCACGCGCACCGGCCTGCATCACATGAGCGTCTTCCTGATCCGCCGGGCCGAGGATCGGCTGGCGGTGATCGGCATGCGGTCCCTGGCCGGCGCGCTCTGGCATGCGCTCGGGGAAACCGCCGGGCGCCTGAAGGGAGAAAGGACATGAACATGGCTGCAAGGAATGGCGGCGCGATCATCGACGGCAAGGCTTTTGCGGCCGGGGTTCGGGCGCGGGTTGCCGGGCATGTGGGGCGGCTGCAGGCCGCGCACGGGGTGGTTCCGGGCCTGGCGGTGGTGCTGGTGGGCGAGGATCCGGCCAGCCAGGTCTATGTCAGGAACAAGGGCATCCAGACCCGCGAGGCCGGCATGGCGAGCTTCGAGCACAAGCTGCCGGCCGAGACCGCGCAGGAGGATCTGCTGGCGCTGATCGAACGGCTGAATGCCGATCCGGCGGTGCACGGCATCCTGGTGCAGCTGCCGCTGCCCGCGCATATGGACGCCGATGCGGTGATCAACGCCATCGATCCCGCGAAGGACGTGGACGGGTTCCACATCTCGAATGTCGGGCTGCTGGGGACCGGGCAGAAGAGCATGGTGCCCTGCACGCCCCTGGGCTGCCTGATGCTGCTCCGCGACCGGCTGGGCGATCTTTCCGGGCTGAACGCGGTGGTGGTGGGGCGCTCGAACATCGTCGGCAAGCCGATGGCGCAGCTGCTGCTGGGCGACAGCTGCACGGTGACCATCGCGCATTCGCGCACGAAGGACCTGGCCGGCCTGTGCCGGACGGCCGACATCCTGGTCGCGGCGGTGGGCCGGCCGCGGATGATCCGCGGCGACTGGATCAGGCCGGGGGCGACGGTGATCGACGTGGGCATCAACCGCATCGCGGAGGAGGGCCGCTCGCGGCTGGTCGGCGACGTGGATTTCGAGGCTGCCGCGCAGGTCGCCGGCGCCATCACCCCGGTGCCGGGGGGCGTCGGGCCGATGACCATCGCCTGCCTGCTGGCGAATACGCTGACCGCCTGCTGCCGGGCCAATGGCTGGCCCGAGCCCGAGGGCCTGACCGCCTGAGCGCGCCGCCGGACCGGGGCGCTGCCCCGGACCCCGGGATATTTGCACAAGAAAGAAATCAGGGCCTTTGCCCTTAAGCAAGACAGTGGAGAAACCGATGAACAAGTTCTGCCTGACCGTTGCCTGCGAATCCACGCGCGGCATCGTGGCCGCCATCTCGGGCTTTCTGGCCGAGAATGGCTGCAACATCACCGATTCCAGCCAGTTCGACGACCCGCAGACCGGCAAGTTCTTCATGCGCGTCAGCTTCGTCTCCGAGGAGGGCGTGGGGCTGGAGGAATTGCGCGCCGGGCTGGCCGAGCCGGCCAAGCCCTTCGGCATGGACTATGCCATCCATGACGAGGCCGAGAAGATGAAGGTGGTGATCATGGTCAGCCGCTTCGGGCATTGCCTGAACGACCTTCTGTATCGCTGGCGCATCGGGGCCTTGCCGATCGACATCGTGGCGGTGATCAGCAATCACATGGACTATCAGAAGGTGGTGGTGAACCACGACATCCCCTTCCACTGCATCAAGGTCACCAAGGAGAAAAAGCCGCAGGCCGAGGCGCAGCTGATGGCGGTGGTCGAGGATTCCGGCGCCGAGCTGGTGGTGCTGGCGCGCTACATGCAGGTGCTGTCGGATGCGCTGTGCAAGAAGATGTCGGGGCGGATCATCAACATCCACCATTCCTTCCTGCCGAGCTTCAAGGGCGCCAACCCCTACAAGCAGGCTTTCGAGCGCGGGGTGAAGCTGATCGGCGCGACCAGCCATTACGTGACCGCGGATCTCGACGAGGGCCCGATCATCGAGCAGGACATCATCCGGGTGACGCATGCGCAATCGCCCGAGGACTATGTCAGCCTCGGCCGCGACGTGGAAAGCCAGGTTCTGGCCCGCGCCATCCACGCCCATATCCACCGCCGGGTGTTCCTCAACGGCAACAAGACCGTCGTCTTCCCGGCGTCTCCGGGAAGCTATTCCAGCGAGAGAATGGGCTGACCGCTTCGTCAGGGCCCGCTTATTGCACCCTGTCCCTGACGGGCATGGGGCCTCTGCCAGCCATGCCGGCGCAGCGACTGCCAAGGTCGCCGTGCCGGCATGCGTTTCATTTTCGGATTGAGGGCTGCCCGTCGCCGAAGGGATCGGCTCGGGGATCGTGCCACCGAAGGCGGGACTCATCGGATTGATTCGCCCCTCCTGGCCCTCTCGGATTTTCCCGCCCGCGCAGATCGGGGCTTGCAGTTCTATCGGAGGTCCTTGCTCTTTGCCGGCCCGTAGGCACTGGCCATCATCTGCCCGAAAGATGGCCGCTTCTGCCGGCATTTGTGCAGAAAAATACCCAAAACATTCCTGCTAAGAAAAATAATTGCTTTTTAAGCGATATCCGGGTTGAATGGAATCAACAAGCGAGCGGATGCAAAACCGGTCCGATCAACAACAGGTGGTTCATGGGTCGACGCTCCGTCCGGAGCTTGGCCCCCGCGGATGGGCAGGCTTTCCCCCGTTCATCCGGGCATCGCCAGACGTGCCGCCGGTCAGGCGCTGCGTCTGCCGCAGGATGCCTGCCGCCGGCCGCCTGGTCGGGCCGCTTGCAGCCTCTCGCTGCCACAGATGCCATGGTCCGCCCGGGGCGGATCATGGAACGGATGCCAACGAGGAGGAATTTTCATGACAGCGACCTGGCGTTTTTCGGCTCTGGCGGATCGTCACCGGGCCCTGGGCTCGGCGCTCGAGGACTGGAGCGGGATGGGCACGGCCTGGAGCTACGACAAGGACCAGCTCGAGGAATACATGGCGATCCGCACCAAGGCCGGGGTGATGGACGTCTCGGGCCTGAAGAAGGTGCATGTGATCGGCCCCCATGCCAGCCATGTCATCGACCGCGCCACCACCCGGTCGGTCGAGAAGATCAAGCCCGGACGTTCGACCTATGCCTGCATGCTGAACGACGGCGGCAAGTTCGTCGACGACTGCGTGATCTATCGCATGGGCCCGCACAGCTTCATGGTGGTGCATGGCGCCGGCCAGGGGCACGAGCAGCTGACCATGGCGGCGCTGGGGCGCAATGTCAGCGTGATGTTCGACGACGACCTGCACGACATCTCGCTGCAGGGGCCGCTGGCGGTGGACTATCTGGAGAAGCACGTGCCGGGCATCCGGGACGTGGTCTATTTCAGCCATATCCACACCACGCTGTTCGGCAAGCCGGTGACGATCTCGCGCACCGGCTATACGGGCGAGCGCGGCTACGAGATCTTCTGCCGCCGCCAGGACGCGCCCGAGATCTGGGACACGATCGTGGCCGAGGGCGCGGCGATGGGCATCATCCCGACCCGCTTCACCACGCTGGACCTGCTGCGCGCCGAAAGCTACCTGCTGTTCTTCCCCTATGACAATTCCGAGAAATACCCGTTCGAGGACGAGCCCTGCGGCGACACGCTTTGGGAGCTGGGGCTGGATTTCACCGTCTCGCCCGGCAAGACCGGCTTCCGCGGCGCCGAGGAGCATTACCGGCTGCAGGGCAAGGAACGCTTCAAGATCTACGGCGTCAAGCTGGAGGGCACCGAGGCGGCGGTCGAGGGCGCTCCGATCATCCGGGACGGCAAGGAAGTGGGCGTGGTGACGATCGGCTTCTACAGCCCTTTGAACGGGCACAATATCGGCATTGCGCGGATGCCGGTGGATTGCGCGGTTCCGGGCACGCCGCTGACCATCCGCAATCCCGGCGGCGAGATCGCCGCCACGGCGCAGCCGATGCCCTTCCACGACCCCGAGAAGAAGCGCCGCACCGCCAAGGGCTGAACCGACCCGGGGCGCGCGGGCGGCGCCAGGACCGCCCCGCCCCCCTCCGCGACAGGGAGAACGCCGCCAATGCGAGCCACGGAATTTTCACCTTCGATCCCCAGCCGGCCGGTCTATGGCGGGCTGCGCCCGCACGGGGCGCTGGCCTCGCTGATGCTGGCCGAGGGCACGGGCGGCGAGGCGCTGGCCGCGCTGGCCCGGGCCGACCCCTCGGTCATGCGCCAGGCGCAGCTGTTCTGGATCCCGGCCGGTGCCGGTCCCGAACTGGGGTCGCGGCTGCGGGGGCTGGGGCCGGCCGGCTATGTCGAGGGGCCGAGCTGGGCGGCGCTGCGGCCGCGCTTCGCCCGGGCCCTGGCCGAGGCGCATATGGGCACCCGGCTCTATCTTGCCGGCGGCGAGGGGCTGATCGGCCAGGCCACGGCCGAGGCGCTGGCCGCCGGAATGCCGCTGGAGGCGATCGATGCCGAGCATCGCGGCGGCTTCGCCCGGCGGGTGCAATGCGTGCATTGCAAGGGCATCACCGAGAACGTCGCCACCGACCCGTTCACCTGCGCGCATTGCGGGCTGAACCTGTTCGTGCGCGACCATTACTCGCGCCGCATCGGCGCCTTCCAGGGGGTCTGCGTCGATGCCGAGACCCCGGGCCAGGTGCCCGAGCCGCAGGAGATCAAGCCATGACGTCCCTGATGCTGCGCGTGGCGGCGGCCGAGCCGCTGACGCCGCTGGTCAAGCGCTTCCGCTTCGAACACCCGCAGGGCGCGGCCCTGCCGCTGTTTTCCGGCGGCGCGCATGTGGTGGTCGAGATGCCGGACGGCGACATACTGCGCCGCAACGCCTATTCGCTGATCTCGGACCCGCAGGACGGCTCGGGCTACGAGATCGCGGTGCGGCGCGAGGATGGCGGGCGCGGCGGCTCGCGCTTCATGCATGGCCGGGTGCGGGCGGGCGACCAGCTGCGCGTCTCGCTGCCGCTGAACCTCTTCGCGCTGGACCTGCGGGCCAAGAAGCACGTGCTGATCGCCGGCGGCATCGGCATCACCCCCTTCGTCGCCCAGGTCCGCCAGCTTCTGCGCATGCAGCTGCCCTTCGAGCTGCATTACGCCGCCCGCTCGCGCGCCGAGGCGGCCGGGCTGCACCTGCTGCCGGAGGCGCCGCATATCCACGCCCATATCTCGGAGGAGGGCAACCGCATGGATCTGGGCGCGATCCTGTCGGGCCAGCCCCTGGGCACGCATGTCTATACCTGCGGCCCCGAGGGTCTGATCGGTGCGGTGGCGGAAGCGGGCGCCCGGCTGGGCTGGCCGCAGACCGCGCTGCATTCCGAGGTCTTCCAGGCGCCGCCGCCCGGCCGGCCCTTCGCGGTGGTGCTGGCGCGTTCGGGGCGGACCATCGCGGTCGGCGCGCATCAGAGCCTGCTCGAGGCGCTGGAGGCGGCCGGGGCCGAGATCGACTGGTCCTGCCGGGGCGGCGCCTGCGGGCGCTGCGAGACGCGGGTGCTGTCCTGCCACGGCCGCATCGAGCATCACGACCATTGGCTGTCCGAGGACGAGCGCTCCTCGCAGAGCCGCATCATGCCCTGCGTCTCGCGCTTCCGCGGCGAGACGCTGATCATCGACCGATAGGAGCCCGGCCATGACCATCCGGTTCAACGACGAGACCTTCCGCGACGATTACAGCTTCCGCAACTCGGCCGAAGCCATCCGGCGGTTTCCGTTCCCCTTCGACAAGGACGATTACATGTATTCCGTCAACATGGAGCCGCACGGGACGGGGGGCCGCGCCGGCAGCGTCTTCGAGAAGCGCTTCGACGTGGACGAGCATTACGTGGCCGAGATGCGCGACCGGGCGATCACCCTGGCCGGGGATCCGCTGCGCTGCCAGTCGCTGCCGCATATGGCGCTGGCGGGCTGGGACCTGCTGGAGCTGATCATGCAGTGCAAGGCCGAGGACTACCCCGAACTGTTCCGGCTGCATCGCGACGGCGACCGCTGGCACTGGATCAACCGGCCCTTGGGGATTGAGCAGCGCTTCACCTTCCTCGACCCGACGACGCTGCCCTGCGGGCCGCTGGAATACATCACCCGCCAGGCGCAGGGCGATTTCGCGCTGCTGGACCAGCGCGAGGGCAACCTGTGGATGGATGCCGGCATGGTGACCAGCCAGGCGGACTGGTCGCTGGATTTCGACATCGGCATGAACTTCTTCGAATGGCATGCGCCGGTGCCGAAGGCGGCCGAGCTGGGCATCTTCCAGCGGGCGCTGAAATTCCTGCTGGCGGTGCAGCAGGGCGCGCCGTCGCGGCGGCTGAACTGGACGATGACGGTCAATCCGCGGCTGGACACCAGCCCCGAGAACTATCACCTCTGGGGTCCCGAGAAGCGCACCATCACCCCCGAGAACGTGGGGGCCAGGCAATATCTGCGGGTGGAGCTGCAGAGCTTCTGGCGGCTGCCGCGCTCGAACGCGCTGGCCTTTCCGATCCGCTGCTACCTGATCGCGCTCGAGGATCTGGTGACGGTGCCGAAATGGGCGCGCCGGCTGCACCGGGTGATCCGCGACCTGCCCGACGAGCTGGCCGAGTACAAGGGCTTCGCCGTCAACCGCCAGATCATCACCGACTATCTCGCGCAGTTCGACGACGGGAAGCCGACATCACAGGGGATATTCGCCGACGACTAGGGCCGGGACAACCCGACCGGGCAACAGCCGCCCCCGATGCGGGGCCGAGCCGGCCGGCCATGTGGCCGCCGGAAGGGCATCGTCATGCCGCCGTTCCCCGAATGGCGGGTATTCGAGAAGCACAAGCCGCGTTCCCGCCGGCGGGAGCGGCCGGAACAGAAAAGCCGGCAGGGGAGTCTTGCAATGACATATACGACCACAACGGCGGAGACGCCGCAAGAGAACGGCCATATGGTCCGTTCGCTCAGCTGGACGGGCGCATTCTGGATCGCCGCGGGCGTGCCGCCGCTGGTGCTGTTCTCGCTGGGCGGCATCGCCGGGACGACCGGCAAGGTCGCCTTCGTCGTCTGGATCGTCTCGATGATGATGGGCTTCGTGCAGTCCTTCACCTATGCCGAGATGGCGGGCATGTTCGGCAACAAGTCCGGCGGCGCCTCGGTCTACGGCGCCATGGCTTGGCTGCGCTATGCCAAGCCGGTGGCGCCGCTGTCGATCTGGTGCAACTGGTTCGCCTGGTCGCCGGTCCTGTCGCTGGGTTGCGCCATCGCGGCGGGCTATATCCTGAACGCGCTGTTCCCGGTGCCGCTGGCCAGCTCGCAGCCGGTGCTGGACTGGGTCGCCGCCCATGCCGGCGCGATCACCGCCGACAACCCGCGCGTGGCCGAATACCTGGCCGCCCATCCCGGCCTTGGCAGCGCCGAGGCGATCCGGGCGCTGCTGACCAGCGACGCGGTGGCGGCGCTGACCCCGGCGATCCGCAGCTGGACGGCCTTCAACCTGGAAATTCCGGGCCTGTTCACGCTTTACTTCAACACCACCTTCGTCATCGGCGCGCTGCTGATGCTGATCCTGATCGCGATCCAGTATCGCGGCGTCGCCTCGACCGCGACGGCGCAGAAATGGATGGCGATCATCGTGCTGGTGCCGCTGATGCTGGTCGGGCTGGTGCCGATCTTCACCGGCTCGATCGACTATGCCAACATCACCAACATCCTGCCACCGGCGAGCGCCTATTCGGCCGAGCCGGGCAGCTGGAACCTGGGCGGCTGGACGCTGGTTCTGGGCGGGCTTTATATCGCGGCCTGGTCCACCTATGCCTTCGAGACCGCGGTCTGTTACACGCGCGAGCTGAAGGACCCCAAGCGCGACACCTTCCGCGCGATCTTCTTCACCGGCCTGCTCTGCATGGCGTTCTTCTGCCTGATTCCGTTCTCGTTTCAGGGGGTTCTGGGCATCGAGGGGATGCTGGCGCCCGAGATCGTCGACGGCACCGGCATCGCCCAGGCCCTGGGCGGCATGATCGGCGCCGGGCCGGTGGTGGCGCAGCTGTTCACCGTCCTGATGCTGCTGGCGCTGTTCATGGCGATCATGACGGCCTGCGCCGGCTCGGCCCGGACGCTCTACCAGGGGTCGCGCGACGGCTTGCTGCCGAAATATCTGGGCCATGTGAACGAGCAGGGCGCCCCGGTCAACGCGATGTGGACGAATTTCGTGGTGAACCTGTTCCTGCTGGCGCTGGCCTCGGATGCAAACGGCTATTTCTACGTGCTGGCCATCTCGAACGTGGGCTATCTGACCTTCAACTTCCTGAACCTCAATGCCGGCTGGATCCACCGCATCGACTCGCCGCATCTGGAGCGGCCCTGGCGCGCGCCGACCTGGCTGATCGGGCTGAACACCCTGCTGGCTTTCGTCAACGCGCTGTTCCTGGGCGCGGGCGCCAAGGTCTGGGGCTATTCCAACGCGCTGGTCTCGGGCGCGATCTTCGCGGCGCTGATCGTGCCGATCTTCCTGTGGCGCCACTATGTCACCGACAAGGGTCGCTTCCCGGCCGAGGCGCTGGAGGATCTGGGCCTGGCCAATGATGCGACCAGCTTCGGCCCGAGGCGCGCGGGCATCCTGCCCTATCTGGCGCTGGCGGGGGGGCTGGCCGTGGTCGTGGTGGCGAATATGGTCTTCCAGCTGCCGGGCTGAAGCCGGATCCCTGAAACGCGACGGCCGCCCCAAGGGACGGCCGTTTGCGTTTGCGTTGCGGGCGGATGGGTCAGGCCAGCAGCAGCACCTGGACATCGGCGACATTCGTGCCGGTCGCGCCGGTCAGCAGCAGATCGCCCGCCGCCTTCAGCGCCGCGTGGCTGTCGTTGTTGGCCAGCAGCGCCGTGCCGTCGCGGCCGGCGGCGCGGATGCGGTCGGCGGTGCTGGCGTCCACGATGCCGCCCGCCGCATCGGTCGGGCCGTCGCGGCCGTCGGTGCCGCCGCTGAGAAAGACCCAGTGCCCCGGCCAGTCCCCGCCCATCAGGGCGATGCGCAGCGCCAGTTCCTGGTTGCGCCCGCCCTTGCCGGTGCCGCGCAGCGTGACGGTGGTCTCGCCGCCGAAGATCAGCGCCTCGGGCCGGTCGCGTCGGCTGCCGGCCGCCTCGGCGATGCGGGCGGCGGCCTCGGCCACGTCGCCGGTCAGCCGGTCACTGACGATCCGGCCCGCCCAGCCCTCGGGCACGGCGGCAAGCATGGCGGCAAGCGAGATCTCATTGCTGCCGATCAGGTGGTTCTCGGCCTCGGGCAGCGGGGCAGGGGATGCGCCGGTTTCCAGCAACTCGCGCATCTTCGGCGGTAGCTTCTCCAGCAGCCCCCGCCCGGCCAGCAGCTCCAGCGCCTCGCGCGGGCTGCCGAGCGGCGCCACGGTCGGGCCGCTGGCGATGGCGCCCAGCTCGTTGCCGATGACGTCGGACAGGATCAGTGCCGTCACCGGGGCGGGGGCGGCATGGCGCAGGAGGCCGCCGCCCTTCAGGTCGGAAAGCTGCTGGCGGATCAGGTTGACCTGGCCGATCTCCAGCCCGCTGGCCAAGAGCAGCCGGTTCACCTGCTGCTTGTCGGCCAGGGTCAGCGGCGGCCGCGGCGCCGGAACCAGCGCCGAGCCGCCGCCCGAGATCAGCGCGATCACCCGGTCCTGCGGCCCCGCCCGGTGCAGCAGCGCGATGATCTCCTGCCCGGCAGCCAGCCCGGCCTCGTCGGGTTCGGGATGGCCGGCGGTCAGGACACGGGCGCCGGGAATGTCCCGGCCATTGCCGTCATGCGTCACCGCCAGCGCCGTCATCGGGCCGGGGACATGGGCCATCGCCTCGGCCAGCATGGCGGGCGCGGCCTTGCCGATGGCGATCAGGATGGTCTGCCCCCCCGCCGCGGGTGCGGCAGGGGGGTGGTCGTGGAAATGCCGGCGCACGGCGAGGGCAGGATCGGCCGCGCGCACGGCGGCGTCATAGAGCTTCCGCGCCAGGGCCCGCATATCGGCGATCCTTGCCGTCATGCCGCGATCTGGCGGGCTTTCTGGACCAGCACCTCGGCCTGGCGGATCGAGGCATAGTCGATCAGCCGGCCGTCCAGCGAGACGGCGCCCTTGCCCTCGGCCTCGGCCTTGGCCATGGCGTCGAGGATCTTCTGCGCGCGCTCGACCTCGGCGGCCGAGGGGCTCATCACCTCGTTGGCCAGCGCGATCTGGCTGGGATGGATGGCCCATTTCCCCTCGCAGCCCAGCACCGTGGCGCGATAGGCGGCGGCCTTGTAGCCCTCGGGGTCCGAGAAATCGCCGAAGGGCCCGTCGATCGGCCGCAAGCCGTTGGCGCGCGCCGCGACGACCATGCGCGACAGCGCATAATGCCACATGTCGCCCCAATGGACGTGGCGGCCGCCTTCGGCATCGGCATCGGTCAGCACCGAATAATGCTCGTTCACGCCGCCGATCACGGTGGTGCGGGCGCGGGTCGAGGCGGCATAGTCGGCGACGCCGAAATGCAGGCTTTCATTACGCTTGGACGCCGCGGCGATCTCGTTGATGTTCTGCATTCCCAGCGCGGTCTCGATGATATGCTCGAAACCGATGCGCTTCTTCAGGCCCTTCGCGTCCTCGATCTGCGTGACCAGCATGTCGACGGCATAGACGTCGGCGGCGGTGCCGACCTTGGGGATCATGATCAGGTCCAGCCGCTCGCCGGCCTGTTCGACCACGTCCACGACGTCGCGATACATGTAATGCGTGTCGAGCCCGTTGATTCGGATCGACATGGTCTTCTTGCCCCAGTCGATCTCGTTCAGGGCCTTGATGATGTTCTTGCGGGCCTGCGGCTTCTCGTCCGGCGCGACCGCGTCCTCGAGGTCGAGGAAGATCACGTCGACGTCGGAATCCGCCGCTTTTTGAAACATTTGCGGCTGGCTGCCGGGCACGGCCAGCTCGCTGCGGTTCAGGCGGGCGGGGGCTTGTTCGATGGGGTGGAAGCTCATGGCGGAACGCTCCTGCGACATGTGGGGGAATGCGACAAGAGAAGGCAGATTGGTATTTCCAGTCAAGAAATAAAATTTCTCATCGGTTCCGATCTGCCACAGATTCAGTCGCTCCCCCTGCCGGGCGGGGGGCCGTGGCGGCTGGAATAATAGAAGGCGATGGCCTGGGCGCGGCTGCGCACCGAGAGCTTTTCGTAGAGGTTCGAGAGGTGGAACTTGACCGTGTTGCCCGAGATGCCCAGCTCGCGCGACAGCTCGCGATTGGTCAGGCCCTTGGACAGCGCCTCAAGCATGTCCATCTCGCGCGGGGACAGCGATTGCAGCGGATTTCGTTGCAGCGCGCGCACGTCCAGATAGGGAAAGACCATCTTGCCCGCGGCCACGGCCATGCAGGTGTCCAGCAGCGTCTCGGCCGGGTCGCTGCGGGCGACGAAACCGGCGGCGCCCGCCCCCAGCGCGCCCAGATGCGCCTCGCTGGCCTGGTCGCCATAGACCACGATGCGCGGCGCCCCCTCCTGCTCGCGCAGCTGTTCCAGCAGCTTGGCGCCGCCCATGGCGGGCAGGCTCCAGTCGATGATTCCGACCTGGGCGGGGATCCGCATCACGGTGGCCAGGAATCCCTCGGCCGTGGCCGAGGTGGCCAGCAGCGAAAACCGCGTGTCGCGCTGAAAAACCTCGGACATGGCGGACAGCACCAGCGGATTGCTGTCGCCCAGCATGATCGTAACCGCCTTTTCCACGCTGCTGACGGTGCGCATCAGCCAGCCCCACGCGTGTAAAAGGCGGAAAAGCCTGGGAAATTTTTCGGCATCTTGTCCTCCCACTCCTTTGGGTAGGTAGATGACCACCCAAAGGGATACCGAAAAGCAGCATAATCTTACGTTGCGGCATCTGTCGAGAGGAGTTTTCTTACAGTTAAAGAAACTTAATCGTAAGGAAATATCATGGCTGAAGTGGCGATCTTCCCGCAGCTTGAAATTCCCAACACTCTCGCGGCCGGCCCGGGACCGGGCAATACCGACCTGCGGGTGCTGCAACGCTTTGCCAGCGCCGGGGTCGCGGATCACATGCAGGCCGATGTGCTGCGCGGCATGATCGAATGCAAGCAGATGCTGCGCGAGGTGATGGGGACTGCGAACATCCATACCTTCGGCGTCGCCGGCACCGGCTGGAGCGGGCTCGACTGCCTGTTCAGCGCCGTGCTGCCGGGCGACAGGGTGGTGGTCTTCGTCAATGGCACCTTCTCGGGCATCGACGGGCTGACCCTGCGCATGAAGGCGGCCACCGCCGAGGAGCTGGCCGCCAATCCGATGGACCCGCAGCCGGCCTCGGTCAAGGTCGTGACCGTGCCGCACGGCCAATCCGTCACCGCCGAGATCGTCGAGGCGGCGCTGGCCGAGCACAAGCCGAAATGGGCCGCCGTGGCGCATTGGGAAACCGGCTCGGGCCGGACCAACGACATGCGCGGCTTTTCCGATGCCTGCGAACGGCACGGTGCGATGGGGCTGGTCGATGCGGTCTCCTCGCTGGGCGTCGAGGATTTCCGCATCGACGACTATCCGGGCGTGCATGGCTGGGCCTCCTGCCCGCAGAAGGGCATCTGCTGCCTGCCGCTGACCTATGCGCCGGTCAGCTTCAGCGACCGCTACATCGCGGAACTGCGCCGGACCGGCTGCCGGACCTTCGTGCATCACCCGATCCTCGAGGCCCGGCATTGGGGCATCATCGACGGCAAGGATGTGGAAAAGGGCAGCTATCACCGCACCCACAGCGCCTATGCCGTCGCCGCCTTCCACGAGGCGCTGCGTATCCTGCTGCAGCAGACCGTGGCCGGCCGCGCCAAGGCCTATGCCTTCCACGAGGCGGCGCTGCGCGACGCGGTGACGGCGATGGGCTGCAAGGTGACCTCGAACATGACCTCGCTGGTGGTGCTGAACCTGCCCGAGGCGCTGAAGGGCCGCGAGATGGAGCTGGTGCAGAACTGCCGCGCCCAGGGCTTCGGCATCTGGCCGACGCTGTCCGAGCCGGTGCAGATCCGCATCGGCATCCTGAACCTGCTGAATCAGAAGGCGATCACCGACATCGTCACCCGCTTCGCCGCGGCGATGGCCGCGATGGGCGCGAATATCAACATGGGCCGGATCACCGAGCGGCTCGAGGATCATTACCAGACAACGGTCGCGGCCGAATAACGGCGCCCGAGGGAGGAGGCGAACATGGACATCCACGAATATCAGGCCAAGGAGATACTCAACCGCTTCGGGGTCGGCATCCCGCAGGGCGCGCTGGCCTACAGCCCCGAACAGGCGGCCTATCGCGCCCGCGAGATGGGCGGCGACCGCTGGGTCGTCAAGGCGCAGGTCCATGCCGGCGGCCGCGGCAAGGCCGGGGGCGTCAAGGTCTGCGACAGCGACCTTGAGATCCAGGCGGCGACCGAGGCGATGTTCGGCCAGAAGCTGGTGACGCACCAGACCGGCCCCGAGGGCAAGGGCATCTATCGCGTCTATGTCGAGGCCGCCGTGCCCATCGGCCGCGAGATCTATCTGGGCTTCGTGCTGGACCGCGCCAGCCAGCGGGTGATGATCGTCGCCAGCGGCGAGGGCGGCATGGAGATCGAGGAGATCTCGGCCCAGAAGCCCGACAGCATCGTGCGCGCCACCGTCGAGCCGGCAGTGGGCCTGCAGGAATTCCAGTGCCGCGAGATCGCCTTCGCGCTCGGCATCAAGCCCGCCATGGTCCAGCAGATGGTGCGCACCCTGCGCGGCTGCTATCGCGCTTTCCGCGAACTCGACGCGACCATGGTCGAGGTCAACCCGCTGGTCGTGACCAGCGACGACCGCATCCTGGCGCTGGACGCCAAGATGACCTTCGACAACAACGCGCTGTTCCGCCATTCGCAGATCCTGGAACTGCGCGACAAGTCGCAGGAGGATCCGCGAGAATCCCGTGCCGCCGACCACGGCCTGTCCTATGTCGGGCTGGACGGCAATATCGGCTGCATCGTCAATGGCGCGGGCCTCGCCATGGCGACCATGGACACGATCAAGCTGGCCGGGGGCGAGCCGGCGAACTTCCTCGACATCGGCGGCGGCGCCACGCCGGAACGGGTGGCGCGGGCCTTCAACCTGGTCATGTCGGACAAGAACGTGCAGGCGATCCTGGTCAACATCTTCGCCGGCATCAACCGCTGCGACTGGGTGGCCGAGGGCGTGGTCCGCGCGCTGCGCGAGAACCCGGTGCCGGTGCCCGTGGTGGTCCGGCTGGCCGGCACCAATGTCGAGGAAGGCCAGAAGATCCTGGCGCAAAGCGGCCTGCCGCTGATCCGCGCCACCACCCTGATGGAAGCCGCCGAGCGCGCCGTCGCCGCATGGCGCGCCGATACCCAGCGCAATCCCAACCTGAGGGCCGTCTGATGAGCATTTTTCTGGATCGCGAAACCCGCGTCATCGTTCAGGGCATCACCGGCAAGATGGCCCGCTTCCATGCCCGCGAGATGATCGACTACGGCACCAATGTCGTCGGCGGCGTCGTGCCCGGCAAGGGCGGCGAGACCTGCGAGGGCGTGCCGGTCTTCGACACCGTCAAGCAGGCGGTGGCCGAGACCGGGGCCGAGGCCACGCTGGTCTTCGTGCCGCCGCCCGCCGCGGCCGACAGCATCATGGAGGCCGCCGATGCCGGCATCCGCTATTGCGTCTGCATCACCGACGGCATCCCCGCCCAGGACATGATCCGCGTCAAGCGCTACATGTACCGCTATCCCAAGGAACGGCGGATGATCCTGACCGGCCCGAATTGCGCCGGCACCATCAGCCCCGGCAAGGCCATGCTGGGCATCATGCCGGGCCATATCTACCTGCCGGGCAATGTCGGCATCATCGGCCGCTCGGGCACGCTGGGCTATGAGGCGGCGGCCCAGCTGAAAGAGCGCGGGCTGGGCGTCTCGACCAGCGTGGGCATCGGCGGCGATCCGATCAACGGCTCATCCTTCCGCGACGTGCTGGAGCATTTCGAGCAGGACGACGAAACCCATGTGATCTGCATGATCGGCGAGATCGGCGGCCCGCAGGAGGCCGAGGCGGCGGAATATATCCGCAACCATGTCAGCAAGCCGGTGGTGGCCTATGTCGCCGGCCTGACCGCGCCCAAGGGCCGCACCATGGGCCATGCCGGGGCGATCATCTCGGCCTTCGGCGAAAGCGCCAGCGAGAAGGTCGAGATCCTGGCGGCGGCGGGCGTCACCATGGCCGAGAATCCGGCCGTGATCGGCGAAACCATCGCCCGCGTCATGCAATAGGGGGCGGCGATGGCGAAACCCCGAGTTCTTGTCACCCGCCGCTGGCCCGCAGCGGTCGAGGCGCGGCTGTCCGAAATCTTCGACGTGCAGCTGAACCTTGCGGACAAACCCCTGGCGCCCGAGGATTTTCGGACGGCCATGCGGGAATATGACGCGATCCTGCCGACGGTGACCGACAGGATCGGCGCCCCGGCGCTGGAACTGGACCGGCCCCAGACCCGGATCCTGGCCAATTACGGCGTCGGCTACAGCCATATCGACCTGAACCGCGTCAGCCGGCACGGCATCGTGGTGACCAACACCCCGGACGTGCTGAGCGAATGCACGGCCGATCTGGCGATGACCCTGCTTCTGATGGTCGCCCGCCGGGCCGGCGAGGGCGAGCGCGAGCTGCGCGCCGGCCTCTGGACCGGCTGGCGGCCGACGCATCTGGTCGGCACCAAGGTCTCGGGCAAGACGCTGGGCATCGTCGGCTATGGCCGCATCGGCCAGGAAATGGCCCGGCGCGCCCATCACGGCTTCGGCATGACCATCCTGGTCTACAACCGCAGCCCGGTCGCACCCGAGGTTCTGGCGCAATGCAATGCCGTGCAGGTGGACAGCCTGGACGCGCTGATGCCGATGTGCGACTTCATCTCGCTGCATTGCCCGGGCGGCGCATCGAACCGCCACCTGATCAATGCGCACCGGCTGAACCTGATGCGGCCGGATGCCTTCCTGATCAACACCGCCCGCGGCGAGGTGATCGACGAGACGGCGCTGTCCCATGCGCTGTGGTTCGACTCGATCGGCGGCGCGGCGCTGGATGTCTTCGACGGAGAGCCGAACATCAACCCGCAGCTGCGGGATTGCGACCGGCTGGTGATGCTGCCGCATCTGGGCAGCGCCACCCGCGAGGCGCGCGAGGCCATGGGCTTCCGCGTCATCGAGAATCTCGAAGACTTCTTTGCGGGCCGCGAGCCCCGAGACCGGGTGAACTGAGATGCGGGCGGGGGTGGCGGATATCGGCGCCGAGCCGTCGGCGGGCCAGGCCGACCGGCTGCGCGGCGAGCTGCGCGGCCTCTGGCACCGGGTCATCCAGCGCCACGCGCCGCAGGTCCTGCCGCTGCTGACCGGCGAGGCGGCGGAACCGCAGGAAGCAGAGATGAGCGCCTATCTGCAGGGGCTCGACATCTGGTTCCAGCTTTTGCGGATCATCGACGAACATGCCGCCATGCGGCTGCGCCGCACGGTCGAGTCCCGCTCGGGCCGCGCGGCGATCGAGGGCGGCCTAGCCCGGACCCTGCAATCCGCCCCCGACATGCCGCGCGAAAGCGTCGCGCGCAGCCTGCGCCAGCTTCGCGTCGGCCCCACCATCACCGCCCATCCGACCGAGGCCAAGCGCGTCACGGTGCTGGAAATCCACCGCCGCATCTATCGCGCGCTGGTCCGGCTGGAAAGCCAGCGCTGGACTCGGCAGGAACGGGCGGCGCTGATGGCCGAGATCGAAAGCGAGATCGACCTGCTCTGGCTGACCGGAGAGCTGCGCCGGCAAAGGCCCTCGCCCCTGAACGAGATCGAATGGGGGCTGCAATTCTTTCGCGACAGCCTGTTCGACGCGGTGCCGAACCTGGTGCGGCAGTTCCACGACGCGGTCGCCGGCCGCTACGGCCCCGGCCAGGAGACCGGCGCGCCGCTGCGCTTCCATTCCTGGATCGGCGGCGACCGGGACGGCAATCCGCATGTCACGGTCGAGACGACCCGCGCCGCGCTGGAGCTGGGGCGCGACGCGATCCTCGACCGCTATCTTCAGGGCCTGACGCTGGCCGCCCGGCATCTGAGCATCAGCAGCGAGATTGCCGGCCTGCGGCCCGAGACCCGCGCGCGGCTGGCGGCGGTGATCGACGCCGCGGACCTGCCCGCCGCCGACCGGCAGCGCAATCCGGGCGAGCTGTTCCGCCAGGCGGCAAGCGCCATGCAGCGCCGCATCGCTGCGCTGGCCGGCGGGCCGGGGCCGGCCTATCCGCATCTGCGCGATTTCCTCGCCGACCTGCGCCGGGTCGAGACCGCGCTGGCCGAGATCGGCGCCGAGACGCTGGCGCACCGGCTGGTGCGGCCGCTGCGCTGGCAGGCCGAGGTCTTTGGCTTCCGCACCGTGACGCTGGACGTGCGGCAGAATTCCTCGGTCACCACGCGGGTGCTGACCGGGATCTGGGCCCAGGCCGGGGCGGTGCCGGAATTCGGCAGCGCCGCATGGTCGCAGCGGCTGCGCAGCGAACTGGGGCAAGAGGCGCTGCCCCGGCTGGACCGCGACGGGCTGGGCGACGAGGCGCGGGAATTGCTGGCGCTGCTGGCGCTGCTGCATCGCGCCCGGTTCGGCGCCGATCCGCAGGCCATCGGCACCTTCATCCTGTCCATGACGCGCTCCTGCGACGACCTGCTGGCCGTGTTCCTGCTTGCCCGCCATGCCGGCTTCGGGGCCGAGCGGCTGGACCTGCGCGTCGTGCCGCTGTTCGAGACCATCGACGACCTGCGCGCCGCGCCGCGGATCCTGGACGAGCTGCTGCGCGTGCCGCTGGCCCGCCGCAGCCTGGTGACCGAGGACAACCGGGTCGAGGTCATGCTGGGCTATTCCGACAGCAACAAGGACGGCGGCTTCCTGTGTTCCACCTGGGAACTGGAAAAGGCGCAGCGCAGCATCATGGCGGTGCTGGCGCGGCACGGGCTGGTGCCGGTCTTCTTCCACGGTCGCGGCGGCTCGGTCAGCCGCGGCGGCGCGCCGACCGAACGCGCCATCGCCGCCCTGCCGCGCGGCACCATCAACGGCCAGCTGCGCACCACCGAACAGGGCGAGGTCGTGTCGTCGAAATTCGCCAATCGCAGCACGGCGGAATACGAGCTGGAGCTGCTGGTCTCCTCGGTCATGGCGCAGTCGCTGCAGGCGACGCCCGAGCCGGTGCGGCCCGAATTCAACGACACGCTGGAAGCCCTGGCGGACATGTCCTGCACCGCCTATCGCGCGCTGCTGCACCGGCCCGGCTTCATCGACTATTTCCGCCAGGCCAGCCCGGTCGAGGAACTGGCGCTGCTGAAGATGGGGTCGCGCCCCACCCGGCGCTTCGGCGCCGGCGGGCTCGAGGACCTGCGGGCCATCCCTTGGGTCTTCGCCTGGTCGCAGAACCGCCACCTGATCACCGGCTGGTATGGCTTCGGCACCGCCGTCGAGACCTTCCGGCGCTTCCACCGCGAGGAAGGCGACGCGCTTCTGCGGCGGATGTTCCGCGACTCGCGCATCTTCCGGCTGATCGTGGACGAGGTCGAGAAATCGCTGTTCCACGCGGATATGCGGATCGCCGAGACCTATGCGGCGCTGGTCCGGGACCCGGCGGTGCGCGGCGACATCTTCGGCCGCATCGGCCAGGAATATGAACGCAGCCGCGCTGCCGTGGTTTTCCTGACCGGTCAGGCCGGCATCGGCGAGCGTTTTCCCAACATGGCCGGTCGCTTCGGGCGCGTCCGCGCCGATCTGGAACGGGTGCACGGGTTGCAGGTCAGGCTGCTTGGCGACAATCGCCACCGGCCGGGGCCGGGGATTTCCATACCGCTGATGCAGACCATGAACAGCATCTCGACCGCGCTGGGTTGGACCGGATAGCGGCAACAAGGAGAAAGAGGACATGAACGAACACCCATCCCGGGCGGGCTTCTTCGCCGATGAGCTTGCCACCCGCGACCCTGCCATTTTCGGGGCGATCCGCCAGGAGCTTGGCCGCCAGCGCGACGAGATCGAGCTGATCGCGTCCGAGAACATCGTCTCGAAGGCGGTGCTTGAGGCGCAGGGCTCGGTCCTGACCAACAAATACGCCGAGGGCTATCCGGGCAAGCGCTATTACGGCGGCTGCCAATATGTCGACGTGGTCGAGGAGCTGGCCATCGAACGCGCCAAGCAGCTCTTCGATTGCGGCTTCGCCAATGTCCAGCCGAACAGCGGCAGCCAGATGAACCAGGCGGTGTTCCTGGCGCTGCTGCAGCCGGGCGACACCTTCATGGGGCTCGACCTGAATTCGGGCGGCCACCTGACGCATGGCTCGCCGGTCAACATGTCGGGCAAGTGGTTCAACGTCGTCAGCTACGGCGTGCGCCAGCAGGACCAGCTGCTGGACATGGAGGAGATCCGCAAAAAGGCCCATGAGACGAAGCCCAGGCTGATCCTGGCCGGCGGCACCGCCTATTCGCGGATCTGGGACTGGGCCGAATTCCGCAAGATCGCCGACGAGGTGGGCGCCTGGCTGATGGTCGACATGGCCCATATCGCCGGGCTGGTGGCGGGCGGCCAGCATCCCTCGCCGCTGCCGCATGCCCATGTGGTGACCACGACCACGCATAAATCGCTGCGCGGCCCGCGCGGCGGCATGGTGCTGACCAACGATGCCGAGATCGCCAAGAAGATCAACTCGGCGGTGTTCCCCGGCCTGCAGGGCGGCCCGCTGATGCATGTGATCGCCGCCAAGGCGGTGGCCTTCGGCGAGGCGCTGCGCCCCGAATTCAGGGACTATGCCGCGCAGGTCGTCGCCAATGCCCGCGCCATGGCGGACGAGCTGATGCGCGGCGGCATCGACATCGTCTCGGGCGGCACCGACAACCACCTGTGCCTGGCGGACCTGCGCCCCAAGGGCGTGACCGGCAAGGCGACCGAGGCGGCCTTGGGCCGCGCCCACATCACCTGCAACAAGAACGGCGTGCCCTTCGATCCCGAGAAGCCCTTCGTGACCTCGGGCATCCGTCTGGGCGCGCCGGCCGGCACCACGCGGGGCTTCCGCGAGGCGGAGTTCCGCCAGATCGCCCGCTGGATCGTCGAGGTGGTGGACGGGCTGGCCGCGCATGGCGAGGCGGGCAATGCCGAGGTCGAGGCCCGCGTCAAGGCCGAGGTCGAGGCGCTTTGCGCGCGCTTCCCGCTTTACAGCGGCATGTGAGCCCGCCGCGGCGCAGGCTCAGACCAGCCCGCGCCGCATCATGATCCACAGCGCAACGCAGGCCAAAAGCAGCAGCCCGAAAAGAACGCTGGAGGCCAGGGAGAGCGCGCCGCCCTGGCTTCAGGCGCCCTTGGGCGGCGCGGCCTTGGGGCGGCGACCCGCGATCCCGGATCGCCGCGACGGAGAGGCGTCTAGCCCCGGATCAGCCTGCGGCGCAGCCAGCCCGAGAAGCTGTCCATTGCCATCACCATCAGCACGATCAGCACCATGTAATAGGCCACGTCCTCCCAGTCCTTCTGGGTCTGGATCGCCTGGGTGAGCAACAGGCCGATGCCGCCGCCGACGATGGCGCCGATCACCGTGGCGCCGCGGGTGTTCGATTCCAGGAAATACAGCACCTGGCTCAGCAGCACCGGCGTCACCTGCGGGATCACCCCGAAGCGCGCCCGCTGCACGGCGCCCGCGCCGGTCGAGCGGATGCCCTCGACCTGCTTTTCGTCGATGTTTTCCAAGGCTTCCGAGAACATCTTGCCAAAGCTTCCCGTGTCGGTCAGCAGGATCGCCAGCGCGCCGGTCATCGGGCCGGGACCGAAGGCTCGGGCCAGCACGATGGTCCAGATCAGCCCGTCCACGCCGCGGATGAAGTCGAAGACCCGCCGCAGCCCGAAGCGCAGCGCGCCCAGCGGCATCATGTTGCGCGCCGCCATGAAGCCCAGCGGCAGCGCCAGCAGCGCCGCGCCGAACGTGCCCAGAAAGGCCATCAGCACCGTCTCGAACATCGCCCAGATCACGTCGCCATGCCGCCACATCGCATTGGTCCAGAAATCGCGCGCCATGGCGGCGATGTTGGGCAGGCCGGGATCGACGCGCGGCCCCCAAAGCGCGCTGGCGGCGATCTCGGGCCAGCTCATGTAGTGAAACGGGCTGTCCAGGGTAAAGAAGAACAGCGCCCAGCCCGGCTGATAGCGGAAGGTCTCGACCTTGGCGCGGGTATAGGCAAAGCGCCCGGCCTCGGTCGTGACGCTGACGCGGCTGTCCGAGGCGTTGATCCAGTCCGGCAGCGGCTCGGGCGCGGTCAGGCGCAGCCCGCCGTCCTGCTGGCGGATGTCGATCAGGCCGTAGCCGGGCACGTCGTAGCGCGCGCCCTCCGCGTCATAGGTGACGACATGGCCGTGGCCCAGGTCGATGCGGGTCGCATCGCCCTCGGCGGCGATCCAGGCGGGCAGGCGATCCGGCGGATAGGTGCCCTTGGCCTCGCCGTCGATGGCGACGCGCAGCGCGCCCGTGCGGTTGTCGCGCGTCACATGGGTCTTGTGCTGCCAGAAATCCGCCAGCAGCACGGCGGCATTGTCCATCCGCGCCCGCCCGGCCAGCCCGGCGATGTCGAAGGCGATGGCGGCATAGGCCAGATAGGCCAGGATCGCCAGCGGCACCGCAAAGGCTGCCAGCCGGCGGCGGGCAAAGCGGGTCAGCACGGTATCGGTCAGCGCGGGGGAAAGCGTGGCGGTGGTCGTCATGGTTCAGCCCCTTACCAGCCGGCTGCGCGCGTGGTCGGACAGCCGGTCGATGGCGACGATGGCCACGAACAGCAGCAGGAAGATCGCCACCACCTCGTCATAGCGGCCCGTGCCCCATTGCATCGCCAGCTTCAGGTCGTAGCCGATGCCGCCCGAGCCGACGAAGCCCAGGATGGCGCTGGCGCGCAGGTTGATCTCGAAGCGCATCAGCGCATAGGACAGCCAGTTCGGCGCGACCTGCGGCAGCACGCCCAGCCCGACCTGCTGGCCCCAGCCGGCGCCGACCGAGGCCAGCCCCTCGACCGGCTTCAGGTCGGCATTCTCGGCCACTTCGGAAAACAGCTTGCCGAGCGCGCCGGCAGTATGCAGCGAGATGGCGATCACCGCCGGCACCGGCCCGCCGCCCAGGATATAGATCAGCACCAGCGCGATCACGATCTCGGGCACGGCGCGCAGCGCGTCCATCAGCCGGCGGAACAGCCCGGTCAGCCGCGGCCAGCGCGCCAGCCCGCGCGTCGACAGAAGCGCCAGCCCCATCGCCATCAGCCCGCCCATGAGCGTCGAGACGGCGGCGATGTTCAGCGTCTCGACCAGCGAGGGCAGGTGCTTGGCCAGCAGGCCCGGCAGGTTCGCGCGCTTCTGCCAGGCCTCGGCCAGCACCTCGGAGGGGAAGGCCAGCACCATCGGCAGCCCGTCGACGAAGCCGCCGGCATTGCGGCTTTCGGCCAGCCGGAACCCCGCCGCCATCATGGCGACGAAGAGCACCAGCAACAGCCCGCCGTAAAGCCGGCGGCGGCGGGCCAGTTCCAGATAGGCATCGCGGATATGGTCCGGGGCAAGGGCGGCCATGAGAGTCCTGCGGCTGAAATGCGAAGGCCGCGCCCCGGCAGGGGGACGCGGCCGGGGAAGGCGCTTACTGCGCCGTTTCCTGCAGCTTGCGGGCGGCGACCACGCCCAGATAGGCGTCATGCGTCACCGGCACGAAATCCATGGCCTCGCCATGCGCGACGCCATAAGCGCAGGCCTTGTCGGTCTCGTGCAGGTCGGCGGTCAGCTTCGTGACCTTGTCCTTGACCTCTTGCGGCAGGGCCTTGCGCAGCACCATCGGCCCTTCCGGGATCAGCTTGGACTTCCAGATCTCGACCAGGTCGTTCATCTCGACCAGCCCGGCATCGGCGGCCTTGCGGAAGGCGCCCGAGTTATAGCCGTCCTCCCAGTCGCCCAGACCGTCGGCCCAGCTGACGCCGGCGTCGAAATCGCCGTTGGCCACGCCGATGATGGCCTGTTCATGCCCGCCGGCGAAACGGACCTGGCCGAAGAAATCCTCCAGCTTGCCATGGGTCTCGGCCAGTTCGGCGCCCGGCACCAGATAGCCCGAGGTCGAGTTCGGCTCGGCAAAGGCGAAGGACTTGCCCCTGGCATCCTCGATCGAGGCGATGCCGCTGTCCTTGCGGGCGAAGCCGATGGCGTAATAGCCGGTCGAGCCGTCCATGTTCTGCTTGGTCAGCACCGGCTCGACCGCCTCGGGATCGGTCAGATGGATCTTGGCATAGCCCGAGGCGCCCAGCCAGGCCATGTCCAGCGTGCCGCCCAGCAGGCCCTGGATGACGCCGTCGTAATCGGCGGGGGTGAAGACCTTGACCGGCACGCCCAGCTCGGCCTCGATGGCGGCGCGGTAGCATTCGTTCGAGGTCATGCGGTCCTGCGCGTTCTCGCCGCCCATGATGCCGAGGTTGAAGCCGGTGATCGGCTGGGCGGTGGCGGCCGAGGTGAAGGCGGTGGCGGCGGCAAGCGCCAGGGCAAGCGGTTTCATGGTCTCTCCATGGGTTGCGAGTATTGCAGGGATCGTCAGGCCATCAGCCGCGCGGCATAGGCCGCATCGGCCGCGGCGTCGGCGGGGATGGCGGTCGAGGTCGCGGCCTCGTTGAAGCTGTGGTCCGCGCCATAGATGTCGCGGGCGACGCCGGTCGAAAGCTGCGCGGGCGTGCCGTCGAAGACGATGCGGCCGTCGCGCATGCCGATCACCCGGTCGCAATAGCGCCGCGCCGTGTCCAGCGTGTGCAGGTTGGCGATCACCATGCGGCCGTCCTCGACATTGATGCGCTTGAGCGTGTCCATGACGATCTGCGCATTCATCGGGTCGAGGCTGGCGATGGGCTCGTCGGCCAGGATGATCCGGGGGTCCTGCATCAGGGCGCGGGCGATGGCGACGCGCTGCTGCTGGCCGCCCGACAGCGCCTCGGCCCGCTTGGGGGCCTGTTCGGCGATGCCCAGCCGGTCGAGGATCTCCAGCGCGCGCAGGATGTCGGCGCGCGGCCAGAGGTTGAACAGCGTGGCCAGCACCGGGCGGCGGTTCAGCAGCCCGTGCAGCACGTTCGAAACCACGTCCATGCGCGGCACCAGGTTGAACTGCTGGAAGATCATCGCGCATTGGCTTTGCCAGGCGCGGCGGTCGCGGCCGCGCAGCGCCAGGATGTCGCGCCCGTCCACGCAGATCCGCCCGGCCGAGGCGTCGGTCAGCCGGTTCATCATCCGCAGGAAGGTGGACTTGCCCGCGCCCGACCGGCCGATGATGCCGACGAAGGCCGGGCCGTCCACGGCAAAGCTGATATCGTCCACCGCGGCACGCCCGGAAAAGACGCGGGTGACGTTCTGAACTGCAAGCAAGGCGGGCCCTCCATGAGCGGTTGGGGGGCTGATAGAGGGCTTGCGTGACGAAAACGGCTCAGCTTCGTGAAGCTTTGTTGAAGATCCTGCGGCCGGCGCGGCCCTGCAGGCGGGAGGGCCGGGCCATGACGGTGCGGCGTTGCGGCCGGGCGGCGACGGGGTGGCCGCCCGGCCGGGATGCGGGCCTGTCAGATATGCAGGGCGTGGCCGAGCGCCCGCAGGCAGGCCTCGTGCAGCGCCTCGCCGCGGGTCGGGTGGGCGTGGATGGTGCCGGCGATGTCCTCGAGCCGGGCGCCCATCTCCAGCGCCAGGGCGAAGCCGCCGGCCATCTCGGCCACGCCGGCCCCGACCGCCTGGATGCCCAGCACCTCATGCGTGTCGGGCCGCGCGGTAACGCGGATGAAGCCCGTTTCGTCCCCGGCCGTCATCGCCCGGCCGTTGGCGGCAAAGGGGAAAAGGCCGGTGACGACCTCGCGCCCCGCCGCTGCCGCCTCCTCGGGGGAAATGCCGACGCTGACGATCTCGGGATCGGTGAAGCAGACCGCCGGGATGGCGCGCTTGTCCCAGGCGCGGCGCTGGCCCGCGACCAGTTCCGCCACCATCTCGCCTTGCGCCATGGCGCGATGCGCCAGCATCGGCTCTCCGGTCACGTCGCCGATGGCCAGCACCCCGGCCATCGAGGTGCGGCAGCGTTCGTCGATGCGGATGAACGGCCCCGCCATCTCCAGCCGCAGCCCGGCCAGCCCGGCAGCGGTGGCGCGGGGGCGGCGGCCGACGGTGACCAGCACCTTGTCGGCCTGGATGTCCTCGGCCCCGTCCACGCCGGCGACGCGCAGCGCGCCGCTGTCCGACAGCCCGCCGGCCCGCGCCCCGGTCAGCACGCGCACGCCCAGCTGGGTCAGGCGCTGCGCCACCGGCCGCGTCAGCTCGGCATCGTATTGCGGCAGGATGCGCGGCGCGGCCTCGACCACCGTCACCTCGGCGCCCAGCTTGGCATAGGCGATGCCCAGCTCCAGCCCGATATAGCCGCCGCCGACCACGGCCAGCCGGCCCGGCACCTCGGTCAGCGCCAGCGCGTCGGTCGAGGAGATGACCTTGCCGCCGAAAGGCAGCGCCGGGATCTCGATCGGCTCCGAGCCGGTGGCGATGACCAGCACCTCGGCGCGGATCTGCACCGGGCCCTCGGGCGTCTCGACCAGCACGGTCTTGCCGTCGCGGACCGTGGCCTGGCCGGTGACCAGCCGCACCTTGGCCTTGCGCAGAAGCGTCGCCACGCCGCCGGTCAGCCGGGTGACGATGCCGTCCTTCCAGGCCATCGTCACCCCAAGGTCCAGCCGGGCGCCGCCGGCCGAAATGCCCATCGAGGGATTCGAGGAAAGCTCTGCAAGCATATGGAATTCATCGGCTGCATGGATCAGCGCCTTGGAGGGGATGCAGCCGACATTGAGGCAGGTGCCCCCGGGCGGCTCGGCATCCACGATCACCGTGTCGACGCCCAGCTGCCCGGCGCGGATAGCGCAGACATAGCCGCCGGGACCGGCGCCGATGACCAGCAGCCTGCATTGGATCTCGCGCATCGCTCAGCCCTCCACGAAGATCAGCGCCGGGGTTTCCAGCAGCTCTTTCAACCGCGCCACGAAGACGGCGGCGTCCCAGCCGTCGATCACCCGGTGGTCGAAGCTGCAGGACAGGTTCATCATCTTGCGCGGCTCGAAGGCGGCGCCGTTCCAGAACGGCCTGACCGCCAGCCGGTTGACGCCGACGATGGCGACCTCGGGCAGGTTCAGGATCGGGGTCGAGGCGATGGCGCCCAGCGGCCCCAGCGAGGTGATGGTGATGGTCGAGCCGGAAAGCTCGTCGCGCTTGGCGGTGCCTTCCTTGGCGGCCGTGCCCAGCCGCGCGATCTCGGCCGCGGTGGCGCGCAGGTCCAGCGCCTCGGCATGGCGGACCACCGGCACCATCAGCCCGGTCGGAGTCTGCGCCGCGATGCCCAGATGCACCCCGCCAAAGCGGCGGATCAGCTGCGCCTCGGCGTCGTAATGCGCATTCATCAGCGGCTGTTCATGCACGGCGCGCACGATGGCGCGGGCGATGAAGGGCAGCAGCGTCAGCCGCGCGCCCTTGCCCTGCGCGTTCATCCGGCCGCGCAGATCCTCGACCGCCGTGGCGTCGATCTCCTCGACGATGGTGATCTGCGGGATGCTGTTCGCGGCCTGCATGCGCTCGGCGATCTTGCGGCGCAGGCCGATGACGCGGATCTCCTCGACCGAACCGTCGGGCTGCGGACCCGAAGGGGCCGGGATGCCGCCCGAGGCGATGAAGGCGTCCAGATCCTCGTGACCGATGCGGCCGGCCGGACCCGAGCCGCGCACCAGCCGCAGGTCCACCCCGGCCTCGCGCGCCCGCGCCCGGACGGCGGGCGAGGCGATGGGCCTTTCCCCCTCGGGGCGCAGGGGCGCGGGGGAAGCGGCCGCCGCGGGTTTCGCCGCCGGTTTCGGTGCCGGCTTTTCCGCCTCGGGTTCGGGTTCGGGCGGCGCTTCGGCCTTCGGTTGCGCGGGTTCGGGATCGGGCGGCGCGGTTTCGGCCTGCCGCGACGGTCCCGGGGCGGCCGCCGGGGCGGGCGTGTCGCCCGCGACATTGCCCGGCCCGTCCACCTCCAGCCGGATCAGTTCGGCGCCGACGGCGATCACGTCGCCGGGCGCCCCGGCCTGCCAGACCACCGTGCCGGTCACGGGCGAGGGGATTTCCACCGTCGCCTTGTCGGTCATCACGGCGACCATCGGATCGTCCTCGCGCAGGATGTCGCCGGGCTTGACCAGCCATTCGGAAATCTCGGCCTCGGCAATGCCTTCGCCGATATCGGGCATGCGGATTGCGTGAATACCCATCTCAGGCCACCTCGACCAGTTGACGCAATGCCTCGGCCACCCGCGCGGGGCCGGGGAAATAGCTCCATTCATGCGTATGCGGATAGGGCGTGTCCCAGCCCGTCACCCGGCGGATCGGCGCCTCCAGCTGCCAGAAGCATTCCGCCTGCACCAGCGCCGCCAGTTCCGCGCCATAGCCCGAGGTCAGCGTCGCCTCGTGCAGCACCAGGCAGCGGCCGGTCTTGTTCACCGAGGCGACGATGGTCTCCATGTCCAGCGGCAGCAGGGTGCGCAGGTCGATCACCTCGGCATCGACGCCGGATTCCTCGGCCGCGGCCAGCGCCACATGCACCATGGTGCCATAGGTCAGCACCGTCGCCGCCCGGCCCTGGCGGCGCAGCACCGCCTTGCCCAGCGGGACCGTGTAATGCCCCTCAGGCACCTCGCCCAGCTCATGGCTTTTCCAGGCCGTCACCGGGCGGTCGTGATGACCGTCGAAGGGCCCGTTGTAAAGCCGCTTCGGCTCCAGGAAGATCACCGGATCGGGGCATTCGATGGCGGCCAGCAGCAGCCCCTTGGCGTCCCGCGGGTTCGAGGGCACCACGGTCTTGAGGCCCGTCACATGGGTGAACAGCGCCTCGGGGCTCTGGCTGTGGGTCTGGCCGCCGAAGATGCCGCCGCCGGTGGGCATGCGCACCACCATCGGGCAGGTGAATTGCCCGGCCGAGCGATAGCGCAGCCGCGCCGCCTCGGACACGATCTGGTCATAGGCCGGATAGACGTAGTCGGCGAACTGGATCTCGACCACCGGCTTCAGCCCATAGGCGGCCATGCCGATGCCGGCGCCGACGATGCCGGATTCGTTGATCGGCGTGTCGAAACAGCGCGTGCGGCCGTATTTCGCCTGCAGGCCGGCGGTGCAGCGGAAGACGCCGCCGAAATAGCCCACGTCCTCGCCGAAGACCACCACCGTCGGGTCGGCCTCCATCGCCACGTCCAGCGCGTCGCGGATGGCCTCGATCATCGTCATGCGTGCCATGTCAGAACCCCGCCTCGTGACGTTGCTTCAGAAGATGCGGCGGCATCTCGGCATAGACATCCTCGAACATGTCGGCGGGGCTCGGGTGCTGGCCGTGATGCAGGGTGCCGATGGCCTCGGCGCGCTTCTGCTGTTCGGTGATCTCGGCCAGGATCTCGGCCTCGGCCTGGGCGTGGCGGTCGTCGCTCCAATGGCCGAGCGCGATCAGGTGGTTCTTGAGCCGCAGGATCGGGTCGCCCAGCGGCCAGGCCGCGCTTTCCTCGGCCGGACGATAGGCCGAGGGATCGTCCGAGGTCGAATGCCCGCCGGCGCGATAGGTGACATATTCGATCAGCGTCGGGCCGAGGTTGCGCCGGGCGCGTTCCGCCGCCCATTTCGCCACCGCCAGCACCGCGAGATAGTCGTTGCCGTCCACCCGCAGCGAGGGGATGCCGAAGCCGTGCCCGCGTGCTGCGAAAGTGCCTGAACCTCCGCGCGCAATGCCTTGAAAAGTCGAGATAGCCCATTGGTTGTTGACGATGTTCAGCACCACCGGCGCCTTGTAGGTCGAGGCGAAGACCAGCGCGGCGTGGAAGTCGCTCTCTGCCGTCGAGCCGTCGCCGATCCAGCCCGCCGCGATCTTGCGGTCCCCCGAGATGGCCGAGGCCATGGACCAGCCCACCGCCTGGATGAACTGCGTGGCGAGGTTGCCCGAGATGGTGAAGAAGCCGTGCTCGCGCGAGGAATAGCAGACCGGCAGCTGCCGGCCGCGCATCGGGTCCTCGGAATTCGAGAAGATCTGGTTCATCATCGAGCTGAGCGGATAGCCGGCGGCGATCAGCAGCCCGGCCTGCCGGTAGGTCGGGAAGTTCATGTCCCCCGGCGCCAAGGCCCGCTGGAAGGCGCAGGAGATCGCCTCTTCGCCCAGGTGCTGCATGTAGAAGCTGGTCTTCTGCTGGCGCTGCGCGTTCAGCATCCGCGCATCGTAGATGCGCAGCGTCATCATGTGGCGCAGCCCGGTCAGCAGGTCCTCGGGGGTGATGTCCAGCGCCTCGGCCCATGGCCCCACCGCCTGCCCCTCGCGGTTCAGCACCCGGATGATGGTGAAGGCCAGGTCGCGGATCTCCTCGGGATCCACATCGACCGGCGGCCGGCGCACCGTGCCGGCGCGCGGGATCGCGACATGCGAGAAATCCGGCTGCCCGCCGGGCCGCACCTCGGGCTCGGGGACCACCAGGCTCAGCGGCGGATAGTCATTCGGGTCTGGCGTCTCCATCGGCACCTCCTTTGCCTCGGGGAACTGGTCAGGGGCGGGTCCGGCCGCGCGTCGCGCCGCGGATCGCGGCCGCCGGGGCGATCCGCGGCGGGCGGACGGCGGCGGCAGAACTGACGATTTGCAGGCTTTCCATATCGCTCCTCCCACAGGGATGATGCCACAAATCCTTGCAAAATTTCCTTTCTTTATTTCTGCCTCTAAGCAAGAATGCAAAAGATTCTTTTGGCAATACCGTGATACGATGAGCGAAGCTTCTGCCCCGCGCCCGCTGGACGCGACCGACCTCCGGATCCTGCGGGCGCTGAGTCGCGACGGCAGGCTGTCGAACAGCCAGCTGGCCGAAACGGTCGGCCTGTCGCCCAGCCCCTGCTGGCAGCGCACCCGCCGGCTGGAGGCCGAGGGCGTCATCAAGGGCTATGCCGCCATCCTGGACCAGTCGCGCCTCGGCGCCGCCGAGACCGTCATCATCGAGATCACGCTGGAACGGCACGACGACAAGGGGCTGGAGGAATTCGGCCGCGCCATGGCCGCCATCCCCGAGGTGCAGGAGGTCTGGCTGACCACCGGCGCCTACGACTATCTGCTGAAGGTGGCGGTCAGCGGCACCCGGGGATACGAGGAATTCCTGCGCCGCAAGCTTTATCGGGTGCCGGGCATCCGGCATGCCCGCTCGATCTTCACCCTGCGCTGCCTGAAAGAGCGGGGCAGCATCCTGCCCCTGCTGGCCGAGGCGGAGTAAGCCCGCGCCGCGAAGGCGGGCAGCAGGCGGGGCCTTTCCTTGCCGCGGCCTGTGCCGGGACCGTGCCGTCATGCCGCCGCCTCCCGCCCCGTCAGCCGACACGGACCTGCGGCGCGCCGCTCTGGTCGCGCGCGACCTCGACCTCGTGCCGGCGGTCGCCGATCATCACGCTGGCGCGGAAACCCGGCCAGTGCGAGGGCAGGGCGGGCGCGACCTCCAGCCGTTCGCCGTCGCGGATGCGCAGGCCCAGGATATGCTCGACCGCGACGCGGTGCAGCCAGCCGGCCGAACCGGTATACCAGGTCCAGCCGGCGCGGCCGGTCTTTTCCTCGGCGCCGTAGACATCGGCGGCGACGACATAGGGCTCGCCGCGATAGACCCGCAGGGTCGCGGCGTCGCTGGCATGGCTGATCGGGTTGAGCAGCCGGAACACCCGCCAGGCGTCGTCGGCGCGGCCCGCCATGCACAGCGCCTGCACCATCCAGATCGCGGCATGGGTGTATTGCCCGCCGTTCTCGCGCACGCCGGGCGGGTAGCCCTTGATATAGCCGGGGTCCTGCGGCGCATCGGCAAAGGGCGGGGTGAACAGCCGCAGCAGCATGCCCTCCTCGTCCAGCAGGTGTTCCAGCGCCGCGTCCAGCGCCGGGTTGCGGCGGTCCTTGCGGCCGGCGCCCGAAATCACCGACCAGCTTTGCGCGATGGAATCGATGCGGCATTCCTGCGACGAGGCCGAGCCCAGCGGCGTGCCGTCGTCATAGAGGCCGCGCAGATACCAGCTGCCGTCCCAGCCGTGACGGTCCAGCGCGCGGGACAGCTTGGCGGCATGGCCGCGCCAGCGTTTCGCGCGCTCCTCCTCGCCCCGCGCCTCGGCCAGGGGCGCCATCATGGCGATGGTCTGGGCCAGGAACCAGCCCATCCAGACGGACTGGCCGCGCCCGGCCGCGCCCACCCGGTTCATGCCGTCGTTCCAGTCGCCGCCCAGGAACAGCGGCAGGCCCTGTTCGCCGGTGCGGGCGATGGCCAGCTCCAGCGCCAGGGCGGCATGTTCGTAAAGCGGCGCGGTGCGGTCGCTGATCTCGGGCGTGTAGAAGGCGTCGTGCTCGCCCGGTCCCAGCGCGCGGCCCAGGATGAAGGGCAGGGGCTCGTCCAGGATCGCGCGGTCGCCGGTGACCTCGACATAGCGCGCCAGCGCATGGCCCAGCCAGACCACGTCGTCGGCGATCATGGTGCGCACCCCCGCGCCGGTGCCGGGCAGCCACCAGTGCTGCACGTCGCCTTCGGGGAACTGGCGCGAGCCGGCCTCCAGCAGCTGGGCGCGGGCCAGCGCCGGGTCATAGACCAGCATGGCCGAGGTGTCCTGCAACTGGTCGCGGAAGCCATAGGCGCCCGAGGCCTGGTAGAAGGCCGAGCGCGCCCGGATCCGGCAGGCGATGGCCTGATAGGGCAGCCAGCGGTTCACCATCAGGTCGAAGGCCGGGTCGGGGGTCTGGACCTGCAGGCGGCCGAAGATGTGCTGCCAGTGCTCGGTCTGCGCGGTGGCGGCCTGCCGGGCGGTGTCGGCCCGCGCCGGCAGCGGCTCGGCGGCGGCGCCGGAGGCGGCGGCCAGCCGGAAGGTGACGGTGCGGCTTTCGCCCGGCTCGATCTCGATGCGGGTTTCCAGCATCATCACCGGGTCGCCGTCATGGCGGCGCACGAAGCGGTGGCTGAGGGTGGAATCGAACCAGGCCGGCAGGCAGGCGTCGCGGTTGCGGCCCTGCCAGATCAGGCGCGACAGGCAAAGCCCCGTCACCTCGCTGTCCACCGACAGGATCATGCGCTGGCCGGCATAATCGATGGAATAGGGGTTCTCGCATTCCACGGCGCGCGCCTCGGGCAGGTAGCGCAGCTGCAGATAGGGCGCGGTCTTGGCGCGCGAGCCGCCCATCACCGGCTCAAGGAACTGCGCCACGTCCAGCGTCATCCGGCGCGTGCCGCAATTGACCAGCCGCAGCCCGATCACCCGCAGCGCCGCGTCGGGCGTCAGGCTGTGCAGCGCGGTGATCTCCAGCTCGCCCGACCAGGCGGCGAATTCGGAAAAGCCGGCGCCGTGCCGGCATTGGTAAAGCGCCTCGCGCTGGCTTGAGAGCGCCGCATAGGGGGTATGGATCGCGCCGGTGCCGACGTCGCGGATCAGGATGCCTTCGCCCGGCGGGTTGCTGACCGCGTCGTTCGACCAGGGCGTCAGCTGGTGGTCGCGCGAATTGGCCGACCAGGAAAAGCCCGCGCCCTCGGCCGAGATGTGGAAGCCGAAATCGCTGCGGGCGACGACGTTGATCCAGGGATTGGGCGTAGCCTCGCCATGGCGCAGGCGGACAAGGTAATTGCCCTGCGCGTCGAAGCCGCCGGTGCCGTTCCAGAAATGCAGCTCCTCGGCGGGGAAGTCGGGGCGCAGCGCCGGGCGCTGCAGCGGCCGCGACGGCGGGCGGGTGATGCCGCGCCGCAGCTCGGCCGGCTCGAGCCGCTGGATCTGCTCGGCCAGATTGCCGTTCTGGGCATGGATCACCACGCGGGCGACGGCCAGCAGCGTGTCGCGCGTCTCGGGCGACAGCCCGTTGGCATCGACGGCAAAGACCGAGGGACGCGAATGCAGCAGCTGCATGCTGTGGCACAGGTTGTTCAGCGCCTCGTGCAGATGCGCGGCATAGCTCACGCGCTGCTCGTTCAGGATCACCAGATCGCAGTCCAGGCCGCGCATGCGCAGGTATTCCTGCATGCGGATCGCCTGCCGCGCCACCGGCATCAGGTCGGGGTCGTTGATGCGCAGCACCATGATCGGATTGTCGCCCGAGACCGACATCGGCCACAGCGCCGATTGCGAGCCCATCTCGTGGCGCACCTGCGAGCTGAGCGCCTGGTTGGGATAGACCAGCAGCGCGGCATAGCGGCGGAACAGCGCCGCCTCCTCGGGGGTGATGTCGGCGTGATGCAGCTGCACCTGGCTGCGCGTCCAGGCCATCTGGTGTTCGTTTTCATAGGCGGATTCGTCGATCAGCCGGGGATGCGCCTCCTCCAGCGCCTCGCGGCTGGTGGCGGCGACGGTCCAGAAGGTCACCACCGCCTCCTTGCCCGGATCGATGGTCAGCCGCCGGGTCAGCGAGAAGATCGGGTCCAGCGTATAGGTTTCGCCCGCCGCCGCCTGGGCCAGCAGGTCGGGATTGTCCAGCGCCTGGGGCGCGCGGATGCTGCGGCCGCGTCCGACGAACAGCCGCCGGTCGGTGGCCGCGGCATCGGCCACGCCCGCCCCCGCACTCATGTGCATCAGGTGGCGGTCGGGGTCCTGCGGGTTGCGCTTGTTGCGGCGGGCGAAGATGCGGCCGCGCTCGGGCTGGGCCTCGGTGGCGACGAACATGCGCGAGAAGGCGGTATGGGCGCGGTCGGCCTCGTTCAGGTCCAGCACGATCTCGCCATAGCTGGTCAGCTCGATCTGCCGCGGCCGGTCCGAGGTGTTGCGCAGCTTGACCCGCGCGCCGCGGGCGTCCAGGTCGTCGGACAGGATCACCTCGGTCTCGCAATGGATGCCCTCGCCGCTGGCGACGAAATTCGCCTTGTAGTCGAACAGCCGGGCGGAATAGGCGATGCCGGGATCGAAGCCCGGCGCCGCCGTCGCCGACCACCAGCGCCCCGAGCCGACGTCGCGGATGAACAGGAATTCTCCCCAGACGTCCGCCGCCGGGTCGGGCCGCCAGCGGGTGATGGCCGCGCCCTCCATGCGCAGCCGTCCGGCGCCGCTGGCGTCGAGCAGCATCGACAGCCGCCCGTTCGACATGATCGCGACGGTATGGGGCGCCGATGCGGCATCCGCCACCTCGACGATCTCGGTCTGGCCCAGCTCCGAGGGGCCGGGCAGCCGGCGGCGCAGCGTCTCGCGCAGCAGCGGCGAGACCTCGCGCGGGGTCTTTTGCTGCAAGAGCGTCGAGACGCTTTCGATCACCGGATCGGCGTTGAAGCGGACGCGGTGCAGCCCGTCCATCAGGCAATTGGCAATGGCGATCAGGCTCATGCCCTGGTGATGCGCCATCACGCTGCGCACCACCGCGCATTTGCGGCCCTGCAGCAGGCGCGAGGGGGTGAAGTCCACCGCATCGAAAAAGCCGTATTCGCCGCGCGCGCCAAGGGTCGCCAGCCGGCGCAGGTTGCGCAGCGCGCTGCGCGGGCGGAAGGTGGCGGCGATGAAGCTGGCATAGGGCGCCACCACCTGATCGTCGCGCAGCCAGCGCCGCAGCGCCAGTTCCGGCACGCCGAAGGCGTAATACTGATAGTTCATCTGGGCGTCGCGGGCGTTGTAGGCGCTTTCCGACACGCCCCAGGGCCGGCCGGCGCGCCAGCCGTCGCGGATCTGCGCCTCGACCGCCACGTCGCAGGAGCTGTAGAGGATCGAGCCGGGCGGCTCGTCCATGATCAGCGGCGCCATCAGGTATTCGAACATCGAACCCGACCAGCTGACCAGCGTCGAGCCGTAGGCCATGGCCGTCATCGGCCGGCCGAGCCGGTTCCAGTGCTCGGTCGGCAGGTCGCCCTTGGCGATGGCGAAAAGCGAGGCGAGCCGCGCCTCGGACGCCAGCAGGTCGTAGAAGGACTGGTCCAGCGTGCCCTCGGCGCAATTGTAGCCGATGGCGAGCAGCTGGCGCTCGGGGTCGTAGAGGAAGCCGAAATCCATCTGGAAGGCGAAGGCGCGGGCGCGTTCGGCCAGCGCCGCCATGCGCCGGGCCGCCACGGCGACCTCTTCGGGGTCGATCCGGCCCAGGCTCTCCATCTCGTCGCAGGTGCGGACCAGCCGGCTGGCCCACCAGTCCAACTCGCGCGTGGCATCGGTCGGGACCTCGGTGACCAGGCCCTGGATCAGCACCTGCAGATTGGCGGCGGCGCGGGCATGGCCCTGCACATGCAGGGGCGCCAGATGCGGCGCGTCGCCGGTGGCCATGCTGCGCCACAAGCCGGCGATGCGCTCCTCGATGCGGTTGCGCAGCGGGTTCAGGCTGCGCCGCTCGCGCGGGATCGCCGCGTGCAGCCGGCGCATCAGCGACAGGATGTCGACCGCGCCCGAAAGCTCGGGCAGCAGATACAGCGCCGGGTTGCGCGCCCATTCCTTCAGCGTCGAGGACAGGGTGATGAGATGCCCGGCCAGATTGCCGCTGTCCACCGCCGAGATGTAGCGCGTGCCCAGCGGCTCCAGCGTGTCGGTGGCATACCAGTTATAGAGATGGCCGTGATGGCGCTCCAGCCGCTCGATGGTGGAAAGCGTGGCCTCGATCCGGTCCAGCGCCTCGCCCAGGGTGATCCAGCGGAACTCGTGCGCGCTGACGGTCGAGAGCAGGTAGAGCCCGATATTGGTGGGCGAGGTGCGCTCGGCCAGTTTCGGCTGCGGATCGTCCTGGTGGTTGTCGGGCGGCAGGTGATGGGTGCGCTCGTCCACGAAGGTCTCGAAGAAGCGCCAGATCAGCCGCGCCTCGGCCCGCCATTCCAGCCGCTCCTCGCCGGTCAGGGGGCGGGCGCCCTCGCGCTCGATCGGGCGGGCGCTGACCCAGGCGATCAGCGGCGCGCCCAGCCACAGCACGCCGATGGCCAGCGCCGGGGCCAGGTTGTCGGGGCGCAGCGCCGCCACCAGCGCGATGAAGCCCAGGCCAAGCGCCAGCCCGCCGCGCATCAGCGCCAGATAGCCGGTCGGCGTTTCGTGGCGGCGGCTGGCGACGGCGTCGGTGGTGGTCCATTCCAGCAGGTGCCGGCGCGACAGATAGACCCGGCACAGGCTGCGCACGGTGGCGTCGACCATGCTCCAGGCCATCTGCGGCAGCAGCGTCAGCCGCATCATGAAGGCCATGAGCTGGTCGATCAGCTCGTTGCCGATGACCAGCATGTGGCGCAGCGGCGCCACCCCGGACTGGCGCGGCATCAAGCCCATCAGCCAGCCCAGCAGCTGCGACAGGCACATGGACAGGCCCAGCACGCCCAGCCACAGCACCGCATCGGCATGGGGCAGGCCGACCAGCGCCACCAGCCCGGCCAGCAGCAACAGCACCGGCAGCAGGCTGCGGCGCAGGTTGTCCACGATGCGGAACCGCGCCAGCGCGTCCAGCCCGTTGCGCGGGTCCAGCAGATAGGGCAGCAATTGCCAGTCGCCGCGTGCCCAGCGGTGCTGGCGCGACAGGTCCACGTCGAAACGCTTGGGATATTCCTCGATGAAGTTCACGTCGGTCGCCAGCGCCGCGCGCAGCCAGGCGCCCTCGATGAGGTCGTGGCTCAGCACCGTGTTCTCGCGGATGCCGTCCTGGGCGGCGGCGATGAAGGCATCGACGTCATAGATGCCCTTGCCGGTATAGGTGCCCTGGTCGAACAGGTCCTGATACAGGTCCGAGACGGTGAAGACATAGGGGTCGAGCCCTTTGTCCTGCGACAGGATGCGCTGGAAGGGCGAGGTCTGGCTGCCGTGCTTCAGCAGCGAGGTCACGCGCGGCTGGATCAGCCCGTGGCCGCGGGCGATGCGCCGCAGCGCCGGGTCGTAGACCGGGCGGTTGACCGGATGCGCCATCATCCCGACCAGCATCCGCACGGTGTCGCGCGGCATGCGCGTGTCGGCGTCCAGCGTCACCACATAGCGGATGCCTTCGGGCGGGCGCGGGCCGGTATCGACGAAGCTGGTGTCGGCGCTGCCGCGCAGCAGCGCGTTCAGCTCGACCAGCTTGCCGCGCTTGCGCTCCCATCCCATCCAGACGCCCTCGGCCTCGTTCCATTGCCGGCGGCGGTGCAGCAGGTAGAAGCGGCGGCCGGTATGGGCGTATTTCTCGGACAAGGCGGCGATGCCGCGGCGGGCATAGGCCAGCAGTTCTGCGTCGCGCGGCGCGGTTTCCTCGGGCGCGTCGGTGAAATCGGTCAGCAGCGCGAAGCTGAGCGCCGGGTCGGGATTCGCGAGGTAATGCACTTCCAGATTGCTCAGCAGGTCGTCGATGGTGTCGAAGCCGCTCAGCAGACAGGGGATCGCCACCAGCGTCGCATGGTCCGGCGGGATGCCGTCCTTGAACCCGTAGGCCGGCAGCTGCGCCGGCGGGATCACCCGGCTGGCGACGAAGCGCAGAAGCGCCAGCGAGGCGTCCAGGAAGGCCGGCAGCGACAGCACGATCAGCGTCGCGGCCAGGAAGCCGCCGGTCTGGGCCGAGACATAGGCCAGCGCCAGGCCGAAGGCCGCCGTTACCAGCATGGCCAGCGGCAGGATCAGGCTGAGGATGCCGTGGCGGCGCGCCAGCCGCGCCAGCCGCTCGCGCCAGACCGGGCGATAGCCGCAATCGGCCTCGAAATGCGGCGCGTCGTCGCCCAGCAGCACGACCGAGACCGGGATGCCGCGCCGTGCCGCGGCGGCAAGCGCACGCTCGGCCACCTCGGGCTCGGCCAGGGCGGAATGGCGGGCGATCATCTCGATGCGGTTGCGGATGGCGTTGCGGGTCTGGGGGGCGAGCCGCTCGTGGTCGGGATCCTCGCGCAGGATCGCCTCGGTGCGGCTGGTGGCCTCGAACCATTCGCGCCAGTTGATCTCGTCCAGGCGTTTCAGCGCGCGGATGATATGGGCGGCGGTGACGTTGTTCTCGGTCTGGCGGGTCTGCTCGCTGGCCATCACCTGCTCGGCCGTGGTGCCGCGCGCCTCAAGGCGGCGGGCCAGCTGCTCGGTGATGGCATGGGTGCGGTCCAGCCCGGTATGGATGCGATAGATCGCCTGCGCGACGAAGGCCGGGTTCCGCAGCGCCGGCCCCGGCACCACCAGGTCGAAATCGGCGGGGCCCGGCTCGTCCTGCGCCATCAGCCGGTCCATGGCGGCATTGGCCTCGCGCCGGCCGCGGCGGGCGTGCTCGGTCTCCTCGCTCAGCCGTAGCATGCGCAGCAGAAGCGCATAGCGCAGCATCGAGGGCAGCGACCACAGCTCGCCGATGGTCAGCCAGTCCACCTGCTGCGCGCCGGCGATGAAATCGGCGAAGCTGCGCTCGCGCAGGTCGCCGTCGGTCATGGCGACATAGTCCCAGGCCAGCGCCAGCACGCGCGGGATCGGTTCGGCCACCGGCTGGAAACGGCCCCGCGGCAGCGAGCGCAGGAAGGCCGGGCTGAGGTCGCGGGTCAGGTGGCGATAGGTCTCGGCGATGGTGTGGTAATTGTCCAGCAGCCAGCGGGTGGCGGTGGTGATATGCTCGCTTTCGGCATCGGCCTTCAGCGCGGCCTGGTAAAGCGCGCGCTGGTCGCGGGCCGCCTGCGCCAGCTCGAACCGCGCGGCGCGGGGATCGAAGCTTGCGGCCTGCAGCCGGCCCTGCCGCAGCACCGCGCGCCCGGCGGCCTCGAAGACCGAGGCGGCGGTCCTGCCCGCCCGGCCCCCGTCCTGCGCCCCGGCTCCGCCCCCGTCTGGCTGCATGGTTCCGACTCCGTCCCGTTCCATCCCCCGGGGGAAAGGATCGCGGCCGCGGCCGGGTTCCCAAAAAACCCGCGGGCGGGGCCATATCGCGCCCCTGCCGGCAAGCCGCCGGACGGGGCAGGGAAGTGCGGGGCAGGGCGGTATCACCGTTCTGACACCGACCCGCTGCATTCCCGTCATCTGCCCGGCCTAAAGCGGCGGGATCAACCATGACGGAGAACTCCCATGCGCCTTGGCCCTGCCCTGCTTGCCTGCACCATTGCCGCCGCCCCCGCCCTTGCAGAAGAGGTCTTCCCGGCCCGGCTGGCCGGCCATGCGGTCCTGCCCGCCTTCAGCATGATCCCGCCCCCGGCGGATGCGCCGCGCGACCTCTGGCTGTCGGGCCGCTTCACCGGGGCGGCGCGCAACGACGCGCCCATGTCGGTCGAGGGCGATACCGGGCCGACCTATGGCAACCACAAGACGGGCATCGCGCTGCCCTTCCTGGGCCAGCCGGTGCAGGGCATGTCGGGTTTCGCGATGAACCGGGCCGAGGACGGCAGCTGGTTCGCCCTGACCGACAACGGCTTCGGCTCCAAGGCCAACAGCCCCGACGCCATGCTGTTCTTTCACCGCATGCAGCCGGATTTCGCCGCCGGCACGGTCGAGCGGCTGGAGACCGTGTTCCTGCGCGATCCCGATCGCAAGGTGCCGTTCCGCATCGCCAACGAGACGACCGAGAGCCGCTATCTGACCGGCGCCGATTTCGACCCGGAAAGCATCCAGTATCTGGACGGCGAGTTCTGGATCGGCGACGAGTTCGGCCCCTATCTCCTGCGGGTGGCGCCGGACGGGCGGGTGCTGTCGGTGCATCCGACCCTGCTGGAGGGCGAGGCGCTGGCCGGGCCCGACACGCCCGGCATCGCCGTGCCGGCGCAGCCCGGCAAGGATTTCCGCGTCCAGCGGTCGGGCGGCTACGAGGGGATGGCGCTGCAGCCGGGCACCGGCCTGCTCTGGGCGATGCTGGAAAAGCCGCTTCTGGGCGATGACGGCCAGCCCGAGGGCGATTTCCTGCGGGTGATGACCTTCGACACCGGCAAGGCCGACTGGACCGGCGACAGCTATCGCTTCAGGCTGTCCGAGGGCGCCACGGCCATCGGCGATTTCAACTTCATCGACGAGACCCGCGCCCTGATCGTCGAGCGCGACAATGGCGAGGGCGACGCGGCCCGCGCCTGCCCCGAGGATGCCGCCGACCTCTCGGCCTGCTATCCGTTGCCCGCGCGGGTCAAGCGGGTGGTGCTGGTCGATACCGCCAGCCGGGACGCCGAGGGCTATCTGCGCCGCATCGGCCATGTCGACCTGCTGGACATCGCCGATCCCGACGGCAAGGCGTTGCCGGGCCTGAAGCCGGCCGAGGGGAATTTCAGCTTCCCCTTCTTCACCATCGAGGACGTGGCGCGGGTCGACGCAGAGCACATCATCCTGGCCAACGACAACAACCTGCCCTTCTCGGGCGGGCGGCAGATCGGCGAGGCGGCGGATAACGAATTCATCCTGCTGTCGGTGCCGGAGCTTCTGGCGGCGCAATAAGCCCCTCCCTGCGACGGCCCGCGCCGGCGCCGGGGGCCCGGGCCGCACCCCGGCGCGGATGCGCCTCCTGCCGGCTTAAACAAGATCAAGCCGGGAAACCTTGCCGCTCGGCGGCCGTTCGGGGGCGACAGGGTCCAGCGGATCGCGCGCCAGCCGATGCCGGCCGGGCGATCCGGGCCGGCATCAGGAGGAAGCGTCGCCATGCATTCGATCATCTATCTCGTCGGCCTCGTGGTGGTGGTGCTGTTCATCCTGTCGCTGCTGGGGATCAGGTAGCGCGGCGCTGCCTCGCGGCTGACGTAGTTTTTCTAATGCCCGGGGCCTGAACATTCTCCTTTGCGGCGCCGCCGGTGGCTGCCTTACCACTGGGCAGAGATATTCCCGCGCAGAGGAGGCCGCGAATGACACCCCGCATGGTTCTGGAAGGCATCTACACGCCCGTCATCACCCCGTTCCAGGCCGATGGCGCGATCGACTACGACGCGCTTGCCGATCTGGTCGAGCGGCTGGTGGCGGCGGGCGTCCATGGCCTGATCTCGGGCGGCTCGACCGGCGAGAACTATGCCGAGACGGTCGAGGAACGGCTGGCGCTGGCCCGCTTCATCATCGAGCGCACCGATGGCCGGCTGCGGGTCATCGTCGGCACCGGCGCCATGCGCACCCCCGACAGCGTCGCGCTGGCGACGGGCGCGCGCGAGATGGGTGCGGATGCGATCCTGCTGGGCACCCCGCCCTATTCGGTGCCGACCGAGGCCGAGAACGCCGCCAACGCGCTGGAGATCGACCGCGCCGCCGACCTGCCGGTGATCCTTTACAACTATCCCGGCCGCATGGGCGTCAGCATGGGGCGCGAGTTCCTGGACATCGTCAGCCAGTCGAAGAACGTCATCGGCATCAAGGAAAGCTCGGGCGACGTGAACCGCATCCACACGCTGGCCTGCGACTATCCGCAGATCCAGATGTCTTGCGGCATGGACGACCAGGCGCTGGAATTCTTTGCCTGGGGCGCGCGCAGCTGGATCTGCGCCGGCTCGAACTTCCTGCCCGAGGAGCATGTCGCGCTTTACGAAGCCTGCGCCGTGCGCGGCGACTTCGCCAAGGGCCGCAAGATCATGTCGGCGATGATGCCGCTGATGGCGGTGCTGGAGGAGGGCGGCAAGTTCATCCAATGCGTCAAGCACGGGGTCGAGGTCTCGGGCCTGCGCGCCGGCCCGATGCGCCCGCCGCTGCAGGGCCTGAACGCCGAGGAGAAGGCCGAGCTGGAAGCCGTCATCGCCACGCTGAAAACCGCCGTCCAGGCCATTGTCGAGGGGAAATGAGATGAGCGACCTGCTGACCACCGGGGAATACAAGTCCATCGCATCCGGCCTCACCTTCCCGAAGCTGGCCTTCATTGACGGCGCCTTCCGCCCGGCGATTTCGGGCAAGACCTTCACCACCACCAACCCCGCAACGGGTGAGGCGCTGGCCGAGATCGCCGCCTGCGACACGCAGGACGTGGACGTCGCCGTCGCAGCCGCCCGCGCCGCCTTCGAGGACGGGCGCTGGTCGCGACTGCATCCCGGCGAGCGCAAGGAGACGCTTTTGCGCCTCGCCGCGCTGATGGAGGAGAATGCCCGCGAACTCGCCGTGCTGGAAAGCTTAGATGCCGGCAAGACCATCTTCGACTGCGAAACCGTGGACGTGCCGGAGACGATCCATGTCATCAAGTGGCATGCCGAACTGATCGACAAGATCTACGACCAGGTCTCGCCCGCATCCGACAACCACATCGCCATGGTGGTGCGCGAGCCGGTGGGCGTGGTCGGTCTGGTGCTGCCCTGGAACTTCCCGCTCTTGATGCTGGCCTGGAAGATCGGCCCGGCGCTGGCCGCCGGCTGCTCGGTGGTGATGAAGCCCGCGGGCGAGACCACGCTGACCGCGCTGCGCGTCGCCGAACTGGCGGCCGAGGCCGGGCTGCCGGCGGGGGTGCTGAACATCGTCACCGGCTCGGGCCGCGAGGTGGGCGAGCCGCTGGGCCGGCACCCGGACGTGGACATGGTCAGCTTCACCGGCTCGACCGCCACCGGGCGGCGCTTCCTGAACTATTCCGCCGACAGCAACCTCAAGGAGGTGGTGCTGGAACTGGGCGGCAAGAACCCCTGCGTGGTGCTGGACGATGCCGAGGACCTGGACGCGGTGGCGGGCCATGTCGTCAACGGCGCGTTCTGGAACATGGGGCAGAACTGCTCGGCCGGCTCGCGGCTGATCGTGCAGCGCGGCATCAAGGACCGGCTGCTGGAGAAGGTCCGGGCCGAGGCGGCCGGCTGGCTGGTCGGCGATCCGCTGGACCCGGCGAACCGCGTCGGCCCGCTTGTCTCGAAGGCGCATTTCGACAAGGTCAGCAGCTATCTGGATGCGGCGAAATCGGAAAACGTGCTGGTCGGCGGCAATGTCGTCAGCCCCGGCTTCATCGAGCCGACCATTGTCGAGACCGCGCGCGATTCCAAACTGGCGGTCGAGGAGATCTTCGGCCCGATCCTGACGGTGGTGGTCGTGGACAGTTTCG